>CBFHKQ010000007.1:0-61050 GCA_965656435.1 uncultured Pseudosulfitobacter sp. | reverse complement strand
GGACCACGCGGCGGTCATGACGCATATTTTATGAAGACACCCCCCTATGCAGGCCGCTCAGGCCGCGCCACACATACCATTCGCGAGGTGGAAGACGCCCTGGCGCACAACCGCATTGCCCTGGCCTTTCAGCCTGTCGTAAATGCGGGATCACCCGAGCGGATCGGATTTTACGAAGGTCTAATCCGCATAACAGACGCCAACGGACGGATGATCCCTGCGCAAGATTTCATGTCTTTGGTAGAACATACAGAACTTGGCCGCGCACTGGACACATATGCACTGCGCCTCGGGCTGCACGCGCTCAGGCAGACGCCAGACCTGCGGCTCTCCATCAACTTGGCGGCCCAATCCATTGGCTGCGCGCGTTGGCTGCGCACACTCGAGCGCGGATTGGCGCAGGATGACACGGTAGCCGAGCGCCTAATCCTTGAGATGACCGAAACCTCAAACATGGAGCAAAAGGAGCAAATCATCCGGTTTATGGACCATTGGGCCGAACGGGGCGTGTGCTTTGCCTTGGATGACTTCGGCGCGGGGCAGACCGCCATGCGGTACTTCAAGGACTATTATTTCGACATCCTCAAAATCGATGGCCAGTTTATACGCGGCATTGCCGAGGACTTTGACAATCAGGCCCTGGTGCGATCCATGATCTCCATCGCGCAACATTTTGATATGCTGACCGTGGCGGAATATGTGGAAAACGCCGCCGATGCTGACATGTTGCGCACGCTGGGTGTGGACTGCCTGCAAGGCTATCTTTTCGGGGCACCCCAAATCCTGGATCTGAGCGCTGGCCCGGCGCGACACCTAAGGGTCGTATAACACGTCACGCTAAGTGACCAATTTATATTACAACGGCCGTCAGAAATATGTGACACTTCGTTGCGTTGTGACGCTTGGTCAAATGCGCTATGCGACCCCTAGCGGCAGGGCGATGCCGACTGCATGGTGCAGGCCCCGGGACCCTTGACGCGCAACAGCTAAAGGAATCACCCATGACCAATGTCGTCATCGCATCGGCCGCCCGCACCGCCGTCGGCAGCTTTAACGGATCTTTTGCAAACACCCCCGCGCACGACCTGGGCGCCGCAGTATTGAACGCTGTTGTCGAACGCGCCGGCATCGAAAAAGACGCGGTGAGCGAAACCATTCTGGGCCAAGTTTTGACCGCAGCCCAGGGCCAAAACCCCGCGCGTCAAGCTCACATCAACGCAGGTCTTCCAGTGGAAAGCGCCGCTTGGTCCATCAATCAGGTCTGCGGCTCGGGTCTGCGGGCTGTGGCTTTGGCTGCGCAACATATCCAATTGGGTGATGCGGCCATCGTGGCTGCGGGCGGACAAGAAAACATGACCCTCAGCCCCCATGCCGCACACCTGCGCGCCGGTCAAAAAATGGGCGACATGCAATATATCGACACCATGATCCGCGATGGCCTTTGGGACGCATTCAACGGCTACCACATGGGTCAGACCGCTGAAAACGTTGCTGAAAAATGGCAGATCAGCCGCGAAGACCAAGACGCCTTCGCTGTGGGATCGCAGAATAAAGCGGAAGCTGCCCAAAACGCAGGCAAATTTGTCGATGAAATCGTGCCCTTTACGATCAAGACCCGCAAAGGCGAGATCGTGGTCGACGCGGACGAATACATCCGGCACGGCGCCACTATGGAAGCCATGCAAAAACTGCGCCCCGCCTTTGCTAAGGACGGCTCGGTCACTGCGGCCAACGCTTCTGGCCTGAACGATGGCGCGGCCGCCGCGCTGATGATGTCCGCAGATGAGGCCGAAAGGCGCGGCATCGAACCGCTGGCCCGCATCGCCTCCTACGCAACGGCCGGTCTTGACCCCAAAATCATGGGCGTCGGCCCCATTTACGCATCGCGCAAAGCCTTGGAAAAGGCGGGCTGGAAAGCAGAAGACCTGGACCTGGTAGAAGCAAATGAGGCCTTCGCGGCACAGGCCTGCGCCGTCAACAAAGACATGGGTTGGGATCCTTCGATCGTAAACGTGAACGGCGGTGCCATCGCCATCGGCCACCCCATCGGCGCCTCCGGCGCGCGTGTATTGAACACCTTGTTGTTTGAAATGAAGCGCCGCGGGGCGAAGAAAGGCCTCGCCACACTGTGCATCGGCGGCGGCATGGGCGTCGCTATGTGCCTCGAACGCCCCTAAGGTTTTGCCTGCTGGGATTAAGAAGGGGAGGCCGCCTTGCAGCCGCCCCTTCTTTTTTGTCAATTTGGCAAAGTAATAATATTGCGCCTTTAGCATACTTATCGTAATAACATTTCGAACTCATTTCTCAGAAGGAGACCCCTCATGTCACGTGTTGCCCTCGTCACCGGAGGATCGCGCGGAATCGGCGCGGCCATTTCCCAAGCCCTCAAAGACGCCGGTTACGCCGTCGCCGCGACCTACGCCGGCAACGACGAAGCCGCCGCCAAGTTCACATCCGAGACAGGGATCAAGACCTACAAGTGGAACGTCGCCGATTATGAGGAAAGCGCAGCGGGCATCGCTCAGGTCGAGAGCGACCTAGGCCCCGTCGACGTTGTGGTTGCTAACGCAGGCATCACCCGCGACGCCCCCTTCCACCGCATGACGCCAGAGCAATGGCATCAGGTCGTCGACACCAACCTGACGGGCGTTTTCAACACAGTACACCCGGTCTGGCCCGGCATGCGTGAGCGTAAATTCGGCCGCGTGATCGTGATAAGCTCGATCAACGGTCAAAAGGGCCAATTTGCGCAAGTTAACTATGCCGCAACCAAAGCGGGTGATTTGGGCATCGTCAAATCCCTCGCTCAAGAGGGCGCGCGCGCAGGCATCACGGCCAATGCGATCTGCCCCGGCTACATCGGCACCGACATGGTCATGGCCGTTCCCGAAAAGGTCCGCGAAGGCATCATCGCACAGATCCCCACGGGTCGTTTGGGCCAGCCAGAAGAGATTGCACGCTGCGTGGTGTTCCTTGCCTCCGACGACAGCGGGTTCATCAACGGCTCAACGATTTCCGCAAATGGCGGCCAATTCTTCGTCTAAAGCCCGACAAAAGCTGTAAAAAAGGGCTGCGTCCGTATGGAGGCAGCCCTTTGTTATTTTTGCGGTCGCATGTTTTGCACTTAATGCGTCGCTTTCGATCCAAAAAGCCAGCGCCATGCATCGCGCATGGCTTGCGCACGCTCCTCATGGGCGGCGTTCATGGCGTTGCGGGCGGCGGGATTTGTGGTGGCTTCGATCATGGTCAGCTCCTGATTGGCAAATGGGGATGTGTGACTTTCTGACCTCAATATCGGCACAATGAACGCCTCTGACAAACGAGTCTTTCCAGTAGTTCAGTTAAGTAATATTGAACTGACATGCCGGACCGCCTGCCCCCTTTAACTGCCTTGCGCGCCTTTGACGCCGCTGCGCGTCATATGTCCTTCGCAAAAGCGGCGGATGAATTGCATGTCACACCAGCCGCGCTTAGCTATCAGATCAAATCCTTAGAAGCGCATCTTGGCGCGCCGCTCTTTCGTCGGTTGAACCGCGCGGTTGAGCTGACGGAAGCGGGACACGTGCTGGCCCCCGGCAGCAAGGACGGCTTTCAAGCGCTTGCCGCAGCGTGGCGTGCAACACAGCGGTTGCAGGACACGCAAACCTTGACCGTGACGGCCGGGCCTGCATTTACCGCAAAATGGCTGGCGCCCCGTCTTTATGAGTTTGCGCAGGCCCATCCGGAGATCGAATTGCGGGTCTCGGCCGCACTGCGAAAGATGGATTTCGCGCGCGATGCCATCGATGTGGCGATTCGCTTTGGCTATGGGACAGAACCGGGCCTCTATGCGTTGCCCCTCGCAGAGGAATGGGTGTCGCCCGTGATGACGCCAGATATGGCGCAGAAATATCCAACACCTGACAGCCTGCAAAACGCGCCACTGATTTTCGACGATTCGATTAATTTTCTGAACCCGCCTTGCGATTGGGCTGCATGGTTTCGGACCATGGGCATTGATTTCACGCCGGAGCATGGGTTGCGGTTTTCGCAGGCAGATCACGCGCTGGATGCAGTCTTGGCTGGGGTGGGCATTACACTGGGGCGACGCGCCTTGGTGATCAAAGACCTCGCTGACGGCAGGTTGGTCGCGCCCTTCAAAATCGCGCTGAGCACGCAGGCCAAGTTCCGATTTATCTGTCCGTCAGGCACCGAGACACGGCCGCAAATTGCGGCATTTCGCGACTGGATCTTGCGCGAGATTGAGAAAACCGCGCATATCAACGCGGCCTTCGACATTCGTAGGCACGAAAAGGATGACGAGCATGCATAAATCTCGGGCAACGCTTTTTGGATTTGTCGCGGTTGGCCTGTGGGCACTGCTGGCGGTGCTTACGGTTGGGTCAGCCCCGGTGCCGCCACTGCTGTTGAATACGCTTTGCTTTAGCATCGGCGGCGCAATAGGCTTGGTTTGGAGTGGTGCCACGGGCGGCTTCGCCCGCATGCGCCAGGTACCACTGCATGTTTATACCTTCGGCACGCTCGGTCTTTTTGGCTATCATGTGCTGTATTTCAGCGCACTGCGCCTCGCGCCGCCTGCACAGGCGGGACTGATCGCCTATTTATGGCCCCTCTTGATTGTTGTCTTTTCTGGCCTGCTTCCGAGCGAAAAACTGCGCGCGGGACACCTTATTGGCGCCGCTTTGGGATTTGCAGGCGCCGGCCTCATCATTACGGGCGGCGATGCGGGTTTTAACACAGGCGCTCTACCCGGATATCTTTTGGCACTAGCCTGTGCCTTGACCTGGAGCACATATTCCGTTGGCTCACGCTATTTCGGCACGGTGCCAACGGACGCTGTGGCCATCTTCTGTGTCGCATCCGCAATTCTGTCTCTGCCCCTGCATCTGATGCTCGAGGTTACGGCCCTCCCCCCGACCCTAATGGGCTGGGCAAGTGTATTATTGTTGGGCATGGGGCCCGTGGGCCTTGCGTTTTACGTCTGGGACATCGGTGTCAAACAGGGTGACATCCAAGTGTTAGGGGCAGCGTCCTACGCAGCCCCCTTGTTGTCGACCCTCGTCCTAGTCATCGTAGGTATTGCAGCCCCCAGCTGGACCCTTGGCTTTGCAGCTGTGCTGATCACCGGCGGTGCCGTTATCGCCGCGCGCGCCAGTGCGCGGAGGGCAGCGTAGCCCGCAGCGGTTAGGTTTGCAGACGCGAAATCTCTTCTTTCAGGCGCAACTTTCGTTTCTTCATCTGGGACACTTTCAACGGATCCCCGCCCGGCGCGCGCATCTCTTTTTCGACGGCTTCGCTCAGGTTTTGGTGCTTCTTTTTCAACTCTGTGATATGTGCGCTCAGGCTCATGCAATCCTCCATTGATTAAGTGCCTGATTAGCTGAGCACGGAATTCAGATTCTGTCACGCCGCAGTGCGTCATAAATCTGTTACGCAAATCCTCCGTCAGCGAAATTTAGCGGGGCCGCATTCTGAAGGATCTCCGTTATTTCAGGGGTATAGTCCGGCTTATCGCTGATATGCGCCGTGCCGCGGTGCAAAATTCGGTTAAAATACAACTGAAATTCCCCGCGCCCTGCCTTCCGAGCACGAACAATGCACAATTCGGGGGCACGCCCGGAACGCGCAGACAGCGGCAACACCTCGATACTTCCCAACCGCCCCGCCATGGCCGCCAAAATCTCTGGCAAGCGCGCCATGCGGTGGATCATATGCACCGACCCCTTGGGTCCAGCGCGTTTGGCCGCGATCTTGACCCACTGCGCCAGCGGCGTCTCTTCGCCCAAGGCTTGCTCGCGCTGGGTGTTTTGTGCGGCTTTTGAGGCGCTGCGATCAAAATACGGCGGGTTGGCGATGACGTGATCGAAACTGCGGTCCCGTACCAAAAGCGGCAAATCCGTCAGATCCGCATGGGTCACGTCTAGCCCGTTGTGCGCGGCCAAAGCCGCATAATCCGCGTTGCGCTCTACCCCGTGTAGCGTCAGCCCCGGCACCCGCGCCCCCAAACACAACGCCGCCGCCCCCACACCGCACCCAAGGTCCAAAACCGATTGACCCGCCACCGCAGGCACACTCGCCGCCAAAAGCACCGCATCCAGTCCCGCACGGTAGCCATCTTGCGGCTGATATAGATGCAGCCGACCGCCCAAATAGGCGTCAAAGGTCACATCATCCTCTGCTGCCGCCATTACATGCCCGTCGGAATATCATTGTCGCGCAGCACCCGTGTGGCCGCATCATGGTCGTCGGGGTGCACCATCAGACGGCGCGGGAAAATACCAATCCCGCCCTCAAGGATGCTCATATTTACGTCCATCTCGAAGCAGTCTATATCCTCGCCAGACAGCAAGGCCGAGGCAAAGGCGATGATCGTCGGGTCCGTGGTGCGCAAAAGCTCTTTCATCCCGGAGTTTTACGGCCACCGCACACAGATTGTCGAGCATAGTTGGGACACAAAGGGCAACCAATGGACGCGAAAACAGAACCGCAAAAGCCGCAGGACCGCCTCGCGGCCTATTTGTCGGACGATATGGGGGCTGTGAACCAGCTGATCGCACAAAAAATGGCGTCCGAGCACGCGCCGCGCATCCCCGAGGTGACCGCGCATTTGGTAGGAGCCGGTGGCAAGCGCTTGCGTCCAATGCTCACCTTAGCGGCGGCGCATTTATGTGGCTATGGCGGCCCGTTCCACATCCACTTGGCCGCGACAGTGGAGTTCATTCACACCGCGACTTTGCTACATGATGATGTGGTGGATGAGAGCGCGCAACGCCGCGGGCGTCCGACGGCCAATCTGCTGTGGGACAACAAATCCTCCGTCTTGGTGGGGGATTACCTCTTCTCGCGCAGTTTTCAGCTAATGACCGAAACCGGATCGATGGAGGTGCTGCGCATCCTCTCCAACGCCTCGGCCACCATCGCCGAGGGCGAGGTTTTACAGCTGACCGCGGCGCAGGACCTTGCCACAGACGAGGACATTTATTTGCAGGTGGTACGCGGGAAAACGGCCGCCCTCTTTTCAGCAGCGACCGAAGTGGGTGGCGTGATTGCGGGCTCAGACGCGGCGACGGTTGCGGCGCTCTTTGCTTATGGCGACGCCTTGGGTATCGCCTTTCAGATCGTGGACGACCTGCTGGATTACCAAGGCCAAAGTGCGGCCACTGGCAAAAACGTCGGCGATGATTTCCGTGAACGCAAGCTGACCTTGCCCGTCATCAAAACCGTCGCCAAGGCGAGCGATGAAGAGCGTGGCTTTTGGCAGCGCACCATTGAAAAGGGCGACCAGCGCAAAGGCGATCTTGAACATGCGCTGTCGCTCTTAACCCTGCACGGCGGGCTGGATGATACTCGAAAAGACGCGATTGCTTGGGCAGAGAAGGCGAAAACAGCACTCGCGCCCCTGCCTGCCCATGACGTTAAAGAGATGTTGATCGACCTGGCCGATTACGTCGTCGAACGTATCAACTAACCCGCACCATAAAGGCTGCCCCCCTGCACCCACCAATCTGGGTGTACCCTGCGCAGCAGGTCCGCCGCGACAAAGGCTGCCTCACGGGTTTCAAAAAGGCCAAAGCAGGTCGCGCCAGAGCCGGACATGCGCGCCAGACGGCACTCCGAAGTCGCCGCCAATGCCACAATGACCGCATCAATCGCAGGGCAAACCTCGCGCGCAGGCCCCTCCAGATCGTTGCGCTGATGCGCGAGCCAGTCGAGCAGGTGCGCCGTACCGGCAAACCCAGAGGGAACGTCCGACAAAGGCGCGTTGTCCTTCTGCGCCAACTTCCCAAAAATCGCAGGCGTTGAGACGCCTTGACGTGGGTTTATCAAAACAATCCCGAGGCTGGGGAATGTTGTCAGCGGCGTCATGACCTCACCAATCCCTTGAATGCGCGCGGGCTGTCTCAGCGCGCACATCGGCACATCGGCGCCAATGGCCAACAGATGGGCCCGGTCCTCCGCGGATGGCGGCGCATCCAACCCCGCCGCCCCCGCCAAAGCGCGCAGGCCGCGATAGACTGCTGCGGCATCCGCCGAGCCACCACCGATACCGGAGGCCAGCGGCAAATTCTTCTCCAGATGCATCCGCACGCCTAGATGTGCCGGCGCGAAACGGCGGGCCACCTGCCACATAATATTGTCGTCTGTCGCAAGGGCCGGAGTAGCCTCAGGGCCAGATACGCTCAACTGCGGTTCAAACGTACCCACCTCAACACCAACCCCGTCACCAACATCGGCAAAGGCCACCAGCGTATCCAACAAGTGATAGCCATCAGCCCGCTGGCCCGTCACATGCAGCGCAAGGTTGATCTTGGCCGGGGCAAAAACCTCAATCTGCGTCATGGGCCACCTTCAGCGGCGGGGCCCCTTCTTCACGCAGAACCGCGTCCAAGCCGATGTCCAACTTGCGGCGCATCCGCTCGGGCTGTGCTTCAGAGTTTGGCACATCGGGATCAACAAAGCTCAGCGCGCGGGACCATTGAAACCGCGCCTCGCGCACCCGCCCCACAGCCCAGAGCACATCTCCGAGATGATCGTTCACCACCGGATCGACAGGCATCAAGGCCACTGCGCGCTCCATGTGCACCACCGCCTCTTCGTACCGACCGAGGCGGTAAAGGACCCAGCCCAAACTGTCGATGATATAACCGCTTTGCGGGCTGGCGGCTGCGGCGCGTTGGATCATATCCAGCGCCTCATCAAGGTTGATCTGCTTTTCCACCATCGAATAGCCCAGATAGTTCAGCACCTGTGGCTGGTCCGGGTTGAGCGCCAGTGCCCGGCGAAAATCAGCTTCGGCCGCCGCCCATTGGCCTAAACGTTCATAGGAAATGGCGCGGGCATAGTGCAAAAACCATTGGGCGCGCACTTCTGGCCCCACAAGGGCGATGGCGCGGTCATAAGCAGCAATGGCCGCCTCAAACTGCGCCTCGGCGCGCAGGGCATCACCCAGGTTTGAATGCACCATGGGCATTTGCGGATAATCCCGCGCCAACTGCTCCAAGACCTCAATCGCGGCATCTGGCTTGTCCGCGCGGCGCAGCGCAGCAGCCCTGCCCAATTCAGCAGCACTGAATGCGGGGTGCGTTGCGGGCACTTGCTTGTAGGCCGCAATGGCCAAGGCATATTGGTCGAGGCCTTCCAACAGCTCGGCGTTCAAGAGCACTGCATCCACATGATCCGGACGCAGAAAACGCGCCAAGCGGCCGTAAAGCAAAGCGTATTCCGGCCCGCCTTCGCCGCGCAGCGCATTGGCGAGTGAATAAAACACCTCTGCAAACCCATCTGATGGCGTGCGCACGCTGTCAAAGCTGAGCACCTCGCCCGCTCTCAGGCGCGCCACAAGCGCCGCCTGTTCGGGCGCACGGTCCGTGCCAAACGCAGATGAGAGGCGCGCGATCGCCTCTTCTTGCCGCCCCAACTGGCTCAGGATTTCCGCATGTGCCACAGCGCCGCGTTTGGTACGGACAAGGCCAGCCCCCTCAGGGCTGCTCAAAATCGCATCCGCACCGATAAAATCACCGCGCATCGCACGCGCGAGGGCTTTGTGAAAGGCCGCAAATGCACCAAGGCCTTGGGTCCGCCCCACCGCATCAAACCCGGCCTCTGCGGCGGCAATATCCCCCGCACCCACGGCAGCCCAAGCGGTCAATAGACCATCGACCAGCGGTCCAATCCCTTGCGCCTGCGTGTCCCAGGCGCGCACCGCAGCGTAGTCGCCTTGAGCGCCCAAATCGGCCACCATGGCCAAATGCGCGGCCTGGCTCGGGATGCCTGCTGCGACCATATCCCGCGCAATCGGCAGGGCCTGTGCCACATCACCTGACAAAAGCCGCGCGAGCACGGTTTCTTCCATCAAGGCTGGCTGGCCTGGGTCGCGCAAGCGCGCCCGATCAAAATAGGCCGCCGCCACGTTGAAATCACTTTGCAAGGCCGCGTGACGGGCTGCGAGGTAGGCACCGGCCAATTCCTGCGCAGCCAAAGGCGTGGTAAACGAGCCAACAAGCGCCAAAGTAGCCGACAGGATGCGTCCTTTGTTCAATATCCCTTGGACCATTTACCCAACCTCACCGCTTTATTGCTTCGTTTAGACAAGCTAACACCCTGCACTCCCGTTGCAATGCCTCACCGCTAGAGGGCTGATAGCCCTTATTAAAAACGCCGACGGGACAGAACCCATCGGCGTTTTCATAAACTTCATGCCTCCTAAAAAGGATCACATGTTGGGATAGTTTGGCCCATCGCCACCCTGCGGGCTTGTCCAGACGATGTTCTGCGCGGGATCTTTGATATCGCAGGTCTTGCAATGTACGCAATTTTGGAAGTTAATCACAAAACGCGGGTCTTTACCCTCCTCTGTGACAAACTCATACACCCCAGCCGGGCAATAGCGCGCGGAAGGACCTGCATAAATCGGCAAGTTCTTGGCCACTGGCACATCTGCATCGCGCAGCTTCAAATGCGCGGGCTGGCTTTCCTCATGATTGGTAAAGCTAAAGGCCACATTGGTCAGGCGGTCAAAGCTGAGCGTGCCATCGGGCTTCGGATATTCGATCGGTTTGTGCTTGTCCGCAGGCTCTGTCGCCTCAGCGTCCGTTTTACCGTGGCCCAAGGTGCCCAAGGGCGACACACCAAAGAGCGTATTGCACCACATGTCGAACCCACCCCCGACAAGGGAAGTCATCAGTCCAAATTTAGACCACAGTGGCTTTACGTTACGCACTTTGGACAGGTCTTGGCCGATGGCGCCTTTGCGCACTTCGGTCTCATAGGCCGTCAGCTCGTCTCCTGCGCGGTCAGCCTTGATCGCCTCTGCCGCCGCCTCCGCAGCCGCGATGCCAGATAGCATTGCGTTATGGTTGCCCTTGATGCGCGGAACGTTGACCATGCCAACAGAACAACCCAGCAGCGCAACACCAGGTGCGACCATCTTGGGCATCGATTGATAGCCACCCTCAGAGATTGCACGCGCGCCGTAAGCCACGCGTTTGCCGCCCTTCAGCAGCTCGGACACCATCGGATGATGCTTAAAGCGCTGGAATTCCATGTAGGGGAACATGTGCGGGTTTTTGTAGTTCAGGTGCACCACGAAGCCGACGTAAACCTGATTGTTCTCTAGGTGATAGATGAACGATCCGCCGCCAGCATTGCTGCCCAGCGGCCAACCCATCGTATGAGTTACCGACCCCAGCTTGTGCTTTTCCGGATCGATTTCCCAAATTTCCTTCATGCCGAGGCCGAATTTCTGAGGCTCTTTTCCGGCTTGCAGATCGTATTTCTCAATCACCTCTTTAGAGAGCGATCCACGCACGCCTTCGGACAGGAACACATATTTGCCGTGCAACTCCATGCCGGGCTCGGTGTTCTCGCCGATGCTGCCATCCGCCTCCAGGCCAAAGACACCCGCGACGACGCCTTTGACGCCACCGTCTTCGCCGTAGACCAGCTCGGAGCAGGCCATGCCGGGGAAAATCTCAACGCCCATGGCTTCGGCCTGTTCTGCCATCCAGCGGCAGACATTACCCATCGAGACGATGTAATTACCATGGTTATTCATCAGTGGCGGCATCGGGAAATTTGGGATGCGCAGCGCCCCCGCCTCGCCCAAGGCATAAAACTTGTCCTCGGTCACCGGCACGTTTAACGGCGCGCCTTTTTCTTTCCAATCAGGGATCAGCTTGTTCAAGCCCACAGGATCCAGAACCGCGCCCGACAGAATGTGCGCACCCACTTCGGAGCCTTTTTCCAGCACAACCACATTCAGGTCAGCATCAAGCTGCTTCAAGCGAATTGCCGCCGACAAACCAGCCGGGCCCGCCCCCACAATGACCACGTCATATTCCATCGCTTCGCGTTCAATATCGGCCATATTGGCATGCTCCCCATTGTCATGGCGCGGGCCCTTGATCGCACGCGCAAAATCTTTGGCATTTGGCTAAACCACAGCTATCGCCATTGCAATGTAGACACTGCGTAAATCCACTGGCTTTGCGACGGTTTTACACATGTCATGCGGTGGTTTTGATGCGCGGTTGATCATCTGTGCTGCGAAATCTGTGGGACATGCGCAAAACGGGATTACGGCGGCGTCCGCTACGGTCCTTTCTTCGGCACATTAAGGCTACAACCTCCTCTTGCATTTTCCTGCGCCAACAGGTCTGTTAGCATGCAACTTTGACCTGCGGCCGACCGCGCCGCCCAGACTTTCAGGACGCCACCCATGGAAAAGATCCCCATGACCCGCAAGGGCTACCTCGCGCTGGAGGTGGAGTTAAAACAGCTTAAGTCCGTCGAACGGCCCGCTATCATTACCGCGATTGCAGAAGCGCGCGAGCATGGCGATTTGTCCGAGAATGCTGAATATCATTCTGCGAAAGAGAAGCAGTCCTTCATCGAAGGCCGGATCAAAGAGCTGGAAGGCGCAATTTCGCTGGCCGACGTGATTGATCCATCAAAGATGTCAGGTGCGGTGAAGTTTGGTGCTACCGTAACCCTTGTGGACGAAGACACGGATGTCGAAAAAACCTATCAGATCGTGGGCGAATATGAGGCCAACATCGAAGGTGGGTTGCTCAACATAAAATCCCCCATCGCCCGTGCTCTGATCGGCAAAGAAGAGGGTGACAGCGTTGAGGTCCGCACACCGGGCGGCAACAAATCTTACGAAGTGCTCAAAATCATATACGCGTGAGCAACCCTAGCCACTTGGAACAGACCTGATGGATGCGCCTAAAACCCACGGCGACAAGCCCACCTCGTGGGGCGTGTTCGATCGCCCGCGGCAGGCGGGGGTTTCGGGCATCGAAATCAGTGCGGTTGTGCTGTCGGCAATCTGGCTTGTGGGTTCTGCCGCATTCTTTTTGACGCGCCCTGATGAAGGCTATGAGGGCGCGGCTCAAGACCCCGGCTTGATGTTCATGCTAACGATGATGGCGATCTTTTTGCCCGTGGCGATGATCTGGGTCGCGGCCACTGCCGCCCGCTCCACGCGGGTCATGCGCGAAGAAAGCCAGCGGCTGCAAACAGCGATTGACGCGATCCGTCAAAGCTATTTGGCGCAACAACAGGGGCGCGAGCGCACGCAGGGCCCGTCCGTCGCGCGCAAGCTGGATGAGATCGCTGCGGTCACGCGCAAGACGGAAAACGCGCTGGCGACCTTTTCCACCAGCCGCGATCCTGCGCGTCCCGCCGCCAGCGCTCCGCCACAGGCTGCGCCTGCGGAGGACCAAACGACCCTCGCCCTCGGCACGCCTGTGGAAGAAACCGCACCGCCCCTGCCCAACGCGGATTTCATTCGCGCGCTCAACTTTCCCGAAACCGCGGAGGATGAGGCCGGCTTTGCCGCCCTGCGCCGCGCGCTGCGCGACAGGCCCACCGCACAGATCGTACAGGCCGCGCAAGACGTGCTGACGCTCCTGAGCCAGGACGGCATCTACATGGATGATTTGCAGCCGGACCGTGCCCGCGCCGAGGTCTGGCGCGCCTTTGCGCATGGCGCGCGGGGGCGCAGCATTGCAGCCCTCGGCGGTGTGCGCGATCGTACATCGCTGGCCTTAACAGCGGGCCGCATGAAGCAAGATCCGATTTTCCGCGACGCGGTGCACCACTTCTTACGCCGCTTTGATCGCAGCATCGCAGCTTTTGAGCCGCAGGCCACAGACGCCGAAATGGCCGCCCTCGGCGACACGCGTACGGCACGCGCGTTCATGTTGTTGGGCCGCGTTGCTGGCACTTTTGACTAAGACCGTCGCAAAGCGGGCCCTACAGACCAAAGCCACCCCATGGGATAAAGCGCACCGGGTCACCCGGCGCGATGTCTTGCGCGCCATCGCCCAGCTCGATCAGCCCCTCGGCCCAGCTGAGCCCAGATATCCGCCCCGAGCCTTCTGACGCAAAGGCCTCTGCCCGCCCGTCGCGCACACGACCGCGCAAATACTCGCGCCGCCCCGGTTTTTTAGTCTTTGAGAACCCCGCGGGCACGTCATAGCCCATGGGCAACTGCCACCCGGCACCCGCAAGTTGCGCCAGCGCCGGGCGCGCAAAAATGAGGGTACAGACCATGGCGGCCACAGGGTTGCCGGGCAGGCCAAAGACTGGCGTTTCTTGCCACATCCCCAGCGCCAAGGGCCGTCCAGGTTTGATCGCAATCCGCCACAGCGTCATGGCACCTGCGCTGCGCAACACGGCCGAGACGTGGTCTTCGTCCCCGTCTGACGCGCCGCCGCTGGTCAAAATCACATCGCAGCGCGTGGCCCCGCGGTCCAGCGCGGCACTTACTGCGGCCCGATTATCTGGCACCCGCCCCAAATCTATCGGATCGTGGCCCAGCTGTTGGACCAGCCCCTGCAACATTGGCCGGTTGGCGTCATAAATTTGGTCGGCTCGGGCGGCTGCGCCCAGCTCTGCAAGCTCGTCGCCCGTGGACAAAATACCGACCCGCAGGGGCACATGCACCGCCACCTCTGCCACACCAGTTGCGGTCATGAGCGCAAGATCCGCAGGCGTCACGCGCCGGCCCGCCTCTGCGATGACAGCCCCCTCAGCAACATCTTCACCCGCGGCGCGCGTGTTCGCGCCCTGTTTGATCGGACCGCTAAAGGCAATCTCATCCCCTGCCACCCGCACGTCCTCTTGCAGGACAACCGTGTCAACACCCTCGGGCAGTGCGGCACCTGTGAGAACACGCAGCGCTTGTCCCGCCGCAAGTGCTGCGTCAAAATCACGACCCGCCGCCGCGCGCCCCGCCGCCAG
This sequence comes from uncultured Pseudosulfitobacter sp., assembly GCA_965656435.1. Classification (GTDB taxonomy): domain Bacteria; phylum Pseudomonadota; class Alphaproteobacteria; order Rhodobacterales; family Rhodobacteraceae; genus Pseudosulfitobacter. Next base: position 46,302 of record CBFHKQ010000007.1, on the reverse strand, counting down.
AGGCATCACATGCGCGCCCGCACTAGCACCCCCCGCAAAGCCATACCCATCCACAGCCGTATTCGCCCGCGGCGGGTTGGCGCGCTTGGCGCGAACCTCGGCGCCCAAAACACGGCCCAAAGCGTCCGTTACGGATACCATTTGCGTCCGTGTCACTGGGTGCAAACGGGTGCGCAGCGTCTCAAGCGCGCTGTCCACCGGCGTCCAAGCCACCCCAGGTGGCAGCGCAAAGCAATCGTTCGTCAAAGGTGGCGGCGCGAGCGTCCGCGTTCCCGCCAACTGGTCCACATGACCAAGCCCGAAAATCCACCCCTCCTCCGGATCGCCCTCCGCCAACATCTGCACTAATGCGTCTGCCGGAGCATCCAGGATCGCCTGTGCGAGGACCCGCACCTGAGCGGCGTCCTTGATCTCGTCCTGTTGGCGCTGCGCTGCAATCTGCGTGCTCATCAACGAGGGCCAGACCTCAGCCAAGGTGATGCCCGCATCACGCGCTTCAAAAGGCCAGACGGTCACATCAGAACCAAAGCTGCGGCGCAATCGCGCCAACACGGGCAGACCCATCAACGCCTGCGAGCCCACGGAACCTGCCCCTGCCAGCTGCCAGACCGAAAACGCACCAGGCGCCTGCGCTTCAGCTTTGCGGTGCGCCGCGAAGGGGGAAACATAATCGGCCTTCGTGCGCGGCAGCCCCGCGATATCACGCCGCAGCGCATTGCCCCAAAAGGGGCCGCGCCCGCCAAAGAGGGCGTTGATCTTGCCAGCGACATCAAAGCGGTTGTTCGCCTTTGGTGTGTCCGTTATCCGTTCCGCAAGCCAGTCCCAAACGGCCAAAGGATCCGCGCGCCCACAGAGAGCCTCGGCAAAGCCGGCAGGATAGCCGAATGGGAAATCAAGCCCCACAAAGACCCGCCGCCCCGCCTCGCGCTCGGCGCGCAAAATGTCTTGCAACCACGCCTCAGCCACTTGGCGGTTGCGCATATAGAGGGGGCGCTGGGTCCGACCGTCGCGCGCAACGCAGGCCCAAATCGCATCCGCCTTGGGCGTTGGGCCGCGATCATTGCCCCCGGACCAATCGATCACGATGACCGTATCAAAGCCCGTCACAACCCAACCTCAGCCAAGATAAAATCCGCCACAGCGCCCGTGTCATCCAGATCAAAAACAGGCACATCCAAGGTGAGCGGGCTGTCGCTCGCCACGGCGCGCACGGTCGGATCTTCGGGTGCGATCAGCAAATTGCCAGTTACGGCGCGGTGCGCCTCCACCTTGGGGTGCGCGTCGCGTTTATAGCCCTCAATCAGCACCAAATCGACCGGGGACAGGCGCGCAAGCAGCGCTTCGAGCGGCGGTTCCGGCGCGCCGCGCAGCTCTTGCATCAACGCAACCCGCTGGGCCGAGGCCAGCAGCACTTCTTGCGCACCCGCCGTGCGGTGGCGAAAGCTGTCCTTGCCCGGGTGATCCACATCAAAGCTGTGGTGCGCATGTTTGATGGTGCTTACGCGGATGCCGCGGCCGCTGATCTCGGCTACCAAACGCTCCATCAGCCCGGTTTTGCCAGCGTTTTTCCAGCCTACGATGCCATAGATCTTCATCGCATAGCCTCAGCTTTGGCCAAATCATCAGGTGTATTTACATTAAAGAACGGGTCTGGTGCCTCATCAAAAAGCGCCAGCCGCCCCTCATGTTTTTCGGTCCACATCACAACCTTGCGCAGCCCGCCAGACAAGGCCGCGCGCAAATCATCGCGGAGCGCCACCGGCCAAAGACCAAAGGTCGGATGCCGGATCACATCGCCCGTCATTGAGCGCGTCTGCGCCGCACCCCGCGGGCTCGCCGCCAAAGCCAGCGGATGCGCCATACCCTCAGCTGCAAGCAAAAGACGCGGCACCAAATCGCACGGGAAAAAGGGGGTATCACCGGCCACAGTGACGATGCTGTCACCGCCCCGTGCTGCCGCCCAATCCAGACCTGCCAAGACACCTGCCAAGGGGCCGGCGTGCCCCTCAATACTGTCGGCAATTACCGGCAATTCTAGGCTTGCAAGGCGCGCCGGATCACCATTGGCATTCAGCGCAACATCCGCCACTTGTGGGGCCAACCGCGCCAAAACATGGTCCAGCAGCGTGCCCTGCCCCAAAGGCAGCAACATCTTGTCCCCGCCGCCCATCCGTGTGGCGAGCCCACCTGCCAAAATGACCCCAAGCGGTTGTTTCATGCGACCCCCCCTTTGCGGCCTGCACCGCGGGGCTCTTGCGGAACCGCACTTGGATCGGCATCGCGAATGAGGCGCGCCTCGCCCGCGAGGCACACAAACCGCTGCCCGCGCAGCCGCCCAATCAACGTCAAGCCAACCTGCTGCGCGATTTCTACCCCCCAAGCGGTAAAGCCCGAGCGTGACACCAAAACCGGAATGCCCATCATCGCGGTCTTAATCACCATCTCAGAGGTCAGCCGACCTGTGGTATAAAGTATTTTATCCGCACCAGACGCTCCCGTATCCAGCATCCAACCTGCGATTTTGTCGACCGCATTATGCCGGCCCACATCTTCCATATAGACCAGCGGCTGGTCGTGATGGCACAGCACTGTGCCGTGGATCGCCCCCGCCTCAAGGTAGAGCGACGGCGTGCGGTTGATTGTTTGGCTCAAAGCATAGAGCCAAGAAGTGCGCACAGGCGCGGGCGGCAGTGACACGCCCTCAAGCCCTGCCATCATATCGCCGAAAACGGTCCCAACGGCACAGCCACTGGTCCGCGTTTTCTTGCGCAACTTTTCTTCATGGTCCGTCTGGACCGCGGTGCGCACCACGACCACATCCAGATCGTCGTCGTAATCCACACCCGTGACTTCATCATCGTCGCGCAACATGCCTTGGTTACGCAAAAAACCAAGTGCAAGGTATTCTGGATAGTCGCCAATCGTCATCGCTGTGACGATTTCCTGCCCGTTCAGATAGATGGTCAGGGGGCGTTCCTCGACCACGTTCAACGCGACCTCCGCCCCTGTTTGGTCGTGGCCCACCACGCCGCGGGTCAGCCCCGCGCGCGCCGGATCAGGCGCAATCAAATAGCCATTGTCGCTTATCAAAGCCAATTGCATTCCCCACTTTTGCGCGCTACGCCTTTGAGCAATCTAGGGTTTCATCATGCACATCACCACACCCAAATCCGCCTATCTGTTGGGCGTACGCGACGGTGCGCCGTTTATGCTGGTTGCGGGGCCCTTTGCCGCCCTCTTTGGGGTCGCGGCGACCGAGGCGGGCCTGAACCTTTTTGAAGTCATGGCCTTTTCTGTGGTGGTCATCGCGGGGGCAGCCCAGTTCACGGCGTTACAGTTGATGCAGGACAACGCGCCCACGTTCGTGGTCATCCTGTCGGCACTGGCGGTCAACCTGCGGGTGGCGATGTATTCGGCTGCTATGACGCCGTATTTAGGCGCTGCACCGCTGTGGCAACGCGCCTTTGCTGCCTATTTGCTGGTCGATCAATGCTATGCGCTCAGCCACGCGAAATTTGACGCAGCACCAGAGATGACCGTACCGCAGCGTATGGGCTATTTCATGGGCACCTGCACCTTGGTCATGGCCATGTGGTTCGGCGCGAGCTTTGCCGGAGCCGCTTTGGGCGCCGCACTCCCGGCCAGCATTCCCTTGGACTTTGCCCTGCCCATTGCCTTTTTGTCGATGGTGGCGCCCGCTCTGCGCACCGCTCCACATGTCGTGGCTGCGGCTGTGTCGGTGGTGGTTGCGTTGATCGCCACGGCAATCCCCTATTCACTCGGCCTTATCGTGGCAGGCGCCGCGGGCATGATGGCCGGCGCGCAAACGGAGCTTTGGCTCGAAAGGCGGCGCACATGAGCGACGCAACCCTCTGGACCATTATCATGTCGATGGGACTGGGCAGCTTTTTGCTGCGATTTTCTTTCTTGGGTGTCGTGGGCAACAGGCCGTTGCCGCAATGGCTGTTGCGTCACCTGCGCTATACGGCGGTGGCGATCCTACCTGCGATGGTGGCCCCTTTAATCGCGTTCTCAAATACCGCAGGCACCGGACCTGACCCCGCACGGCTGGCCTCGGCGGGAGTTGTTATCATCGCTGGATACCTGCGCCAAAGCGCAATTTCGGGGATTTTGGCCGGGGCAGCCGTGCTGGCGGTCCTGACCCTGATCCTCGGCTAGAGATTTAGCCGGTCCAGGGCATCGATTACATCGCCTGCGTCATTTTCATAATAGGCGTCGGTCACAACATCTGGGCGCGCAGCAATTTGTTTCATCAAATTTCCGGGAAACCACGTTTGGCGGATGCCCTCAAAGCCTGAAACTTGCGCCAAAATCGCCGTCGTGGACTGGGTACAACGCGCATCGGCCACGCGGCCGTTTTGCGTCACAAGCGCCATGGCTTGCGCGGCTTGGGCGGCGCTCACAGGGATTTCTTGGCTGACGACGTGATAGGTGTTGCGCGCGTGTGCGCTTTTGTATGCCTGCAAAACGGCAGGGCGCACGCCGTACAACACATCACCGATCTCAGGTACGCTGTCTGATTTGAATGAGCCTGCGGGATCAAAGATGACCCGCTCGCTGCCGTTCACCATGAGGGCCGTATGTGCGCCTGCGCCTGTCGCATTGTTGACCATCGTGAACACGGTCAAGGTTGGCCCGCCCAGCGCTTGATAGGCCACGGCCGCAGCCTGCTCTCGGGTAACGTCTTGGGCGGGTTTCACGGTACATGCGGTCACGCTCAAAAGGACAAAAAGCCCGAGCATTCCCCGCATCAACGCCACGCCCCATTTGCGCATCCAGCTGTTCCCATTGAGTCCACAGGCGCGCTGCGCGCACCGACGGATTAGGAGATGAACATCGCCATGCCGATCAGCACAACCATAATCACGATTACGGTCCATTTCGTCCATGCGATGAAACCGTCGAATGTTTTTTCCTGAACTTTGATGTCCATTGAACCGTGTTTGTGCTCAGCCATGAGTGGCTCCTTCGTCTTTGACGTCCAACTATGGCGCATCCTTAGTGCATTTGAATGCGCCTGTCACCTGCGCAATTTGTCCCGCTTTTGGGCGGCTACTGCGCACGATCAGGGCGACGGCGGGATGCTTTGATACTGCCACGCTCCATCGGCACGTTGGGTTCGCACGGCCAACCCCGTTTGATGCAAATGCGACACATGCGCAAAAGCCTCCACGAGGGCCAAACCGTATTCACCCGGCCCAATGCTGCGCTTAAAGAGCGGGGCAAACACATCGCCTGCGGCTTTGGGCGTCTCAATATAAGCCGCCAGCCGCGCCAGCGCGCCGTGATGATTATCGATCAGCTGCTGCATGCGCGTGGGCAGGCCCGTAAACGGCAATTTGTGCCCGCCTAGGACCAAATGATCGGCCCGCGCAAGCAGGGCCAACCGCTCGCACGCTTCAAGCCATTCCCCGATGGGATCCGCCATCGGCTCGGTCGCGTAAACGCCAACATTGGGGCTGATGGAGGGCAAGATCTGATCACCGGCAATCACCAGATTGTCGTCACGGCTCCAGAATGTTGCATGTTCAGGCGCGTGCCCATTGCCAATGTGCACGTCCCAACGCCGCCCGCCCATGGTGATCACATCCCCTTGTTGCAAACGCGTATAGCCCAACGGCAAGGGCGCCACGATATCGGCAAAGTTGAACGGACGCTCAGTGGCGCGGCTGGCATAGATCTCCGGAGCCATGCCGGCGCTGCGATAAAACGCGAGCGTCTCAAGCGCGGGCGTTTCCTGCACATCCAGCGTCAGCATCCGCGCCGTCAGCCATGCCGTCCGTGTCGTCAACAGCTCGGCCCCGAACTCAGCCTGCAACCAACCTGCAAGTCCGATGTGGTCTGGATGGTGATGGGTCACCACCACCCGCGCGATTGGCTTGCCCGCCAGCGGGCCTGCCATCATCGCGCGCCAAATGTCCTTAGTCTTGTTCGAGGCGAAACCTGTGTCGATCACTGTCCAATGATCGCCGTCATCCAAGGCATAGACGTTCACGTGGTCCAGCTTCATTGGCAGCGGCAAACGGAACCACAGCACACCGGGCGCCACCTCAATCGCGGTGCCATGGGAGGGCGGCTCCTCCCAGGGATAGCGCAGGAGTTGCTTGTCGCTGGCAGCACTCATGCGGCGAGGTCGTCCGCCGTTAGCGCCCGCAAGGAAGCACCGCCAGAGGTGGCATGCGCCAAGAGGCCCGTATGCTCTGGCAGCATCCGCTGCATATAGAACCGCGCCAGCTTTTCGCGCGCTCCGCCCTCTGTGTCGGCCAGTGCTGCGCGCAAGTGCATGTGCGCGCCTAGCACCCGCGCAAAAGCGCGCAGGTACGGCACAGCTCCGGCAAAGCGCTCTTGCAGATCGCTCTGGGCGAGCATCCAGTCGGTCGCTTCGCGCAGATTTTCACTGGCCTGCCACAGCGCCTCGCCCATGTTAGCAAAACGCGCGCGCGCGCCTTCGGCATGTTGCTGGATTTCGTCGATCAGAGTGTGGGCGGCCTCTCCGCCGTCCATCATCTTGCGCGCCACAAGGTCCATCGCTTGGATACCATTGGTGCCTTCATAAATCGAGGTTACGCGGACATCGCGCAGGAATTGCGCAGCGCCAGTTTCCTCAATCACACCCATGCCGCCGTGAACCTGAACCCCCGTTTGCGCCGCCGAAATGCCAAGGTCAGAACCAAACGCCTTTACAATCGGTGTCAGCAAGGCCGCTCGCGCAGCCCACGCGGGATCGCCCGTGGCACTGTGCAAATCGGAAGCCACAGCGCACGACAGCGCCATTGCGCGGGCGGCAAAGATATCCGCTTTCATCTCCGACAGCATCCGCAAGACGTCGGCGTGGTCAATGATCGCACCCGTAGACCCCGTGGTGCGACCCTGTTTGCGGTCCATCGCATAGGCCAGCGCATGTTGGTAGGCGCCTTCGGCCACGCCGATGCCCTGACAGCCAACGCCGAGACGGGCGTTATTCATCATCGTGAACATCGCCGCCATACCGCCCTGTTCGGGCCCCACCAGATAGCCTGTGGCCCCATCGTATTGCATCACGCAGGTGGGCGAGCCGTGGATACCCAGTTTGTGCTCAAGGCTCACAACCTTGAGGCTATTGGCCTTGCCGGCATTGCCCTGCGCATCGGGCAGGTATTTTGGAACCAGAAACAGGCTGATGCCTTTGGTGCCCGCAGGCGCACCCGGAATACGGGCCAACACGAGGTGGCAGATATTGCCGCCAAAATCATTATCGCCCCAGGTGATATAAATCTTCTGGCCCGTGATCGCATAGGTGCCGTCACCCTGATCGACCGCCGTGGAGGTCAGCGCGCCGACATCCGATCCCGCCTGCGGCTCTGTGAGGTTCATCGTGCCTGTCCATTCGCCCGAAATCAGCTTGGGCAAAAAGGTCGATTTAATCTGATCCGAGGCGTGATGCTCCAGCGCCTCAATCTGGCCTTGGCTCATAAGCGGAGCCAATTGTAGCGAGAGGCACGCACTGCTCATCATCTCGTTTACGGCCGTGTTGAGCGTCATCGGCAAGCCCATGCCGCCGAACGCAGGGTCTGCCGTTACGCCGATCCAACCGCCCTCGGCGACCGCGCGAAACCCCTCGGCAAAGCCCGGAGAGGTGCGCACCACCCCGTTTTCCAGATGCGCGGGATGCGTATCGCCCGCGCGGTTAAGCGGCGCGAGGACTTCGGCGCAGAGCTTGCCCGCCTCGTCCAAAATGGCTTGCGTCACATCTGAGCTCGCCTCGGCAAAGCGCGCGGTCTGCTGCACCGCCTCAAACCCAACCACATGCGACAACAAAAAGTTGAAATCTTCTACCGGAGCCCGAAAAGCCATGGGTACGCCTCTTTTGACCAAAATGTTCATCCCAGCGGCACTGGCTTGGCAACGGTACCACAAAGGCATACACGCCATAACCACGCTTCGCTGATTGCTACATGGGCGTCTGTTTCAGCGCAGGCAACCTCTACGCCGCGTCACAAGAAAGGGTTTTCTGTTGCGCCTTGAGAACGAGACCGAGCCGGCACTGATCGCAACTATGACGCTGGCGGCGGATGCGACAGGGATCGCCGAGGCTGCGGCCCTTCTACGGGCGGGCGGCCTCGTCTCTTTTGCCACCGAAACGGTCTACGGCCTCGGGGCGGATGCGCGTCAGGGGGCGGCGGTGGCGGCGATTTATGCGGCCAAAGGACGGCCCAGTTTTAACCCGCTCATTGTCCATGTCCCAGATGCCGAGAGCGCACAGACCTATGTTGAGTGGTCCGACGCTGCGGCGCGTTTGGCAGCGGCGTTCTGGCCCGGTGCGCTCAGCCTTGTGTTACCACTGAAGGCCGGTCACGGGCTATCATCGCTCGTGACCGCGGGGCTGGACACCGTGGCTATTCGCGTACCGAACCACGCCAGCGCACGGGCGCTGTTGGCGCAAGCCCGCACGCCCATTGCCGCGCCCAGCGCGAACCCCTCAGGCCGGATCAGCCCGACGACTGCCGCCCATGTCATGGCAGGTCTAGAAGGGCGCATCGCCGCGATTTTGGACGATGGCCCCTGCGGTGTCGGCGTCGAAAGCACGATTGTCGCACTAGGCAGCACCCCGCGGCTTTTGCGGCCGGGCGGTGTGTCGCAAAAAGCCATTGAAGCCGTGCTTGGTGCGCCCCTTGCCACACCGGAGGCGGGCAAAATTACCGCCCCAGGGCAGATCGCATCGCATTATGCACCGCGCGCCGCGGTGCGTCTGAATGCTACCAATGCGCGCGCGGGCGAAGTCCTCATCGGCTTTGGTCCTATTACAGGCGATGTCACGCTTTCTGCGAGCGGGGATCTGAACGAGGCCGCAGCGCAACTATTTGAGGTGTTGCACCAGATGGATGCCCGCGGTGCGCCGATTGCTGTGGCCCCCATTCCAGAGCATGGCTTGGGGCTTGCGATTAACGACCGGCTGCGCCGTGCGGCGGCACCGCGCGACTAGGCGCGCCCAGCCGCGCCTGACAGGGTGATTGCATCAATGCCGATTTGTTTCAGCGCCCGGTGCCATACATCGCCTGCCGCTCCCACCGCGCCAAAGACCAGATCGGGATCGGCCGCCATAGTGATCCAGCCGTTTTGGCCAATCTCCTGCTCCAACTGGCCCGGCCCCCAGCCCGCATAGCCCAACGCCATCTTGCCCCGCAACGGGCCCATACCGCGGCCCATGTCCTCTAGGATGTCTTGGGTCGCTGTCATCCCGAACCCGCCGCCAACATCTACCGTTTGCAGAGCGGATGTATATTCATCCGAATGCAGTACAAAACCGCGTGTCACTTCCACCGGGCCGCCATAAAACACCGGCGCACTGCGCGCATCAGGATGGGCCTCCAGCTCCAACTGCGCCCAGATATCGCCCATCGTGACGTCTTCCATGGGTTTGTTCACCATCAGGCCCATGGCCCCGTCCTCACCATGCGCACACAGATAGATCACCGCGTGTTCAAACCGTGGATCGCCCATACTGGGCATTGCCACCAACAGCTGCCCCTTCAGATCCATGTGCTGTTCCACTGATGCCACCGTTCCACCTGCCATTGCGTGCTTGCTCTGCGCGCTGTGCGTCAAGAATAAGCCCTCTGTCCCGCATCACAAGGCCTGCGTCGAAATTGCCCGATATGACGGGAAGTTAAAGCGATTGTGACTTGGCTTTGGCGGCGGTGCGGTTCAAACAGAGACCCATGCAAAACCGCCGCGTGCTGCACGCTTTTATCGCTGGGATCGTCGCTTGCGCCAGCTGGTCGGCTGAGGCCCTGCGCGCACAGACGACGCAGCCAGAGCCGATCACCGCCGCGGTTATACCGGGCTGGCAACTGCCAGATGGGCGACTTGTGGCGGGGCTTGCGCTCGATCTGGCATCGGGCTGGAAAACCTATTGGCGGGCACCAGGCGATGCAGGCATTCCGCCGCTTTTTGACTGGCGCCGGGCGCGCAATGTTGCCCGTGTGACGCTAAGTTGGCCCACGCCAGAGGTCTTTGTCGAGAACGGCATGCGCTCCATCGGCTATAGCGGGCGTGTTGTTCTGCCGGTGCATATTGAGCCGACAACGGCGGGCCAAACCGTGCGGTTGCGCGGGCGCATGGACCTTGGGATTTGCGCAGATGTGTGCATGCCGCACACCGTCCACTTTGACACCCTCCTGCCCGCTGGCACGTCCGCGCCGGAGCCGCAGATCGTCGCCGCCCTTGCCCAAACCCCGTTCACCGAAGGCGAAGCAGGCGTCACACAAACCACCTGCGAGTTGGCACCGACCGCGCAAGGGATGCGCGTCACAGTACGGGCGCAGATGCCCTCCGCCGGGGGGCGCGAGGTCAGCGTGATTGAACCCGGCGTGGCTAATGTCTGGACATCTGAGGCGACCACCTTGCGCCGCGGCAACTGGATCGAGGCGACATCAGAGATGGTGCACCTTGAGGGTGCGGCATTTGCCCTAAACCGGCAAGCCCTGCGCGTGACCGTGATCGGCCGCGACTATGCCGTGGACATACGCGGCTGCCGCGCCGCGCAATAACCTGCGTCCTATGCCGCGCGGCCCGCGCGCAGCAGGGCATAGCCCGCCAACGCAATCACATAGGCCAGCGCCACGGCCACAAAGACACCGCCGATGAACAGCCCCATCGCCGTGATCATCGCATTGCCTGCCGCGCCGGCTGGTAGCATCGCCGCGAAAGGCGACCACAGCGCGCCCATCACCGCCGCGTGCCCCAGCGTTGCAACGCCCCAGCCCGCGACAACAGCCCACAGCGCATAAAGCCCCCAGCGCAGGCCACCGGCCCGCAGCCCCCGGCGCATCGCGCGCACTTGCCTGCCGATATCATGCTGCACCGCAACCAAGGCAGGCACCACCAACAGCACGAGGATCATGCCAAAGCCCAAACCATAGACCAAGGTAATCACCGTGGGCTTCAGGAACTGCGCCTGCTGGGATTGTTCGTACAACAGCGGCATCATCCCCAATACGGTCGTGAGCGTGGTCAGCATCACCGGACGCAAGCGGTCCGCCGCCCCATCAATGATGGACGGCACCAAGCCGCGCTCTTCTGCATAGCCATCAATCGTGGTCACCAAGACGATGGAATCGTTAATGATAATCCCCGTCATTCCCAAAAGGCCCACGACCGTAAACATACTCAGCGGCACATCCCACGCCGCATGACCGTAGATCGTGCCCACAAGGCCAAAAGGAATGATAGCCATCACGACAATCGGCCGCGTCCAACTAGCAAAAATCCACGACAGCACCAAATAAATCCCCGTCAGGCAGAGCACCAGGCCCGTCATGCTGTCGCGCAGGAACGTGTCCTCCTGCTCGCTCAGCCCTGCAATGCGGAACTCCACTTGTCGCTCAGAAGCGATCTTGGGCAGGATTTCCTCTTCTAGCGCAGTGTTAATCTCGCTCGCGCGGGCTGGATCATCCTCCGAGATATCGCCCGTAACGGAGATCAACCGAAGTCCATTTTCACGCCGCACGGTCGAAAATCCTGTGCGCCGCGTCACGCTTACGATATCGGCAAGCGGCACATAGGCGCCCGCGCGCGTCCGCAACTGGGTACGTTCCAGAAAATCAGCCGTCAGCTCACCCTCGGGCAAAGCCACCCGGATCGTGGCACTGCGCGGTCCCTCGGGATAGCTTGCCGCCTCAATCCCGTTCAACCTGTGGCGCAGCGCCTGACCCAAATCGTCGATGGTAAAGCCCAGCACCTGCCCCTGTGCCGTCAGATCAAGGATCAACTCTTCTTTGTCATAAGCAAGGTTATCCTCAACAGCCGACACCTCCGGATACTTGGACACCGCACGCTTGAGGTCTTCTGACGCCGCTTTGAGCGTTTCTGTGTCCGCGCCAAAAAACTGCACATCCAGGCTGTCGCCGCCCGGACCTGACCGCCAACCGCGAAAGCTGACCGTTTCCACAAGAGGGTGATGCACCACGGTGTCCTGCAACTCACCCACAAAGGCGAAAGAGGAATAGGGGCGCAGGTCTGCGTCAATCAGCTCAATCGAGATACCGCCGAGCAGATCTGCGTCCTTGGTATCCGCGCCTGCAAGACCGCGCCCAGCATTGCCTCCGACCTCAGCCATCACATAGCTGAGCGGATTACGGCCATGCCGTTCCTCATACTCAGCGCCGAGGCTTTCGGCCGCGCGCTGGAACTCGCGCATCATCTCAAGGGTGTCAGCCCGGGTTGCCCCCTCTGCCATGGCAAAATTACCGGTGACCGATGACCGCTCCGGCGCGTTGAAAAAGCGCCACTGCACATCACCGCGCACAAAGACGGCAATCTGGCTGGCAAGCACCAAGACCACGCCGGCAAGCACCACGTAGCGCGCCGTGATCACTCCCGCCATGAAGGGCCGGAAAAGCTGATCGCGCATCCACTCAAAACCCGCATTTACCACCGACGACGGCACATCAATTCCGGCCGTGCCCATGCGGTGGACAACCGCAGCTTTGATCCGGCGCGGCAGGACCAAAAACAGCCCCGCAGCCCCGCCTAACCCCATGAGACCAGCCAGCAAACCGCCTTGCATCAGGCCCTCGATCACGCCCATCTCGGCCGGGCGCAAGGTCACGGACCAAATAGCTGCCCCAAAGCCAAAGATCAGCGCGCCACTGACCAAGAGGCCAAGGGCAAGCTTGCTACGGCGGAATTTTTCTGCGCCCTCAACCTTGATCGCATGGGCCATGTGATTGGGCAGGATCAAGAAACACTCGATGAGCGAGGCAATCAACACTGCAATCACTGTGAAGGGGATGTCGCTGATCAAATCGCCAAAGCGCCCGCCCACTGCCACAAGGCCGAAGAAGGCAATGACCGTGGTCAGCGTGGCGGCAAAGACAGGCATCGCCATGCGGCGCGCGGCGTTTTCAGCAGCCAGCATCGGGGCCTCGCCCAAATTGCGCGCCCGGTAATCAGCATGCTCGCCCACGACAATCGCATCGTCCACAACGATGCCCAGCGTGATGATAAGGCCGAACAGCGAAATGATGTTAATCGTCAAACCCGCCATATACATGAAGGCGATGGCGGCCATCATGGCGACCGGAATACCTGCGGCGACCCAAAAAGCAGTCCGCGCATTCAGGAACAAAAAGAGCAGGATGACCACGAGGCCAAGCCCCATCAGCCCGCTGTCAATCAGGATATCCAAACGCGCGCTGATCACTTCGGCGCGGGTGCGGATCAACTCGACCGAGACGCTGGGTGGCAAGGTCGACTGCAACTCCGCCGCCACATCGGCAACGGTCGCCTGCACCGCAATAGCATCGCCTTGGTTGGAGCGATCAACACGGATCGACATGGCCGGGTCAGGCCCCACGAAATAGGCGCGCGCGCGGTCGACGCCTTCACGCGTCACGGTCGCCACATCCCCGATCCGCAGCTTTGAGCCGTCAGCATTGGAGCGCAACACAATGCCTTCGATCTGCTCGGCGCTGCGCTTTTCTGTGCCCGTGCGCACGCGGGCATTGGCGCCGCTCACATCACCTGCGGGGTTAGCGTCCACTTCGGAGGCGATCGCAGAAGCGATCTCGGCCATGGTCACGTCATAGGCAATAAGACGCACAGAGGGCACCTCGACCAAGGTGCGTGGTGCTGCCACGCCGCGGATGGTTGTGCGCGTCACCCCCTCGGCAAAAAGGCGCGTGACCATTTCATCGGCAAAAAGTGCGAGCTGCTCAGGTCCAACCGGCCCCGTGATGACCACATCTGTCACCCGATCGCGCCACGCGCCGCGCCGCACGTTCGGCTCATCCGCATCCTCTGGCAGGGTGCGCACCGCGTCAACAGCGGTCTGCACATCATCGGCCGCGCGGCCCATGTCCCAGCCTGGCTCAAACTCCAACGTGATCGTGGCGCGCCCTTCGCGAGAGGTGCTTTGACTGCTCTCTACCCCCTCGACGGCCAAAAGGCCGGGCTCAAGCACTTGAACGATAGCTGCGTCCACGTCTTCAGCACCCGCACCATCCCAAGGCACACTAACTGTGATATTGTCGATGATCACATCGGGAAAAAACTGTGCCCGCATGTTGGGGATTGCGGTGAAACCTGCGGCAAGCAGCACGACCAACAACAGGTTCGCAAGGGTCCGGTGGCGGGTAAAATGCCCCAGGATGCCGCCCGCCGTCTTGGGGATATCACGGATCATGCTCAGCCTCCCATCCGGCTTTCAATGCGCGCCACAAAACTGGCGGGCACCTGCGGTTCGGACAAACGGGCAAGCATTCGGGTTTTAACTTCTTTGGGCATGCGGTTGTTGCCTTCGATAAAGGCCACCAGACGCGCGCGCCGCTCAGATGTCAGCTCCAGCATTTCGGGCGCGGCGGGTTCCGCTCCCGGTTCGCCGCGGCGAAGCGGTGTAACGGCAATGCCCGGCCCCAACAGCGGCGAGCGAGCGGTGACAACCTCACGCCCCACCAATGCAGGTGCACGCACCAAAATGTCGTCACCCTGCCGGCGCAACAGCGCCACGTTGATCGCCTCCAAACGATCACCTTCACCCAGCACCAACACATCGCCCGCAGCACTGCGCGCAGAGGACGGCAGGCGCATAACGAAGGGCAGCGGAGGCTCTTCCACGGCGATGGTCACAAAATCACCGGGCTTGAAACCACGCGCGCTATCAAGTTGCGCAAAGATCAAGCGGCCCGTCTGCCCCTCTCCTGCATCAACACCGGCTCGGGTCACGCGACCTTGAGCGGTCAGGTCCACCCCCGCCACGTCCAAGGTGGCGGTTACGGGCGCGGCGCGCAGCTTCCCCTCGGCATCCAACAAGCGCGCATATTGCGCAGTAGAAACGCGGAACGAAATCTCGAGATCTTCGGGATCAATCAAAGTCGCCAGCCGCTCATTCGTGGAGACCAATCGCCCAAGCGCGACATTCGTCGCACTCAAAGTGCCATAGAACGGCGCGCGCAAAACAGTGTCGTCTAGGCGCCGCTGTGCCTCCTCCCGGGCAATTTGAGTGCGCGCCAGCCGCGTTTTGGCTTGATCGATCCGCGCGCGGGCATTGGCGGCGGCTTGCCGGCGCGCCAAAACCGCTTGGCGGGCGCTCGATGCCGCAAGCTCGGCGGTCTCTACGGCCGCCGCGGTGCCCACACCGCGCGCGGCGAGGTCTTGTTGGCGTTGAGAGGCGCGCGCGCGCAGGTCTGCTTGTTCTTGCGCCGCGGCTGTCTCATCCAAGGCCAGCTGCAAGGCACGCTCGGCATCGCGCAGCTCCGCTTCTGCGTCGCTCCGGTCGGCGTCCACACGGTCACGGGCCGCGGTGGCATCTGCGGGATCAATTTGCACCAAAACCTCGCCCGCAGCCACGCTGCCGCCTTCCTCAAACCGCTCTGACAGGGCTACAACACGGCCTTGTGATGCCGCGCGCAGCTCTAGCGTGCGCCGCGATTGCACCTCGCCAAAAGTTTCCAGCACAGGTGTCACGGTGGTTGCTTCCGCGGTGATCAGATTTACCGCAAAGGTCCGCTCGCGCGCGGGAGGGGCCTTGCGCTCGCCGGCCATTCTTTCTTGCACCGCACCGCTTACGGTTTGCACCGCATAAACCAACAGCGCCAACGTCACAGCCGTCAGGAAAACGCCAATCAGGCTTTGCCGCAGAAAGCGCATAAAGATCACCCTTAGGTTAAAAATTCACCTTTATAACGTAGCGAGATCGCACGAAAATCAAGGCGCTACACCATTGAACGCAGCAGCGGGTTATTTCCGTCGCTGGTGTTCATCAAGACGCGGCATAATCTCGACGAAATTACAGGGCCGGTGGCGGTAATCGAGCTGGAAGGCAAGGATCTCATCCCAAGCGTCCTTGCACGCGCCCGGGCTGCCCGGCAGGGCGAAAAGGTAAGTCCCTTGGCACACGCCCCCCGTGGCACGCGATTGCACAGCACTGGTTCCGATCTTGGCCATGCTGACCATGGTAAAGACCGTGCCGAAGGCGTCGATTTCTTTCTCGTAGACATCGCGGTGTGCCTCGACGGTGACGTCCCGCCCAGTGAGGCCAGTGCCCCCCGTCGTCAGGATCACATCAATATCATCCTGCGCGCACCATACGCGCAGCTGGGCGGCGATCTCGTCCCGCTCGTCTTTAACGATCCCGCGCGCGGCAAGCAGGTGCCCCGCCTCTTGCGCCCGTGCCACCAACACGTCACCAGAGCGGTCTTCGCTTGCGTCTCGCGTGTCGCTGACGGTCAGAACAGCAATTCGTACAGGAATGAACGCGCGGGTGGTGTCGATCCGGCTCATGTTGTCTCCGATATAACGGTTGGAAGGTCGAGACGCGCTCTTTGGTTCATGCGAGAACCTTGGCCTTGAGGGATAAAAGATCTGCCCACGCCATCCGCTTTGCCTCCGGGTTATTTTGAATTTGCTTGGGGTGCTGCATGGGAAGGGCGGGCTTGCCGCAGGCGGTGGCCCAATTGCCCCGCAGCCGGTTGATCCCACGCTTGCCCAAAAGGGCGGCAGCTGGGCCATTGCCCATGATTACAAGCGCATCCGGATCCACGAGCGCGATGTGACGCTCCAAGAACGGTGTGATCATGGCCATCTCGGCGGGGGTTGGATCGCGGTCCTGCGGCGGACGCCAAGGCAGCACATTGGTGACATAAAGGCCTGCGTCCGTGCTCAGATCAATAGCCGCGAACATCGCGTCAAAAAACGCGCCAACAGGTCCCACGAACGGCCGGCCCTCGCGGTCCTCGTCGCGGTCCGGCACATCGGCGATGACCATGACGCGTGCGGGCAATGCGCCAGCCTCGAAAACGAGGTTGCGGGCGCCCTTACGCAATTCGCAAGGCTCGAACCCCGCCATCGCGGCGCGCAAGGCCACAAGGTCTGGTGCCGCACTCGCCGCCGCGCGGGCAAGGGCCACGGCGTCCACCTGCGGCGCTTGTACGGCTGCGGGGGCTGCGGCCGGCCGCGGGGCACTTTGCGATGTAGGTTTGGCCGGCGCCGTTTTGGGGGCAGCCTCAAGCGCATAGCGATCTACGGGCCTGTCTTGGATGGCTTCATCCGCACCCAATTCGATCTGCCAAGCCAGCAGGGTCGCAGCGTCAAAATCGGACATTGGATGTGAAGGCGTTGATTCCATGCGCGCAGCTTACGCGGCCTCACGCCCAGACTAAACGCCCTTTCGTGCGCGTCTTGCCGCGGGCCCGGCCCCCGCCTATAAGAGCGACAATCACAACCGGAGCCGATTATGCCCTTTGCCCACCGTCACCTTCTGGGGATTGAACAGCTGCGCCCGGATGAAATCACGACACTGCTAGATTTGGCGGACGAATATGTCACGCTCAACCGTACAGCAAAACATGCGGACCGGCTTGCGGGCCTCACGCAGATCAACATGTTTTTTGAAAACTCCACCCGCACCCAAGCAAGCTTTGAGTTGGCGGGCAAGCGGCTAGGTGCCGATGTGATGAACATGTCGATGCAGGCCTCGTCGATCAAAAAGGGCGAAACGCTGATTGATACGGCGATGACCTTGAATGCGATGCACCCGGACCTGTTGGTGGTGCGGCATCCGCAGTCGGGTGCGGTCGATTTGCTGGCCCAAAAGGTCAACTGCGCCGTGCTCAATGCAGGTGACGGACGGCACGAGCATCCCACGCAGGCGCTGCTGGATGCGCTGACCATTCGGCGTGCCAAGGGCCGACTGCACCGGCTGTCAGTCGCGATTTGCGGAGACATTGCACACAGCCGTGTCGCACGGTCCAACATCATGTTGCTGGGCAAAATGGAAAACCGCATCCGCCTGATTGGACCGCCCACACTGATGCCTTCGGGCATTGCAGATTTCGGCGTAGAGATCTTTGAGGACATGGCCGAAGGTTTGACCAATGTCGACGTTGTGATGATGCTGCGCCTGCAACGGGAACGTATGGACGGCGGCTTTATCCCCAGCGAACGCGAGTATTATCACCGCTACGGACTGGATGCGGCAAAGCTCGCGCACGCCGCGCCAGACGCGATCGTGATGCACCCCGGGCCGATGAACCGCGGTGTGGAAATCGATGGCACCTTGGCCGATGACATCAACCGCAGCGTAATCCAAGAGCAGGTGGAAATGGGCGTGGCAGTGCGCATGGCCGCTATGGACCTACTGGCACAGAACCTCGCCTCCCCCCGCGCCGCATAACCCTCATACGGTCTACAACCCTGTCAGGAGACACCCCGCCCATGAGCCTCGCCGAAATCCCAGCCGGAGAACGTGGCGTCCTGCGCGTCTTTGCCGTCAACCTAGACGCGCAAGCCGCCCAGCACCTACATTCCACTGGTGCGACAGGTTTGGCGCAACTCTTAAGCGTGGATACGCTGAACACCGACTATGTGGAGATGTTTCGCATCGCGGATTTGGGCGAGCTGGGTCTCGATGATTATTTGCACACCGGATATGACGTGCCGCGCAGCGCATTGGAGGCGCAAACGGCGCGGCTGCGCGCGCTTGAGGGCTATGCGCTGATTGTGCTGTCGCTCGCCTTTGAGCCCGAGGGCGCAACACTGCCCGCAACAGCGGACCTAACATTGATCGCCACTTTTGGGGATGGAGGCCCGGACTGGAGTACAGATTCGCCGCTTCTCTCCTCCACTGCGGCGGAGCCTCATCCCACGGGCAAAAAGCCCCCTTCTGAGGCTGCGATTTTGGGCCGTGTGGCGACTTTTGCGCTCTTGTTTTTGTTCGCGCTGACCGCGCTCATGGTCTGGATCGCCGCATGAGCCTGCACGCGCACGCACTCAAAGCCGTAGACGCGGCCCGCCCCTCTTTCTCCCTGCTGGCAGGATATCTGAGCCTATGACACAGACCCTTTTTATCAACGCGCGGCTGATCAACCCCGAAACCGATAGCATCACCACCGGCGGGCTATTGGTGACAGAGGGCAAGATCGCTCATATGTTTGAGGGCGATCTGGCGCAGAGCGGTGCCGCGCGCGTGGTCGATTGTGGCGGTAAATACCTCGCGCCAGGCATCGTAGATATAGGTGTGCAAGTCTGCGAGCCGGGCGAGCGGCACAAAGAAAGCTATGGCAGCGCGGGGGCTGCGGCGGCTGCGGGCGGGGTCACCACAATTATCACGCGCCCCGACACCGATCCTCCCATCGACAATCCCGAAACCCTCGAATTCGTGAGCCGCCGTGCCCGCGAGGCCAGCCCTGTGCATGTGCATCCGATGGCGGCCCTTACCAAAGGGCGCGCGGGCCGCGAGATGACGGAGATCGGATTTCTGCGCGATGCCGGGGCTGTGGCCTTTACCGATGGCAACCGGGTGGTTGAGGACAGCAAGGTTTTCTCTCGCGCCCTGACCTATGCGCGCGGCCTCGGCGCGCTGGTCGTAGCCCATGTGCAGGATCCAAGCCTGAGCAAAGGTGCCTGCGTGACCTCGGGCAAATTCGCCTCGTTGCGTGGCCTGCCGGGGGTCAGCCCGATGGCCGAGCGGATGGCGTTGGACCGGGATGTGGCACTGATTGAGATGACGGGCGCACGCTATCATGCCGGCCAGATCACAACTGCGCGCGCCCTGCCCGCACTTGCGCGCGCCAAGGCCAATGGCCTCGACATCACTGCGGGTACCTCAATCCATCACGTGACGCTCAACGCCCTCGATGTGGCGGATTATAGGACATTTTTCAAACTCACACCGCCGCTGCGCGACGAGGATGACCGCCTTGCCGTCGCCGAAGCGCTGGCAAGCGGGCTGATAGATATCCTCAGCTCGCAACACACGCCGCAAGACGAAGAAAGCAAGCGCCTGCCCTTTGAAGAGGCCGCAAGCGGTGCGGTGGCGCTGGAAACCTTTTTGCCCGCGGCAATGCGCCTCTATCACGCCGAATTGGTCAGCCTGCCAGAGCTTTGGCGGGCGATGTCGTACCGGCCCGCGCAGCGCCTTGGCCTGCCCAGCGGGCGCATGGCGGTGGGCGCACCGGCGGATCTAGTGCTCTTTGATGCGGATGCGCCTTTCGTGATGGACCGCACGACGCTGCGCTCCAAATCCCTCAACACACCCTTTGACGGGCAGCGGATGCAGGGCAAGGTTATCGCGACCTATGTGGACGGGGTGCGCGTGTTTGATGCGGCACGCGAAAAGGGCCTGTGATGCCGATAATTGAGACCTCAGCAGCGCTCTTGGCCCTGTGGGCCGTGATCGCCTATGCCTTTGGTGCCGTACCCTTTGGCCTGATCCTGACGCGGGCAATGGGCCTTGGTAATTTGCGCACCATCGGATCGGGCAATATTGGGGCCACAAATGTACTGCGCACCGGCAATAAAGCGGCGGCTGCACTGACGCTATTGCTTGATGCGGGCAAAGGCGTATTGGCAGTGCTGTTAGCACGGCATTACGCCGGTGAAGACGCGGCGCAGATTGCGGCTCTCATGGCGATGATCGGGCATTGCTATCCGGTGTGGCTGCGCTTTGCTGGCGGCAAAGGGGTTGCCACGTTTTTGGGCCTAATTGGCGCGCTGGCGTGGCCGTTGGGCGTGGCGTGCTGCATTGCTTGGCTGCTTGGCGCATTGGTCACGCGCATCTCCAGCATAGGGGCGTTGGTGGCGGCCGCAGCATCGACCTTCGCGATGATGGCGCTGGGACACGGTGATATGTTGGTGCTGGGCGCGGTTCTAACGCTGCTGATCTTCTGGCGCCACCGCGCCAATATTGCTCGCTTGCGCGCGGGGACCGAGCCGCGCATAGGCGCCAAGAACTGAGCCTGCCTAGTGCTAAGACTGGAACAGTTCGGTAAGCGTCAGTACGCGTAGTCCGCGAACACCCGATCCAAATCCCCCTGCCACGCGCCGTGGTATTGCGCCAACAGCTCATCCGCAGGCACTTGGCCGGTCTCAACGCTTTCGTGCAGCGTGTTCAGGAAATGCGTCTCGTCCGGTACAAGCCCACCAGCACCAGCACGGGCGCGGGCCTTTAGGCCGGCGGCGCTGATCTCAACCGCTTCTTTGGCGATCTGGTGCATATCGAGGCCGAGGGCTTTGGCCTGCAAACCGTCTTGCGCAGCAGCGATGCGCAAGGCTTCGCGCTGCTCCGCACTCCAACCTTTGACAAGATCCCACGCCGCATCCAGCGCACCTTGGTCGTAAGTCAACCCAACCCAAAACGCCGGCAGCGCGCAGAGACGCCGCCATGGCCCGCCATCGGCACCGCGCATCTCAATGAACTTTTTCACCCGCGCCTCTGGAAAGGCCGTGGTCAGATGATCCGCCCAATCGCTCAGCGTTGGGGTCTCACCCGGCAGCGCCGGCAGTTTGCCGTCTAGGAAATCGCGGAATGACATGCCCAGCGCGTCGATGTATTTGCCATCGCGGTAGACGAAATACATCGGTACGTCCAAGGCGTATTGCACCCAAGCCTCGAACCCAAATCCTTCGTCGAACACGAACGGCAACATGCCAGTCCGCGCTGCATCCAAATCACGCCAAACCCGGCTGCGCCACGATTTATGGCCGTTGGGCTGCCCTTCAAAGAAGGGCGAATTGGCAAAAAGCGCCGTCGCCACAGGCTGCAAAGCCAAGGCCACGCGCATCTTTTGCACCATGTCTGCTTCGGTGCTGAAATCGAGGTTCACCTGCACGGTGCAGGTCCGGCGCATCATGGTCCGGCCCATCGTGCCGACCTTGCCCATATAGGCGTCCATCAGCTTGTAGCGACCCTTGGGCATCAACGGCATTTCTTCATGCGACCACGTCGGCGCAGCACCCAAACCGATAAAGCCCACGCCCAGCGGATCAGCCACGTCTTTGACTTGACGCAGGTGTTCATTCACCTCGTCGCACGTGCCATGGATCGTCTCCAGCGGCGCACCTGACAGCTCCAAAGCTCCGCCAGGCTCGAGCGAGATATTCGCGCCGTCTTTTTCCAGCCCCGTCAGGTGCGCACCCTCACGCACTTCGGACCAGCCATAGCGGTCACGCAAACCTGACAGGACAGCCACAATAGACCGCTCGCCCTCAAAAGGCAGCGGTGCCAGCGTGTCTGTCAAATAACCGAATTTCTCGTGCTCTGTGCCAATGCGCCAATCCGCCTTGGGTTTGCACCCATCGGCGAGATATTGGGCCAATTGGTCGTGATGCTCGATCGGCCCGCCGCCGGATTGTGGGATAGACATGGGCTGTGGCCTTTCGCGTAACCGTTCCGCTCTAGGTGTAAGCCTGCGACAAAAGTGTCAAGGCGCAAGTGCGTTACTGTAGCCGGGCCCGCGATGCCTGCACGCTGGGGTGTTCCCAGATTATTTGAGGCGTTTTGCCTACACTTTGAAGAGCTTGCAGCATACGCGCCATATTCAGGCTCGGAAGTGCTGCAAACGCGTCAAATAGCGCCTCTGCACCCGCGGCATCCACTGGGATCCACAGGGTCTCGCCGTTCTGCGCTTCCAATTTCCAATGCACCGGATGCCCACTTGGGTCGAGGGTCAGGCGCGCCAAATTACGCAGCGACACGGCCCCGCCGTGGAGCGGGCCGAAATAGGCCACCTGCCCCTCCACCACGCGCACAGCGCCGACGCCGCCATCATCGCCACGAAACCGGCCACGCTGAACGCCGACAATGACTAATAAGACGGCCACCACGGCGCAGATCGCTCCGACACCCGCCAACAACTGGCCGGGCCCCAGCATGAACCACAGGGCAAGCGCACCAAGTGCGAGACCCGCAAAGACCTCGCGCCAGCGGCGCAAGAAGGCTTTGGCCTCGGGTCTGAAAAACTCTGTCATGGGGCGCGATCCATTCTATACGGTCCAATCGCCCAACTGTGACTGCCACAGCGTCAGCGCTGCAACTGCTGCCGTATCTGCGCGCAAAATCCGTGGCCCCAAAGCCACCGGATGGGCAAAGGGCAAGGCGGCCAGCTTTGCGCGCTCGTCAGGTGAAAATCCGCCCTCCGGCCCGATCAGGATCGCCCAAGGGCCTGCGCCCGCCGCCCCAACCGCAGGTGTTGCGGTCAATCCCGTCGGCTGGCCCACACGTCCCTCGTCGCAAAACATCAGACGCCGTGTCGGATCCCAATCGCGCAACACCGCCTCCAGCCGTTGCAGTGGCGCAACGGGCGGTACGAATGTACCGCAGCATTGTTCAGCCGCTTCAACCGCATGGGCCTGCAACCGCTCCTGTTGGATACGCCCCGCATTGGTAAAGGTAGTCTGCACCGGCAGGATGCGTGCGGCCCCCATTTCGGTGGCTTTTTCGACAATAAAGTCAGTCCGTGCCTTTTTGATCGGCGCAAACATCAGCCACAAATCCGGCGGCATCATCTGGGGCCGCGTCTGTGCCTGCACCGCAAGCGTGCCTCCGCGCTTGCCGGCCTCTGCCACCTGCGCCAGCCATTCACCACTGCTGCCGTTAAAGATCAAAACCTCCGCCCCAACGGACTGGCGCATCACGCCAAAAAGGTAATGAGCGGCATCCCGGCTCAAAGGAACTGTTTGCCCCGGGGCGAGCGCTGCGTCTACATAAAGGCGGATCTTTGCTGTCATGGGGTTGGATATATGCAAGACGAGGCGAAGCTACCAGAGGGGCAAGTCGCAGACGCAGTGGCTGACAATTGGGTCGACCGGTACGCCCCCGCCTGGAGCCGCCCTTATCTGCGGCTAAGCCGTGCGGATCGTCCCATTGGCACATGGCTGTTGCTGCTGCCCTGTTGGTGGGGGCTGGCGCTGGCGATCCTCTATGACCAAAATCCGCAGTGGTTTGATCTGTGGCTCGGAGTTGGCTCAGCACTTGGGGCGTTTTTGATGCGCGGTGCGGGCTGTACGTGGAACGATATTTCGGACCGCGAAATTGACGCACAGGTCGCACGCACCCGGTCACGCCCAATCCCCTCTGGGCAGGTCAGCGCAAAGGCCGCCGCGGTTTGGATGTGCGTCCAAGCGCTTGTGGCTTTTGGCATATTGCTGACGTTCAACACGGCGGCGATCCTATTGGGCATTTTGGCGCTGCTGCCTGTGGCCATCTACCCCTTTGCCAAGCGGTTCACATGGTGGCCGCAGGTCTTTTTGGGTCTGGCGTTCAACTGGGGTGCCTTGCTGATTTGGACGGCGCATACCGACAGCTTGGATGCACCAGCGGTTGTTTTATATGCCGCCGGGATCGCGTGGACGCTGTTCTATGACACGATCTATGCGCACCAAGATACTGAGGACGATGCCCTTATTGGCGTGAAATCCACCGCGCGCCTGTTTGGGGAGAATTCGCCCACGTGGTTGCGCCGCTTCTTGGTGGCCACGGTGGGGTTGATGGGCATCGCGGTGATCTTTGTGGCGCTGCCGCAAGCCTCCCTTTTGGCCCTTGTGATTGCCTGCGCCGGACCATGGGCGATGGGCTGGCATATGGCTTGGCAGTTGCGCCAATTGGACATCGACGATCCGACCAAATGCATGAAGCTTTTCCGCGCAAACCGCGACACGGGCCTGATCCCTTGCCTGTTTTTCGCCGTTGCCCTTTGCCTGTGATTGCAACGCCGCCACACAGCGCGTATCAGCCTCGCACACTGCCCCCGAACGCTTGGAAGACACATGCGCCTTAGCTCCGTTTTGATCATTTTGGTCACATTTTTGGCTGCTGCTGGGGTGAGCGTCCTGACGGCCAGCTTTTCTGTCAGATTGATCGAAGCGTCCTCCGAGATTGAGGTGCGTGCCGCCTTGGATGCGGCAGAGGCGCCCTGGGCCGAGGTGCAAGCCGACGGCTTGACCGTGACCCTATCTGGTATTGCACCGTCGGAAGCCGAATTGCTGCGCGCGATCTCGACGGCTGGTACGGTCGTGGATGCTGCGCGAATCATCGACGAGATGGCGGCCAAAGCCGTTGCGGCCATCGCTCCGCCACGCTTCTCAGCCGAAATCCTGCGCAATGATGCGGGCGTCTCGGTAATCGGCTTGATCCCTGCGGCCACAGACCGCGCCGAAATCCTGAACTATTTTAGCGATCTGGTAGACCGCTCAGACAGCCTCACCGACCTGTTGGAAACGGCTGATTATCCGACACCCGACGGGTGGACCGATGCGATGGCCTTTGCCCTAAAGGCCGTGTCGCAATTGCCCCGCGCCAAAGTCTCCGTTGCGGCGGGCCGGGTGGACATCACCGCAATCAGCGACAGTGCCGCAGATAAAGCCGCCATCGAAGAGCGCCTGCGCCGCGCCGCACCGCCGGGCCTGCGGCTGGGGCTGAACATCGCAGCACCGCGCCCCGTAATCACGCCGTTCACCCTTCGCTTTATCGTAGACAGCGATGGCCCGCGGTTTGACGCCTGCTCGGCCGACAGTGAAAAGGCACAGGCCCGCATTCTGGACGCCGCCCGCAGCGTTGGATTTGAGGGCGCTGATCGCTGCACCATCGGCATGGGCGTGCCCAGCCCAAACTGGGCCCGCGCGGTAGAGCAGAGCATCAAGGCACTGGACAGCTTGGGCGGCGGCTCTGTCACATTTTCGGACGCGGACATCACTTTGGTCGCGCCGATGGACACGGAGCAGTCCCGCTTTGACCGCGTGGTAGGGGAGTTGGAAAACAGCCTGCCGGAGGTCTTTGCGCTGGCCAGCAAACTGCCACAAGCCCCTGATCCCAGCACCGGACCGGCCGAGTTCATCGCCACGCTCAGCCCCGAGGGCCAAGTGCAACTGCGCGGCAGGCTCAGCAGCGAAAACCTGCGCACTGTGGCCGACAGCTTCGCCAAATCACGCTTTGGCACGGACAATGTTTATACGGCCGCGCGCGTGGTCGAGGCACTGCCCCGCGATTGGCCGACCCGCGTGCTGGCAGGCCTTGAGGCGCTCGCCAACCTCTCCAACGGGGCCGTTACCGTGACGCCAGACACGCTACGCATTTCGGGAAACACCGGCAACCCCGATGCCAATTCACAGGTCGCCGCCATGCTCGCCAGCAAGTTGGGCGACACCGCGACCTTTGACATCAAGATCACCTACCGCGAGAAACTTGACCCGATCGCAAGCCTGCCCACCCCGGACGAGTGCGAGGCGCAGATCAAAGCGATCATGGCGCGTAGCAAAATCACCTTTGAACCGGCAAGTGCCACGATTGATGCGCAAACTTTGACCACAGTGGATGAAGTCGCCGAAGTTCTGAAAGAATGCGGCGACCTGCGTTTGGAAATCCAAGGCCATACCGACAGCCAAGGCCGCGAGAAAATGAATGAACAGCTTAGCCAAGCCCGCGCCCAATCGGTCCTGAACGAATTGCGCGTCCGCCGCGTGCGCACCGCCAGCTATATCGCGGTGGGCTACGGCGAAACTCAACCGATCCAACCCAACGATACCGAAGAGGGCCGCGAAGCCAACCGCCGCATCGAATTCCACTTGATCCGCCCTGCGCCCAAGGTGCCTGAGGGCGATTCAACACTAGAAGCGCTGGCGGAATCGGGCGATACAGTGTCCAACCAAGACGCTGCGTCAGACAGCGCGGCGACGGACGGCACGACGGAGGCCAGTGAATGAGCAGAACAGAATTCATCATCGCCACGGCGATTATCCTGTTCGTGGCCTTCTGCCTCGGTTGGTTTGCCAATTGGCTATTGCACCGGTTCACGCGTGTGGCCGCAGGCGATGTGGCCGAATTGGACCGAATGAGCCAAGAGCTGCACGAAGCCGAAGAAACCCGCGACCAGGCGATCACCTATTTACAGCAGCGTGAAGCCGAATTGACCAACCAGCTAAGCCAGACGGAGGCCGAGCTGCGCGCGGCAATGGACGGGCTGCGCGACGCGCGCCAAGAGGCCGAAGAAATGCGCGCACATATCGAAAGCCTTCAGCGCAGCTAGGCGAGCACTCGGACGTATCTGTGAGGCCCAGAAAAGGCGCAGACCGCCTACCAGCGGCCAAGCGCATCCTCGTCATCCGCCTTTGCATCGACCCAAGTGGCTGTGCCGTCTTTGCCGATCTCCCGCTTCCAAAACGGGGCGCGTGATTTGAGGTAATCCATCAGGAAATCCGCTGCCTCAAACGCATCGCGCCGATGCGCCGCGGCCGTTCCGACCATCATAATCTGAGCGCCCGGCGTCAGCGTGCCGTAGCGGTGGATGACCAGAACATCTGCAAGGCTCCAGCGCATTTGGGCCGTTTGCGCGATCTCCTCCAAGGCGGATTGGGTCATGCCTGGATAATGCTCAATCTCCATCGCTGCCAGCGTGTCTTCCGTATCGCGCACCCGCCCCGTGAAGGTCACCACCGCCCCGGTATCACGGCGCCCCTGACCAAAGCGCGCGACCTCGGCGCCCAAATCAAAGTCATCCTCGTGCACCAAAACGCGCATCGGTTAGCCACCTGTCATCGGTGGGAAAAAGGCCACTTCGCGCACACCGTCGAGCGGGGCGTCAAAATCCGTCAGCTGTTGATCAACCGCCACGCGCAGCGCGCTCAGATCAGAAAAGGCCAGATCATAGCGGGCTTCGCGGGCGCGCAGCTCGGTCACCAAATCCATCACCGTTTGGGCCGAGGTCTCAACCGTTTCGCGCGGCAGGCCAATCCGCTCGCGCAACCATGCAAAATAGAGGACCTGCATTAAACCGTCTCCCTCAGGTGTGGCAGTGCTTTGCGAAAGTAATCCCAGCCCGTGATCAGTGTCAAAAACGCAGCACCCCACAGCAGCCAAAGCCCCACAAGGCCGGACCACTGGGTACCCGCGAGCTTCCATGTGAGGCCCAATTCGTCAGGCTCAGCACCGCTGAGGATGGCGCGCACCATCGCATCGTCCATGCCCCAAACGGACATACCAAAATAATGCTCAAACACGCCCTGCGAGAACAACACAGCGATGGCCAACATTTGCAGCGTCGTTTTCCATTTGGCCATGCGCGTCACTGCTAACGTGCCAGCCACATCCCCCAGATATTCGCGCAAGCCGGAAACAAAAACCTCTCGGAACAGGATTACCGTAGCGGGCAAGACGAGCCATGGCGACCAACTGCTAAAGCCGATGATAACCATCAACGCAATCACCACCATCGCTTTGTCCGCAATCGGGTCCAGCATCGCGCCGAGCTTGGTCTGTTGTTTCCATGCGCGCGCGAGATAGCCGTCAAACCAATCGGTCACGGCCGCCCCAACAAAGAGGATCAGGGCAAACCAATCCGCGTAGGGCCGCGTGAAATAAAGAAACATCACAGCGACCATCGGCGCTGCCAAAAGGCGCAGGGTCGTCAAAATATTGGGCACATTCCAGATCATGACGGTTGGATATCTCAGCGGGCGCGGCGCGAAAAGGGCTATCATGCCGCGCCTTCTGGAGCAGGCTTATCGTTAGAGCCGTGCCCAAAGCGCCACAACCGGCGCATTGGGCCTTAAGTCCTCTCAAGACGCCTGGAAATAATCATAGATCTTCTGCGCGAGCGCCTCTGACACGCCTTCGACGGCCTTGAGGTCACTCAAGTTGGCGCGCCCAACGGCCTTGGCCGACCCGAAATGCGCCAGCAAAGCGCGTTTACGCGCCGCCCCTACGCCAGGCACATCGTCTAGCGGCGTGGCCCCCACCGCTTTGGCCCGTTTGGCGCGGTGTGTGCCGATGGCAAAGCGGTGTGCCTCGTCGCGCATCCGCTGGATATAATAGAGGACAGGATCATTGTGGCGCAGCGCCTTGACGGGCTTGCCCGTGCGGTAAAACTCCTCTTTGCCCGCATCCCGATCAAGCCCTTTGGCAACGCCTACCATGGGAATATCGCCCACGCCGTGCTGTTCCATGATATCGCGCACCGCGCTGACCTGACCGGCACCACCATCGATCAGCAACAGATCTGGCCACATGCCGCGGCTGCGATCCGGGTCCTCCTTCAACAGGCGGTTAAAGCGGCGGGTCAGCACCTCTTTCATCATGCCAAAGTCATCGCCCGGCGTCAGATCATCACCGCGAATGTTGAATTTGCGGTATTGGTTTTTCATGAACCCGTCAGGGCCCGCCACGATCATACCACCTACGGCATTCGTGCCTTGAATGTGGCTGTTGTCATAGACCTCGATGCGCTGGGGCGGCGCAGGCAGCTCAAACGCTTCCGCGAGCCCACGCAGCAGCTTGGTCTGGGTTGCCGTCTCAGCCATCTTACGCGCAAGGCTTTCGCGCGCGTTGCGCAGGGCACTGTCTACCAGCTCCACCTTTTCGCCCCGCTGCGGCACCAATAATTCCACACGGCGTCCGCGTTTCTGCGCCAATGCGTCGGCCATCAAGTCCGGATTTTCCACCTCGTTAGACAACAAAATCTGCCCCGGTGGTTCGCGCTGGTCATAGAACTGACCCAAAAACGCCTCCAGCACTTCGGCCGCATCCACATCTGCGCCGACGCGCGGGTAATAGTCGTGGTTGCCCCAGTTTTGACCTGCGCGGATGAAAAATACCTGCACGCAAGCCTGCCCCTGATCCAGGTAAAGCGCGATAATATCTGCCTCTGACACCCCGCGTGGATTGATGCCTTGCGCGGTTT
Source organism: uncultured Pseudosulfitobacter sp. (assembly GCA_965656435.1). GTDB lineage: Bacteria > Pseudomonadota > Alphaproteobacteria > Rhodobacterales > Rhodobacteraceae > Pseudosulfitobacter. Next base: position 16,855 of record CBFHKQ010000007.1, on the reverse strand, counting down.
GCACCTGCGTAAGAGCTTTGATCCGGTCGCGCAGAGCCGCCGCACGTTCAAACTCCATTGCCTCAGAGGCTTCGGTCATTTCTGCGGCCAAGCGCGTTTGAATACCTGTACTTTTACCCGACAGGAATTTCTGCGCGTCTTGCACCGTGGCGCGGTAGGCCTCGGCAGAGATTTTGTCCACGCAGGGCGCGCTGCACCGTTTGATCTGATATTGTAGGCAGGGCCGCGACCGGCTTTCAAACATCGCGTTAGAACAATCGCGCAGCAAAAAAACACGCTGCAACTGGTTCAACGTCCGGTTCACCGCGCCCGCGCTTGCGAAGGGACCGTAATAGGCGCCTTTCTCTTTCTTCGCGCCGCGGTGCTTTTTGATCTGCGGAAACCCATGATCGGACGTGACCAAGATGTTCGGAAAGCTTTTATCATCGCGCAGCAGCACGTTGAATTTGGGCTTCAGCTGTTTGATGAGGTTTTGCTCCAGCAGAAGCGCCTCTGTTTCCGTACGCGTCGTTAAAAACATCATCGACGCAGTGAGCGAGATCATCCGCGCGATGCGCCCTGAATGACCGGACGGGCGCGCATAATTCGACACCCGGGCCCGCAGATTGCGCGCCTTGCCCACATAAAGCACCCGGCTTTCGGCATCGAGCATCCGGTAGACCCCGGGCGAGCCGTCAAGCGTTTTGAGATAGGCCTGAATAACCTCATGACCCGTTGCCACTTCGGCAGCAGGCGCGGTCGTGTCTGTCGGCGGGGCGGACTGAGGTGTTTCTGTCATTCTCTACACAGCTTAACTGATTCTTAGCGGCTTGGCCTGCACCGAGTTAGTCAGGGTTTCAAGACCAAAGCTTTCCACGGATACTGTGGATAACTCATTGGGTAACTTTGGAGTCTTCCGAAATTTCCGTTGTATTTTCATAGCTTCCCAGAAATGCCTATTTTTTAGGCAATTACGCAACTAATTGATATTATTAAAAATTTTTATCTAATTTTGACAAGCACCTGAAAACATTAAGCTTTTGGTAACGGTTTTGTAACCTTCGTAAACGCGGTGCAAAACTTTGGCTCGATACGGGCGATACGATTGCGATTTGAGGTTTGGACCACTCCACAGCGCCGACCGTGCGTCGGCCTATTCTACACCCAAAACGTCCGGTGTTTCCCATCCAAGGTGCTGGCCGCCATCCACGCAAAGCAATTGCCCGGTGATCGCCGGCGCATCCAGGAAATATCCAAGCGCTGCGGTGATGTCCTGTGGATTGGCCCCGCGCCCCAAAACGGTCGCCGCGCGTTGGGCTGCAAAGTGCGAGGCCGATTGCCGCGCGCCTTGCAGCGTTGGACCGGGGCCGATGGCATTTACGCGAACCTGAGGCGCCAGTGCCTGCGCCGTTGTCTGCGTCATGGCCCAAAGCCCCATTTTCGCAAGCGTATAGGTCATGAATTCCGGGGTCAGTTTGCGCACGCGCTGGTCAATCATGTTCACAATCAGACCCGTTGCCACCGGCTCGCCCGCCGCATCCGTTGCAGGCGCAAAATCTTGCGCCGCCAGCGCCTGTGTCAACAGGAACGGCGCGCGCAGGTTGGACCCCATGTGCCGGTGCCAGCTTTCGTCCGTGGCGCTCGCAACCGTGTCATATTCAAAAATCGAGGCATTGTTGATTAAGGTTTGGACCGGACCGCCCAGCGCCTCTGCGGCTGCGGGCAGAAGGGCGCGCGTTTGCGCGTCATCCAGCAGATCCGCCTGAAGGGCAACGGCTTTGCGCCCCATGTCTGTGATCTCTGCTACGACCGCGTCGGCGCCGCTGCGCGAACTGGCATAGTGGACTGCCACGTCATGTCCGCGCGACGCCAGATAAAGCGCCATGGCGCGGCCCAACCGCGAAGCGGCACCGGTAACAAGACTGCGCTGCATGATGAATCCCTTTGTAACTAGCCCAACACAAGCAACAGGTAGCCCGCATAAAGCAGGGTCAAGACCACACCCCAAACCCTGCCAATATCCTGACGCATAAAGACAAATGGGATCAACAAGGCCGAGGCTGCGAGAACAACCCACAAATCCATCTGCATGAATTGCGGCGCCACCGGGATTGGCCCAAAAAGGGCCGCAACCCCAATCACCGCCAACAGATTGAACATGTTTGAGCCGATGACATTGCCCAGCGCGACATCTGCCTGACGCCGGATCGCGGCCATTACGGTGGTCGCCAATTCCGGCAATGAGGTCCCAATAGCCACCAAGGTCAGGCCAATAACCGCTTGGGGCACGTTAAACGCCTCGGCGATCAAGACGGCGTTTTGCACCAAAATCTCTGCACCGATGGGCAATCCCACTAGACCCGCACCCAGAAACCCAAGGATGTGCCACATGGGCATGTTCGGATCCGCGCCCTCAACCTCGTCCAGATCCACAAGCGCCTTATCCGCCTGGTGGTGCCCGTACGCCGTACGCGCCGCGTCCGACAGGACGGCCGCCAGAGCCGCAAGCAAGATGCCCCCCGCAATCCAATCATAGACGCCGCGAAAGGCTAGCGCGATAAACAGGCCTGTGGCCGCCATCATAATCACATAGCTGCGCCGCGTGTCATGCTCCGACGTGTGCAGCGCTGCGATCAGCGAAGGAATGCCCAAGACCAGCAGCACATTGGCCGTGTTTGAACCCAACACATTGCCCAACGCCAGATCCGGCACGCCCGCAAGAACCGCCCGGACCGAGATCAACAATTCCGGCGCAGAGGTGCCAAAGGCCACCACCGTGAGGCTGACAATCAGCGCCGGCACGCTAAAGCGCAGCGACAAGTTCACCGCACCCTTCACCAGCGCATCACCCGCTAACAGCAATAGGATCAACCCCACGGCGGTCAAAACCCACGGCAGGATCATTTCATCTTCTTTCGGCACCCGCAGGGAGATTTTCCGATGCGGTATTTCCCGCAGGCTTTGCATTTGACCTGAGCCAAACGCTTGCCCCCAAGCCAATGCATCTTACCGAACATACCGAGCACAGCAATAAACACGAAAAACAGGGCAACAATCTTAAGCAGCATTCAGATCACAACCCAAAACGGGCAAAGGCGGCCCGCTCTTCGATCAGACCCGCCGCATCATCAAAAACCTGGGCGCCAAACCTCTGGAACAGCGATTTACGCAGACCGTATCGGCGAAAACGAAGTTTGTCGCCAAACCGCTCTTGCATCACAGGCTTTAGATGGCCCAGCCCGTCGATCAGGCCCACCTCAACCGCACGCTGTCCTAGCCAGACTTCGCCGCTGAACAAATCTGCATCGGCGTCAAGCTTGCTCGCGCGCCGGTCCGTCACTTGGGCAATAAAGGTGTCGTGGATATCACCAAGCAACGCCTTGAGGCGGGCTACGTCTTCGTCCTTTTGAGGGCGAAACGGGTCGTTCATTGACTTGGAGGCGCCCGCCGTGTGCACGCGCCGCTCAATCCCCTGACGGGCGATGAACTCATGCGCGCCAAAACCGGACGAGATCACGCCAATGCTGCCCACAACGGATGACGCATCCGCAAAAATCTCATCCACGGCCGAGGCGAGCCAATAGCCGCCCGACGCCGCCACATCCTCGACAAAAGCGAAAACGGGTATTTTTTTCTCATCGGCCAAGCGCCGAATGCGCGCGCCGATTAGGGAGGACTGCACCGGACTACCGCCGGGTGAATTGATCTCAAGCGCGACGGCATCTGGCTTGCCTTTGGCGAACGCTCGCTCGATTACTGGGGCCAATCCAGCATCATTCAACGCCCCGCGTGTGCCGCCTGCAATGAGGCCCTGCAAGCGTATCACGGCCACCGTGGGCGCCGATTTAACGAATGGGATCCAACGTTTCATGCAGGTGATGTAAAGACAGCAACCGCATGAAACAAGAGGCGCACCCGTTTATTGCCGCAGCCGCCAACCGGATTTGAAAATCCAATAGACGACCGTCAAACAAAGGCCCGAAAAACCCGCAATCGCCAGCAGGCTGATCACCACCGGCACGTCTGACACGCCAAAAAAGGCCCAGCGAAAACCTGAAATGAGATAGACTACTGGATTAAACATCGAGATTGTCTGCCACACCGGCGGCAGCATGGAGATTGAGTAGAACGAGCCGCCTAAAAACACCAAGGGTGTGACGATCAACAAGGGTACCAGTTGCAACTGCTCAAAGTTGCGCGCCCAAATCCCGATGATAAACCCAAAGAGCGAAAAGCTCACGCAGGTCAGCAGCAGAAACAAGATCATCGCAGGCCAATTTTGGATCGAGATGTCCACGAAGAAAAATGCCGTGATCAGAATAATCACCCCGATGAACAGCGCCTTGGTGGCCGCCGCCCCGACATAGCCCAGAACGACTTCAAGAAAGCTCACAGGCGCAGACAGCAGCTCATAGACCGTGCCAATGAACTTGGGGAAATAAATGCCAAAGGACCCGTTGGAGATCGCTTGGGTCATCACACTCAGCATGATCAAACCCGGCACGATGAACGCCCCATAGCTTACGCCCTCGACCTCTTGGATCCGGCTGCCGATGGCCGCGCCAAACACCACAAAATAGAGCGAAGTCGACAACACCGGCGAAATCAGCGATTGTAGGAACGTTCTGAAAAAACGCGCCATCTCAAAAACATAGATTGATTTGATGGCGGTCCAGTTCATGCCGCGTCCTCGCTTACCAAGGTTACAAAAATCTCCTCTAGCGAGGATTCGCGGGTCATCACATCGCGCAGCACCAAGCTCGCAGCCGCGACATCATTCAACAGCTTGGTGATGCCCGTCCGCTCCGCCCGTGTGTCATAACTATAGATCAGCGCCCGGCCATCCGAGGTCAGACGCAGATCATAGTTTGCCAACTCGGCGGGGATGTTTTCAATCGGCGCGCTCAACTGCACCTCCAACTCTTTGCGGCCCAAGCGCGCCATCAGCGCCTCTTTTTCCTCGACCAACAACAACTCACCCCCTGCGATCACCCCGATGCGGTCGGCGATCACTTCGGCCTCTTCGATGTAGTGCGTGGTCAAAATGATGGTCACACCGTCCGCCTTAAGGTCGGCCACGATGTCCCACATATCTTTGCGCAACTCGACATCGACACCGGCTGTCGGCTCGTCAAGGAACAACACGCGCGGCGCATGGGCCAGCGCCTTGGCGATCAACACGCGGCGTTTCATACCGCCCGACAGCTCTTTGATCTGCGCGTCGCGTTTGTCCCACAAGGACAACCGGCGAAGAATTTTCTCTAGCGCGGCATCATCCCGGCGCTTGCCAAACAGGCCTTGCGAAAAGCGCAGGGTGTTAATGACCTTTTCAAAAGGCTCCAACGCCACCTCTTGGGGGACAAGGCCGATCATCTCGCGCGCGGCGCGGAACTCATCGATGATGTCATGACCGCCGACGCGCACCTGCCCCGACGTGGCCGTCGTGATCCCGCAAACAGTAGAGATTAGCGTGGTTTTCCCTGCGCCATTGGGCCCCAAAAGGGCGATAATCTCACCCTCTTCAATCGCGAGGGTGACGCCCTTGAGGGCTTCAAAGCCGCCCGCATAGGATTTCTTTAAATTTTGGATATCAAGGATGGTTGGCATAACGCCTCTCGGTTAAGTCGCGCCACATTAAACCGCGCCCGCCGCCCGCAACAGGCCTGCCAACGTGGGTCAGCGCACAGCACTCTGTGCGCAGCCGCAAATTAAATTAGGATTTGCCCGTAATACGGCCCAACCAGCCCTTCTTGGGCGCCGCATCACTATCGTCGCTGTCCGGCTCGGGCACTACGGGCCCTTCAAGGCTCTCTTGGAGGTTGGCAAAGAACTGATCCGCCATCTTTTTTGCAAAACCGTCGATGATACGGCTGCCCAGCTGGGCCAGCTTGCCGCCCACTTTCGCCTCCACATCATAGCTTAGCGTGCAGCCTTCCTCTGAGGGGGCTACGCGCACCTCGGCGCCGCCCTTGGCAAAACCTGCAGCCCCGCCTTTGCCCTCGCCCGTGATCGTCAGGCTTTCGCCCGCGACCATGTTCGACAAGGTTACTGCCCCTTTGAACGTTGCCTTCACCGGGCCCACTTTTTGCACCACGGTGGCCTCGAACCCCTCCTCGGCGGAGCCTGTGACATCCTGCGCGCCAGGCACGCAGGCCTGCAACACTGCCGGGTCCAAAAGCGCGTCATATACCTCTTGCGGGGTGGCCGCGATTTCGCGGGTATCGGACATTTTCATCAGGCCGTTCCTTTATCAATCGTCGGCGCAGCTTAGCCCAAGCGGGGGGTGCTGAAAAGTGCGCATGACATCGACAATTTTCGTGATAGGCACGAGATTATGAACGCTACTCCACAAAACCGTGCCGGCCTTGGTATTTTATGCGTCCTGATCGGTGTGTTTTGCATATCCATCAATGACATGCTGATCAAAGAGCTGTCGGGCGGCTATCCTCTGCACCAGATCGTTTTCACGCGCTCGGCCATCGGGATCCTAATCACGCTGATCGCGGTGCAGTGGGAGGGTGGTCTTGGCATTCTGCGCACCAACCAGCCCATTTTGCACACGGTTCGGGGGCTGTTGATCGTGATCGCCAACATGACATTTTTCCTTGCACTCGCTGCGCTGCCTTTGGCGGATGCGACTGCACTCTTTTTTGCAGCGCCTTTGTTTATCACGCTGCTGTCTATTCCGATCTTGGGCGAGAAAGTCGGGCCGATGCGCCTGTCGGCTGTGACCGTAGGCTTTGTTGGTGTGCTGATTATGATGCGCCCGTGGGAAGACAGCAGCACGCTGGGTGCCACGCGCATTGTTCTGCTGTTGCCGGTGGTGGCAGCCCTGACCTATGCGCTGAACCAGCTGTTGACCCGCAAGCTGGGCGTCACGACCAAAGCCAGCGCCCTGTCGATCTATATTCAGATGACGTTCATCGTGGTGTCACTGGGATTTTTCGCCGTGGCGGGGGATGGCCGTTTTGCCACGGACATCGACAATGCGCCTTTGGAGTTCCTATTGCGTGCCTGGATTTGGCCCGCGGAAGAAGACATTTGGGTGCTGGTATTGTTGGGCCTCAATTCGGCCGCGGTCGGTTATTGCCTCAGCCAAGCCTACCGCATGGCCGATGCCGCAACCGTGGCCCCGTTTGAATATATTGGCCTGCCGCTTGCCGTTTTCTGGGGCTGGATCATCTTTGCCGATTTGCCAGTCTGGGAGGTGTGGCTGGGCATCGCACTGATCCTTGCCTCTGGCCTCTTTGTGTTCCTGCGCGAGCAGCAACAGGCGCGCGTTCTCGCCCGCGGCAAGGTCAAATTTCGATAACGACTTTGCCGGTGGCTTTGCGGGTGCGCAACAGATCAAGGCCCGCGTTCGCCTCCGCCAGGGGCAGCACATGACTCACATGCGGTTTCAAGTGGCCCTGATCGTACCAGTCGATCAATTTGGCAAAGCTGTTCTGCAAAACCTGCGGCGCAAAACTTTTATAGCCGCCGATATAAAAGCCGATGACCGTTAAATTCTTTACCAGCAGGATGTTGGCGGGGATTTGCGGCACCTCGCCGCTCGCAAACCCGATGGGCAAGATACGCGCCTCGGGGTTGCAGGCCCGCAACGCCTCTTTGAACAGATCGCCGCCAATGGGGTCATAGACCATATCCGCGCCGCCCAGCGCCAACACCTGCGTTCGCAAATCGCCCGCGTCGCTGTCGATCACGTGATCGGCACCCGCGCCCGCTGCGATGGCGCATTTCTCGGCGCCGCGCGCGCAGGCAATCACCTCTGCGCCCATCAACTTGCCCAACTCAACCGCCGTGAGGCCCACGCCCCCCGACGCGCCCAGCACCAACAAACGCTCCGCCGCGCGCAACTGCGCCCGGTGGTCGAGGGCCATCTGGCTACTGGCATAGGCCACAAGGAAGGCGGCCGCGTCGGTGAAGGGCATCTGATCCGGGATCGGCACGCACGACCTGTGTGGCACGGCCGCATATTCCGCGAGCCCGCCAATGCCGGGGTTCGCCACGACACGCTGTCCAACCTGTAGGCCAGAGGCTTCCGCAGATACATCGGCGCCCATGGCAACGATGGTGCCGCTCAGCTCCATCCCGAGCGTGGCGGGAAGGTCGTGCTTTTCTTGGTAGGTGCCCTTTTGCATCAAAGTGTCGGCAAAGTTCAGACCGCAAGCTGCCACTTGGATCAAGACCTCGTCTGCTTGCGGCACGGGCGTTGGGATTTCTTGCAGGCGCAGCGCGCTGCCCAATTCCATGAGTTGCATTGCACGCATCAGCGCCCTCCTGACTTTGGATCTGGTGCGGGGCGCTCACGTCAAACCGGTTTACGCCGCCCGCGGGGCTAGAACGCCTCCGGCCGCGCCTCTCGCGCCATATGATCCAACACAGCATTCACAAAATTCGCCTCTTTCCCGTCCGGGAAAAAGGCCATGGCCACATCCATATACTCGACAATAACAACCTTAGGCGGCGTCGCGGTATCGCGCATCTCGGCGCCCGCAGCGCGGAAAATAGCACGCAGGGTAGGATCAATCCGCCCCAGCGGCCATTTGGCCACCAGCGCGCGGTCCGTCATCTGGTCAATCGCCGCCTGATAATTCACGGCCATTTCGACGACGCGGTCGAAATGATCGACATCGCCTTCTTGCATCTCATCCGTCTCATAGACCGCACCAAAACGGTGATCTAGAAACTCGCGCCGCACAGCCTCGACCGTTTGGGCGGAATGTTCCATCTGAAACAGGGCCTGAACCGCATAAAGCCGCGAGGCCGAGCGCATTTTACGTTTTTGATTGCCCGAAAGGGTCATGCGGTGCTGGATCCATTCTGATCGCCTGCCATGAGGCTCTGTTCTGTGGCCGGTTTAAAACCGATGCCTTTGGTGCGAGCGCGCCCTTTACGGGCCAAGGCCAGCAGATGCAAGGCTGCCGCAGCAGCCCCCCCGCCCTTGTTTTGCGCTGCTGGATCCGCGCGCACAGCTGCTTGGTCCCAGTTTTCGACCGTGAGAATGCCGTTGCCGATGCACAGACCTTGCAGCCCCATAAGTTGCAGTGCGCGACTGCTGTCATTGCAAACGGTTTCATAATGGGTCGTCTCGCCGCGGATCACACAGCCCAGCGCCACATAGGCATCAAAATCGCCAGTGCGATCGGACAGGGCGATGGCCGTCGGAATTTCCAATGCACCCGGCATCTCCAGCACGTCCCACGCCGCCCCAGAGGCTTCCACCTCCGCTTTCGCGCCGGCCAATAGGTTGTCGGCAATGTCTTTGTAGTAGGGCGAAACCACGATCAACACGCGCGGGGCATCGCCTTCAAACATGGCGCGCGGCAGGATGTAATGCGACTGTGAGCTGGCCATTACGTGCTCCCCATGATGGGCCGTGTGCCCGTGATTTCCAAATCATAGGCCTCAAGGCCCACATATTTCGTCAAGGGGCTGTCAGTTAGCAACACCAATTTGGTCAGGCCCAGTTTGGCCAACATCTGCGCACCGAGGCCCGTGTTTTTAACCACCTTGGGTCCTTCTTCCTCGACTTGGAACAGGGCTTTGCTGGGCTGACGGAAGAGGCATACAACCCCCCGGCCCTCTTGCGCGATCAGCTCCATCGCGCGGGGCAGCTCACCCACGGATTTCTCGCCGATCCCAAGGATATCGGACACGGCGTTCAAGGCATGGGTCCGCACCAGAACAGGCTCTGGCGTGGTGATATCACCCTTGATCATCATCACATGTTCGATGCCAAAGGTCTGGTCGGTAAAGATGCGCAGATCCCACTCCCCGCCATGCTCGGACGTCACATGATGCTGCGCGGTCTCAACCACCAGGTTGTCATAACGGCGGCGGTAGGCGATCAAATCGCTGATGGTGCCAATTTTAAGGCCATGCTCCGCCGCATAGGCAACGAGATCCGGCAAGCGGGCCATTTCACCATCCGGGCGCATGATTTCGCAGATCACAGAGGATGGGTAATGCCCGGCCAGACGCGCCACATCACAGCCTGCCTCGGTGTGCCCTGCCCGCACCAGCACACCGCCGGGCCGCGCGCGCAATGGGAACACGTGACCGGGCGTCGCGATGTCTGCCGCTCCAGCCTGTGGATTGATTGCTGTTGCAACTGTCAGAGCACGGTCCGCGGCAGAGATGCCGGTGCTGACCCCTTCGCGGGCCTCGATGCTGACGGTAAACGCGGTCTCGTGACGCGATGAATTGTGCATCGCCATCATTGGCAGGCCGAGGGCGTCAATCCGCTCTGCCGGCAGCGTCAGGCAGATCAGACCGCGGCCATGGGTGGCCATAAAGTTGATGGCTTTGGAGTCGGCGAAGTTTGCTGGAATGACCAGATCACCTTCGTTTTCACGGTCCTCATGGTCGACCAGAATGAACATCCGACCGGCGCGTGCCTCGGCAATGATCTCTTCGATCGGGGCAATGGCCTCTGCCAAATCACGTTCGATGGGTCCGGGCTCTTCAAAGCTCATCGCAAATCCTCTTGTCGCATCTGCGTCCCTTAGCGCACCGCACCGCGTATGGCCAGAAGGCGAAACCGGACAATTTGACCGCAACAGGTGCGACGGGGCGTCATTGGGCTGCTGGAATGTCCCTGCCCGTATAGATATGCGCCTCTAGGTGGCGGTTTCCGCCAGACGCGCAACATAGCGGGCCAGCGTGTCAATCTCGAGGTTGACCGCATCGCCCAAGGCTACGTCGCCCCAGGTTGTTACGTCCTTGGTGTGCGGGATAAAGTTGATGCCAAAGACCGCACCTTCCACTTCGTTCACCGTCAGCGACGTGCCGTTCAGCGCCACCGATCCTTTTGGTGCGATAAAGCGCGCAAGCCCCTCAGGCGCGCGCAACTGCACGCGGGTGCTGTCGCCCTCATCTTCGATGCGCACGACCTCAGCCACGCCGTCCACGTGACCCGACACGATATGACCGCCCAACTCATCGCCCACGCGCAAAGCACGCTCCAAGTTCACCCGCTTGCCAAGGGTCCAAGCCGCAATGTTGGTTTTGGAGACTGTCTCAGCGCTGATCTGCACATCATACCAATCCGGCCCTAGGTCCACGACCGTGAGGCACACGCCATCCGATGCAATGGAGGCGCCCATATCGATGCTGCTGGTGTCATAGCCCGTGGTGATCCGCGCCCGCAGATCGCCTGCCTGTTCCAGCGCGCTAATGATGCCAATGTCGGTGATGATCCCGGTAAACATACCGAACTCCTTTTCTTTCGTTGTGCCTGAGGTAGCGGGCCACCCCTGCGGGGGCAAGACCCCGGCGCGCCCGCCGTCTTTGACAGCCGTGCAGGGTTTTTAACCATTGGTCATATTATCGCCCAGCTTTCGCGTTTAGCTTCGTTTAACCAGTTTTCCGCTACAGAAGATTTATGTCGCAACGCGCCCCAGACCATCGTAGTTTTTTGTTCCTACAAGGGCCCCATGGGCCGTTTTTCCACCGCTTGGGGGGTATGCTACGGCGCGCAGGATGCGAGGTGCGGCGCGTGGGCTTTAACGCCGGCGACCGCGCGTTTTGGTTTGACCGTGCCAGTTATGTCCCGTTTCGCGCGCCCCTCACCCAATGGCGCGACACATTTGAGGCGCTCTGCACCACACATGCCGTCACCGACATCGTCCTTTACGGCGACACGCGGCCGGTGCACGCCACCGCGATTGTGGCTGCTAAGCAGCGCGGGATCACGGTGCATGTCTTTGAAGAAGGCTATATGCGGCCGTTTTGGGTGACTTATGAGCGCAATGGCAGCAACGGCAATTCGCGCCTGATGGACATGGGCGTGGCGCAGATGCAAGCAGCATTGGCGCAATCAGACCTAGAGGCCCCCTTGCCGCCCGGCCATTGGGGCGACATGCGCCAACATGTCTTTTACGGCGCGCTTTATCATTGGTTTGTGATGTTTCAAAACCGCGCCTATCCGCATTTTACTCAGCATCGCAGCCTCTCTGTGACGCGCGAATTTCAGCTTTATGTGCGACGGCTGTTGTTGATGCCGCTGCTGGCGCTGGACCGATATGCGGCAACCTTGCGGGTACGGCACGGCGGTTTTCCCTATCATCTGGCGCTGCTACAGCTCGAACATGACAGCAGTTTTCGGGACCATTCGCCCTTTTCCACGCAGAGCGATTTTATCGAAGAGGTCATCGCGGGATCCGCGGTAGGTGCGCCGGGCCACTATCACTTGGTGTTCAAGGACCACCCACTGGCCGATGGGCGTGTGCCGACGCGGCGCGAAGTGCGCCAAAGTGCCCAACGGCACGGCGTGGCAGCGCGGGTACACTACGTGGGTGGCGGCAAACTTGCGGGCCTGATGAACCATGCGCGCAGTGCGGTGACGGTGAATTCCACGGCAGGACAACAGGTTTTGTGGCGCGGTCTGCCGCTCAAGGTTTTTGGCCGCGCGGTCTTTAACCTGAATTTGTCTCGACCCAACACCTTGCAGATTTTTTTCGCGCGCCGGCGCGGCCCGACAATAAGGCATACAAAGATTATCGCCGTTACCTGTTGGAAACCTCACAAGTGCCCGGTGGGTTTTACGCGGCCTCGGGGCGCACGCACCTGCTGCGTCACGTGGTGGACATGATGCTGGCCACAGAAGACCCCTATGACGCCTTTGCATCAGGAAACGCGGCGCCGCGGCAACAGTTGCGTCTAGTCACCTGAGGCACACAACCTATAGCGGTAGCTTTGTATGGTGAAATCAGTTAGTCTTTTTATCAACAAACCCGGAAAAATCGGGAACTTGAGGCAGTAGAATAACAGGTCGAGGAGACCGATCGGTGTTTTTTCCCACGTTAAAAGGCGCGCGCATTGGCGCAGCCATCTGTATTCTGTCGCTGGTGGCGGCGTGTGGCTTGCCTCAGGTCGGCCCCAACAAGCGGCAGATCTTTGCCGGCTCTGTGCTGCAACAAGGCGACAGTTTCATCGTGACCGTAAACGACCGGGTGACACGGGCAACGGGCGTGGTTCCCGCTTTGGGCTTTGCCGACAGCTTCAAAAACGCTGCAACCCTAGGGTCCGACACGATCCGCCCCGGTGACATCCTTGGCCTCACAATCTGGGAAAACGTTGACGATGGCCTGCTGGCCGGTGAGGCGCAGAATGCGACCCAACTCGAAGAGGTGCAGGTCGATGGCACCGGCTTTATCTTTGTCCCCTACGCCGGCCGGATCAAAGCCGCAGGCAACAGCCCCGAAGCCATCCGCCGCATCATTACCGCCAAGCTGGAGGACCAAACGCCAGAGCCCCAAGTTCAAGTGCGCCGCGTGGCGGGGGATGGCTCAACCGTCTCCCTGATTGGTGCTGTCGGCGGTCAGGGCATTTTCGCAATTGAGCGCCCCACGCGGACCTTGGGCGCCATGTTGGCTCAGGCTGGCGGCGTGACAATTGAGCCCGAGATTGCCCAAATCACCGTGATCCGCGGCACCGAACGCGGCAAAATCTGGCTGCAAGACTTGTATGATCACCCCGAAATGGACATCGCCCTGCGCAATGGCGACCGCATTTTGGTCGAGGAAGACACCCGCGCCTTTATGGCTCTGGGTGCCACAGGCGGGCAGGCCCGTGTTCCGTTTACCTCGCAAAACCTCTCAGCGCTGGAGGCGATCGCACAGGTCGGTGGCCTAAACGCGCGGACGGCAGATCCCACGGGCATCTTTGTGCTTCGCAATGAGGCTTCGGCCATCGCTAACGTCGTGCTGGGGCGCAATGATTTGGTGGGAGCACAGCGGATGGTCTATGTCCTTGATCTCACCCAGCCAAACGGGATGTTTGAGGCGCGAGATTTTGTGATCCGTGACGGCGACACCCTCTATGTCACCGAAGCGCCCTATACGCAGTTCACCAAGATTATCTCCGCGCTAACCGGGCCTGCGGGATCGATCAACGCACTCTCTGGTCTATCGGGCCTCTAACTTTGGCGGCACACTCCGCGGACGCCCCTGACAGCGGGCACGCCGGCCCGCACGCGCTTTATGTCTATAACGCATGCCGGCCCGCACGCGCTTTATGTCTATAACGCAGGCTTTGTGCGCCAGCGCCGTGTGGCACGGGTTTTAGAAGTAGCAGGCTACCGCCTGCGGTATGGGCGGCCGGGGCCTGGGGATTTTGTGGGCATTTGGGGCGACAGTCCAACGGCCTCCCGTGGAAAGTGGATGAGTGCGCGTTACGCCGCTCCGCTGGTGCGGATTGAGGATGCATGGCTACGTTCTGTGCGCACTGGGCGCACAGGAAGTGCGCCATTGGGTCTGTTGATCGACCACCGTGGCGCGCATTTTGACCCGCGCCAGCCTTCTGATCTTGAGGTCTTGCTGCGCGATCATCCGCTGGATGACACCGCGCTATTGGACCGGGCGCGCGCATGCACCGATCAGATCCAAGAGGCGCATCTGAGCAAATATACCGGTTTTGACCCGGACGCCCCCGTGCCGGCACCAGGCTATGTTCTGATTATTGACCAGACCGAGGGAGACGCCGCAGTGCGGGCGAGCGGCGCGGACCGGAACCGCTTTCTCGAGATGTTGTTCGTGGCACAAGAAGAGCATCCGGGCGCGCGCATCGTTATCAAAACGCACCCCGAAACAGCCCAAGGCCACCGGCGAGGACATTTCCGGACCGGCGATGACGGTCCAAATGCGGAAATGCTGGACCGCGCCGTAAGCCCTTGGGCCCTCTTCCAAGGGGCAATCGCGGTCTATACAGTTTCTTCCACGATGGGGTTTGAAGCAATTTTTGCGGGCCACAAACCGCGCGTGTTTGGTCAACCGTTTTACGCAGGCTGGGGGCTGACAGCGGATGAAATGCCCCTCGCGCGTCGCCAGCGGACCCTAACCCGCGCTCAGATTTTTGCGGCGGCGATGCTGCTCTACCCCACGTGGTACGATCCCTATCACGACAGACTTTGCAGCGCAGAGGAAGCAGCCATAGCGCTGGAGGCCCAAACGCGGGCATGGCGCGCCGATCACCAAGGCTGGACAGCCAGTGGCATGCGCCTGTGGAAGAGGCGTCATATCGCGCGCTTTTTTAGCGCGGAACAACGCGTTGTTTTTCGGGACCGACCCACCCCACAAGATCTGGGGCGCAGGCCGCACATGGTTTGGGCCAATCGCGACAACCTGATCCCGGCGGACCGTCCAGTGACCCGTGTTGAGGATGGGTTCCTCCGTTCCAAAGGGTTGGGGGCGGCACTTGTGCCACCGATGTCTTTGGTCACGGACACGCGCGGGATTTATTATGACCCTAGCCGACCTAGTGATCTGGAGCATTGGATCGAAAAACGCGCCACGCTGCGCCCAGATCAGCACACCCGCGCTGCCCGCTTGATCGCGGACCTGCGCGCCGCAGGGCTGAGCAAATATAACCTAGACGGCGCCACACCAGACCTGCCGGAGGGCAAACTGGTGCTGGTCGTGGGGCAAGTGGAAGACGATGCGTCAATCCGCCTTGGGACTGATGGCGTCGCCACAAACGCCGCACTTTTGAATGCAGCCCGGGCCGCAAACCCCGATGCAGCGCTAATCTATAAACCGCACCCCGATGTCGAAGCGGGCCTGCGCCCGGGGGCCATCACGGGCGCTGATGCGGATGTGATCGCACACGAAACGGATATTGCGGCACTTTTGGAGCGGGTTGACGCGCTCTGGACCATGACATCGCTTGCGGGGTTTGAGGCGCTGATCCGTGGTGTGCCCGTGACCACACTGGGTGCGCCTTTCTATGCCGGTTGGGGGCTGACACGGGACATCGGCGCGCCTCCGGCCCGGCGACGAGCCCGGCCGTCACTGGAGGGACTGGTCCATGCGACGCTGATTGATTACCCCCGCTACCGTGATCCAAAAACGGGGCTGGCCTGCCCCGTCGAAGTGATCGTCGCACGCCTGCGCACAGATGCTGTCGCAAGATCAGGGTTGGGTTATCGTAGCCTTGCCAAAGCCCAAGGGCTTTTGGCCAATTTTGCGCCTTTTTGGCGTTAGCGCTGTCCCAGCCCCTTAAGCTCGCGCCCAAACGTGCATCACATCACCGCCGACCTGTGAGACGCTTTGGAGCGCAAAGCGCGTGGCCTCAGAAAGGTGACCAATGCCGAGTGCTCCGACCGCGGGCAATCCTTCGGCACCAATCGCGAGGCCTGCTGTAAAGCCCACCAAACGGTCGACCAGATCCTCAGCGATCAGTGACGCGGCCAAAGCGCCACCACCTTCGCAATAGACGGAAGTCAAACCGTGTCTGCCCAATTGGCCCAGTACATCCTGCACATCCAATTGGCTGCCCTTCACTCCGCAGGGCAGCAACACCGCGCCCAAGTCGCGCCAAGCCTCCAAAAGCTTTTGGTCTGCGCCCGTCCCATGACAAATAACAACAGGCACCTCGTGCGCCGTGCGGGCCAGAATACCATCCTGCGGCAAGTCCAACCGGCGCGACACCACCACACGGGTCGGCTGGTGCACGGCACCCATATCGCGGACCGTAAGCGCAGGATCATCATAGCGTGCTGTGCCGCCACCCACCATCACCGCATCATGGCGCGCGCGCATCGCATGGCCCATGCGGCGCGCATCGGGGCCAGTTATCCATTGGCTTTGCCCGCTGCCTGTCGCGATACGACCGTCAAAGCTGCTGGCCAGTTTTAGCGTGAGCGTGGGCCGGCCCAATGCCGTTCGGCGCAAAAAACCTGCAAGGTCGGCAGAAGCGCGACCCGCCAGAACGCCCGTCTCCACCACGATGCCAGCTTTGCGCAACATCGCAAAACCGCGCCCAGCAACGCGCGGGTCTGTGTCACCAATCGCAGCCACAACCCGGCGCAAACCGGCCGCAATCAACGCCTCGGCGCAGGGCGGAGTTTGGCCGTGGTGGGCGCAAGGCTCGAGTG
>CBFHKQ010000006.1:0-66509 GCA_965656435.1 uncultured Pseudosulfitobacter sp. | reverse complement strand
CCAATGACCTGACACGCGCTCACCGGGTTGCCGCCGGTTTTGAGGCTGGCACCTGCTATATCAACACCTACAATGATGCCCCCGTAGAGGCCCCCTTTGGTGGCTCCAAACGCTCAGGTGTGGGGCGCGAAAACGCAAAGGCTGCGATCGAGCATTACAGCCAGCTCAAGTCGGTCTTTGTGCGCATGGACGTCGTTGAGGCGCCATTCTAGGGAGCGAAATCATGGAAGCCGATTACGTCATCATCGGGGCCGGCAGCGCCGGGTGTGCTGTGGCTTACCGCCTTGCCGAAGCGGGACAGTCGGTCTTGATGGTCGAGCATGGCGGCACTGATGCGGGCCCGCTGATCCAGATGCCTGCGGCCCTCAGCTATCCGATGAACATGAAAACCTATGACTGGGGCTATACTTCGGAGCCAGAGCCGCATTTGGGGGGACGCCGGTTGGCCTGCCCACGTGGTAAGGTGATCGGTGGCTCGTCCAGCATCAACGGCATGGTCTATGTGCGCGGACATGCCCTTGATTATGATCATTGGCGGGATCAGGGTGCCGTCGGCTGGGGCTATGCGGATGTGCTGCCTTATTTCAAGCGCATGGAGAGTTGGGACAGCGGCGGGCATGGCGGCGATCCGGCATGGCGCGGCACCGACGGCCCGCTGCACGTGACACGCGGCCCGCGCAAGAACCCGTTGTTTGAGGCCTTTGTGAACGCCGGGGCTCAGGCGGGATATTCCGTCACGGGGGACTACAACGGCGCGCAGCAAGAGGGCTTTGGCCCGATGGAGCAGACGGTGCATAAGGGCCGCCGCTGGTCCGCGGCCAACGCCTATCTTCGTCCGGCCTTGAAGCGCGCGAACTGCGATTTGGTCCGCGGCTTGGTTGAACGGGTCGTTTTAAAGGACGGGCGCGCGACGGGCGTGGCCCTCGCCGGAGGACGCGTCATCACAGCGCGGCGCGAGGTGATTTTGGCCGCCTCCTCGATCAATTCGCCCAAAATTCTGATGCTCTCGGGCATTGGGCCGGCGGCGGAGTTGCGTGCTCATGGCATTGATGTTGTGGCTGACCGTGCGGGTGTGGGCCAAAACCTGCAAGACCACTTGGAGCTTTATATCCAGATGGCGGCGCGCCAGCCCATCACGCTTTATAAGCACTGGAACCTCTTCTCAAAGGCGCTGATCGGTGCGCAGTGGCTCTTGACCAAGAAGGGTCATGGGGCGTCGAACCAATTTGAAAGTGCGGCCTTCATTCGCAGCCGCGCAGGTGTTGCTTACCCCGATATTCAGTACCACTTTTTACCTATTGCCGTGCGCTATGATGGGCAGGCGGCGGCCGAGGGACACGGGTTTCAGGCACATGTGGGGCCAATGCGCTCAGCTTCGCGCGGGGCGGTGCGCCTTGCATCCGCTGATCCCAATGATGCGCCCAAAATACAGTTTAACTATATGTCAACGCCGCAGGACTGGGAAGATTTCCGTACCTGCATCAAGCTCACCCGTGAGATTTTCGCCCAAGAGGCGTTTGCGCCCTTCGTAAAACATGAAATTCAACCCGGGGCTGAGGTGCAATCGGATGCGGAGCTGGATGCCTTTATCCGCGATAATGCGGAAAGCGCCTATCACCCCTGCGGGACCTGCCGGATGGGGCGTGCTGATGATCCGACCGCCGTGGTGGACGCGCAGGGCCGCGTGATCGGGGTGGAGGCGCTGCGTGTCGTAGACAGCAGCATCTTTCCGCGCATCACCAATGGCAATCTGAACGGGCCGTCCATCATGACAGGGGAGAAAATGGCGGATCACATTTTGGACCGTCAATTGGCACCTATGAACGACGCGCCGTGGATCCACCCCAATTGGGAAACCGCGCAGCGGTAGGGTTAGTTTACCGCGTACGGCAGAACGTCGCGCGTGTCGGCGTTGACCTCTAGGCGACGCTCCAACGGTGGGACAGAGCGTTGATGACACTGCGTGCGCTCGCAAATGCGGCACGAAATACCGATGGGCTCAAAAGCGCTGGTCGTGCTGAGGTCAAGGCCATCGGCATAGACCAGATCGCCCGCGTGGCTAACCTCGCACCCGAGGGCGATAGCAAATCGGCGCACAGGCGCGCCAAAACGGCCCGCAGGTTTGGTCACATCGCGTGCCAGGCTGATGTATTTCACGCCGTCCGGGGTTTGGGCCAATTGGCGCAAGAATTGACCCGGTTGCTCGAACGCGCGGTGCACATTCCAGAGGGGACAGGCACCGCCAAAGCGGGCAAATTGTAGCCGCGTGGCGGAGTGGCGTTTGGTGATGGTGCCCGCCTGATCGACCCGCACAAAGAAAAACGGAATGCCTTTGGCGCTGGGGCGTTGCAGAGTGGACAGTCGGTGCGCCACTTGCTCTATTGAGGCTCCAAAGCGGCCCGCCAGCACCTCTAGATCGTGGCGGCACGCGCGCGCGGCCTCCAAAAACGGGCCGTAGGGCATCAGGGCTGCGCCTGCGAAATAATTGGCTAGTCCAATTTTGGCGATGCTACGCGCCGCCTCAGATTGAAACCGCGCCAAATCCAGCGTTGCATCCAAAAGGGCGTCTTGGCGGATCAGCGCCATCTGAAGCAACAGTTGAAAAGTTTGCGTCTGCGGTGGCAGCCGGTCCGAGATGGAGAGTGTTTTCGTGCTGTCATCATAGCTGCGTATGAGGTCCATTTCGGCAAATCGCACCCTGATCCCCACATTGCCGAGGGCCGCGATCACGGCAACACGCATATTCGCGGGCCGCCCGTCCGCGGTTGCGAAATGCTCGGCCGCGCGGTCCACAGGGTCCAGATAATTGTCGCAATAATGAAAGAAGTCGCGCACCTCTTCCCAAGGGCTGGGTTGGGCGCGGGCATCTTCGCGGCCAAGCGCTTCGTCCAGCGAGGCCAGCCGTTCATGGGTCTGACGGTAGCTTTTGTGCAATTCAATAAAGGCGCGCGCAAGGGCAGGCGCGTTCGACGCGGCCAGACGCAGATCAGCCAAAGGGGGGGGGTCGGCGGTAAAAACAGGATCGGCCAGCACTTCGCGCATGTCAGAAACCAACCGCTCGCTGTCGCCGATGCTCAACTCGGTCACATCCATACCGAACTCTTGCGCCAGACCCAGCACAACAGAAGTGCTGACGGGGCGGTTGTTGTTTTCCATCTGGTTGAGATAGGGCAGTGACACGCCCAGTTTCGTCGCAAAGGCTTTTTGCGTCATGCCCAAACGGGTACGCACTTCGCGCAGCTTGGCCCCGGCATAGATTTTTTGTTGCGCCATTTGGCTATACCTTTGCAACTTCGCACGGGGAGCACGTTAGCTTTGCAAAGCCTGTGGGGCAAGCGGGCGGATTAGGCGCGTGCGAGCCGCGCTTCGCGCCAAAAGACGCTGCCAATCGCCATCAACGCGCAGGTTGCCGTGATGCTGATCATATAGAGTAGGGGAAAAGCGCCGGTTTCAGGTGTCAGAAGTGCGCCGACCAGACCGCTGAGTGCCGCGCCAAGGCCAATCATGATCGCGCCGCCAAGGCCGGAGGCGGTACCCGCCAAATGTGGGCGTACAGATAGCATGCCTGCGGTGGCGTTGGGAATGACCAATCCATTGCCCAGGCCCACAAACATCATCATCCCAAAGAAGGATACCACCGTGCCGTAGCCCATCAGGAAGAGAGCGAGCGACCCCATCACCCCGAACGCATTTGATAGACAGCCCAGTAAAACCAAGCGGTTGATGCCAAGGCGGCTGGCGTAAATGCCAGTGAGCCCATTGCCCGCCATATAGCCCACAGCGGGCGCGCCGAACACGAGGCCGAGCCAAAACGGCTCTAACCCAAAGAGAACGGAGCCCACGAAGGGCGCGCCACCCAGATAGGCGAAAAAAGACGCTGAACACATGCCCGAGGCCAAGGCATAGCCCCAAAACCGCGTGCTGCGCAGGA
The DNA here is from genome assembly GCA_965656435.1 of uncultured Pseudosulfitobacter sp. Classification (GTDB taxonomy): domain Bacteria; phylum Pseudomonadota; class Alphaproteobacteria; order Rhodobacterales; family Rhodobacteraceae; genus Pseudosulfitobacter. The sequence continues at coordinate 62,578 of CBFHKQ010000006.1, read as the reverse complement.
TTTCGGGGTATTCAGAAAATTGCGCGCGCAGGGTCTTGCCCGTGGCGGTTGCGGTCTCGCCGAGGTCCATCCACACCAGCCAAAGGGTCAGCAGGCCAACCAGAAACAATGCCCAAAACGTCGCCTTCCAGCCAAAGAGTTGATCCAAAAGGCCGCCAATCGCGGGGCTGACCATTGGGACCACGGACATGAACATGGTCACGATACCGATCATGGCGGCGCTTTGGTTTTGATCGTAAAGGTCGCGAATGATGGCGCGGCAGAGCACCATGGCCACCGCGATCACGGCCTGACACATGCGAAAAAACAAAAACACTTCGGCATTCGGCGCGTACAAGCAGCCGAGCGTCGCCGCGCAGTAGAGGATAATGCCGCCCAGCAGCACAGGTCGGCGCCCCAAGCTGTCGGAGATCGGACCAATGACCAGCTGCAACACCGCGCTCACGCCTAAATACACGGCAACAGACAGCTGCATGAGCCGGTATTCGGTTTCAAAATAGGCGGTCATGTTCGGCAGGCTGGGCAGGAATATGTTCATGACCACAGCTGAGATGCCCGCTAGCATGATCAAAGTGATAAGGTGCGGCGGGGTCGTGCGGTCGAGTAACCGGATGACGGGTTTTTCTTGCATCTAGGCAGCCTAAGGCGCGCGGATCAGGCTGTCTATTGCGCTGTGTGCATGTCAGCTATGCGCTTTGCGATATTTTGCAAATTTGCAATTTACAGATATCTAGCGGCATTAGTTTTGCAAATATTCCAAAATACGCTTTTTGGTTGAGGCGCCGCCTGATAGACACCCCCGATATGCATCCGGCCATCTGACATTGCACGAGGAAAACACCATGAAAGACATTCTGACCGAGCTTGAGGATCGCCGCGCGGGCGCACGCATAGGTGGGGGGCAACGCCGTATTGATGCACAGCATGGCCGAGGCAAGTTAACGGCGCGTGAACGGGTGGAATTATTGCTCGATGAGGACTCCTTTGAGGAGTTTGACATGTTTGTTTCTCACCGCTGCACTGATTTTGGGATGGAAAATCAACGACCTGCCGGTGATGGCGTTGTCACGGGCTGGGGCACTGTGAATGGTCGCTTGGTCTATGTGTTTTCGCAGGATTTCACCGTGTTGGGTGGGTCGGTGTCCGCAACCCATGCGCAAAAAATATGCAAGATCATGGACATGGCCGTGCAAAACGGCGCGCCCGTGATTGGGATCAACGACTCAGGTGGTGCGCGGATCCAAGAAGGGGTCGACTCGCTCGCGGGCTACGGCGAAGTCTTTCAGCGCAATATCATCGCTTCGGGTGTCGTGCCACAAATCAGCGTCATCATGGGCCCTTGCGCCGGCGGAGCCGTCTATAGCCCTGCGATGACCGACTTTATTTTCATGGTCAAAGACAGCTCTTACATGTTCGTCACTGGACCTGATGTGGTCAAAACCGTGACAAATGAACAGGTCACGGCCGAGGAGCTGGGCGGTGCCAGCACGCATACGCGCAAATCCTCCGTGGCGGATGCGGCGTTTGAAAATGACGTCGAAGCCCTCGCAGAAGTGCGCCGACTGGTAGATTTCCTGCCGCTCAACAACCGCGAAAAGCCGCCGGTGCGGCCGTTTTTTGACGAGCCGGGCCGGATTGAAAATTCGCTCGACACGTTGATCCCGGAAAACGCCAACACGCCGTATGACATGAAGGAATTAATCCACAAGATCGCGGACGAGGGTGATTTCTTTGAAATTCAGGCCGAGTTTGCGCGTAACATGATCACTGGTTTCATCCGCCTTGAGGGGCAGACTGTGGGCGTTGTGGCCAACCAGCCGATGGTTCTGGCGGGTTGTCTGGACATCGACAGTAGCCGCAAGGCTGCGCGTTTCGTACGCTTTTGCGATGCGTTTGAAATTCCGATCCTGTCGCTGGTGGACGTACCTGGGTTCTTGCCGGGCACCAGCCAAGAATACGGCGGCGTAATCAAGCACGGTGCGAAACTCCTTTATGCATACGGCGAAGCAACGGTGCCAAAGGTCACGGTGATTACGCGCAAAGCTTACGGCGGCGCTTATGTGGTGATGTCATCCAAGCACCTGCGGGGCGATTTCAACTATGCGTGGCCCACGGCAGAGATCGCCGTCATGGGCGCCAAGGGCGCGACCGAAATCATCCACCGTGCGGATTTGGATGATGCGGAGAAAACCGCTCAGCATACGGCAGATTATGAGGAACGCTTTGCGAACCCCTTTGTTGCGGCTGAGCGCGGCTTTATCGACGAGGTAATCCAGCCGCATTCCACCCGCAAACGTGTCAGCCGTGCTTTTGCCTCCTTGCGGGGCAAAAAGCTCGCGAACCCGTGGAAAAAGCACGACAATATTCCCCTGTAAGGTGCGCGCGTTATGACCCTTTGGAAAAACCAAGCCTTCACGATTTGCCATGCAGATGACGGCAAGTTTGAAGGCGCGGGCCTGCGGTCGTTTTTTGAATACCGCGACTTGGGTATTCAGGACGCGACCAAAGGGGCCTATGCAGCGCATGTAATCCGTGCCGTGCCGGGGGCAAAAAGCCCCGGTGCATGGCACAGCCATGACCTGGATTTCCAGATGGTTTATGTGACCAAAGGCTGGGTCGTTTTTGAGTATGAAGATCAGGGCGAGCATATTTTGCGCGCGGGATCTTGTGTCTTGCAACCACCCGGCATTCGTCACCGCGAGCTGCGCCATTCTGATGACATGGAATTGATCGAAATCGTGTCACCCGCGCAGTTCGACACGCATGATGCAGAGGCGCCATGATCCGATCTGTTTTCCCCAACGGTGTCCCTTCGCGCTCTGCGGCTTTGGTGTCACAGCCTGTGCAGCAGGCGACAGGCCGCTATCTTTTGAACACATCCTGTTTTAGGCTGTTGCTGGGCGCTTCACCGCGCTGCAATACCTCAACTGAGGCAAGGTGCATCCTGCACTTTGCGCAACCAAACAGGAGCTACAGATGTCAAAGAGCATCAAATTGCTGGCGACATTCGGCTTTGTCGCTGTCGTTGCCGCCTGTGCGCGCGAGCAACAGGCAGATGACTTCATGGTCGTTGATCCGGCCCCGATCTCGGTCGAGCCTTCCTACACAGGCAAATACAAATAACGATGTTTCAGGGCGGGCCTTCGGGCCTGCTCTGGCACCAGTCGCACCGCCGCGCAGTGTGTCATCGCGAGGTGGCCCATGCTAAAGCATCGCGGATTTCCCGGACGCCTAACCGGGACTGATTTCCAATTCACCCTGCGCCGTGCAAACCCCAAAGGAGTGACGCCCATCGTGCGCCGCGAACGCAAGCGGGATCGCAAGCCAGCCGATCGTCGTGCGGATGCCGCCTTTATGAAGGCGCTGTGGGAGCATTTTGGCCCACATCCGTTTGAGCGCGGTAACCTAGATGCAGGCCGCTTGTCCTGGCTTTTTGGGCGCGAGGTTGTTCCCGCGATGGAGGAGTTTGACCCCGCTGACTATGAAGCGTTGCTGGTCATTAACGAAGCCGTTGCGCGCAGCGCCTTTCCCGAAAGCTTTGAGACATGATGCGCTGCCTGACTTTATTCTGCGGCGCTTACTCGCCTGCAAAGCCCGATATTTTTGCGTGCTTCGCGCCGCACCTCTCTCTCACCAATCCAAGGACCGACCATGTTCAATAAAATCTTGATCGCCAACCGCGGGGAAATTGCCTGCCGTGTCATCAAAACTGCCCGTAAAATGGGCATCGAAACGGTTGCGGTCTATTCGGATGCAGACCGTCAGGCTTTGCATGTGTCAATGGCCGATGAAGCCGTGCACATCGGCCCGCCCCCTGCAAACCAGTCCTACATCGTGATCGACAAGATCATGGAGGCGATCAAATCCTCCGGTGCGCAAGCGGTCCATCCCGGCTATGGCTTCTTGTCCGAAAATGCGAAATTCGCCGAAGCGTTGGACGCTGCCGGCGTTGCCTTTGTCGGGCCACCTGTGGGCGCGATTGAGAAGATGGGCGACAAAATTACGTCGAAAAAGATTGCCCAAGAAGCAGGCGTTAGCACCGTTCCCGGCTATATGGGCTTGATCGAGGATGCGGACGAAGCGGTCAAAATATCGGGCGAAATCGGCTATCCTGTGATGATCAAAGCCTCCGCAGGTGGCGGCGGTAAAGGAATGCGGATCGCATGGAACGACGCCGAGGCGCGCGAAGGGTTCCAATCGTCCAAGAATGAGGCGGCCAATAGCTTTGGCGATGACCGCATTTTCATCGAAAAATTTGTGACCCAGCCGCGCCACATTGAGATCCAAGTTCTATGCGACAGCCATGGCAACGGCATTTATCTGGGCGAGCGCGAATGCTCGATCCAGCGGCGTAACCAAAAGGTCGTCGAAGAAGCCCCAAGCCCCTTCTTGGATGAGGCGACCCGCCGCGCAATGGGCGAGCAGGCCGTAGCGTTGGCGCAGGCGGTGAATTATGCCTCTGCCGGCACGGTCGAATTCATCGTGGACGGGGACAAGAACTTTTACTTCCTCGAGATGAACACACGGTTGCAGGTGGAACACCCTGTGACTGAGCTGATCACCGGCGTGGACCTCGTGGAACAGATGATCCGCATGGCGAACGGTGAGGCGCTCAGCATCACGCAAGACGATGTGCAACTAAATGGTTGGGCGATCGAAAACCGGCTTTATGCCGAAGATCCATACCGTGGGTTCCTACCCTCCATCGGCCGCTTAACGCGCTATCGCCCGCCGGCCGAGGTTGCCGCAGGCCCACTTTTGGACAATGGCAAATGGCAGGGCGACGCGCCGGCAGGGGCTCTGGCCGTGCGCAATGACACCGGCGTCTATGAAGGCGGCGAGATCAGCATGTATTACGACCCGATGATTGCCAAGCTGTGCACTTGGGCGCCGACACGCGATGCGGCGATTGAGGCGATGCGCGTGGCCCTCGACAGCTTTGAGGTTGAAGGCATTGGGCACAATCTGCCCTTCCTGAGCGCCGTGATGGACCATTCGATTTTCGTGGATGGCACGATGACTACGGCCTTTATCGAAGAGCAATATCCCGATGGTTTCGTGGGTGTTGAGTTGCCTGAAAGCGAGCTGCGCCGGATTGCGGCCGCCACAGCGGCGATGCACCGCGTGGCCGAAATCCGCCGCACGCGCGTGTCGGGCCGCATGGACAACCACGAGCGTAAAGTGGGCGCGGCTTGGAACGTCGCGCTGCAAGGCCATTCCTTTGACGTGAAGATCAACGCCGACCGCGACGGGGCGAGCGTCACGTTCGAGGACGGCACCACATTGCGCGTTGCAGGCGATTGGACGCCGGGGGATCAATTGGCAACGATGCAGGTCAGCGATGCGCCGTTGGTGCTGAAGGTTGGCAAGATCAGCGGTGGTTTCCGTATCCGCACCCGCGGAGCGGACCTGAAGGTTCACGTGCGCACTCCGCGGCAGGCAGAATTGGCGCGGCAAATGCCTGAGAAGCTGCCGCCTGATACCTCGAAAATGCTGCTCTGCCCGATGCCCGGTTTGATCGTCAAATTGGATGTGGCAGAAGGCGATGAGGTTCAAGAAGGGCAGGCGCTTTGCACGGTCGAGGCGATGAAGATGGAAAACATCTTGCGTGCCGAACGCAAAGGTAAAGTGGTCAAAATCAACGCCGAAGCGGGTGATAGCCTTGCGGTTGATGATGTCATCATGGAGTTTGAATAAGCTGCGATGACCGGAACCGCGCCAACATCAAAAAAGGACCGCACATTGCTGCGGTCCTCTGGTTCGGTCTTTGGGCGACCTAAGGGTTACCCTTCGGGTTGGCGCACCTGTGATGCGCCGCGCATTTCCTGCAATCGCATGGGCATCTTGTCGATGGCGCGGGACAGCTCACGCACGTCCCAGGCAAAAGGCTTGCGCAGTTTCACGCCACCGTCTTTGCCAACCAGCACCATCATGAACCCACGCGGGCGCAGCTTGCGGCGCAGCGGTGAGGCCGCAGCAGGGTCGGTGTCCAACACCACCACCACATCACGCTCCAACAGTTCCGCCGCCTCCGCCTCCAGCAGGGCCACCTGTTCGGCGAACCGCGGATCTGCGGGGGTGTCTGCGAATACCACAATGGGCCGCTTGGTCCAGATGAACGGCGCGAGGTCTGTGGCATCTTGGGTTGCGAACACGGTGTCGCGCGCCAAGGTCTCCGCATCATTTGCAGCAGCGGGCAGCGCGCCTAAGGCGATCAAAACAGAGGCAATCAGTCTTTTCATGGTCTCTCCTGTTACATCTAAGATAGGCGGTTGGCTGCGGATTTCGATGCCTTTTTCGCACAGTTCTGCGATTAAGTTTTCATCAACTCGGCGGCGCGCGTGATGGGTGTGGGTTTGGGACACGTTGGTTTGGGCATAGTGACCCGCATCAATATTCATTCAACGCGGTGCATGGTCTTTACTGGATGCCGCGGGCGGCCTTACCAAATCGACAACGGATTTTGATCAGTCGACAGCAGGCATCACCCTGCCGCCTGATCCAAGCACAAGAGGATAAGATTATGACGGACAAAAAGGACGCATGGCGCACGCTGGCCGAGGCCGAATTGCGCGGACGCCCGGTGGAAAGCCTGACGTGGAAAACTCTGGAAGGCATCGAAGTCCAGCCGATTTACACGGCAGAAGACCTCGAGGGTGTGTCGCATTTGGGCACACTGCCCGGCAGCGCGCCTTTCACCCGCGGGGTTAAGGCCACGATGTACGCAGGCCGCCCGTGGACCATCCGCCAATACGCAGGCTTCTCCACCGCCGAAGAAAGCAATGCCTTCTACCGTCGGGGCTTAGCTGCGGGGCAGCAGGGCGTGTCCGTCGCCTTTGATTTGGCCACACACCGGGGCTATGACAGCGACCACGAACGCGTGATGGGCGATGTTGGCAAGGCCGGTGTGGCAATCGACAGCGTGGAGGATATGAAAATCCTCTTTGACGGTATCCCGTTGGACAAGGTCAGTGTGTCCATGACGATGAACGGCGCGGTGATCCCCATCCTCGCCAATTTCATCGTGGCTGGCGAAGAGCAGGGGCACGATAAATCTGTCCTCGCAGGTACGATCCAGAACGACATCCTCAAAGAGTTCATGGTCCGCAACACGTATATCTATCCGCCAGATCCTTCGATGCGGATCATCGGCGATATTATCGAATATACATCCGAGCATATGCCCAAGTTCAATTCGATTTCGATTTCCGGCTATCACATGCAGGAAGCAGGCGCGAATTTGGTGCAAGAGCTGGCCTTTACCCTCGCCGACGGCCGCGAATATGTGCGCACGGCGATTGCCGCAGGTATGGATGTGGACCGCTTTGCCCCGCGTCTGTCGTTCTTCTTTGCCATTGGTATGAACTTCTTCATGGAGGCGGCCAAGCTGCGCGCGGCGCGTCTGCTGTGGCACCGGATCATGTCCGAATTTCAGCCTCAGAACGAAAAATCCATGATGCTGCGGACCCATTGCCAGACCTCTGGTGTCAGTCTGCAAGAGCAAGACCCCTACAACAACGTCGTCCGCACGGCTTATGAGGCGATGGCCGCGGCTCTTGGGGGCACGCAATCGCTGCATACCAACGCGCTGGACGAGGCGATTGCCTTGCCCACAGATTTTTCGGCCCGTATTGCGCGGAATACCCAGCTGATCCTGCAAGAAGAGACAGGCGTGACCAACGTCGTCGACCCGCTCGCGGGCAGCTACTACGTGGAAAAGCTCACCTATGATCTGGCGGAAGCGGCATGGAAGCTAATCGAAGAGGTTGAGGAAATGGGCGGCATGACCAAGGCCGTCGCCTCCGGCATGCCCAAGCTGCGCATCGAAGAGGCCGCAGCGACCCGCCAAGCGCTTATTGACCGCGGTGAAGAGGTCATCGTTGGCGTGAATAAATACAAGCTGGATAAACAAGACCCCATCGACATTTTGGACATCGACAACGCCGCCGTACGCGACAGCCAGATTGCACGGCTGGAACGTATCCGCGCCGAGCGGGACACGCAGGCCGTTACAGAGGCACTTGCCAATCTGACGCGCTGCGCCAAGGAGGGTGGCAATCTGCTCGCCGCCGCGGTCGAGGCTGCGCGCGCCCGCGCGTCGGTGGGCGAGATTTCCTCCGCATTGGAGGAGGTGTTCGGCCGCCACCGCGCAGAAGTCAAAACCCTCGCAGGTGTTTACGGTGCCGCCTATGAAGGGGACGCAGGCTTTGCCGCGATCCAGAACTCCGTCGAAGCCTTCGCCGAAGCGGAAGGCCGCCGCCCTCGCATGTTGGTCGTAAAAATGGGCCAGGACGGTCACGACCGCGGTGCCAAGGTGATCGCCACGGCCTTCGCCGACATTGGCTTTGATGTGGATGTGGGCCCTCTGTTCCAGACACCCGATGAGGCGGCGCAGGATGCGATCGACAACGATGTCCATGTGATTGGCATCTCGTCGCAGGCGGCGGGTCACAAGACGCTCGCGCCGCAGTTGATCAAAGCTCTGAAAGCCGCAGGCGCTGAGGATATCTTGGTGATTTGCGGCGGTGTAATCCCGCACCAGGACTATCAGTTCCTCTATGATGCAGGTGTAAAGGCCATCTTTGGGCCGGGTACGAACATTCCAGAGGCGGCTGAGGACATCCTCAAACTTATCCGCGAGGCGCGCAGCTAAGGCCTGAAATTTGTCCGTCCGACGCGGATCACCGTGCGCCGGGCGGGCATTGCATCTGTCGGTAAGATTAGGGCAGGCTTTGCGTGACCTTGGAAGGAACAGGCCATGATATTCGACCATCTCGCCGTGGCAGGTGCCACGCTGGAAGAGGCCACAGCGCATGTTGAAGAGGCGCTGGGCTTGGCTTTGCAACCCGGTGGCGCCCATGCGGTGTTTCACACACATAACAACCTGCTTGGGCTTGCAGATGGGCTCTATCTTGAGGCGATTGCAATTAATCCTGCTGCGCCCACGCCAACGCGTCCACGCTGGTTTGATCTCGACCGTTTTGAAGGGCCTGCCCGGCTGACGAACTGGATCTGCGCCTGCGACGATATTGAGGCCCTGCGCGCAGCGCTGCCGCAAGATACAGGCGCGCCGGTGGACCTTATGCGCGGTGATCTGCGTTGGCGGATGGCGGTGCCGCAGACGGGCATCCTGCCTTATGATAACTGCTGGCCTGCGTTGATTGAATGGCAGACGGCCTCTCATCCGGCAACGCGACTGAACGACAAAGGCGTGGGCTTGCGTCACTTAATTGTTTCGCATCCGCAGGCGGATCAATTGCGCACGGATCTTGCTGCTTTCTTAAACGACGGTCGCGTTTCGTTCGAAGTGGGCGCGCCCGGACTGTCGGCGGAATTTGACACGCCCCATGGTCGGCGCAGCCTGTGATCCGCCCTGCAACGGGTGCAGATGCGGCGGCGGTGCAGGCCATCTGGAACGTCGCCATCGCAGCGCCCGATCAAACCTTTGCGAGTGTGCCTAAAACGCTGGAACAGGTCCAAGCCGTCTTGGAGGCGCGGGCCGGACAGGCTTGGGTGTTGGAGCTGTCGGGACAGGTCGCGGGTTTCGTGCATTTTGGTCAGTTCCGCCCCGGCGATGGCTATGCGCATACCGGCGAGCATACGGTTCAGGTCGCCGATGGCGTGCGTGGCGGGGGCTATGGACATGCCTTGATGCAAGCCATGGAAAAGGGCGCTGCCCATCAAGGTTTCGCCACAATGATCGCCGGGATCAGCGCGCCAAATGAGGGCAGTCTGCGGTTTCACGCGGCGCGCGGCTATGTAGAATGCGGCCGAATTCCGATGGCGGGATACAAAAATAAACAGTGGTTCGAGTTAATCCTGATGCAAAAAAAGCTGATTGCGGCGCCGTAATCCGCCCTGACATCTGGGGCGGCAAAGGATAAGCTGCGCTTATGTCAATTTGGACACGCATCACCGAGGCGCTTGGCGCGTTGACTGCGGGCGAGGGGCTTGCCGCGGTATTTGACCGTTTGCGCACGCCGCCTGAACGCACGGTCGGTTTTGCCATTGCGGTCATCGCATTAAGCGCAAAGATGGCCAAAGCCGACGGCACCGTCACCCGCGATGAGGTCGCGGCGTTCAGGTCGGTTTTCTATATCTCGCCCGAAGATGAGGCCGGGGCTGCGCGGGTATTTAACCTTGCGCGCCAAGATGTTGCAGGGTTTGAGGAATACGCTCGCCGCATTCGCCGCATGTTTGAAGGCCAGCGCGAAATGCTGGTGGATCTGCTCGAAGGGTTGTTCCAGATCGCCATGGCCGACGGCTTTTACCATGCAGGCGAAGATGCGTTTTTGGAAAAAGTTGCGGCGGAGTTTCAGCTTACACCAGCCGAGTTTAAAGCCCTCCGGGCGCGGTCGGTTCCAAATGCAGAGCCTGACCCCTACGCACTCTTTGGATTGGAGCCAACCGCCACATTGGACGCGGTCCGGGCCAGGTGGCGTCAATTGGTGCGTGAAAACCACCCTGATGTGGCGCGGGCGCGCGGATTGCCGGACGAGGCGGTGCGCATGGCGCAAAAGCGGATGAGGGACCTGAACCGCGCGTGGGACCAGATCAAAGCAGAAGCTACGCCCTAGGAGGCGTGGCTTTTTATTTGCCTGAACGGCTCTTTAAATTGCGGGCGTCCGCGCCCACCTACTTGACCGTGAAACCCACCTTTTACGCTGCCATCCTTGTACTTGCGGTCACGACGACTTCTGCGGCTGAGGAAGATCCGGCGCCCGGTATGTCTCTGATGGACCGCGGCGCGCATCTGTTCCTGGAAGGGCTGAAGCAGGAAATGGCCCCCGCGGTGGATGGCCTTCAGGATTTGTTGGCCGAGACCGGGCCATCCCTGCGGAATTTCATGTTAGAAATGGGGCCAGCCCTGCGTGACTTGGGTGCACAGGTTAAGGATTGGAGCGTTTATGAGGCGCCTGAAATTCTGCCCAATGGCGATATTATCATGCGCCGCAAACCGGACGCACCAGTGGATACGCCGCCGGCAGGTGACGGGGCCGTCGATCTTTAGGCGCTTAATCTGCGGCGGGTTTTGATAACGAGTTCCGCCTCGAGCGAGCTGGCAAGTGAAGCAAGGCGCGCGGCCGCAACCTCGCCGTAAAGCGGCATCACATCTTGCGTCAGGTGCAGTTCAAGCAACTTTTTCTTGGGGAAATAGCGCAGCGCGCCGCGATCTGCGTCTTGCTGAATCCAGAACATTGCTCCAAATCGCATGGCTTTGCCCAAAACCTCCGCATCGCGCTGCGTTTTCTCGTCCACGAGGTCATAGAGGTCTTCAAACCGTGTGCCCTCGCGCTTGTTAGAATAACGGTGCAGCAAGGCGAGGCCCAAAAACACCCGCTCCGCGTGTTTAAGGCCGCCCAGATTTGCTCGCGTAGCGTTGTCAAAACAGACCTCTGCTCGGTAATCTGGGTGCGCGCGCCAGCTAACATCGTGCAGCAAACAGGCCGCTTTGATCAGGCGTTTGCGTTGCAGCGGGGCCGATTTAAACAATGGCAGGATGAAGTCATAAAGCGCGCGGCCAAAACTGGGCAAACGCGCGTCTTTTGCTTCGGCAAAGCGGCAGGCCTCGATGAGCGGATCGCGGTCGCGCAGACGCTGCGGCATCTGTTCATAAAGCAGACCCTCTCGGATGCCATAGGAGGACAGCGCGATGTCTTTGGGCCGAAACGTCTTGAGCAGCCGGTGCAGCACTTCGGCGGCAAGGGGCACAAGGCTCATCCGCTGCGCTGAAATTCCGCAGGTCGCGCGCAGGGCCTCTGGATCCGTCTCAGCAATATAGGCGATGGTTTTCGACAGGTTTGATGGCGTCATGCGGTATTCGTGCAAAACGTGCAGGGGATAGCCGCGGCGGGCCATGTCAATCCGCGCGATGGCCCGCCAGGAGCCACCCACGAGAAACAGGCGATCGCGTTGGCGGCCCATTTTATCGGCCAGCTCTGCCATCGTGGCATCAATATGAGCACGCCGACCGCGCTTGCCGCCTTTCACATCGCGTAGCTTGAGCGGGCCAAGGTTGGACGTTTCCCGCCGGCCCACGCGTCCGCCCGAAATCTCGGCAAGCTCCATAGACGAGCCGCCAATATCACAGACTAGACCGTAAGATCCGGGCCAGCCTAGCAAAACCCCTTGCGCAGACAGGCGCGCCTCTTCCTTGCCGTCGATCACCCAAATGCGCAGGCTCGTTTTGGCCAAAACATCGGCGCAGAATTCCGGCCCGTCCAAAGCATCGCGCACAGCGGCCGTGGCCACGAGCGTCAATTCTGGCAAGCCCATGCTGTCGGCCAAGTGTTTAAAGCGGATGAGGGCGTTCAACGCACGGGTGCGCCCTTCGGGGTTCAGCTTTCCGGTCTCGGACAGGCCTGCGCCCAAGGCACACATGATTTTTTCGTTGTAAAAATAAGCAGGTGAACGCGCAGCCCCGTCAAATACGACCATCCGTACAGAGTTTGAGCCGATGTCCACCACACCAACCCGCGACAACGCGCGCGCGCTGGGGTCTTGGAACAGCGGGCGGCCAAAAGGGCCCCAATCAGATGGCTCGGCCGTGTGAGGATCGGATTTGATATTCATGCGGCCCCCGCCACAGTGTGCATTCGGGCGCGACAATGGCCCGCGCACCGCGCGAGGTCAATCTTCGGTATGGGTCAGTTTAGGCACATCTGAGGCTCCCGCCGATCCGCGCCCCGACAAAGATGGGTTTTCCATGAAAAAGCGATGGGTGTTGAAGGCAAAGGCCCCTTCCTCGGGTGCCGGCCTGTGAAAGCTGCCATCGGGTGCCATGATCCAGCTTTGCGCGACATCCGCCAGGTTCGCCGCCATGATCTGGCTCATGATTTGGGCTTTTACAGTATCGTTTTCGATCTCGACCAAAGTCTCAACCCGGCGGTTCAAATTGCGCCCCATCCAGTCGGCAGACGAGATGAACACGCGCGCTTTTTTATGTGGCAGGCCCCGCCCAGCGGCGAAACAAACGATTCGGCTATGCTCGAGGAAACGGCCCACGATGGATTTGACGCGAATGTTTTCGCTCAGTCCCGCAACGCCGGGGCGCAGACCGCAAATACCGCGGATCACGAGGCTGATTTTGACCCCCGTCTGGCTCGCAGCATAGAGTGCGTCGATCACTTCGGCGTCGACGAGGCTGTTCATCTTGGCCCAAATTTCAGCCGGTTTACCGGCGGCGGCGTTCTTTGCTTCTGCGGCGATCATCTCCAGCAAGCGCGGCTTAAGCGTTGTAGGCGAGATCGCGAGGTTTTCTAGGCTGTCGGGTTCGGCGTATCCGGACAGGTAATTGAACACCTTCGTCGCATCGCGGCCGAGTTTTTTATCGCAAGTAAAGAGCGACACATCGGTGTAGATTTTGGCGGTGATCGGGTGGTAATTCCCGGTGCCGTAGTGGGTGTAGGTGACCAACTGATCCCCCTCGCGGCGCACCACGGTTGAGATTTTCGCATGGGTTTTCAGATCCATAAACCCATAAACGACATGCGCGCCGGCCCGTTCCAAACGGCGGGATTGACGGATGTTAGCGGCCTCGTCGAAGCGGGCTTTCAGCTCTACAAGGGCTGTGACGGATTTGCCGTCCTCCGCCGCTTCGCAGAGCGCTTCGACGATGGGTGAGCGTTTCGACGTTCGGTAAAGCGTTTGTTTGATTGCCACCACATCGGGATCGCGTGCGGCTTGCTGCAAAAAGCGGATCACCATTTCGAAGGTCTCGTAGGGGTGATGCAACAGCATGTCTTTTTGCGCGATGGCTGCGAACATATCGCCTTCGTGATCCAGCACGCGTTCGGGCACCCGTGGCGTAAAGGACGGCCAAAGCATCTCGGGTTGCGCTTCATTCACCAGCGCGTTCAGGTCCGACAGCCCCAACATCCCGTCGATTTCAACAACTTCGGCATGGGTAACGGACAGCTCCTGCATGATCACTTGCTTCAGCTTGTCAGGCGCGCCGGCGGAATGGGTCAGGCGGACGACTTCGCCGCGCTTGCGTCTTTTTAGGGCGACCTCAAATTCCCGCACGAGGTCTTCGGCCTCGTCTTCAACTTCCAAATCGCTGTCGCGTAGAACGCGGAACTCAAAATGGTTCGTTAGTTTGTAGCCGGGGAAGAGCACGCCGATTTGCAGAACAAGCAGGGTCTCAAGCGGCAAAAAACGTTGCCCATCACCAGGTAAGGCGACGAACCGGCTGATCTGGGCGGGGATTGGCAACAGCGCCAAAAGCGGGCGCTTATCGCGGGTCCGCTCCAGTTGCAGGGCCAGCGCGTAGCCGGTGTTGGGGATGAACGGAAAGGGGTGCGCGGGGTCAATCGCCAGCGGCGAGAGGACGGCAAACACATGGTTGAGAAAGAAGTCCGCCAAAAAGCTGTGATCATCGGTCGTCAAATCCTCAGGGTTCAACACCTTAACGCCTGCGGTCTCCATCTCAGCCAACAGGCCTGTCAGTACCCGCTGCTGTGTGAGCATAAGCTCACGCGCGTTTTCGTTGATTAGCACCAATTGCTGCGCAGGGCTGAGGCCATCTGAGGCGGGCGTTGTATTGCCAGCTAGGGCCAATTCGCGCAGGCCGGCCACGCGCACGGTATAGAATTCGTCCAAATTCCCGGCGCTGATCGACAGGAAACGCAAGCGCTCCATCAAAGGAACGCGGGGATTTTCCGCCTCTTCCAGTACGCGCCAGTTAAAGCCGAGCCAGCTAAGCTCGCGGTTCATGAAACGGCCGGGGCCAGTGATGTCCACTCCGTCCAAAGATGTCGGGGCGGCAAAGTCGGCGGTTAAGAAATCTGCATGAGTCATGCGGTGCTTATGCTGCTCCATTGTGACAAGAAAGTGAAGATTATGAACCGCTTGCACCCATCTTGTCTAGGGTGCGCGCCGCGAGACCACGGGTTAGCGGTTTCTGAAGCGTGAGGGCCGCGGCGTCCATTTCGGCGACGATTTGGCGGGCTGCATCCATGGAACGTTCCATGTGCGTTGCGAGGTAGGGGATCACATCGCTGCGGGGCATCAGTTGGCGGTCGGCGAAGAGCTTGCCCATGACCGCAGACAAAAGCGTATCATCCGGCAGCCCTAGGTCACAGGTGGCGGTGCCGGCCATACGGCTTTGCAGATCTGGCAGGCCCAGCCCCCACGCCATTGGCGCGCCGATGCCGGTGAGCATCAACGATTGTTTGCGTGCCTTCATCAAATTGTGAAGGTGAAAGAGTGCTGTCATCGCCTCCGGCTGGTCGGCAATCAGGGGCACATCTTCGACGGCGACGCAGTGCTCGGCCAAGATGTTAACATCATGGTCCTGCAAGTCGGCGGCGGAGACGATTTGCGCATCGCTGAGGCTAGCCCAAACGTGGGCGAGGTGGGTTTTGCCGGCGCCCGCAGGACCGGTCAGCACCAATTTACCCTCGGGCCAAGTGGTCCAGCTTTCAATCATGGCGACGGCCAATGCGTTGCCGGGGGACACCATGAAATCATCACGGCCCAAAGCAGCCCGCACTGGCAGGTCAAAGTTCAATTGTTCGGCCATTTTATTCCGTTTCTTGCGGGGTTTTTTGGCGCTCGAGGCCGCTAACCCCCTGATAGAGCTTGCTGTTGCTGTACTGCGCCATCGCAAAGCGGATCACAACACCCAAGGCGGCAGCGACGGGAACGGCCACCAACATGCCCACGAACCCAAAGAGCGCACCAAAGACCGAGAGCGCCAGGATCAACCAAACCGGATGCAGGCCCACCGAATTCCCGACCAGTTTTGGCGTAAGCACGTTCCCTTCGATGATCTGCCCAGATACGAAAATACCTGCGACCAGTCCAAGCGAGACCCAATCGCCCCAAAACTGAAACAGCCCCAAACCAATCGCTAAAGCGCCCCCGATTAGCGCACCAAGATAGGGGATAAAGGTAACCAGCCCTGCTATAAACCCGATCACAAGGCCGAATTGCAGGCCAACGAGCATCAGAGCTAGCGCATAATATGTGCCCAAGATCAGGCACACCGTGCCCATACCCCGGATGAATGCGGCCAGCGTTTGGTCAATCTCAGCGGCCAATTGACGGATGACGGGCGCGTGATCGCGGGGCAGTAGGCTGTCCACCCGCCGTACCATGCGGTCCCAATCCAGCAGCATGTAGACGGCCACAACCGGAGCAATGACAAAGAGGACCAAGACATTCAAAAGCGATGCCGCACTCGTGAGCGCGCCGCTCAGCAGCGCGCCGCCTCGGTCTTGGAAAGTCTGCGCGACAGAGGCCAATGATTGCCGCAGTGTGCTGTTGGTATCCAGTAGGGCTGGGAACTGCGCCGTGAGGAAGGCGCCAAAATCTTCGGCAAGTTGTGGCGCGATGTTAAAAAGCTGCACCGCCTGGCTAATCAGCGTTGGGACCACCAGAAGGGCCATCAGCACGAACATCAACAGCGAGCAGAGAGTAATGAGAGCGGTTGCCAGCACGCGGCTGGCGCCCAACCGCTCCAATCTGTCGGCGACCGGATCTAGGAAATAGGCGATCGCACCGCCCAACACGAAAGGCAGCAACACATCGCCCAAAAACCACAGGATAACGAGCAAAACAGCCGCGGCGAGGCCCCAATAGCGCAGCTGATCCTTAACCGGCAGTCCCATTGACCTCTCCTCGTGGCGTACTGCTTCAACATCGGGCAAAGCGGGTGGGGTTTCAAGAGGGCGCCCGTGCAGCCCAAGCGCTGCAAACAGCATTGCGGCAGATCGGTCTTTGTCCTAAGGGGGAGCGCATATTGAAGTGGAGAGCCTTGATGCGCCTGAGCCGTTATTTCCTGCCCGTCCTCAAAGAAAACCCCTCTGAGGCGCAGATTGTCAGCCACCGGTTGATGCTGCGTGCAGGGCTGATCAAACAGTCGAGTGCTGGGATCTATTCGTGGCTCCCAATGGGCTTTAAGGTGCTGCGCAAACTTGAAGATATCGTACATCAGGAGCAGGCGCGCGCGGGTCACATGGCCATGTTGATGCCCACGATCCAATCGGCGGATCTGTGGCGCGAAAGCGGGCGTTATGATGCCTACGGCGCTGAAATGTTGCGCTTTAAGGACCGGCACGAGCGCGACATGCTGTTCACCCCCACGGCAGAAGAGCTGATCACTGACATCTTTCGCGCGCATGTGGGCAGCTACAAAGACCTGCCTCTGACGCTCTATCAAATCCAGTGGAAATTCCGCGATGAAATCCGGCCGCGCTTTGGCGTGATGCGTGGCCGTGAGTTCTTTATGAAGGACGGATACAACTTTGATTTGAACAAAGAAGACGCGCTGCACGCGTATAACCGTCACCTCGTCAGCTATCTGCGCACCTACGAGCGGATGGGGCTTCAGGCGATCCCGATGCGTGCTGACAGTGGGCCGATCGGCGGCGATGACACACATGAATTCTTGGTGTTGGCGGACACAGGCGAAAGTGAAGTTTTCTACGACAGCGCCGTGACGGACCTGACCTTTGGCGACCGTGAGATTGATTATTCCAGCCACGCTGATTGCGCGGCAGTGATGGAAGAATTCACCACCAAATACGCACGGACCGATGAAACGCACGACCCAGCGCTGTTTGCGCAAATTCCAGAGGCGCGGCAACGCACAGCGCGCGGCATCGAAGTGGGTCAAATCTTCTACTTCGGTACCAAATATTCCGAGGCCTTGGGCGCGACCGTACAAGGCCCTGATGGCAAACCTGTGCCGGTGCACATGGGCAGCCACGGCATCGGCGTCAGCCGCCTGTTGGGAGCGATCATCGAGGCGAGCCATGACGAAAAGGGCATCATTTGGCCCGAGGGGGTGACGCCCTATCATGCAGGCATTGTGAACCTCAAACAGGGTGACGAAGAGGCGGATGCGGCGTGCCTTGCGCTCTATCAATCTTTGGGCGCGCTGGGTCTTGAGCCACTCTATGACGACCGTAACGAGCGCGCCGGCGGCAAGTTTGCCACGATGGACCTGATCGGTTTGCCATGGCGGATCACTGTCGGTCCGCGCGGGCTGAAAAACGGCGTGGTGGAGCTGACCTGCCGCCGTACCGGCACCAGTGAAGAGATGCCGCCAGAGGCCGCGGTTGAGCGGCTGGCTCAGATCTATGGAGTGACAAAGTAGAATTGCCTAGGTGGGTGGAAGCACTCGTTCCCACCCACCGCCGCATGATTTTGGGACACGCGTGTACGGCGTGTGCTCTGTGCCATGTCTTGACGCCTGCGCACAAAGCGCCCACCCTGTCGCAAAACACGAGCAGGACCTGAAATGGCCAATACGCCCGCACCTTTTGCACCGTTCGAGTGGATGATCGCCTGGCGGTATCTGCGCGCGCGCCGTGCGGAAGGCGGGGTGAGCGCGATGACCTGGATCAGCTTGATTGGTATCACGCTCGCGGTGTTTGCGCTCATTGCGACGCTGTCCGTACGCTCTGGCTTTCGGGCAGAGTTTGTGGACACCATCCTGGGCGCAAACGCGCACGTAACGGTCTATAACTTGGGTGAAGTCACCGCTTCAGGTCAGATTGATCGCACTATTCCAGATTATGAACAGATGGCCGCGCGACTGGCTGCGGTGCCGGGCGTCACGCGGGTCGCGCCCCTGGTGCGGGGCCAAGTGATGGCGAACCTGCGCGGCTCCAACACCGGTGTTGAGGTCTATGGGATTGCCCCTGAAAACTTGCGCAGCCTGCCACGGATCGCGGACCCGGACGTGGCACAGGGCGATATCGCGGATTTTGCGGTCGGTATTGCCCTTGGCTCCGGGGTGGCGCGCGAGCTAGGTGCAGGTCTCGGAGATCGGGTCAGTCTGATCCTGCCCAATGCGGTGCGCACCGCCTTTGGCAGCAGCCCGCGGGTGACAGCATTCGAGGTCGTCTATATTTTCTCGGCGGGTCGCTATGACATTGACCGAACGCGGGTGTATTTGCCCCTGCCGGCAGCGCAGCAGTTTTTTAATCGTGAGGGCGTGGCCACCGAGATTGAGGTGATGGTTGCGTCCCCTGAACAGGTGGACAGCGTTCAAGACGCGCTGCTGCAAGCCGCAGGTGGGCGGGCGGTAACGTGGACCTGGCGTGACGCGTCGGGCGGGTTCCTGCGCGCGCTGGAGGTCGAGGACAATGTGATGTTTATTATTCTGTCCATTTTGGTCCTGATCGCTGCAATGAACATCGTGTCGGGCCTGATTATGCTGGTGAAAAACAAGGGCCGCGACATTGGTATTTTGCGCACAATCGGCCTCAGTGAAGGGTCGATCATGCGGGTGTTCTTTATCTGCGGGGCGGCGACTGGCCTAATTGGGACCACTTTGGGCGTCCTGCTGGGGTGTCTTTTTGCGCTCTATATCGATCCGATTTTCTCGTTTGTGAATGTGGTCATGGGCGGCGGTGTTTGGGATCCATCCGTGCGCGGCATTTACAGCCTGCCTGCGCAGCTGCGCGCCGAAGATGTCCTAAGCGCTGTTGCACTGAGCCTTGGGCTCAGTTTTGCGGTGACGATATTTCCTGCCCGCCGTGCGGCGCGGATGAACCCGGTGGAGGCGCTACGCTATGAGTGACACGCCCACTGTGCTCGCGCTCTCCGGCCTGCGTAAAACGTACAACTCGGGCCAAGCGGGCAAGGTCACGGTCCTGCGCGGCGTGGACTTGAGCCTTGCGGCGGGTGAGGTCGTGGCTCTTGTGGCGCCGTCAGGGGCTGGTAAGTCCACGCTTTTGCATATTGCTGGTCTGTTGGATACGCCGGATGCAGGCGCCGTGTGCTTTGCGGGCCAAGACATGGCGGGACTATCAGAGCGCCAGCGCACCGCAGCGCGGCGCGATGACATCGGGTTTATCTATCAGTTCCATCACCTGCTGCCAGAGTTCAGCGCCCTTGAAAACATCGTGCTGCCGCAACTGGCCGCAGGTGTGCCTGCGGCTGCGGCACGGACACGGGCGGATGCGCTGCTGGACCGCGTGGGCCTGTCTGCACGTGCGGGCCACCGTCCCGCCGCGCTGTCAGGGGGCGAACAGCAACGGGCCGCATTTTGTCGCGCTTTGGCCAATGGGCCGCGTCTGCTGCTGGCCGATGAGCCGACTGGAAACCTCGACCCTGACACGTCAGATCAGGTCTTTGACGCGCTGATGACGTTGGTCCGTGACACCGGGTTGGCGGCGCTGATTGCCACGCACAACATGGCTTTGGCCGCCCGGATGGACAGGGTTGTGCGCCTTGAGGCAGGGCATTTGTCGGCTGCATGAGCAGACGGCACACACAAATCAGTTAACGGTTGACGCGCACAGCATTTCCCGGTTGCCTCACGGCAGCCCAAAGACAGAAAGAACGGCATGCCTAACGTATCCCTCGACACCATCTATGACGTGACCCACCGCGCCTTAATGCAGCATGGCGCCGAAGTTTTTGCCGCAGCCGAGGTCGCGCGCGCTGTGCGCAAAGCCGAAGCTACCAACAACAAGATCTGCGGGCTCTACTACGTCGAAAGCTATTGTAAACAGTTGGTGACAGGCCGGGTGCAAGGCAACGTAACCCCAGTGATTACCACGCCACGCCCTGCGACCATTCACGTGGACGCCAAGATGGGGTTTGCGCAGCCGGCCTTTGCCCATGGCCTGCCGACTGCTCTTGATGCCGCGCGCCGGTTTGGGGTCGCAACTTTGGCGGTGGGACATGCGCATACCTGCACCTCGTTGGGCTATTTCACGGAACAAATCGCGCTCGCGGGTTTTATGGCCTTTGGGGCGACCAATGCCTCGCCGATTGTGGCTGCACCGGGCGGAAAGACGCGGATCATCGGCACCAACCCGATCGCGTTTTCAGTACCGGACGGGGCGGGTGGCCTTGCTTTGCAATTTGACCAAAGCACGACCACGGTTGCGTTGGGCAAAATTACGATGGCCAAAGCGGCGGGAGAAGCGATCCCCCTAGGCTGGGCTGTCGATGCCGATGGCACACCCACCACGGATCCAGAGGCCGCGCTTCAGGGGTCGTTGGTGTCATTCGGCGGGGTGAAGGGCTGGGGCCTCGGCCTGATGGCAGAGCTTTTGGCCGCTGGTATGACGGGTGGTGTGTTGAGCAAAGACGTCAACCCATTGAAAGCACCCGATGGTCCGCCGCATGATTTGGGGCAGTACTATATCATAATTGATCCTGCCACATCGTCTGATTTTGCAGACCGCCTCGCGGCCTTGTCTGGGGCCGTTGGCACGGACGAAGGCGCGCGGATGCCCGGACAATTTCGTCGAGAACAGGACCCCGTTGCGGTGCCAGATGCGCTTTGGGATCTGATGCTGTCTTTGGCGGATGCGGAGGGTGCTAACCAGCCTGTGTGAGCCACACGCCGGCTGCCATTACGCCAAGGCCAGCGGCGCGCTTGATAGAGAGCGGTGAGATTTGCGCACCAAAGAGGCCAAAGTGGTCAATCATCGCCGCCGATAGCATCTGTCCGAGCAGCACAAAAAAGACCGCATTCCCCACGCCAAAATGCGGGGCGATATATGTGATGCTGAGCACATAAAAGGCGATTAGCACACCTGCCAAAAGCAAATGCCGCGGCGCTGTGGCAATCTTTTGGACCGCTGACGGGCCGGTGAGCATCAAGACCACCGTACAGGTCGCAAACGCCACACAGAACAGCACCGTTGCTGCGGCGGCAGGTGAGCCGATGCGCACGCCTAGGGCCGCGTTTAACCCCGCCAAAATGGGAACGCCGATCCCGGCCAAAAGCATCACAGCTGCATAGTGGGTCATCTTTGGCCTTCGTGTTTTAGGGCCCTGCGACCCGCCCGGTTAAACGTCAAGCTCTTCAACAAAGCGCGCGTTTTCAGAGATGTATTCAAATCGCATTTCTGGCTTTTTACCCATCAAACGCTCTACTAGATCGCCGGTTTGGCCCGGTTCATCTTCGTCAATCGTGACCCGAATGAGCTTGCGCGTCTCGGGGTTCATCGTGGTTTCCTTGAGGTCCTTGGCATCCATCTCGCCCAGACCTTTGAACCGCGACACATCAATGCGCCCTTTGCCGCCCAGCCCTTTTTCAAGCCACATATCCCGTTCCGCTTCGTCCAGACAGTAAACGCGTTTGGAGCCCTGCGTGAGGCGGTAAAGCGGCGGACAGGCCAGATACAAATGCCCCGCATCGATCATTGGGCGCATCTGGGTAAAGAAAAACGTCATCAGCAAGGCCGCAATATGCGCACCGTCCACATCCGCGTCGGTCATGATGATGATCTTGTCATAGCGCAGATCATCGACGTTGAATTTGGTACCCAGACCCACACCAAGCGCTTGGGTCAAGTCCGAGATTTCTGCGTTGGAGCCGAGCTTTGATGAAGCCGCCCCCAACAC
This sequence comes from uncultured Pseudosulfitobacter sp., assembly GCA_965656435.1. Classification (GTDB taxonomy): domain Bacteria; phylum Pseudomonadota; class Alphaproteobacteria; order Rhodobacterales; family Rhodobacteraceae; genus Pseudosulfitobacter. The sequence continues at coordinate 40,258 of CBFHKQ010000006.1, read as the reverse complement.
GTTCAGGATTTTACCTCGCAGCGGCAGCAGGGCCTGAATTTTGCGGTCGCGTGCCATCTTGGCGGACCCACCCGCACTGTCGCCCTCCACGATAAACAGCTCCGTGCCCTCGCGGTTTTTTGAAGCGCAATCCGTAAGCTTGCCCGGCAGGCGCAGCTTGGCGGTGGCCGTTTTGCGCGATGTTTCTTTTTCCTGCCGGCGGCGCAGGCGTTCTTCGGCGCGTAATACCAGAAAATCGAGGATTGCACCTGCGGCCTTGGTGTCCGCGGCAAGCCAATTGTCAAAGTGGTCCCGCACGGAATTCTCAACCATACGCTGGGCCTCAACTGTGGCCAGCCGGTCCTTGGTTTGGCCCACGAATTCAGGCTCGCGGATGAAACACGACACCAAGGCACCCGCGCCTGTCACCAGGTCTTCGCGGGTGATGGTCGCAGCCTTTTTGTTGTTCGACAGCTCGCCGTAAGCCTTGATGCCCTTCAGGATCGCCGCCCAAAACCCCGCCTCGTGGGTGCCGCCTTCGGGGGTGGGCACGGTGTTGCAATAGCTTTGCATGAAGCCGTCGCGGGCAGGCGTCCAGTTGATCGCCCATTCAACCTTGCCGGGCACTTGGAACTTCTCGAACGATACTGCGCCTGCAAAAGGTGCTTCGGCATAGGTGGTTGAGCCGCCCATCACTTCCTTAAGGTAATCGGCCAGCCCGCCGGGAAAGTGGAATTTTGCCTCCGTGGGGGTTTCGCCGTCAGTGATGGCAGTCTTCCAGCGGATTTCCACGCCAGAGAACAAATAGGCCTTAGAGCGGGCCATTTTGAACAGACGCGCAGGTTTAAGTTGAAGCGCGCCGAAAATCTCAGGGTCCGGGTGAAAGGTGACGGCGGTGCCGCGGCGATTGGGGGCTGCGCCAACTTTCTCAAGCGCGCCTTGCGGCACACCGCGCGAGAAGGACATCGCAAACAGCTCTTTGTTGCGGGCAACCTCGACGCGCAAATGATCCGAAAGTGCGTTGACCACAGAGGAGCCCACACCGTGCAGGCCGCCCGACGTCTCATAGCTGTCGCCCGAGAATTTACCGCCCGCGTTCAAGGTGCAAAAGATAATCTCAAGCGCGCTTTTGCTGGGGTCCTTGGGGTGGGGGCCCGTGGGAATGCCGCGCCCGTTGTCGCGCACGGAAACGTGCCCGTTTTCGTGCAGCTCCACCTCGATCCATGTGGCATGTCCTGCCACTGCTTCGTCCATCGAGTTGTCGATGATTTCGGCGACCATGTGGTGCAGCGCGCGTTCATCCTTGCCGCCGATATACATGCCTGGGCGCAAGCGGACGTGTTCCATGTCCTCCAGCACTTGGATGGACGATGCGTCATAGTCGGACGGGGCTTCGGTGCCTTTTAGAAGGTCGTTCATGTGCTGCTCAGTCTCTTTTGGTTGGCGGCAATATGACAGAGCGTGCCGCCACAAGGAAGAGCTTTGCTGAGCCGCAGAGGCTTTGACGAATGGCGTTTGGGTTTAATCCCTTTGCGCAGCGAGCCAGCCCAGCACACAGCCTGCGATAAACTCGGGGCGTTGATGGAACAGCCAGTGATCTGCCTCTGCAATTTCCAAGCGGGTGAGGTTGGGGGCGAAGTCTTCAAGCCCCTCGGTAGATTGCGGCAGCAAGGCAGTGTCGCCTTGCCCCCAAAGCAGCAAATGTGGACAGCGCACCTGCAATCGGTCGGCAGGCATTGGACGCAGATCAGTGAGGGGCACGCCCGGCGCGGCCACCTTCAGTGGCGAGGCGCGGTACCAGTTCACCATCCCGCGCAGACCGCCTGCGTCTTGCCAGGCGTGCTTGTAGCGTTTGAGCGTCGCGCCGCTCAGCCAAGACATGTCCATTTTGGCGGAAAAGAGCGTCAAGAGTTTTGCAAAATCATCTGCGGCAAGGCGATCCTCTGAGCCTTCTTGGCGCAAATAGTTTATGTATTGAGAGGCTTCCGATTGCGCGCCGCCGCGTGCCATTTCGCGTTGAAATGGGGCAGGGTGCACGCCGTTTGCGATAATCAGGTGCGATACCAGATCGGGATGGGAAAATGCGAGGCCATAGGCCACTGCGGCGCCCCAATCGTGCCCAACAACCACCGCTGGCGTGTGCAGCAGGGGCGCCATGTCCGCAACCAATTGTGTTGCCGTGTAAGCGGCGACATCATGTGGGGCGTAGCTTTGGCCATAGCCGCGCTGGTCTGGCGCGATGACATGATAGCGCTGCGCGAGCAGCGGGGCAAAATCCACCCACGCGCCGCCAAACTCTGGAAAGCCGTGCAGCAACAGCATGGGTTGCAGATCAGGGTCGCCCCAGCGCCTGACGTAAAAGGACTGGCCGTTCAAGGTCTCGTGCCCGGCCTGCATCTCCGCTTTGTGCATGATAGCCCTTTCCGTTCTTTGGCTGGGAGGCTTGGTTCCGCTCTGATGAAGCTTGCCGCGAAGTGCGTGTCATCGCAATGGGTCAAGGCCGTAGATGCCGCCTATGGTCCAGCCCGCCCGGTGCACTTTGGCGGGCAAGCTGCGCCTTGATCGGTCAGCGTGCGAAAAGACTTCCCCAAATCATCCGCCCGCCGTAAGGCTTCTTCATGGCGTCTCAAAACTCTCATATTACTTATTCTGGACACGCGCGCGCGATGCTGGTCTTGGGCTTGCCGTTGATTGGCGGGCATCTGGCGCAGATGGCCATTGGCGTGACCGATACGGTGATGTTGGGCTGGTACGGCGTTGAGGCGCTGGCGGCCGTTACGCTGGCGGGGACGTATTTCTTTACTCTCTTTCTCGTGGGTAGCGGTTTCGCTTGGGCTGTGATGCCCTTGGTGGCGTCCTATCACGCCGAAGAAGATGAGACGTCCTTGCGCCGGGCCACACGTATGGGATTGTGGTTGTCCGTAGGTTTCGGCCTCGCGGCGATGCCCTTGATGATTTGGGCCGAATCGGTCCTGCGTTTTCTAGGGCAGGGGGAGGCCGTGGCAGCGCTGGCGGCGCAATACTTGATGTTGGCGGGTGTCGGACTGATCCCTGCGCTGATCGTGATGGTCCTTAAAAGCTATTTGGCGGCGTTGGAGCGGACGCAGATTGTGCTGTGGATCACATTGGCGGCGGCAGTTGTGAATGCTTTGGCGAATTATGTGCTGATCTTTGGCAATTGGGGCGCGCCAGAGTTGGGCATTATGGGGGCAGCCGTCGCCTCAATCAGCACGCAGATCGTGAGTTTGATCGGTGTTGTGATCTATATGCTGCGGGTCTTGCCGGAACATCAGATTTTTGTGCGTCTATGGCGTCTGGACATGCCGATGCTGCGCCATGTCTGGCGCATGGGGGTGCCGATTGGCCTGACGAACCTGTCGGAGACAGGTCTTTTTGCAGCTTCAGCAGTCATGATGGGTTGGCTGGGCACAGTGCCGCTGGCGGCACACGGGATTGCGGTGCAATTGGCCTCGATTACCTTCATGGTGCATTTGGGCCTTAGCAATGTGGCGACCATTCGGGCCGGAAACGCCTATGGCCGCAGGGACGGCGATCACATGGCGCGCGGTGCGCGGGTGGCTTTTGGCATGTCATTGGCAATGGCACTGGCGACGATGGCGTTTTTTGTGCTCCTGCCAGAGCCTTTGATCTCCACCTTTATGCAGAGGGGCGATCCCGCCCGCGCCGAGATTTTGGCAATTGGTGTGGGCTTGCTGGCTGTTGCCGCGCTTTTCCAAATGGTGGACGGCGCGCAGGTCATTGCGCTGGGCCTGTTGCGCGGGGTGCATGATACCTCTGTGCCGATGGTTCTTGCCGCGATTAGCTATTGGGGCGTCGGTCTGCCCACGGCATATGTGCTTGGGTTTACGCTGGAAATGGGGGGCATCGGTGTCTGGCTCGGGCTAGTTGTTGGGCTGGGCTGTGCGGCGGTCCTGTTGGGCTGGCGGTTTTGGCGCGTGTCATTTCCAAAGGTCATGGCAACCCCGCGCAGATCGGACCCGAGCAAAGCCGCTGTTGGACCTGCTTAGGCCTAAGTCGCGCTCAGCCGGTCCGCTTTTTTGCGCACCAGAACGGATCGCAGGTCGTGCATCGCCAGAAGCAATGTGTCCGTGATATCGTCTAGCTGCGCGTCCGTTGCCTTGGACTGCGCCCATTGTGCCGTGAGGTTCAGGTGGTCGATGGTGCGGTGAATGTCGTCGATGTCGCGTTGGGCTAAAAGCGTTTGGCGCGCAGTCATCCATGCTTTGATCTCAATCAAATCCGGCGTTGTGAGCGTTCGGGTCCCGTGCGCCTTAATCTCACCGTTGCGAATGTTGATGACCGCGATTTGGTCCATCTCGATCCGGCGCTGACGGTTTTCGGTATCCACCCGGTACACGGCGGCTCCGTTTTCGCGCACACGAAAGTAATAATCTGGCAGCCCGGTTGTCATTAAATCACCTAAATATAAAAAATATTGAGATGACGTTATCAGGTGCGCCCTATCGCGCCAAGCGGGCCGCATGTGGCTTGGCGTGTATGTCATCAGGTCGCCCGCCCCGCAGTTCGGACGCGGAGCGCTAGCTTAGGCGGCTACAAAAAGCCTGAATGCGCGTGCAAGCTTCCGTTAGAGCGGCATCAGAGGTTGCATAGCTCACGCGGAAATTGGGGCTCAGGCCAAAGGCTGCGCCAAAGACGACCGCCACACCGGTTTCCTCCAACAGCGCTGTTGCGAAGGCTTCGTCGTCCGTAATGCGCGTCCCTGCGGGGGAGGTTTTACCAATTAGCGCGGCAATCGAAGGGTACACATAAAACGCGCCTTCGGGCATTGGGCAGGTGATGCCAGGGGCGGCGTTCAACATCTCCACGACGAGGTTGCGCCGGCGTATGAAGGCTTTGTTATTCTCGGCAATAAAGTCGTGTGAGCCGTTCAGCGCTTCGACGGCGGCATATTGGCTGATCGAGCAAGGGTTGGAGGTCGATTGCGACTGGATTTTGCGCATCGCAGTGATTAACGCGACCGGGCCCGCGGCATAACCGATGCGCCAGCCGGTCATCGCATAGGCCTTGCTCACCCCGTTGACGGTCAGCGTGCGATCATAAAGCTGCGGCTCAATCTCCGCAGGTGTACAGAATTCGAAATCATCATAGGCAAGGTGTTCATACATATCGTCCGACATGATCCAGACATGCGGATGACGCAGTAAGACATCGGTAAGGGCCCGCAACTCCGCTGGGGAATACCCCGCACCCGTGGGATTGGACGGTGAGTTGAAGATGAGCCATTTGGTGCTGGGCGTGATGGCCGCCTCAAGCTGTGCAGGTGTCAGTTTGAACCCTGTCTCAAGCCCGGCTTCAGCAATGACGGGGGTGCCGCCGGCGAGGCGCACCATGTCTGGATAGCTCACCCAATAAGGCGCGGGGATCACGACTTCATCGCCGGGGTTCAGCGTGGCCATCAGCGCATTGTAGAGAACCTGTTTGCCTCCTGATGACACAGAGACCTGCTCGGGCGCGTAGTCCAAGCCATTGTTGCGCTTGAATTTGGCGCAGATCGCGGCCTTCAGCTCAGGAATTCCATCGACGGCGGTGTATTTAGTCTTGCCCGCCGCAATCGCGGCAATGGCTGCGTCTTTGATATGCTGCGGGGTGTCGAAATCCGGCTCGCCCGCGCCTAGGGCGATGATATCGTGGCCCGCGGCCTTTAACTCGGCGGCCTTGTTGGTCACTGCGATGGTGGGTGACGGTTTGACGCGCGCCAGTGTCTCGGATAGCAGTTTCATTCGGGCCTCAAGCGTTTAGACGTGATGGGATCCGTGATAGGCGCGCCATCAGCCGCGTCAAGCAGATTGCACCGACGCAGGCGCCTCTTGTGCCCGCGCTGAAGGAGATCAAGATGCAAGAAACGAACGATGATTGGTACGGTCAGGACAGCGCCACATTCGGTGATCGCGTCCATGCCGCCCGCGAGGCGGCGGGGCTGACCCAAAAAGAATTCGCCCGCCGTCTGGGTGTAAAAATGAGCACCGTCCAAGGGTGGGAAGATGACCGCTCCGAGCCGCGCGCTAACCGTTTGTCGATGATGGCGGGTCTGTTGAACGTGTCCATGATGTGGCTGATCAACGGTGAAGGCGAGGGCCTGACTGCGCCCTCGGATGAGACGCAGGTGCCGGGTGATGTGCGCCTGTTGCTGGCTGATATGCGTGCCATGCGGGTGGAATTGCAGACGCGGGCGGACCAGTTGGGCGTTATGGAAAAACGCTTGCGTCAAATCATGCGGGACGTGGAGGGTGGCCATGCAGGAAACAGCTGAAAACCGGATTAAGCGTTTGAAAATGCGCTCCATGCGGCGCGGGATCAAAGAGATGGATATCATCTTGGACGCCTTTGCGACGCAGAATTTGGATGCAATGTCGGACGATGATTTGACGCTCTATGACGCGCTTCTGGATGAAAATGATCAGGATTTGTACCAATGGGTCACAGGGCAAATTCCGGCGCCTTCACCCTTTGAAGCGCTGATGGCGCGGATTTCCCAGCAGTTTCAATCCGCCCCTGCGAAATAGCAGGCCTTAACCCTTTATTTTCCAATTCGTCGCATCTTCTCTTCATATTTGATAACGAGTCGGAGAGAATTTATGAGTGTTTTGGATCCCGGACTGCGCATACCGCAGGCAGATACTGCAACCGAAGGCCACAAAAGCAGTAGTTTTATGTTGGGGTATTTGGAAGCGCTGTCGCTGGTTGAACGGCTGCACCGCCTACTGCTCGATGTCATTAAGGACGAATTTGAGCGGGTAGGTGTTTTGGAAATCAATGCGGTGCAAGCGCTGTTGTTGTTCAACATCGGCGACAATGAGGTGACCGCAGGCGAGTTGAAATCGCGCGGCTACTATCAAGGCAGCAACGTCAGTTATAATCTGAAAAAGCTGGTTGAAATGGGCTACATGCATCACCAGCGCTGCCAGATTGACCGCCGGTCTGTGCGTGTGCGCCTGACATCGGAAGGGCGTAAAATTCACCGCACAGTGGCGGAACTTTTTGAACGGCACGCCGTAGGTTTGCAAAAGGCAGGTGTTCTGGGCGCGAATGGGATCGATGAAATCACCGGTCCTTTGAAGCGTGTAGAACGGTATTGGACGGACCAAATTCGCTATATTTACTGACGGGTTTGCCTGACGCGATTTTCATTGCTTTGGGGCTGGATTTGCAAGGGGCTTGGCGCTGGGTTGATCGCGCCAATAACTAAGGTCTCGAGTTCCCTTTCTAATTTCTGTGACATGGCTGCGGCATAGCCCTCAAATCCCAAAGCGACCTGGACAAATGCGTCAGGCCCGTGAATGACCCGGCTGCGAAAATAACTGCTAAGTTCGGCAATCTCCACTTGCCGAACGTCCCCAATCGCAGGGGAGTCCGCTCCGATTACAAGGGCGTTTATGGTGATGCCCTTGGGCAAAGTCCGTTGGACATCGTTGGGGAGCGGGCCAAGGTTTGACTTCCCATCACCGGAAATGTCCAAAGTGCGGGTCCAACACGCGGTCTGGTTCAAATAGTCCACTCCGCGTTGCATCGCAGCGCCGATACCTGTGCCTGGCGCGGTCACTCGGCGCTCTGTCTGGCGGAGTGTTTCGGTCACTTGATCTAAGGCCACAGCTGAGGTGATTGGGGTCCAAGGTATGATAAGCGCATCTGCGCCCGGTGCGCTCCATTCATAGACCAACAGCTGCACGGGGGCTGATGAGAGTTGCAGCAATGAATTCCGAACATCCGGGCTGTTCAATGCTTGCGCGACCCCATCCATTTGCAACCGATATTCGCGGGCATCCACCGAACCGGAGACATCAATACCGAGAGCCAGTGCTTGGCGGCATTCAGCGCTCGCTGGGACAGCGCTGAGAAGCCAAAACAAAAGAAAGACGCGGATCATCCAGCCTCGCCGGGATGGGCGATGGCGCCGATTACGGGCGGGGTCAACTCACGCTCCAGCTTGCGGCGCATGGCACGTTCATAATCCTTAAAGCCTTGTGCCACTTCGATGAATGCCCCGGGCCCGTGCATCACCTCGCTTCGGTACCATGCGATCAGACCCAGTTCCCCTTCAAAATCCGCGGCATTAACCACCAATCCGTTCACGGTCACATCATTAAAAGCAAATTCGCGATAGGCGGCTGCGGGGGGAAACCCTTCGTTGTTTTGCCCGTCCCCCGCCATGTCGAGGGTCTTGTAAAGGCACGCAGGCGCGCGTTCAAAAAGCTGCGCGCCGTATCCCAACGCATAGCCCATGGCCGTTGGAAAATCATTATGCGAGCGCTTTGACGATGCGATTTTCTCGGCCGCGAATAGCAGAGCTGCGGGACTGCGGATCATCACCCAGTCAAGCAGCATTTCCTGATTATATCGCCCTGACCATTCGTAAACAGCCAAGGCAACGGGGTTGTCGCTGGCAAAAAATGCGGCTTGTACTTCGGGTGCCGTGAGCGCGGAAACCAGGCCGCCGCGTTGTAATTGGTCCTCTGTGGCATCTACTGAGCTGGATACGTCCAGCGCCAACACGAGCGCCAAGCGGCACTCCACCGCCGCAGCCGGCAGCGCGGCCGCGGCCCAGAAGACCGCGGCGGAAAATACGCGCTTGCCTACCAATGACCTGTATTTTTCATGCTGGCCCAAGGTTCGGCCGGGGCTTGCGCCTCACCGGCTTGCAACAGCTCGATTGAGATGTTGTCGGGTGAGCGTACGAAGGCCATGCGCCCATCGTGGGGTGGGCGGTTGATCGTTACGCCCGCATCTAGAAGGTGCTGACACACCGCGTAAATATCGTCGACCTCATAGGCCAAGTGCCCGAAATGGCGGCTGTCATCGGGCAGGGCATCGTCGCCATCCCAATTATAGGTCAGCTCGATGGGACACTCCTCTTGACCCTCAGGCGCCATAAAAATGAGCGAGAACCTGCCGGCTTCGCTGTCATAGCGGCGCGTTTCTTTGAGGCCTAAAAGCGCGTAAAATGCCATCGACGCTTCTAGATTTTTGACCCGAACCATCGTGTGTAAATATTTGAGCGGCATGCCGTGTCCTTGTTAATTTTGATTGCTAATGACAGTAGCACGGGCGCGCGCAGGGGCAACGGCGCAGGCAGCAGGGTCGCCACAAACGTAATCACCCCGTCAGCCCAAAGCGGCTTTTTGTCCGGATATAGCGGTTCCGCTTCGCGGCGATACTAGATAGGCTTGGCAGATAAGTTAAAGCGCGAAAGGATTCGTCCAATGCCCCTGACCCCTGAACAGCAAGCCGAGGTAGATGCCCTGCGCGCGGCGCCGACGCCGACGTTGCGCACCACAGCGCCGGGGATGGAGGCGCATCTTTATGATGCGAAACCGGTTCTAGATCATGGGTTTGTGCGGGTCATCGACTATATGGGCGACGATGCTGCGATTTGTCAGGCGGCGCGGGTCAGCTACGGTAAGGGCACGAAATCGGTGCAGAACGACGAGGGTCTGATCCGCTATTTGATGCGGCATTGGCATTCCACCCCGTTTGAAATGTGCGAGATCAAGCTGCACGTGAAGTTGCCTGTTTTTGTGGCGCGCCAGTGGATCCGCCACCGTACAGCCAATGTAAATGAATATTCCGCCCGGTATTCGATCCTGGACCGTGAGTTTTACATCCCAGCGCCAGACGCGCTGAACGCGCAATCAGTGGTAAACAACCAGGGTCGCGGTGCGCTGTTGGAGGGCGAAGAGGCCGCGCGTGTGCTCGAGATTTTGAAAACGGACGCGAACCGGGCTTACGACAACTATGAGACGATGATCTCAGAGGATGGCCAAGCAGGGCTTGCGCGCGAATTGGCGCGCATGAATTTGCCGACAAACATCTACACGCAGTGGTATTGGAAAGTGGATTTGCACAACCTCTTTCATTTTCTGCGCCTGCGGGCTGATGCGCACGCACAATATGAAATTCGGGTTTATGCGGATGCGATTGCAGCGATGATCGCAGACTGGGTGCCGGCAGCCTACAGCGCGTTTGAAGATTACCGCATGGGCGGAGCGCAGCTTTCGGCTAAAGGCTTGGACTGCTTGCGCCGAATGCTGAAGGGCGAGACGGTGACGCAAGAAACCTCGGGCATGTCTAAGGGAGAGTGGCGTGAGTTTGAAAGCTTAGTTGGTTGAGCAGCAGTTTCAGCGGCGCAGAGTGGATACAAAAATACGTTTAGCCCAAAGGCTTTAATGACGTCGCGTTGTTAAACCAAAAAACGAGGTTTCAGTCGCTAATATCGAAAGCCCGGTACGGCGCGCTTACCGGACTTTCGCCCGCCGTTCTTGGGCTTTACAGCAGCGCCAAGTCCGATGCCATCTGGCGACCATCGCGGCCTTCCGACATCTCAAAGCTCACTTTCTGATTGTCGGCAAGTCCGGTTAACCCAGAACGTTCCACAGCGGAAATGTGAACAAAAACGTCACTGCCACCCGCATCTGGTGCAATGAAACCATAGCCTTTTGTGGTGTTGAACCACTTCACGGTGCCCGTTGGCATATTTCCGTGCCTCCTTATACCTTCACACGCCCCTGACGGATCAGGGAATTTCTGACCAACGCGCCGATGTCTAGACAAACGTTCACCCTCACGCGGCTAGTTAAAGAGAATAACCCGAGGTTTAAAAAATCAATGATTCACCCGTGTAAGAAGACAGCGTGTCGCATATATGTGATCGCGGCCACAGGAGGGTGCTATGCAAATAATCGGTCTAAAGACTTGTGATACCTGTCGAAAAGCGCGCAAAGCGCTGCCGGATGCTGATTTTGTCGATGTGCGCGTGGATGGTGTGCCTGAGGCTGTATTGGCCGAGGCCATGGCGCGCTTCGGGGATGCGCTGACGAATACGCGCAGCACGACTTGGCGCGGGTTGGACGACGTGACCCGCGCATTGCCACAGGCGCAAGTGTTAGCTGCGCATCCGACCTTGATGAAACGCCCGCTGATTGTGGACGGGGCTGACATGTATTTGGGGTGGACCGCAGAGATCCGCTGCGCGTTGGGAGTGGATAACGCAGGCTAACGTGTTTTGCGGCGCAGCACCGCATCCAGACTGATGGGGCCGGCGCCTTTGATGATTAGGACCATAAGCAAAAAGACCCAAAACGCGCGCTGATCAAGGATCGCGGCGTCCGATGTTGCGTCGAACCAACGTCCTATCGTGTCTGCATCGACGCCGTGACCTAAGATATCCACCACTGATTGCACCGCGACAAAGCTGATCATGCCCAAGGCGGCCAAGCGTGTCAGCGCCCCCAGCACTATCATAAAGGGCAACAGAAATTCCGCCCAAGTCCCGGCTAGGGCGATACCCCAATGCAACAGACCCAATTGACTGGCATCATAGCCCGCGGTTTCGACGGCTTTCGGGAATATTTGGATATAAGCGCTGTCGGAAAGGGTCAAAAATCCCAATGGGCCATCGCCCAATTTGGTTAAGCCCGCCGCCCAAAAATAGACTGCCAAAACCCCCGCGAAAACCGCCCTTGCACTCGTGGTCAGGACCCAATCTGCCTGCGACAAACGCTGGGTCAGCGCTTCGTAATACTTCATCATGGCAAATCCTTTTCAAAACAGGGAGGTCAGGGCCTTCTGCGCCATCAACATCCCTAAAGGGTGGGCAATATCAACGTCGTCATCAAACTCTTTTGCGGCATCGTGGGCCTTGGCCAAGGGTGCGCCCGCCATTACGGCCCGAACCCATGCGCCCTGGGCCGGGGTTAAATGATGTGGTTGCGGGTCAAACTCTGCACGGGTGATCAACACCCATTGCGCCTCAGCACTTGGTTTTGGCGCGTCTGTTTGTGTGTTGAACCGCCAAATGTCATAAAGTGGCCAGTCGGAGGCCAGTAAAATGACCGCCGGGGCGATGCCCAGATGTGCCTTTGCCAATGCGTCTGGCGACAGTTCTGCCAAAGCCGTCGGGTCGAATGGCTCGGCGTCGCCAGCATGATAGCTTTGACGTAAAGCATAATCGAGCCGGGCCGCATCTGGCAAATACCCCAGATGGGACAGTGCTGGCATTTGCGCCAGAAACTCTGGAAACGCGGCGCCATAAAGCTGCATAACCGGTGACTGTGGCGGGTGCGCGCGGATGTACATAGCGGCAAGCCCGTCAAAATTTGCAGATCCCAGAAGGGTGCGCACCACTGGAAAGCCTGCGCGCACCGCTTCTGTCAATGATTGCATGACATTGTTCCGGTACACATCATAGCGTTTGCCCGCAGGGCCGCCTGCGCCAGAAAGTAACCCCTCTGGCGGACGCGCCTTTGGATCCGTCAGCCCATCGCGAAAAACGGCGTTAAGGCTCACGCGACCAAGGCCCGCAGGGCATGATCGGCACGCAGTGCCTCGGCGCGCAGCGTGGCCCAGTCCGGCACGTCGTTGTCCCATTCGACCAAGACGGGCTTTGCTCCGGTCCGCGCCAGAACATCCGAAAGCAGCGCCCACACAGGATCGGCGACGGGGGCACCGTGACTGTCGATCAACAGCGGCGCGCCGGTATCATCGCGGTCTTCTGCATGGCCTCCGACGTGCACTTCGCCTACGGCATCCAGCGGATAGGCGTCGATGTAGGCTTGGGCCGACAGGTTCAGATTGGCGGCGGAAATAAAAACATTGTTCACGTCCAGTAGCAGCCCGCACCCTGTACGGCGCACCAGTTCTGCTAAAAACTCGGTCTCCGACCATGTGCTTTGCGCAAAGGCTAAATAGCTTGATGGATTTTCGAGCAGCATTTGTCGACCCAACGTGTCTTGCACTTGATCGATATGGGCGGCCACCTGCGCCAAGGTTTCCTTGGTATAGGGCAGCGGCAGAAGGTCGTTTAGAAATGCATTATCATGAGTTGACCAGGCAAGATGCTCCGAGAACTGCTGTGGTTCCAGCCATGCACAAAGATGGCGTAAGCGGGCGAGGTGGTCGCGGTCGAGCGGCTCTTGGCCACCGATGCTAAGGCCAACGCCGTGCACCGATACCGCAAATTCAGACCGCAACGCTCGCAGTTGGGACAACGGGCGCCCACCATCGCCCATGTAATTTTCGGCGTGCACCTCGATCCACTTTACGGGGCCGGGATCACACCTGAGCGCGTCAAAATGCTGCGCTTTGTACCCCACGCCGGGTGCTGCGGGCAGTCGGTCTTTAGCAGGGCCTATGTCCAGCATGGGCATCCCTTGGGTCGTTAAATCATATGAAATTGCGGGAGGTCCCGGGCCGGAATGGCCCGGCAACACTGCCTGCAGTTACCAGTTTATGCTGGCAAATCGCGTTCTTGCATCTCAAGCGCGCCCATACGCGGTGTGCCATCGGCCATTGCAGGCAATTCGATTTCCATGCAGGTGCCAGCCTCAACCAAGGTCCATGCATTGCCTTGATAATCTACGGTTGATGTGCCGGCGCATGTGGTGCCTGCACCCGCAGCGCAATCATTTTGACAGGCCAAAGACACGCCATAGCATTTCTCTTTTGAGGCGGCTTCCACACCGGTGGATTGAGCGGCGAAAGCAGCGGCAACTGCGCCAGCAATGGCGACGGATTTCATGGTATTCGACATAATTTTCTCCTGATACATAAAATGAAATTAGACCAACAACGCGATCTAATCCACAAATTCGCACGGTATCCCGTTGAATACTATTCACGAGCCTGTGTGTCACAACTCTGTGCGTGAACGTGATAATAAACAGCAAAGTTTTGGCTATTTTTCAACGATTATGACGAAGATTGGGGTGCTTTGGATGTAAAAAGGGGCGCCGCTCGGGCGCCCCTTGAAACACTTACACAAGACCTAAGCCTGCCGCATGTCTGGCGGTGTTGCCTCGAGGCCCAGTGTTTGCACCACATCATCAAGCGCCTGCACGCTGGTTTGCTTCTCGCCCAAACGACGCACGGATAGGGTGCGTTCTTCGACTTCCCGCGCACCAACAGCGAGGATCACAGGCACTTTGCCCACGGAGTGTTCGCGCACTTTATAGTTGATCTTCTCGTTACGAAGGTCTGCTTCCGCGCGTACGCCTTGTGCCTTTAGGGCGGCCACAACTTCGCACACATAATCATCGGCGTCAGAGATAATGGAGGCGACCACAACTTGGCGTGGGGCAAGCCAGAAGGGCAATTTGCCTGCGTGCTCTTCGATCAGAATGCCAATGAACCGCTCAAAAGACCCCAAGGTTGCACGGTGCAGCATATACGGCAGGTGTTTGTCACCATCCGCACCGATGTAGGATGCACCCAGGCGGTCCGGCATGTTGCTGTCAACCTGAAGCGTGCCACATTGCCAGTCTCGTCCGATGGCGTCCGTCAGTACGAATTCCAGTTTTGGACCGTAGAACGCGCCCTCGCCCTGTTGTAGTGTGTAGTCATAGCCGGCGGCACGGCAGGCTTTGCCAAGGGCCTCCTCCAGCATGTCCCATGTCTCTTCCGAGCCGATGCGCTTTTCTGGTCGGGTCGAGAGCTTGATGGACCAGTTGGTAAAACCCAGCTCGGCGTAGATTTCAGACAAGAACGCGATGAACTTTTCGGTTTCGCTTTCGATCTGGTCTTCGGTGCAGAAGATGTGCCCGTCGTCTTGAGTAAAACCGCGCACGCGCATGATCCCATGCAAGGCACCTGACGGCTCATAGCGGTTACACGATCCAAATTCCGCCATGCGCAGGGGCAGATCGCGGTAGGATTTCAGACCTTGGTTAAAAACCTGAATGTGACAGGGGCAGTTCATGGGTTTGAGTGCGTTGATCGTCTTTTCGCGCGCATGGTCTTCGTCCACTTCGACGACGAACATGTTCTCTTGGTAGGATTCCCAATGGCCGGACGCTTCCCAAAGTTTGCGGTTCACCACTTGGGGGGTGTTCACCTCAACATAGCCGCCGGCGCGCTGCCTGCGGCGCATGTAATCTTGAAGCTCGGTATAGATGCGCCAGCCGTTGGGGTGCCAAAAAATCTGACCCGGCGCTTCCTCTTGCATGTGAAAGAGATCCATTTCGCGGCCAAGTTTGCGGTGATCGCGCTTGGCGGCTTCTTCTAGCATATTAAGGTGGGCGCGTAGCTTTTCTTTGCCGGTAAAGGCCACGCCGTAGATGCGTTGCAGCATGGGGCGGTCGCTGTCGCCGCGCCAGTAGGCGCCCGCGATGGACATCAGTTTAAACGCATCCCCCGGCACTTGGCCTGTGTGTTGTAGGTGTGGCCCGCGGCACAGGTCCTGCCAGTCGCCGTGCCAATACATCCGCAGCGGCTCATCGCCGGGAATGGCGTCGATTAGTTCTACCTTATAGGGCTCACCATTTGCCTCGTAATGCGCGATGGCGCGGGCGCGGTCCCAAACTTCGGTGCGCACGGGGTCGCGTTTGTTGATGATCTCGCGCATCTTTTTCTCGATAACGCCAAGGTCTTCGGGCGTGAAGGGCTCGGCCCGATCGAAATCATAGTACCAGCCGTCTTTGATCACGGGGCCGATGGTGACACGGGTGTCTGGCCAGATTTCTTGCACAGCACGGGCCATGATGTGTGCGAGGTCGTGGCGTACCAGCTCGTTGGCTTGCGCGTCGTCCGCCATGGTGTGCAGGGCGATTGTCGCATCCGCCTCGATCGGCCACTGAAGGTCGTAATGTGCACCGTTAACGGTCGCGCTGATGGCTTTTTTCGCGAGGGATTTGGAAATGCTCTCGGCCACATCAGCGGCGGTGACACCAGCGTCATATGTGCGTGCGTTGCCATCGGGGAAGGTTAGGGAAATGGTTGCCATGCTACGGCTCCTCATCGGTTTGGCGCCCACGGAACGCCCGGTTGCGGGTTATCATTGGCGCGGTTGTGCCGCTAAGGAATGCAGGCGTCAAGAGGGGGGCGGGGAGAGCCGTGCCGAAAGGTGCAAATGCGCCAATGCTCCAAGCGAGCAGAGGCCCGCCGCGATCCCAATCGCCCCAATGCCGAAACGCTGCAAGACCCAAGCGCCCAGCGCGGATCCAAGTGCGGCCCCGACATAAATCGCCGCCGCATTCAATGATAGAACAACAGGCGCACGCGCCCCGGCAAGGCCAATCAAACGGGTTTGCTGGGCCGCCATAAATGCCCAGCCCGTGGTCGACCAAAAGAATGTAACAGCAAAAAGGAGCGCATCCGTGATGGGCAGCAGGCTGAAAACAGGCATGCTTGCGGCTTGGCACAGGCATAAAATGGTCAAGGTGCGTTTCCAGCCCAAACGGTCCGTGAGCAGCGCACTCGCGACATTACCGGCCACTGCACCAATGCCGAAAATCGCCAAAACAAGGGTCACGCCGTCACGTCCGTAGCCCATCGTTTCGCTCAACAGTGGTGCGATGTAGGTGTAGAGTACATAGACTGAGCCAAGGAAAGATCCGGTAAAGAGAACGGCCAGCAACATGCGCCATTGGATCAAAAGTTGACCTAAATCTGCCAGCGTCACGGGCTGAAACTTGATGCCGGCGGGCACGATCCGCCAAGCGGCGATCAGACAGGGTATGCCCAAGGCCACAACAATCCAAAAGGCCCATTGCCAGCCAAAGGTGTAGGCAACCCAGCTGCCGGCCGGTACTCCGGCCACTTGCGCCACAGACAGGCCGAAAAAGACCATCGCAAGCACCCGCGCGCGTTGCTCTGCGGGATAAAGGGCAGCTGCGGTGGCTGCGGCAACGGGTGCGAACATGCCGGCACCCGCGGCTGCAATGACCCGCGCGATGTTCAAGACCAGCATCGAGGGCGCCAGCGCTGAAATGACCGCTGCGAAGGCAAAAAGCGCAAGCCCCATGCACATCACACGGCGTCGCCCGATGCGTCCGGTTAAAGCGACAAGAACAGGGGACAGCACGGCATAGCTGATGGCATAGACGGTCAACAACTGTCCGGCCTCTGCGGCGCTGATCTGCATGGCGATGCCCAACGGCTCCACCAGACCAACAATAACGAATGCCCCAATGCCGATCACGAAATTCGACAGGGTCAGAATGGGAATAAAGAGTTTGGGCGGCGCGTGCATGGGTGCACCGTGACCGCATAGCTGGCGCGGTACAAGCACTGATTGCGTCAACTCGGCTTTGCGTGCGGCGGTGATTTTTGTGCAAAAGACGACATTTTTTGCGAAATTAGCGACGGCCCTCTGTTGCCTTTGGGTGCTTAAGGTCTAATCTGTTTCCCATCGGAAACTTTTGTAGGCGAGGAGCAGGCGATGCCCAGCTATAACACCAATTTTGAATTGACCGTTGAGGACATCGACCTGATCGAGACCGCGTTGCTGCAACAAAAGGCCGAGTTGACGCATGATACGCCGGAGGCGCAAACGGCGCGCCAAATTCACGAGCTGTTGGGCAGGTTGCACAATCAAAAAGTTTTCTACCGTCCGCGCGGCGCCTATATCGGCGGATAAAAAGGCAGCGCGGTCGGATTGCGCTGCGGTTTTATCGCGCGCATGTTAGGAGCGTCTGATCGCACGGAGCCGCACCATGACCTCATCAACCTCAGCTGATCCAGCATTTCTAGAGACCCCGCAGGGTCGGCAATTGGCCTATCACCTGACACCTGGCACGGGTCCGGCGGTCGTTTTCCTAGGGGGCCTAAAATCTGACATGCAAGGCACTAAGGCCGTGTTCCTTGAGGCTTGGTGCAAAGCTCAGGGGCGTAGTTTCCTGCGGTTCGACTATTCCGGCCATGGACAAAGTTCCGGCACATTTGAAGAAGGCTGTATCGGCGATTGGGCCGAAGATACGCATGCAGCGATCACGTCACTGACGTCCGGTCCGGTTGTGGTTGTGGGTTCCAGCATGGGCGGATGGCAGGCCCTCTTGTTTGCGCGCAACCATCCAGACCGCGTGGCGGGCCTCGTCACCGTGGCGGCCGCGCCTGATTTTACCGAAGATGGGTATTGGGCGCAGTTTACACCCGAGCAAAAGGCAACCCTCTCGCGGGAGGGTCAGGTGGTCCTGCCCTCTGACTATATGGAGCCGTATATCGTGACCCAGCGCATGATCGAAAATGGACGCGATAACCTCGTGCTGCGCAGCCCTCTGCGCTTCAACTGCCCTGTTCGCATGTTGCAAGGCACCGCCGACACCGCGGTGAGTACGGCGACCGCAACGCAGCTTTTGGCGCATGCAGAGGTCGACGATATGCGGCTTATGCTGGTCAAGGACGCAGACCACCGGTTTTCTGACGGCCCATGCTTGGACCTGATTGCACAGGCCGTGGTTGAAGTGACGCCCGCGGCATGAGGTTTCGCGCCTCAGTTTGCGGTATGTGATGCGCCGTCCAGCTTCCATGCGCGGGTTGGAGACTTTGGGGCGCGTGCGCCTGAGCCGCTATTTCTTCATGCGGGATTTTTTGCATTCCGAAATCGGCGCTATACACGGCATTCCGAACATCCCCACCGATCCTGACCTTGCGATTGCGCATGGGCGGGCGTTTTGTGAGACGTTGCTTGATCCATTGACGGAGACTTTTGGCCCCTTGGCTATTCGCTCGGGATACCGCGCGCCAGAGTTGAACCAGTTCGGCAATGACCATGGATTGAACTGCGCACATAACGACAACCCGATTGAATGCCACATCTGGGATTATCACCGCGGTGAAAAAGCGGTTGCGGGGGCAACGATTGTGATCCCATGGTTTGCAGATCAATACGAAAAGGGCCGGGATTGGCGCGATTTGGCGTGGTGGATCCACGATCACCTGCCTTATTCAGCAATGTGGTTTTTCCCCAAATTATGTGCATTCAATTTGGATTGGCGTCCTGTGCCACGCCGCACAATCTCAAGCTATGTCGCCCCAAAGGGCCTTCTGTTGCGCGCAGGCGAAGACCCAAAAGAGCCGCTTAAAACCCGTCGCTTGCGTTATGCAGATTTCCCACCGTATCGGGGCATATCTTATCCCTAAGCGGCGGCTTCTGCTCTTGTGGGTGTAGAAAGGCTGCGACATGGTGCACCAACCGTCCAACCGTTCCAAAAGGGTGTCAATGACATGGCCGAGCCCCTCGTTTTCCTGCCGGGTATGATGTGTGATGCGCGCCTGTTTGGGCCGCAAATCGCGGAACTGTCAGCGCAGACCAGCGTGACCATCGGTCCGATCACCCGTGGGGAGCGGATTGAAGAAATCGCCTCCGGCCTGCTTGATGAGCTGCCCAATCGGTTTGCGCTGGCAGGTCTATCGATGGGGGGCATCGTCGCGATGGAACTGTTACGCCGTGCGCCAGACCGCATCACGCGCCTTGCCTTGATGGACACAAATCCCCTCGCCGAGATGCCTAATGTTGCGGCAGCACGCGAGCCGCAGATTGTCGGCGTGCGCGCGGGACGCCTGAAGGAAGTGATGCGGGACGAGTTAAAGCCGAATTACCTGGCACCCGGTGCAGGGCGCAATGCTGTCTTGCAGACGGTAATGGACATGGCGATGGCGCTTGGTCCGGATGTATTTGTACGCCAAAGCCGCGCGCTTCAGCGTCGGCGCGATCAACAAGCCACTCTGCGCCGCTGCAAGGTTCCCACGTTAATCTTGTGCGGTGCGCATGATGCGTTGTGCCCGGTGAAACGCCACAGCTTTATGGCCGAACTGGTGCCTAACGCGGAGTTGGTGGTGCTGGACAACGCGGGCCATCTGCCCACGCTTGAGTGTCCCGATGAAACTACCGCCGCACTGCAAAATTGGCTCGCGCGCCCAAAAAACACGGGTTAGCCTAGGCTGCGGTATTCTTATTGGCGGGCTTTTTCCGGGCCGCGGGCGCTTTGCTGTTGGCTGCGATGAAGTCCAACACCAGCGGGCGAATGTTGTTGCGCCACGCTTTGCCAGCAAAGATACCGTAGTGGCCGGCATTGGGCTCCAAATGGCTGGCTTTCTTAGCATCGGGCAATCCAGTCAGCAGATCGAGCGCTGCAACGCATTGGCCGGGCGCAGAGATATCGTCTTCGCCGCCCTCAACAGTTTTCACCGCAACGGTGGTGATTTTTCCGATGTCGACCTGTTTGCCTGCAACCACGAATTTGTTCTTGGCGATTTCACCGCCTTTGAAAATCCGCTCGACAGTCGACAAATAAAACTCCGCCGTCATGTCCATAACCGCCAGATATTCATCGTAGAATGCGTTGTGCTTGTCGTGATCGGATGCCTCATTGCGGGCAACGCGCGCGATCTGATCGGCAAAGGCTTTGCTGTGCTTTTCCGAGTTCATGGACATGAAAGATGCCAGTTGTAGCAGGCCGGGGTAAACGCGGCGCCCAACACCAGGATATTTGAAGCCAACGCGCTGGATCATCATCTCTTCGAGCTGGCCCATGGTCACGCGGTGCCCAAAATCTGTGACGTCGGTTGCGTTCGCGTCCGGGTCGATGGGGCCGCCAATGAGGGTCAGGCTACGCGGCTGTGCTTTGGGATCTTCTTCCGCAAGATAGGCGGTCGCCGCGAGGGTCAATGGTGCGGGTTGGCACACCGCGATCACGTGCGTGTCGGGGCCAAGGTGTTTCATAAACTCAACGAGGTAGAGGGTATAATCCTCAATGTCGAATTTGCCCTCGCTGACAGGAATATCGCGCGCATTGTGCCAATCGGTTGCGTAAAGTTCGCAATCTGGAAGCAGCGAAATCACGGTGGAGCGGAGCAGTGTTGCATAGTGCCCAGACATGGGCGCTACCAACAAAACCTTTGGTTTCTTGTCTGTGCGGCCGGTGACTTCAAAATGGATCAAATCGCCAAAGGGACGTTCAACCGCTTTTTTGACGCTTACCACACGGTCTTGACCGTTTGAGCCGGTGTAGGGTGGGATGTTCCAATCCGGCTTGACGACCATGCGTTGGAACGTCCGCTCTGTCACCTCCCCCCAGGCGCGCATCCATTGAAACGCAGGATTTGGGAACATCGCAGTGGTGGGATAAGAACCGAGAGCGGTCGCGGATGCGCCAAGCCATTGGTTGGTGATCCGCATCGTATCCATAAAATCGTAAGTGGCCATATAGCGCATCGCGTCGTCTCCAATCTGCCGAAGGTGCTCGGATTGTGCACCACCGACCGCAAATATGTGTCAAACTGGGCACAAGCAGGGCATCGGTTGCGCACGCAACATTGTAATGCTGCATCTGCGAAATTAGACAGGAACTTGTTTAATGACAACTATAGACTCGGGAATTGGTCATATCTCAGGTGAATCTCTAGAGAAATTAACGCATAATTTGACACAAGTAGAGGATCTGAGGATCCGCCTTGCCGAGGTTATGACGCAGCGCAGCACGCACAATCCGGCCTTGGATGGTCCGAATCAGGCGCTTTTCACGTCGGCTGTGACCACCTATTGGCAAGAAGCGTTGCATAATCCGGCCAAGTTGATCGAACAACAGATGGGGTATTGGTCCAAAACCATGGCCCATTTCATAGAGGCGCAGCAAACATTGGCGGCGGGTCGCCTGAACGCACCCGAGGATACGGGCCCCCAAGATCGCCGTTTTGCGAACCCTCTGTGGCATACGCATCCGTATTTTAATTTCGTCAAACAGCAGTATCAGATAAATGCGGCAAGCCTGATGTCCGCGGTGGACAGCGTCGAGGACATGGCGCCGGAGGAAAAGCATCGTTTGGGGTATTTTACCCGCCAGATCGTTGATTTGATGAGCCCTACAAACTTTTTGGCCACCAACCCCGACGCGCTTGAGAAAGCGGTGGCGACAGAGGGGCAGAGCCTGCTCGATGGGTTGGAAAACCTGATCTCTGATCTTGAGGCCAACAGTGGCGAATTGGTGGTGCGGCTCGCGGATGAACGCGCTTTTGAGTTGGGACAAAACATTGCGACAACCCCCGGAAAGGTGGTGTTTCGCAACCGCATGTTGGAGTTGATCCAGTACGCGCCAACGACGGAAAAGGTCCGCGTCAAGCCGCTCATTATTTTCCCGCCCTGGATCAATAAATTCTACATTCTTGATCTAAAGGCGCAAAACTCGCTGGTGAAATGGATTGTGGATCAGGGCTATACCCTGTTCATCGTATCTTGGGTGAACCCCGACGCCAGCTATGCGGATGTGGGCCTCGAGGATTATATCGAAGAAGGCTATTTGACCGCCATCAATGAGGTGAAGGCGATCACTGGGCAACACTCGGTCAATACGGTCGGGTATTGTATTGCCGGCACGACGCTTGCGATGACGCTATCTCTGCTCAAACAGCGCGGTGATACATCTGTTAATGCTGTCACGTTTTTCACGGCTCTGACCGATTTTTCTGACAAGGGCGAATTTGCACCATTCCTGACGGACGATTTCGTGGATGGGATCGAGGAGGAGGTTGCGGACAAGGGCGTTTTGCCGTCGGTTATCATGGCACGCACTTTTTCATTCCTGCGGTCCAATGACCTCATCTACGGCCCTGCGATCCGCAGTTATATGATGGGGGAGACGCCCCCGGCTTTCGATTTGCTCTATTGGAATGGCGACGGGACAAACTTGCCTGCCAAAATGGCGATGGAGTATTTGCGCGGGCTTTGCCAACAAGACCGGTTTGCACAGGGGGAAATGACGCTCTTTGGTCAAAAGCTATCTCTGGAGGATGTAAGTATCCCACTTTGCGCCATTGCATGCGAGACGGACCATATCGCTGCATGGAAAGATAGCTATCGCGGCGTGCAGCAGATGGGGTCTGAACATCGGACCTTTATCATGACACAGTCAGGGCACATCGCGGGCATCGTCAATCCGCCATCAAAAAAGAAATATGGCCACTATACCAATACCGATCTCTCCCTGTCGCATGAGGCTTGGTTAGAGGAGGCGGATTTTCATGAAGGGTCTTGGTGGCCACGTTGGGAATCATGGCTGCGCAGCCAATCGGGCGGGCTCGTCGCGGCGCGCATTCCGGGCGAAGGAACACATCCTGCGCTATGTGAGGCACCTGGCACATACGTTTCGCTCCGTCCAAGCGATTGATACAACTATAGATTACCTTGGGTAAGCTGGCATTGCTGCGGCGCAGCAAAAAGGCTTGCAATGCTGCGGTGCAGCATGTATGTATTTGCCATCGAAGACCTCGCCGGAGCGTTTCGGCACCCTTAACCCAAGGAGCTAAAAATGGCTAAGCAACAAGACATGACCGCGATCTTCAAAGACATGATGGGCGCATTCCCAGTCGATACAGCGGCAATGGAAGACGCATTCAAAACAGCGACAACGCTGAACGAAAAACTGTCCCACGTGGCGCTAAACGCGGCAGAGAAATCCGCCGAAGTGTCCAGCAAATGGACAAAAGACACGTTGGCAAAACTGTCGGACATGTCTTCCGCCAAAACAGAACCTGCCGATTACGCTAAAGCGATGACCGATTTTGCGTCCGCTTCAGCCGAAGTTGCTGCTGAGAACATGGCCGCCTTCGCCGAGATCGCGAAAAAGGTGCAAATGGACACAGTTGAGCTGATGATGGCTGCTGGCAAAGACATGAGCGAAGAAGCTCAAGCGGCTGTGAAAAAAGCGACAGCTGATGCAACGACAGCTGTTAAGAAAGCTGCTGCGAAGTAATCACGTGCTTCAACGCAAAATAATAGACGGGTCTTGCATCAGCAGGGCCCGTTTTTCGTATATGCGTACGGAAGCGTATGTAAATTTGTTCTGATTTTCCGGCGCTTGGTCAGAAAATGCTGAAATTGAGGTTATGCTTTCATTTTGCGTCATAGCCTTCTAAGCTGCGGTGCAGCACGCCAGGGGAGGGTCCGCCATGTCCACCAAAACTAAGCCTTTGCTGATCAAACGCTATGCCAGCCGTCGTTTGTATAACACCGAGACGTCCGACTACGTGACGCTTGAGGATATCTCGGGCTTTATCCGCGATGGACGTGAGGTTCAAATCATAGACCTGAAATCGGGGGATGACCTGACGCGGCAATATCTGTTGCAGATTATCGCGGAGCACGAAAGCCGCGGCGAAAGCGTTCTGCCGGTAGATGTGCTAAACGATCTGGTGCGCAGCTACATGGGCGGCAACGCCTCGGTTGTGCCGCAGTTCTTGCAGGCCTCTTTTGACATGCTGCGCGATGGCCAAAACAAAATGATTGAGAACATGGGGGCGATGAACCCCATGGCCAAGGTGCCAGGGTTCGAGGCGATGCAAGCCCAGCAGCAGGCGTTTATGAAGGCCATGACGGGTGGCATTGGCAACTGGCCCACTGGTGGAACAGCACCTGCGGCAGAAAAACCAGTCGTCCCTGACGCTGGGAATAGCGACACTGGCGAGGATCTTGATGCGATCAAAAAGCAGCTGGCAGAGCTTCAGGAAAAGTTAAGCAAACTGAGCTAACAGCACGTCGTCCGGTTTAGCAGGAGCGCAGGCTTTCTTCAGCGATTGCACCAAAATGTCGGCGATCTGATCTTGTGTTGCGCGGCTCAGATGTACGGGCAGGCGCACGTCACAGGCCCGCATTAACATTGCGCGGGTTTGGGGCAGCTCCGGCAGGTTCGGAATAAACTGCCAGTTCCAAAATGCGCGCGCATTATTGTCGGTCATACCAAAGACTTGAACGGTGACACCGGCCTCTTTTGCAATCCGGACAAAGGCCTGCACTTGTTCATCATTCACATCTATAAGGTTGAATTGGATGCTGTCGGGCGCGCGCGTTTCGGGCGCGAGCGGTTTGGGAACGCTGATCCAGCGGCTGTCTTCCAGCCTGCCCGCAACGTGATCATGCCCTGCACGGCCATCGCGCACGCGGCGTGCAAGTTCTGGCAATTGCGGGCGAATGACCGCCGCACTTAGGTTGCTCATGCGCAGATTATAAAGGGGCCACTGATTTTGGTGGCGCGCAAAGGCGGCCGCCAGCGTTGGGTCGCAGCCCGCGTGCTTGCGCCAATTATGTTCGTATGCGCCGGACATGATCACCGCTCGGGCCACAAGATCAGCATCATCCGTGATCATCACGCCGCCTTCGCCTGCGTTGATCATCTTATAGGACTGAAATGAAAAGCACCCGACATTACCCAATGTGCCGATCTTTTTGTCGTGCCACAGCGTTCCGAGCGAATGTGCCGCGTCCTCAATGACGGGGATCTGCGCTGCGCGGCACAGCGCGAGGATCGCGTCCATATCGGAGGTGTGGCCGCGCATGTGGCTGATGATCACCGCCTGTACTTCTGGCAATTTTGCAATGAAATCATCTATATCAATGCGGTAGTCGCTTCCTACTTCGCAAAGAACAGGCAAGCAGTCAGCGTGCAAAACAGCCGATGGCACCGCGGCAAAAGTGAACCCAGGGATCATCACATGTGCGTCCCGTGGCAGATCCAACGCCTTCAGGGATAAAAACAGTGCGGCCGAGCAGGATGACACCGCCAGCGCATATTTTGTTCCCATCATTTCGGCGAATTCCGCCTCAAGCAAAGTAACAGGTGCGGCCTCGGGCGCTGTGTAGCGAAACAAATCTCCGGATTGGAGCAACCTATCTATTTCGGCACGTGCTGCCTCTGGAATGGCCTCTGCTTGGTGCGTATTGGGCAACTGCATTTCATTTTCCTTAACCTTAACATCACTTATTTAAAATATATGGCAGCGTGATGAAACGGTTTTGTGAAGAAAATGCAAAAGGGGCGGCGCATAGGCACCAACACCCACCGGTTTCAGGTGTGATTTAGATGCCCAGTCGGTCGCGCAATGCGTACCAAGTCATCGCCAATGCGAGCAGCGGCTTGCGCGCGGCAACGCCACCCGGAAAGGGATGTGTGGGGATCGCTGCCATTGTGTCAAATCCGTCAGATTGCCCCATAACCGCGTGCGCCATCAGCTGACCTGCATGAGTTGCCGTGCCGACGCCATGCCCTGAATAGCCTGCCCCAGAGAGGATATTGGGCGCAATCCGGGCCAAGTAGGGCATGCGCTTCATGGTGATCCCCAGCGTCCCACCCCAGGCGTAGTCAATGGGGACATCCGCCAAATGTGGGAACACTTGGGTCATCGGTTTGCGCACCGTCGCTGCAATGTCGCGGGGAAAACGGTAGCCATAGCTTTCACCGCCGCCGAAAAGCAGCCTGCCGTCAGCGCTGAGGCGAAAATAATTCACCACAAAGCGGGCGTCCGCGACGGCAATATCGCGGCGCAGGACCTGTGTGATCTCATCACCCAAAGGTGCAGTGGCTGCGATAAAGTTGTTGATCGGCATGACGCGCGCCGCGGTCTTCCGCTCAAGATCGCCGAGGTATCCGTTGCAGCCCAGGATGACATGCGCTGCGTGAACAGTGCCGGCTTCTGTGGCGACGCGCACCTCTGGTCCGGGTTCAATCGCGGTTACGCGGCTTTGTTCATGGATTTGCACGCCTGCTTCGATACAGGCGCGTGCCAGCCCAAGCGCAAATTTAAGGGGATGCAGATGCGCAGCCCCCATGTCCACCACACCGCCGCAATAGTCTGGCGAGGGACAGATTCCCGCAAAACTCTGAGCGTTATGAGCCTCAATCTCATAGGCGTACTCTGCTGCCATGTGATCGGCATATCGGTGCAGGTCATCCACGTCGCGCGCATGCGAAGCGGTCCACGCCACGCCGGGCTTTAGGTCGCAGTCAATGGCATGGGCCGAGATCAGGTTTTTAACTAAATCCTTGGCGGCTTCTCCCATCGTCCACAGCTGGCGGGCATGCGTCTTTCCGACCATTTTCTCCAGCGCAGGCTGCTCTACCCGTTGGCCGGACCCAAGCTGCCCGCCATTGCGGCCCGAGGCGCCAAAGCCTACGCGCTGAGCCTCTAGCAAAATGACTTTGCGCCCCGCTTGTGCGAGGTGAAGCGCTGCTGATAGCCCCGTGTAGCCACCACCGATGACGCATACATCTGCGCGCGCTGTTCCTTGCAGGGGCGCAAAGAGCGCAAGGGGTGTGGCTGTTGCGGCGTACCAACTTTGCGGGTATGCGCCGCGCGCATCGTTGGCATAAAGAAGGTTCATTTTGAGCGGCCGTACCTTGGGTGTATGATCAGACGCACTTTAGACATTGAGCAACAAATGCTCACGCTCCCACGGTGAGATGACCTGCAAAAACTCATCATATTCCGCAAGTTTCACGATCCCATATACGCGTGCGAACTCCGGCCCCAAGACTTTGTGCAAAGCTGTCGCCGCATCAAAGCGGCGCAATGCAGAGCCCATGTCGCGTGGAATATCGCCGGCACCATCATAGGCGTCGCCCTTCCACTCGCGCTGGGGATGCGCTTGATCCAGTAGGCCTAGATATCCGCAAGCCAGGGACGCTGCGATGCCCAGATAGGGGTTGCAATCCATCCCTGCGATCCTGTTTTCCACCCGCCGGGCGGCCGGGGTCGACAGCGGCACGCGGATGCCGGTCGTGCGGTTATCGCGCCCCCATTCGAGGTTAATCGGCGCCGCGTGGTCCTTAACGTAGCGACGATAGCTGTTCACGAAAGGTGCCATCACGGCCAGCGCGCTTGGGATGTGGGTCTGCATACCGGCGATAAAGTGGAAAAATGCATCTGTTTCAGCGCCCTCGTCGTCCGAAAAGATGTTTTTGCCCGTTGCCATATCGAGGACCGAATGGTGGATGTGCATCGCCGAGCCTGGCTCTGCCGCGATGGGTTTTGCCATGAAGGTCGCAAAGCAATCGTGGCGCAGGGCAGCTTCGCGGATCAGCCGTTTGAAATAGAATACTTCATCGGCCAGAGTGATCGGATCGCCGTGCAAGAGGTTGATTTCCAGCTGGCCGGCACCGCCTTCTTGGGTGATCCCGTCGATCTCGAACCCTTGCGCCTCGGCGAAGTCGTAAATGTCGTCGATCACAGGGCCAAATTCGTCGACGGCTGTCATCGAATAGGCCTGTCGGGCGGCAGCCGGACGGCCCGAGCGCCCCATCATCGGCTCAATCTCTTTGGCCGGATCAATGTTGCGCGCCACGAGGAAGAATTCCATTTCGGGGGCAACCACTGGCTCCCACCCTCTGTCGCGGTAGAGCTGCACGACCCGCTTTAGCACGTTGCGCGGGCTGAACGGGACAGGAGCACCATCGCGGTCAAACGCATCGTGAATAACCTGCAAGGTCCAGTCGCCCGTCCAAGGCGCGGCAGTGGCTGTCGCCATATCAGGGCGTAGGATCATGTCCTTTTCGATAAAGCCTTCTTCCCCCGCGGCCTCGCCCCAATCGCCTGTAATCGTTTGATAAAAGATACTGTCGGGCAGGTGGAAATAATCTTGTCGTGCGAATTTTGACGCAGGAACCGCCTTGCCGCGGGCGATCCCAGGCAGGTCAGATATGATGCATTCGACCTCATCAAGGCGACGGCCATCCAAATAGCTGCGTGCCGCTTCTGGCAGGGCGTCTTTCCAGTCTGGGGATGCCATCAGGCCCTCTCTTTGCGGAAAAACTCCGCCATGAATGTGCCTAATGCGGCATTGTCCGTGGGCTGCGACAGCTGGGCCTTTGCGGCGTCAAGTTGGTCTTGGGGAACGATGCCGGGACCGCGTGTTGTGGCCAACCCTTCAATAACGGGTGCGCCAAACTCAGGGTGCGGTTGAATGGTCCAAATCGTGTCGTCGTAGAGCAGCGCCGCGGCCGCACAAAAGTCGGAATGCCCAACAATTTCGGCGCTTGGGGGCACCTGCACAACCTGATCCTGGTGCCACGCGTTCAACGCAACAGCGCGCCCGTCCAGCTGATATTCTGTGCGCCCGACAGACCATCCGCCTGCGAATTTTTCGACCTTGCCCCCCAAAGCCTGCGCAATGATTTGATGCCCAAAACAGACCCCAATCATGGGCGCGCGGCGCTCGTGAATGGCGCGGATCAATGCTTCGAGCGGGGGAATGAAGGCGTGATCTTCATAGGCACCGTGTTTGGAGCCCGTGACCAGCCAGCGGTCAGCCGCCTCCACATCGGTCGGAAACTGCATGTCCACCACGTTGTAGGTGGTGAATTCAAACGTGTCCTCGCCCAACAATCTGTGGAACATCGCATCATAATCGCCCATCGTTTCCCGGATTGTCTCTGGGGCGTGTCCGGTCTGTAGGATGCCGATTTTCATTGGAGCCTCTTTGATTTGATCAAATTTAGACTAGCGTGCCCGCTAAACCGTGTCGAGATAGACCTCGAGCTGTTCCTCGGCCGTCAGATCCGCGATACCGCGCAGCTCTTGGCGTTTGGTCATCACAAAGTTTTGGATGATTTCAGGGGCAAAGATCCGCGCAACTTCTGGGCAGTTCTCAAAACGGGTAATGGCCTGCGCCCAATCGGTGGGTACCTGCGGTAGGTCTTGGGTATAGGCATTACCTGTGATCGGTGCGGGTGGCGACTTGGCGTCTTCCATCCCGTTGAGAGCTGCGCCCAAGACCGCTGCGATCGACAGGTACGGGTTCACATCGCCGCCGGCCTGCCGATGCTCGATCCGCCGCGCGGCACCGGGACCGGAGGGAACACGTATCGCTGCGGTACGATTTTCATAGGCCCAAGCGATCCCAGTTGGCGCGTGCGCGCCGGGAACCATACGTGCATAACTGTTGGCGTGGGGCGCGAAGATTAATGTTGATCCGGGCATTGCGGCCAAACATCCTTGGATCGCGTGTCGCAAGGTGTCAGAGCCTTTGTCGCCGCCATCATCGAAAATATTTTGCCCTGCTTTGTTTAGAACGCTGAAGTGCATGTGAAGACCTGAGCCCGCGTAATCTGCGTAGGGCTTGGCCATAAAGGAGGCGGCAAATCCAAATTTACGCGCCAACCCTTTGACCAGTATTTTGAACAGCCATGCATCATCCGCGGCCTTTAAGGCATTGTCTTGATGCATCATATTTATTTCAAACTGGCCCAAACCCGCCTCTGAAATCGCGCTATCGGCGGGGATGTCCATCGCGTCACAGGCGTCATAAAGCTCGGTAAAAAATGCATCAAACCTGTCCAGCGCGCGGAGGCTGAGGATTTCGCTCGCCACCCGACGCTTGCCCGATATCGGCGACAGAGGCACCTGTGGATGGCGGCCGGAATCGTCGATCAAAAAGAACTCAAGCTCGACCGCAACCACGGGGCGCAGTCCTTTTTCGGTATATCGGTTTTGGACCGCCGCAAGTGCGTGGCGGGGATCGCCTGCGAAGGGGCTACCGTCCTCGTGATACATCCAGATTGGCATTAATCCCGTCGGCGTCTCAAGCCAGGGCATCGGTACAAACCCACGCTCGGTTGGGCGCAGCACGCCGTCGCGGTCACCGCTTTCCATGACCAGTGGGCTGCCTTCAATGTCCTCGCCCCAAATATCGAGGTTCAGAACGGATAAAGGAAATCGGGCGCCGCCATCCACAGCCTTGTCTGCAAAACGCACAGGCACCCGTTTCCCTCGGGGTTGGCCGTTCAAATCTGCGGCAGCCACACGAATTGCGCGGATTTCGGGGTGAGAGGCGAGCCAGTCGTGCATGTCGGGTCCTTTGATAATGCCTTTGCATAGCGCCGCGAGCGGCAGACTGTCCATCCTTGGTGTCAACAAGCCCGGGCGTGATGGCTATCTGATCAAATTCATCCGCAGTCGCAAACGTGGCTTTGCCTCATTCGGTAGATGCCGATTGAGGCGCCGGTTCACCCATCCAAAAACTGCGATAATCACCAGAGTCAACAGGATGAAATAGCTGGCCAAAATCGGATAGGGTACAAAGGGATTGAAAGTCTTGTCGGCAAAATAGCTTGCGTAATACAGGGCGTCACCGCGTTGTTGCCAAGCCGGAAAGCCAGAGAAAAAGACCAGCGTCGTGGCGTGAAACAAAAAGATCGCCTCGTTGGTGTAGGCGGGCCAGGCAAGCCGCAGCATCGTAGGCCAGACTATCCGCCGAAAACGTGGCCAGCCGGACATGCCATAGGCATCGGCGGCCTCTGTGTCGCCGCGTGGCACAGATTGCAGCGCGCCATAGAAAATTTCCGCGGAATAGGCAGCTGTGTTGCAGAACAGAACGATTAACGCGCCCAGCCAAGCTGCGGTAAAAGGTGAGAAAAACGCGTAGCTGCCTTTCAGGCTGAGAAAGAAAAAATAGGCAAAAAAGAACTGAATAAAGAGGGGTGAGCCGCGGAAAATAAAGATGAACCATTCGGCGGGCCGCCGTATGGTTCGACGTGATGATGCTTTTGCAACGGCCAGTGCGGTGGCAAAGAAAAAGCCTGTCATGAGCGCTACAATGCCGAAATAGACGTTCCAAATCATGCCGGAGCCGATTAGCGTCACCTGCTCGCACAGGGTAAAATCGGAGCGCGGCAACAGCCGCTCGCCGTAGCCCACAGAGCGCAGAGCGTAATCTTGGATGGTTTGCAGACAGCTCACACTGTTGTCCTTTGTGCATCGCCACCCGCGGTGGCCTGCCCAAACGTGAGGCGGGTCATGACCCTGTTTAACGCGCTTTCAGACAGTTTGGTCATCAACAGGTAAAACACCAAGAGCACCAGAAAATACCACATGCGCCAGTCGCCGTGCGGGTAATCGGTAAAGCGCGATGTCTTGGTGCCGCCCAATTCGCGTGCCCAATAGACAATGTCCTCGATGCCAAGCAAAAACAAAAAAGGTGTCGCTTTGATCAAAACCATCCAGAGGTTTGACAGGCCGGGCAGGGCAAAGACCCACATCTGCGGCACTAGAATGCGCCAGAAAGTTTGACGCTCGCTCATTCCGTAGGCGGCTGCGGTTTCAATCTGTGCTTTGGGCACGGCGCGCATCGCACCAAAAAGGACATTGGCTGCAAAAGCACCAAAAACGATAGCATAGGTTAGCACGGCCAGTGCCAATGCATAGGTTTGGTGCACCCATTCAGGCGCGCGGCTTAGGGGTAGTTTGGCCGCTTGGCACACCAGAAAATCACTGCCTTGGCGAATGGGTTCGGACCAATCTGGGCACAGTACACGGTGTCGAGTGTATTCGAACATCTGGTCTAAGGCGATGACAAAAAACAGGAAAAAAGCGATATCAGGCACTCCGCGCACAATCGCAATATAGGCCTTGCCGAGCCATGAGACCGGGGCGAACCGCGCCCGCGCCGCCATTGCACCAGCAAACCCAAAAGCCAACGCGGTGGGTGCGGTGACGGCCAACAGCCCCAGCACTTTAAAAAACGAAAGGTAGAACGACATGTGCACCCCTGTTGTCAAATAACAGGAGAGCCAGAGCAATCGGCTCAGGGTATCAGGATCGGTGCAATGGGAAAACATGAGGGAAAGTCGGGCGCAGCGCAGGTATGATCCCGCTGCGCCCAGTCAAATTTACTTAGTACGTCGTAGTGTCATCGCCGAACCATTTGATCAGCAATGCGTTCAAGGTGCCGTCATTTTTCATGTCGGTGATGGCTGCATCAAATGTCGCGCGCAACGCGCTGTCGCTTTCACGCAGGCCCATGCCAACACCGCCGCCCAAAGGTACGTTGTCGCCCACAAACATCAAGGCGCCGGCAGATTCTTCAACCAGCGGCACAAGGTAATCGCGGTCGGCAAAGACGGCATCCGCTTCGCCGTTGCGCACGGCAGCGACGGTTTCCTCTGGCGTTGCGAATTCAACCAACGTGGCGCCGGATTCGGCGATGTAGCCGGCTTGGATCGTGGCTGTTTGGGCTGCGACAATGCCACCCGACAGGTCAACGCCTTCGGATGCCGCAACATAGGCAGATGCGGTGGGCGGGTAGTAGTCTTGTGTGAAATCAATCACTTCATCGCGTTCCGCAGTGATCGACATGCCCGCCATGATGGTGTCATAGTTGGAAGACACGAGGTTCGGGATGATGCTGTCCCAGTCGTTTTTGACCCACTCGCAGGTCAGCTCTGCGCGCTCGCACAGCGCATCGCCCAACTCGCGCTCGAACCCATCAACTTCGCCGGCGTCGTTGATGAAGTTATAGGGAGGGTAGGCGCCTTCGGTGCCCATACGGATCGTTTTGCCGTCAGCCATGGCCAGACCGGCGGAGACGGCCAGAGCGGCTGTCGTGAGGATAATGTTCTTCATTAGGAAACTCCCGTTTTTTGGTTTCACGCCGCGCGGGTTGCTGAAAGGAACCCTTGCAATCGTTCGGATTTGGGTGCGCCAAACAGCTCGTCTGGCGCCCCTTGTTCTTCGATCAGGCCTTGGTGCAGGAACACAACGTGGTCCGAGACATCAGCAGCCAGTTTCATATCATGCGTCACGATGATCATAGTGCGCCCTTCGGCAGCAAGGTCTTTGATCACGCGCACGACCTCTTGCTCCAACTCTGGATCAAGCGCCGAGGTTGGCTCGTCAAACAAGAGCGCCTCTGGTTCCATGCACAGCGCGCGGGCAATAGCGGCACGTTGCTGTTGCCCCCCTGACAGTTGTGCTGGAAACGCGTCGCATTTGTCGGCAATCCCAACCTTGTCGAGGTATCGCCGCGCGGCGGTTTCTACCTCTTTGCGGTCGCGGCCCAAGACGGTGACGGGCGCTTCCATCACGTTTTGCAGGATCGTGAGGTGCGCCCAAAGGTTAAACTGTTGGAAAACCATCGATAGGTTGGTGCGAATGCGCAAGATTTGGGTCGGGTCTGCGGGGCGGCGCTGATGTCCTGTACCACGCCAGGCTACGCTCTCGCCCTTAAATCGGATGTCGCCTTGCTGGCTATCCTCAAGCAGATTGCAACAGCGCAGCAGGGTTGATTTTCCGGACCCGGACGAGCCAATAAGGCTGATCACTTCACCTTTGGCCGCGCGCAGGTTCACGCCTTTAAGCACGTCCAAATCACCATAGGCCTTGTGCAGGTTATGGATGTCGATCACGGCAGGGGCAGGTGTGGTGGGCTCGGACACGAAATCGCCTAAGGTCGGGAAAAAAGACTGGCGCACATAAGGCGCTAAAATGAGGTGACTTGCAATGCGAATTCATATTCATGATGTGGCACCAAAGCCAAAGTGACGCAAAGACAGGCAGGTGTAGCGTGTCGTTTTAGGTGCTTGCAGGTGGTGCGGGCGGATTGGCGACGGATAAATAGGTGGAGGCTGGGATATCGACGATGCCATTGAGGTGCAAAGAGGTGCGATCGACTTCGGATAGATCCGCAATGGCTTGGGCAAGGGCCCCGCGCAGCGCGCTCGCGTCCTGATCCATGCTCGTGATATAGGGTAGGGCAGGCGTGGGCTCTGTGTGGTCGAACACCTCAAGTTCAGCGGCCCGCGGATCACAGCGTCGGTAGAGCGCCCAAGTCACCGCATCAATCGCGGCAAAATCGGCTGCGCTGGAGAGCACCGCGGCAATTGAGGCGCGATGCCCGCCGGTTTGCAGACCATGCGCCGCCTCAAGGCCGCGCTGATTTAAATGCGTGTAAGCGGCTGCCCAGCCGGATTGCGACAGCGCCTCGTTATAGCCCAGAGTGCCTTGAGCAAGCGCCTGCAAATCACGCATATCCCCGCGGCGGCGGATTAACACGCTGTAGTATTGACCGGGCGCGCTATCGGGCAGGCCGTAATCCGGGGTTCCTACAATTTGGACTTTGCCGTGCAGGCGTGTGCGATAGGGCATTCCGCAGGTTTGCGAAAATAAAAGATCCGGAGACAGCCAGTGTCCCCAAAGATCGCCGTCGCGGTTCAGCCGCGCAGGTCCATAGCCCAAGATGCCATGTATCCCTGCCCAAAGACGGTCGTTGGCCGCCGCCGTCTCTGCCGTGTCATACATGCCAAGGCTGGCGATCAGACTCATGTGGGGTCGTTTTCGACTTTCTGGCGCACCTGCGCACTGTCGCGGTCGGTCACGCCAAGTAGGTGCGCAACGAGGCGTAGCAGGGCATCCTCGTGTTTATCGCGTTTGCCATCTGCCAGCACGACCCGCCAGAGCGCCTCGATTACGCCGAGGCGTTCCTCATAAGGAACAGCGTCCTTGATGGCGCGCGTGAACCGCACGGTGTCCGGCGCTTCGCTTTCCAGCGTTTCGGCGTCGCCGCGCAGCTTGGCCACACCGGCGGCGTCAAGGCCGTAGCGTTGGGCCGCGATCTGGTCGATCATCTGCGCCTCGTTGGCTGCATAGGTTCCATCGGTGCGGGCGACACGTACCAGCAAAGCGGTCAGGGCCAGGCGCGCGTCTTGATCTGCGAGCGGGGCGGGCGCCGGTTGGATAAGGCGGGAGAGGAAATCTGCAAACATAGCTTAAACATAGGCCACTTCCCCTCGCATTGCCAGCGGCGCGGACCCCTATTTGCTCAGATCTATGCCTTAAGCGTCATAGCCTTCGACAATCACGAGATTGCCCTCGGATACACTGTCGCGC
Source organism: uncultured Pseudosulfitobacter sp. (assembly GCA_965656435.1). Taxonomy (GTDB): domain Bacteria; phylum Pseudomonadota; class Alphaproteobacteria; order Rhodobacterales; family Rhodobacteraceae; genus Pseudosulfitobacter. The sequence continues at coordinate 5,107 of CBFHKQ010000006.1, read as the reverse complement.
AGTGCTTTAGCTTTTTGATAGCCCTCGGAGTGATAGCACGCGAGCGCGTCGGAATAGCTTGGGAATTCGATCACAACGGTGCGGTCGTTCCATTGGCCTTCAGGGTTTTCTTGGGTGCCGCCGCGTACCAAAAAGCGCGCGCCGTATTCGGCAAAGCTCGCGCCGTTCGCGGCCTGATATTTTTTATACTCTTCAGCGTCACGCACGATGTTATGCGCAATCCAATAGCCTTTTGCGGGCATCATAGCCTCCCCTTTTTGCGGCACTTAACCGGTTGTTATCCGTTTGAAACACTGTGACAGACGGGCGGCCTCGGCGTCCAGTCCGTAGGGAGGGTTTACAACAAAAAGGCCCGAGCCAACCATCCCATGTCCCGGTCGTGCAGGTGGGAACCGCACCTCAGAGCGCAAGGCGTCCGGAAAGCGCTCCGTTAGGGCGGCGCACATCTGTGCCTGCGCATTATTCGTCAAAATCGGATACCACAGGGCGATGATACCCACGTTCCAAGCCCGCGCATATTTGCTGATATGGCCAGGCAGGTGCTCGTAATCCGTTTTAATCTCATAGCTGGGGTCGATCAGCATCAGACCGCGCCGCGGGGTCGGAGGGACAAGGCTGTGCGCCATGTCAAATCCGTCGCGATTAAAGACGGTGCAGGAATAGGGCGACATGGCATAATCAAGCGCTTGGTGCTCGCCCGGATGCAATTCGGCCAGCGATATAACATCATCCGGTCGCATCAAACGCGCGGCAATCATAGGAGAGCCAGGATAGGCTTGCGGTCCGTCTTCTATGCGTTGGGCTGCGATGACGCGGACATAGGGGTGGTCCGGCGCGAACCAAGGCAGCGCCTTTTCAATTCCCGCGGACGCTTCTTGGGTCTTTTGCGCAGCGGGTGATGTCAGGTCATATACGGCGCGTCCGGCATGGGTCTCAAGATAACTGAACGGTTTGGGCTTTTGGCCTAAATAGTCCAGCATCCACGCCAACAGCGCATGCTTGTGCACGTCCGCGAGGTTCCCCGCGTGATAGATGTGTTGATAACTTAGCATTACAGCATGCGCCCTAATTCGGGCATGCGCCGCAGGGTCATACCAACCGGCTTATTTTTTTGGCCGCAGCAACAAAATCTTTGAACAGCGGGTGTGGCGCAAAGGGTTTGCTCTTCAGTTCGGGGTGGAACTGTACCCCAATGAACCAAGGATGATCGGGCCATTCAACAATCTCCGGCAGACGCCCATCAGGAGACATGCCCGAAAAGCGAAGACCAGCCTGCTCCAACTTATCGCGGTAGGCAATGTCTACTTCATAGCGGTGGCGGTGGCGTTCATCAATGGCCGTCGTACCGTAGGCTTTGGCCACGCGCGACCCTTCGGTCAGCACCGCGTCATAGGCGCCCAAACGCATGGTGCCGCCTTTGTCGTCGCCGACTTTACGGCTGACCTTGTGGTTGCCCTGCACCCATTCCTTGAGGTGATAAACCACAGGCTCAAAACGCTTTTTACCAGCCTCGTGGTCAAACTCCTCGGAGCCTGCGGTCTTGAGACCCGCAACATTGCGCGCCGCCTCAATCACAGCCATCTGCATGCCGAGGCAAATACCAAGGTAGGGCACATTGTGCAGGCGCGCATATTCGGCGGCCTTAATCTTGCCTTCAGTGCCCCGCTCACCAAAGCCGCCGGGCACCAGAATGGCGTGGAACCCTTCGAGGTGCGGGGCCGCATCCTCGCTGTCAAACAGCTCCGCATCGACCCACTCGACGCGCACTTTGACGCGATTGGCCATACCGCCATGCGTGAGCGCCTCGGCGATGGATTTATAGGCATCCTCAAGCTGCGTATATTTACCCACGATGGCCACACGCACGTCGCCCTCGGGGTTGTGGACGCGGTCCGACACGTCCTGCCAGACGGTCAAGTCGGGGCGGGGTGCGGGGCTGATCTGAAAGGCGTCCAGCACGGCTTGGTCAAGGCCCTGCGCATGATATGCCAGCGGCGCGTCATAGATCGTAGGCAAGTCATAGGCGGCCACAACGGCCTCTTTGCGCACATTACAAAAGAGCGCAATTTTCTCGCGTTCTTTGTCTGGGATAGGCTGTTCCGACCGGCAGACAAGGATATCTGGCGCAATGCCGATGCTTTGCAGTTCCTTGACCGAGTGTTGCGTCGGTTTGGTTTTCAACTCTCCGCTGGCCGCCAGATAGGGCAACAAAGTCAGGTGCATGAAAATACACTGACCGCGCGGTTTGTCATGGCTGAACTGGCGGATCGCCTCGAAAAACGGCAGGCCTTCGATGTCGCCAACGGTGCCCCCGATCTCGCAGAGCATGAAGTCCACTTCGTCCTCGCCAATCGCGAGGAAATCTTTGATTTCATTTGTCACGTGGGGGACGACTTGAATTGTCTTGCCAAGGTAATCGCCACGCCGTTCTTTTTCCAATACGCTGGAGTAAATGCGCCCTGAAGACACGCTGTCGGTCGTGCGGGCTGGCACGCCGGTGAACCGTTCATAATGGCCCAAATCCAGGTCGGTTTCGGCACCATCGTCTGTAACGAACACTTCGCCATGCTCAAAAGGCGACATCGTGCCGGGGTCGACGTTCAAATAGGGATCCAGTTTGCGCAGCCGCACCGAAAAGCCCCGCGCTTGAAGCAAGGCGCCCAAGGCCGCAGACGCAAGGCCCTTACCCAGCGAGGAAACCACACCACCGGTGATGAAAATATAGCGTGCCATGTGTTGGTTTACCCCGTGTTTTGTCGTCGTTTGGCAATAAAGAACGCCACCAGAATCGGCCGCTTCACCAGCAGCCCACGGGAGTTCAGTGTATCAGGTTATTGGTGAAAGTGGCAAGTCCCGCCGGCCAATAAACGCAAGATGATGTGACAGGCCTGCGGGAATTCTCAAGGTGTTGCGCGCAGCAGGTGTGCTTTGCGCCGGTTAGTCGCCCGCAGGCACCAGCGGTGCATCATCGCCAGAAGGAGGTGCAAGCAGATCACCCAAAGGTGCAATCGGCGCGTCCTCTTGGTTCGCCGGTGCAGTACCCAAACGGTCCAGCACCGATGCGCCTGAGGATTTTTGCGCCGCAATGATCGTGAGGGTCATGGAGGTGATGATAAAGCCCACGGCCAATACCCAAGTCACTTTGCCCAATGCCGTAGCCGCCGCGCGTCCCGCTGTAGCGCCGCCACCGCCGCCGCCCATGCCCAAACCGCCCCCTTCGGAGCGCTGCATCAGCACCACGGCAACAAGGCCGAGGGCGAGGATCAGATGGACGATGAGGACGACGTTTTCCATAGGACGCAAGCTGCTTTCGTTGGTTTTTGGGTACCTATGCAGTTTTACTTCGCGGGGCAAGAGGGCGAATGATGCTCTGGACAAATCACACCTGTCCTGCCCTAGTAACGCCATGCCACATGACCACCATGATCACGACGACCCGCACGCCCTCTTGCCGCCTGATCCTGCCCTACGGATCAAAGCGCTTGAGACCATCTTGACCGAAAAAGGCCTGATTGATCCGGCTGCTCTGGACGCCATTATCGACACCTATGAAAATAAGATCGGTCCAAAAAATGGCGCACGCGTGGTGGCGCGGGCTTGGCACGATCCGGCGTTTCATGCCCGCTTGATGGCCGATGCCACTGCCGTTGTGGCCGACATGGGGTTCTTTGGCCGTCAAGGCGAGCATATGGTGGCGGTACAAAACACGCCTGAGACACACAACATGGTCGTGTGTACGCTGTGCTCGTGCTATCCATGGCCGCTTTTGGGCATCCCGCCGGGGTGGTATAAATCGGACGCTTTCAGAGCGCGCGCAGTGCGTGAACCGCGCGCAGTTTTGGCCGACTTCGGTGTGCACTTGCCCGAGACAACAGCAGTGCGAGTCTGGGACAGCACCGCCGAAATCCGTTATCTTGTGATCCCAGAGCGCCCCGCCGGCACGGAAGGAATGGACGAAGAGGCGCTCATGGCACTTGTGACCCGCGACAGCATGATCGGCACTGGCCTGGCGCTGCGCCCATGACGACCCGCCCGCATGATATGGGCGGCCGCTTTGGCGATGGCCCCGTGATCCCGGACAAAGATGACACGGTGTTCCACGCGCCTTGGCAGGCGCGGGCGTTGGCGGTTACATTGGCCTGTGGTGCGTTGGGTAAATGGAACATCGACATCAGTCGCCATGCCCGCGAATGCCTGCACCCTTTGGATTACACCCGGTTTAGTTATTATGAAAAATGGACCGCGGCATTGGTGAACCTATTGGTCGAGACGGAAGTTGTGAGCCGCGAGGAGCTTGCGGCTGCTACGGCCGATGGCCCGTCGCCTTTGGCCGCCAAATGCCTCAGGTCCGCATCGGTACCGGATGTGCTGGCCACGGGCGGCCCAGCGGACCGGCCCAGCGACGTGCCGGTGCGATATAACCCCGGCGATGCAGTGCGCACACGGCGTCTGGCGCAGAACACCGTTGTCTCTGGTGGGCACACGCGCCTGCCACAATATGCCGCCGGCGCGTCCGGTCGCGTGGTGCGGGTGCATGGCACACACGTCCTGCCGGATGCCGCTGCACACCGTTTGGGCGATCAGCCGGAGCCTCTTTATGCCGTGGCCTTCCCCGCCAGCGCGCTTTGGGCGCACCCCGAGCATCCGGGCGACGAGGTCATCCTTGATCTGTGGCAAAGTTATTTGGAGCCTGCGCAATGATCCCCTCGCCCCCAACCTTCCAAGAGCCTTGGCACGCGCAGCTGTTTGCGTTGACGGTGCACCTCAACGAGGCGGGGCGGTTTGCTTGGCCCGACTGGGCGGCCCGCTTTTCGGCCACCTTAAAGGCGCATGGTATGGCGAAAGATCTCGATGGCGGAGACGATTATTTCACGGCTTGGCTAGAAACACTCGAGGTGCTTTTGGCGGAGAAAGGCTGGGCGGAGGCCGCGCAGGTCGCAAAGATGCGGGACGCGTGGGAGCAGGCCTATCTGCGGACACCGCATGGTGCGCCGGTTCATCTGGACACCTGAGGCGCCGCTGGTCTAGTCTTGCGCGACAGATATCGTGATTTTTCGGTTTCGCCCCCTCGGCATGGCGTCTATAGGGATGCGGGTTTGACCAGAAA
>CBFHKQ010000005.1:0-73939 GCA_965656435.1 uncultured Pseudosulfitobacter sp. | reverse complement strand
TATCTGCAATCGTCTCAGCGCGGGCCTTGATCAAAAGTGGGCCATCGTTGGGCGATTTATACCACGACGGAATGAACCCCCAACGCATCGCCCCCAACCGCCGCGCGTCATTTTGCAGGCTGATGACGTGGATGCGGTCCGTCGGGCAGACGTTATACTTGGGGACCTCCGGCAAATCATTGGCAGGGGCGGCCGCGAAAATCTGCGCCATCGCATCCGTCGGCAAAGTGATGGCAAACCGCCCACACATGTCCGTGCCTCCCTGTTCATCCAAGCGCTACCGCACAATGACACTAACATCCCGTAGCGCCGTTTTGCACCGCCTTCTCCGCAGGTTGGACGCAATGCGCACCAAGATCAACAAATCGCCCCCTTGACGCCTCGGGGTTAGCGCGGGCATCAGGGCCACCATGATCATCCTCAAGATATTCCGCGCCGACGAATGGCAGGCTCTGCGCACCGGGGGCGAAACCCTCGGCGCGCCGATTGATGTGGCAGACGGCTATATCCATTTCTCCACCCCCGCGCAGGCTGCTGAAACGGCCGCCAAGCATTTCGCAGGCGAAGAAGACCTCTGGTTGCTGGGCCTTGAGGCAGACACTTTGGGCGATGCGCTGCGGTGGGAGCCTTCGCGTGGTGGCGCGCTCTTCCCGCATCTCTACCGGCCCTTGCAGCTGTCGGAAGTGGCTTGGGCGCAGCCTTTGCCACTGGAAAACGGCGTGCATCAATTCCCCGCCGGTCTTGAATGACCCCCGCAGCAGAAACGCCCCCCAGCGCCGCGCAACTAGGACCGTCACATGCACCGTTTGATTGAGAAAATCGGGACGCGCGCGTTGCGCAGCTTGGACCCAGAAGTGGCACATGGGCTGGCCTTGAAGGCTCTGCACACGCCGCTCGCCCCCCTGCCAGGCGCGGTTACATCGGCGCGCCTTGCAAGTGACGTAGCAGGCATATCGCTCCCGAACCCGGTGGGCATTGCCGCAGGTTTTGACAAAAACGCCACCGCCATGGGGCCGCTGTCGCGCGCAGGGTTTGGCTTTCTGGAAGTGGGGGCTGCCACCCCGCGCGCACAGCCAGGAAATCCCAAGCCACGCCTCTTCCGCCTGCCTGCGGACAAGGCTGTGATCAACCGCTTTGGTTTTAACAACGACGGCGCAGAGGCGATTGTCGCGCGGCTGGCGGCCCATCAGGCCCAAGGTGCAGCCCCCGTGCCGGTGGGCCTAAATCTCGGTGCGAATAAAGACAGCGCCAACCGCGCGGAGGACTTTGCCAGCGTGCTAAAAACCGCGCGCGATTACATCGCCTTCGCCACAGTCAACGTCTCTTCCCCCAACACAGAAAAGCTGCGCGATTTGCAAGGTCCGATGGCGCTGGCGGCGCTGCTCGACGGCGTGATGCAAGTGCGCGGCACAACGCCTGTGTTCCTGAAAATCGCCCCGGATTTGTCGAAAAATGATCTGGCCGACATTGCAAAAGTCGCCACTGACGCAAAAATCGCCGCGATCATCGCGACCAACACGACCCTCGACCGCGACGGCCTCAGCGGACCTCACGCGCACGAGGTTGGCGGCCTGTCCGGCGCGCCTTTGTTCGAGAAATCAACGCGCGTACTGGCGCAACTGCGCCAGTTGACTGACATCCCCCTTATTGGCGTGGGCGGCGTGGCCTCTGCGCAAGACGCCTATGCCAAGATCAAGGCCGGAGCCAGCGCCGTGCAGCTTTATACCGGGCTGGTCTACGGTGGGCTTAGCCTCGGCGCGCGGATCGCACGTCAGCTCGATAACCTCTTGGCGCAGGACGGCTTTGACAATGTGGCTGAGGCCGTGGGCACGGACACTGCGCGCTGGCTGTGACCCGTGAAAAACTAATCTCGTGATTGCGCTGCGGCGCGTTCCAACGCCGGATAGCGTGCGCCCAGTGTGACGCCGCGCGCCACGAAAGAGACCAACAGCGCCAGCCACAGCCCATGGTTACCCAAGAGCGGCAAGGCCACAGCGGCGCAAAGCACATAGACCGCAAAGCTGATCGCCATCATGTTGCGCATGTCCGCCCCACGTGTGGCTCCGATGAAAATACCGTCCAGCATCCATGCGGCCCACCCCACTATCGGGGCTGCCACCATCCATGGCAAATAGTCTCGCGCCGTGGCCTGCACCGCCACATCCTTTGCCATCACATCGATAAGCCAAGGACCCATCAGCGCAAAACCAAGCGCCAGCAGCGCGCATGTGGCCAACCCCCAACCGGAAGTCACAAGCGCTGCCCGGCGCACCCGCTCTGGCGCGCCGCGCCCGAACGCGCGCGCGATCAGCGTTTCGGCCGCAAAGGCGAACCCATCCATCGCATAGGCCGTGATGTACATGAATTGCACCAAGACCTCGTTCGCTGCCAACGTCACATCGCCAAAGCCCGCGCCTAGAAATACGAAGGATGTGAAAATAGCCATCAAGAGGGCGGAGCGGATGAGAATATCGCGGTTGACCATCGCCATCCGCACGAGGCGCGCGCGGTCAAACACCCGCGGCCAATCGCGCCAATCAGGTCGGTAAAAGGCGCTGCGGCAAAGATAGAGCGCCAAGGCAAAGCCCACGGTCTCTGCGATCAACGTAGCCAAGGCGACGCCCTCAACCCCCCAGTCCAGACCCAGCACGAACCATAAATCCAACAAGATGTTCACGCCGTTCATTGTGAATTGTACCACGAAAACACCCATGGTCTTTTCCATGGCCACAAGCCAACCCGTCAGCGCAAAGACACCGATCGCAAAGGGTGCCGACCAGATCCGGATCGACAGATAGCTGCGGGCGAGGCCTTCGACCTCCTCCGTGGCGGGCGACAGCGCGAAGGCCCCCCAGAACAAAAGCGGCTGTAATAGGATCAGCGCCAGCCCACCTGCCCCTGCGATTAACAGCGCGCGGGTTAGAATTGCCGACACTTCGGCCGCATCGCCAGCACCCGCAGCCTGCCCCACAAGGCCCACGGTGCCCATACGCAAAAAGCCGAAAATCCAATAGATTGTCGTCAGGATGATCGCACCCATGGCCACCGCCCCGATGGGGGCGGCTTCGCCCATTTGGCCCACAACACCCACATCGACCGCACCCAAGATCGGCACCGTGGCGTTGCTCAGGACAATGGGCAGCGCAATTTTCAACACGCGCAGGTGGGTGATCGGGGCGGGTGCGCCCATCTCGGCAGTGGTGGGCGCGGTCATGATTTATCCATTTGGCTGGGGCATCAAAAAGTGGCCCGTCCCTTGGGCAAAGAGGCGGTCACGGTTGTCTTGCCAGGCGGCCACCTGCACCGAGGCATAGCGCCGGCCCGCGCGATTAATCGTCGCCCGCGCATAGGCGTCGCGCGGCTGACCTGACCGCAGATAGTCTACGCTGAAATCAATCGTCTTGGGCAAACGCAGCGCCGCGCCATCGCTCAAGGTGTCTTGCGTCACCGCCCCCGTCTCCAACGCCTCTGACAAGCGCGCCCAGTGCAGCGTGATCACTGCTGTGACCTCCAACAGCGCGGCCGTGACCCCGCCGTGCAGCGCAGGCAACAGGGGATTACCGATCAGCTTGGCATCATAGGGCAGCACCGCCGTCACCTCATCACCGCGGCGCTCAAACTGAATGCCCAGATATTGGATGTAAGGCACGCGCCCGGTGAGGGTGGCGAGGGCCGCATCGCGGGTTTCTTGCACCCGTTGAGGGTTCGGCTGGTCCGTGCGGGGCGTCATATGCGCGCCTCCCGATGGCCTTCCACATCGCCTTCTTTGTGAACGGCCAAGCTCTCCTCCATCCGTCCCGTGTCTACGGTAAATGCGCCCGTGCAAGACGCCACCGGAGTGTCGGGATCCTCATCAACCGCCGTGGCCCGCACAAAAGCGACCGAGCGGGTGACGTGATAGCATTCCGCACGCGTGGTCACACGCTGCCCCGGCGTGGCCGCGCGCAGATACTCGATACGCAGATCAATCGTTGCCGTACCGCCGGGATTGTCAGGATGGCTCATGACCGCAGCCCCGCAGCATGTGTCCATTAGGGCCGATACCGCACCGCTGTGGATCACGCCTGTATCCGGATCACCAATGAAGCGCGCATCATAAGGCATTGAAATCACGGCAATACCGTCACCCATATCCTCCAATTGCATCCCCATATCGCGTGCATGTGGGATCGCTTGGAGGAACTGGCGCGCGATCTTTTGCTTGTTCATGGGGGCCCTTTCGCTTGTCGGCCCCTTCTTTTGGCCTTTTGGTCACAAACACTCAAGAGCAGGCGTTGCCCCGCCCTCCACTTCGCCCTAACTTAACGGCTCACAGGAAGGGACATGACATGTCTGAGGATCGGCTAACGTTCAAAGAAATGTGTGCGAAGTTCGATGTGACCCCACGTACACTGCGCTATTACGAGTATATTGAGCTGCTGCGCCCCGACCGCGAGGGCCGCTCGCGATTCTATGGTGCGCGCGAACGGGCGCGTATGACCTTGATCATGCGCGGACGCCGCTTTGGCTTTCAACTGGAAGAAATCCGCCAGTGGCTTCTGATCTACGATCACGAAGGTACGCAAGCCCAGCGCGCCGCCTGGATTGAAATGGCGGACCGCCAAATCAAAGCCCTCACGGAGCAACGCGCCCAATTGGACGCAGCCCTCGAGGAGTTGAAAGCTTTACGCCGTGGCGGGGGTAAAAACCCCGATAAAGCCCAGCCCCAAGAGCGTGCCGACACGGCCGAGCGCGCACCAGAGCGCGCGTAACTCCGCACGCCCTACGTCAGCGCCGCCGCGACGGTGGGCCAAGCAAATAACTGCTGAAATAACAAAACTCGCATGGAACCAGGGGGTTACCTTGCCCTGTCGTCACGTCATAGGCCAAGTTGACGCAACGTACCCCTTACGTCAACGTCAGCTTTTGTTGAAAATATCCGCATGATCCGCCAAATCTAAGAACAACGAAGACGATTTTTCAACGGATGCGAGACGCCACTATGATTCCCATGCAGCACGATACTTCTGACAAAACCATGACCATCCGCCAAATGTGCGACGCTTTTGACGTCACACCGCGGACGTTGCGGTTTTACGAAGCCAAAGAGCTACTTTTTCCGAAGCGGGATGGGCAAAAGCGTCTGTTTTCCAAACGGGACCGAGCGCGGCTAAAGCTTATCCTGCGCGGCAAACGGTTTGGGTTTAGCCTCGAAGAAATCCGTCAACTTCTGGATCTGTACCACATGGGCGACCAGCAGCAGACGCAGTTGGCCCGCTCCTACGAGATCGCAAAAGAGCGGCTCGCGGCCATGGAAAACCAGCGCGAAGAGCTCTCGGATGCGATCGATGATTTGAAGCACCAGATTAAGTGGGGCGAAAAAATGCTCGCCTCCATGAACATTGATCAGAAGGCCGCGCAGTAACTCACACACGCAGCCCCAGATCAACATCACCCCAAGGGAGAGTACCATGCCGACCTATACAGCCCCAACCAAAGACATGCAGTTTATCCTTCATGATGTGTTGAAGGTCACGCAAAGCAGCATCCCCGGCTATGACGAGCTGGAGCCAGATTTCACTTCTGCTATCCTAGAAGAAGCCGGTAAAATCAGCACCGAAGTCCTCGCGCCGCTGAACCCTGTGGGCGACAAAGAAGGCTGCCGTTTGGAAAACGGTGTCGTCTACACGCCGACCGGATTTAAGGACGCCTTTGAGAAGGTCAAAGAAGGCGGCTGGACCGGCCTCGACATGCCCGAGGAATACGGCGGGCAGAATATGCCGGTGGTTATAGGCTCGGCTGTGGGTGAATTCTTTTCCGCCTCCAACATGGCCTTCACGATGTATCAGGGACTGACGCACGGCGCGGCCTCGGCCATCCTCGCGCACGGCACACAAGCGCAAAAAGACATGTACCTGCCCAAGATGGTCTCTTGCGATTGGACCGGCACCATGAACCTGACGGAGCCACATTGCGGCACCGATCTGGGCCTGATGCGCACCAAGGCGGAACCGCAAGAGGACGGCAGCTATAAACTCACCGGGCAAAAGATTTTTATCTCCGCCGGTGAGCACGACATGTCCGACAACATCATCCATCTGGTGCTGGCCAAAATTGCAGGCGGCCCCGACGGGATCCGCGGTGTCTCGCTCTTTATCGTGCCAAAGTTCTTGGTGAACGAAGACGGCAGCTTGGGCGCACGCAATGGTGTTGCCGTGGGCAAGATCGAAGAAAAGATGGGCATTCACGGCAACGCCACCTGTGTGATGAATTATGACGGGGCCACGGGTTATTTGCTGGGCACCGAGCATAAGGGCATGCGGGCCATGTTCACCATGATGAATGAGGCGCGATTGGGCGTAGGCATGCAGGGGCTGTCGCAATCCGATGCTGCCTATCAGAACGCTTTGGAGTATGCCAAAGACCGCCTTCAGGGCCGTGATGTAACGGGCGCCAAGCACCCAGAGCTGGCAGCAGACCCACTGATCGTACACCCTGACATTCGCCGCGCGCTGATGGATCAGAAAAGCTTTGCCGAAGGCGCGCGGGCGTTCGTACTGTGGGGGGCGACGATGATCGATGCGGCGCACCGTACCGACGACAAGGACGCGGACGGGCTGGTGTCGCTGCTGACCCCTGTCATCAAGGGCTTCTTGACGGATGTCGGCTATGACATGACCATCAAGGCCCAACAGGTCTATGGCGGTCACGGCTATATCGAGGAATGGGGCATGTCCCAGTTCACTCGCGATGCTCGGATTGCGATGATCTATGAAGGAGCCAACGGCGTTCAAGCGCTGGATCTGGTGGGGCGCAAACTGGCCCAAGATGGCGGCAAGCACATCATGGCCTTCTTTGCGCTGGTCAAAGACTTCATCAAAGAGAATGCCGGCCAAGATGCGAGTTTTGACGCAGATTTCCTGGAGCCGCTGAAGGCCGCGTCCAAAGACCTTCAGACCGCGGGGATGTATTTCATGCAAAACGGCATGCAAAACCCCAATAATGCTTTGGCAGGCTCCAACGACTTTATGCACATGTTTGGCCATGTCTGCTTGGGTCTGATGTGGGCGCAGATGGGCAAGGCAGCCTCGGAGGCGCTGGCCGCCGGCGCGCCGGACGCTGCGTTCTATGAGACAAAACTGGCCACCGGGCGCTATTATATGGCGCGTCAGTTGCCAGCCACGGCACTGCATTTAACGCGCATCCAATCCGGTGCGGACACTGTAATGGCTCTCGAGGCCGCACAATTTTAAGCCTGTAGGGGCCGGGTCTTATCCGCCCTGCCCCTGCACATTGCGGCGCGTCAAAGACGCGCCGCAATCGGACCAAGGGAGGGGTGCGATGACCGACAGAACCAATCAGCGCCGCGACCGGGTTGTCCTTGAACATCCGCTGCTGCGCGCAGGGGCGGTCCATGTCCGTGCAACAGGCACGACCACAGCACCCACACTTCCGCTGCCTTATCGCCGCGCGGCCTGCCCCGTGCAGGCCACCGACGCGCATCTGCGGACCCACCCCACATTTCCACCGATCACACTGAGGGCACTTCTATGACACTGCAACTGCACTGCTTTGGCGAATCCGGCAATTCCTACAAGGCGGCCTTAGCGCTTGAGCTGTCGGGCCTCGCGTGGGAACCCGTCAAGGTGGACTTTTTCGCCGGTGCCTCCCGCACCCCCGAATACCGCGCCTTGAACGCCATGGGCGAAGCGCCCGTATTGGTGGACGGCGATGTGACACTGACCCAATCGGGGGTGATCCAACAATATATCTCGGACAAGACTGGCAAATTCGCAGGCGCGCCCGCGGACAAATACGAAGTGCTGCGCTGGGTGCTCTTTGATAACCACAAGCTCAGTTCCATGGCCGGTATGACCCGCTTTTTGATGAATTTCCTGCCAGAGGACAAACGCCCGCAGGACGTCATCGCCTTTAACCAAGGCCGCCTTCAAGGCGCTTTTGCCACGCTGAACGCCCACCTTGAGGGGCGCGATTGGATCGTGGGCGACGGGCTGACGAACGCAGATCTGTCGTGCTGCGGCTATCTTTATTATCCCGAACCCTTCGGCTTTGACCGGGCCGCTTTTGCCAACATCGACCGCTGGCTTGACAACATCGCGCAAACGCCCGGTTGGAAACACCCCTATGACTTGATGCCCGGCAGCCCTGCCGACCGCGCCTAACTCCGCCACAAAGGAATTTCATCATGACCGACGCTTATATTTACGACACCCTGCGCACGCCCCGCGGCAAAGGCCGCCCCGACGGCGCGCTGCACGAATTGACCGCACTGCGCCTTTCGGCTGTGACCCTGAACGCGCTGAAAGAGCGCAATAACTTGGACGGTCACGCCGTAGAGGATGTGATTTGGGGCAACGTGACCCAAGTGATGGAACAGGGTGGATGCCTCGCGCGCTCTTCGGTTTTGGCGTCCGATTTGGATGAAAGCATCCCAGGCCTCGCGATCAACCGCTTCTGCGCCTCGGGTATGGAGGCCGTGAACCTTGCGGCGAACCAAGTGCGCGGCGGGGCGGGCATGGCCTATATCGCCGGCGGGGTAGAGATGATGGGCCGCGTGCCCATGGGATCAGACGGCGCGGCCATTGCGGCGGATCCCTCAATCGCGATGGAGACCTATTTCGTCCCTCAAGGCATATCCGCCGATATCATCGCCACACAATACGGCTTTAGCCGCGATGACGCCGATGCGCTGGCCGTAGCCAGCCAACAGCGTGCCAAAGTAGCCTGGGACGAAAACCGCTTTGGAAAGTCCGTAATCACAGTGCGCGACCAGAACGGCCTCACGATCCTTGATCGGGACGAGTACATGCGCCCGCAGACGGACATGCAAAGCCTCGGTGCGCTGTCGCCCGCGTTCCAAGCGATGGGCGAAGTGATGCCGGGGTTTGATGCCGTGGCGCTGCTCAAGTACCCGCACCTCGAAAAAATCAACCACATTCACCATGCGGGCAACTCGTCCGGTATCGTCGACGGGTCAGCAGCCGTATTGATCGGCAACAAAGAGTTCGGCGAGAAATACGGGCTGAAGCCCCGCGCACGGATCAAAGCAACGACCAAAATCGGCACCGACCCCACGATCATGCTGACAGGTCCGGTGCCTGCGACGCAGAAGATCCTGGCCGATAACGGCATGGACATCTCGGACATTGACCTCTTTGAGGTGAACGAAGCATTCGCCTCTGTGGTCATGCTCTTTATGGAGGCGTTCAACGTCGAGCATTCCAAGGTCAACGTGAACGGCGGTTCGATCGCGATGGGGCACCCACTGGGGGCGACCGGTGCGATGATCATCGGCACGCTGCTGGACGAGTTGGAGCGTCAGGACAAAGAAGTGGGCCTTGCCACCCTCTGCATCGCTTCTGGCATGGGCGCCGCCACCATCATCGAGCGTGTCTGACCTGGCTAACACACCTCTTTTCGCGTGTCGCACAAGCTGCACTGCGCGTACCGCATGACCTCCAAAACGGGAGAACCGAAATGACTGATTTTACAATGACCAAAGACGCCGAAGGCGTTGCCACCCTAACATGGGACGTGGCCGACAAGTCGATGAACGTGATGTCCTTTGAGGGGCTGGCGCAGCTCGACAGCCTTATGGACGACGCGCTAGCCGATGAGGCCGTCAAAGGCATCATCATCACCTCTGGCAAGGACAGCTTTGCGGGCGGCATGGACCTCAACCTGCTGGCCAAGATGAAAGAAGACGTAGGCGACGATTCCGCGCGCGGCCTCTTTGAGGGCACCATGAGAATGCACGGCCTGCTGCGCAAAATCGAATTGGCCGGCATGGACCGCAAAACTAAGAAGGGCGGGAAACCTGTGGCCGCCGTCCTGCCCGGCACAGCGGCCGGCATCGGACTTGAATTGCCGCTGGCCACGCACCGCATCTTTGCCGCCAACAACCCAAAGGCCAAAATCGGCTTGCCCGAGATCTTGGTTGGTATCTTCCCAGGTGCCGGTGGCACGACACGGCTGGTGCGCAAATTGGGCCTCATGGGCGCCTCTTCGCTGCTGCTGGAGGGCAAAATGTTGGCCCCCGACAAAGCGAAAGGAGCGGGCGTCATCGATGTGGTCTCTGATGATCCGATGGCCGAGGCGCGCGCTTGGGTCTTGAACGCCAGCGACGCGGACATCGTGAAGCCCTGGGACGCCAAGGGTTACAAAATGCCCGGCGGCGCGCCCTATCATCCCGCAGGCTTCATGAACTTTGTAGGTGCCAGCGCGATGGTGAACGGCAAGACCAAGGGCGCATTCCCCGCGGCCAAGGCGATGCTATCGGCAGTCTATGAGGGCGCGCTTGTGCCTTTCGATACCGCCCTCAAGATCGAGGCGCGATGGTTCACCAACATTTTGATGAACCCCTCGTCTACGGCGATGATCCGCTCGCTCTTTTTGAACAAGGAAGCCTTGGAAAAAGGGGCTGTGCGGCCCAAGGATGTGCCAGACCAGCGCGTCAAAAAGCTGGGTGTTTTGGGCGCGGGCATGATGGGCGCGGGCATCGCACTCGTCTCCGCTCAGGCGGGCATCGAGGTCGTCCTGATCGACCGCGATCAAGAGGCCGCCGACCGCGGCAAAGACTATACCGCCACCTTTATGGACAAAGGCATCGCGCGCAAAAAGGCAACGCCGGAGAAGAAAGAGGCCGTGCTGGCCAAGATCACGGCGACCCCCGATGTGGCCCTGCTCGCGGGCTGTGATCTGATCATTGAGGCCGTGTTCGAAGACCCCGCCGTCAAGGCCGAGATCACCCAGCGCGTGGAGGCCGTGATCCCGCAAGACTGCATCTTTGCCTCCAACACCTCGACCTTGCCGATTTCCGATCTTGCCAAGGCGAGCAGCCGCCCCGAGCAATTCATCGGCATCCACTTTTTCTCTCCCGTGGAGAAGATGCTGTTGGTCGAGATCATTAAGGGCGCTCAGACCGGTGATCGCGCGGTTGCCAAGGCGTTGGACTATGTCCAGCAGATCCGCAAAACGCCCATCGTCGTCAATGATGCGCGGTTCTTCTATGCCAACCGCTGCATCATTCCTTACGGCAACGAAGCCACGCGCATGGTCACCGAAGGCATAGCCCCAGCCCTGATCGACCACGCGGCGCAGCAAATGGGCTTTCCCGTCGGGCCGATCCAGCTTGGCGATGAAACCTCCGTCGATCTAGCGGTGCGCATTATGAAAGCCACCAAAGCCGCGATGGGCAACGCCTATCCCGGGTCCGAGGCAGACAACCTGATCGTGTGGATGGAAGACGAGGGCCGCTTGGGCCGCAAATCCAAGGCCGGTTATTTCGACTATGACGACAAGGGCAAGCGTCTGGGCTATTGGAAGGGCATCCACGACAAATATCCGTTGGCCGAGGAGCAGCCCGACCTGATCGAGGTGCAAGAGCGTCTGATGTTCGCCCAAGTGCTTGAGGCAGTGCGCGCGCTGGAGGAAGGCGTGCTTGAGGACATCCGTGAAGGCGATGTGGGCGCGATCTTGGGCTGGGGCTTTGCGCCGTGGTCCGGCGGTCCCTTCTCATGGCTCGACATCCTCGGCACGCCCTATGCGGCGGAGCGTTGCGATGCGTTGCAGGCGAAGTTTGGCGATCGTTTTGCCTGCCCGCCGTTGCTGCGCGAGATGGCAGCGAAGGGCCAGAGCTTTTACGGCCGCTTTGGTCCAGAGGCCGCAGAAGCCGCGTAAATTGCGCGTGACGATAAATGCGAAACCAAGGGGCGCCCGTTGTGGCGCCTCTTTTTATGTGTGCGCCCCGGCCCGTCAGACAAAAAAGGCCCCACCCTCACGCCGGGGGTAGGGCCTTTTTGATGTCTGCATCGAGCAATCACAGACACCCGCACACCCGTTTTACCATATGATTGGGGGGCAAAAACGGAAGTGCGCTATTCAAAGGACTGGCGGCGTTTCAGCTCGCCAACGCCAGACGCGCAGGGCGGAATGGGTCTGGACCATCCACATTTGCAGCGTCCGCGGCCGGCATGGCGCTCTGCGCCACCTTTTGCCTATCCCGACCGCCGATAGCCTCAACCGGTACTGCACCCGCGCCTTCTTGCGCTGGGCAGTGGGCCAAAAAACCTCCATCGGCATAAATCGCCTCATCCTGCGCAAAAAACAGCGTGATCACATCTCCGGACTGCATCGGTGGCACGCGGCGAATGCCGCGCAGCCCCTCAAAATGCGCAGCGGGGCGCAGCGTGCCACCGGCGTCCCCATCACGCGTGCCGGGCTCGGCCTCCACCCAAACGCCCTGCGCCGGCAAAAGATGCATATCCACGCGGTTGCACAGCGCTCGCGCCGGCACAAACAAAGGCCAAGCAGCGTGAGGCAAGGGCTGCGCCGTGGTCCAAACCGGACTGCGGCGCAGGGCTGTGACTTCCTGCATGCCATGGGCGCAGGTCAGGACCTTGT
Source organism: uncultured Pseudosulfitobacter sp. (assembly GCA_965656435.1). Lineage (GTDB taxonomy): Bacteria > Pseudomonadota > Alphaproteobacteria > Rhodobacterales > Rhodobacteraceae > Pseudosulfitobacter. Next base: position 61,537 of record CBFHKQ010000005.1, on the reverse strand, counting down.
CGCCAACCGACAACGCCTCGATCGCGCACCACCCAAGGTTTGAGATCACACGACTGCCGCGCATCAATCCGTGCATCACCGCCATCGCCCCACCCCCGGCCCCGGCCCCGGCCCCGCTGGTTTCCGCCATGCGGTGAGTACGGGCAATAGGCATGCATCCAAACATTTATCTTTCCTTCTAAGCCGGTCCGCACCGTCCAAATCCGGACGCTACGGTTTCATGCACAGTTGTGGTGATTCACACGGCCTTCTCTGGGCTGAGACGGGGCAGAATTACGGCATTGTGTCGGTATTATGGCCAATCACGCCACGCACTGATCATTGCGCCAGTGACGTGAACAATCAGCGCCCTCAGCGCGCAGCTAGCCGCCAAATCGGTAGCCAAAGCGCGCGATGTCCGCGGCGCAAACCTCTGCTACGATGCCCCGCGTTACCGGATCATAGGCCTGCGCAACATCCGGCGCACCCGATGCGTTGACATGCGGCACCTCAAGGGAAAAGCCCAAATGCGCCTCAAAGGGGGCTAGATCTTGGGCCAAATGCTCTAGGCGCACGAAAAGTGTGCCGCACATTTTGCCCCGTGCATCAGTCACATAATGCGTGGCAGGGGCCGCACGCAGGCTGGCTTGTACGCTGGGCTGCGCGACAAAGTCCGCAAAAGACAGCGTGCGCGCCAGCCCCACCGCCGGATGGGCAAACTGCTGATCCCGCAGCCACGTATAATAACTCAGCACCCGCGCCCAAGGATTGCGCACCATCGTGACCACGCACATGCGATTCATGTCGTCGGCGTTCACAAGCCCGTCTATGTCGCGCAATGTGGCGTGTTTCCAAAGCCGCCCTGCTGCACGCGCGGGATCCACGCGGCCCCTGCGTTTGCGCGCTTTGGGCGTGTCGCCAAACATGATGTCGTCGCGCATCGCCCGCGCCTCCAACGCCAGCGACGTACCGCCCGTTTTGGGCGCATGGACGAAAATATAGCCCCGCCCCAGCGAGATAATCATCGCGACCGCAACGCGATGATGCCGCCCGCCAACACAATCAATCCGATGCCGAGCATCATCACCGGCGTGATCACCTGCCCCAGCATCAACCAGCCAAAGAACGGCCCAAAGATCATGATGGCATATTCCAAAACGCTAACCTGACTGGCCTCGCCCCATTGATAGGCGCGGATCAAAAAGAACACGCCGGCAACAGACATGACCGCTTGCAGCACGATATACGGAAACACCCCCGCGATGGGCCAAACCCACCCCCGCAGCAAAAAGCCCGCGGCCCCCTCGGGCACGACGGGGGCAATCACCGCGAGCCCTACCAAGACGGCCGCGCCAATGATCCCTTGCAACGCCATGATCCCCGCCAGCATCGACAACGTGCTTTCTTCTGCGCATAAAATGCGCGTCACCAACGATCCCGTGGCATAGAAAAGCCCCCCCGCCACCGGCATCAACATGATCGCTCCCGGCACCCCGTCGCGAATGCCCAAGACCAGCAAAATCCCGGTAAAGCCCACCGCAACGGCCACTACCCGCCATGGGCCGATCCGTTCGCGCAAAACGGCGACCGTCATCAGCAGCACAAAAATCGGCGCGGTGAACAATCCCGCCAAAGACTGTGCAATCGGCATGAACGCGAGCGAGCCGAAATAAAACATCATGCCCACCGCGATCAGCAGGCTGCGCAGGGTGACCGCCCACCACCGTTGCGGCCACAATGTACCAAGCCCCAAACGCGCCAGCAGCGCCACCAAAGCAAGGGCCATGACAGAGCGAACCGTCAAGAACTGCCAGACGCTCACGTCTTGGGCGATGCGGGGCACAAAATTATCGACAAAGCCCAACAGCGCCATGGCCAACAACATGCAGGCCGACGCCGCCAAAGGCCGCGTGGCCGGCAGGCCCGCCCCCACAAACTCAGCGCTGGGCGCGCCGGTGGGCACAGTGTCGGCGGGACCGTTAATGTCGGGTTGGGCCATTTTTGAGCAACTCTCTTTTTGCATCCCCTGCCTCTCTGCAATATCGTCAATTGGGACACAAACAAGCGGCCACATCAAGAAGGACCGAACATGGGTTGGATGAACGACGAAACCGGCATGGAGAAATGCGCCGCCAATCATGTGGCGCTGACGCCTCTATCACATTTGCGGCGCGCGGCGGTAGTCTTTGCCGATACAACCGCAGTGATCTATGGATCGCACCGGGTGAGCTATGCCGAGTACTATGCGCGGTGTTCGCAGCTGGCCTCCGCCCTTGCCAAGCTGGGTGTTGCGCCGGGTGATGTTGTGGCCACGATGATCCCCAACCTGCCCGCCCAAGTGGAGGCGCATTTCGGCGTACCGGCCTGCGGCGCTGTCATCAACACCATCAACACCCGCCTCGATGTGGATACGCTTGCCTACATTTTTGATCACGGTGAGGCGAAGGTCATTTTGGTCGATAGCCAGTTTATTGAGGCGGCTGAGGCCGCGCGCACCCGCGCAGGCTCTGAGGCCGTGATTGTGGAATGCCCCGACGCCGAGCATGGCTGGCCCGCAAGCGGACGCCACATGACCTATGATGCGCTCTTGGCCACGGGCGAGGCCGCCTTTGACTGGATCATGCCACAGGACGAATGGGAAAGCCTTGCGCTGAATTACACCTCTGGCACCACCGGGCGGCCCAAAGGCGTCGTCTATCACCACCGCGGCGCTTACCTGATGACAATGGGCACACCGGTTAGCTGGCGCATGACGCTCCGCCCCGTCTTTATGACGATTGTGCCGCTCTTTCACTGCAATGGTTGGAACCACACATGGATGATGCCACTGCTGGGCGGCACGCTTGTCTGTTGCCGCGACATCTCGGCGGCGGCGATATATGACGCCATTGCTACCCACGGTGTAACCCATTTCGGCGGCGCGCCCATTGTGTTGAACCTGATCGTGAACGCGGATGAAAGCGAGCGGTGCCACTTTGAGCATCCGGTAGAAGTTTTCACCGCCGGTGCGCCCCCGGCGCCCGCCACCCTCGCCAAGATCGAGGCGCTGGGCTTTAACGTCACCCAAGTCTACGGCCTGACCGAAACCTACGGCCACGTCACCGAATGTCTGTGGCGCGGCGATGATTGGGACGCCCTGCCGCAAGCCGAAAAAGCCGCGATGAAAGCACGCCAAGGTGTGGCCTTCCCGATGATGGAGGACATCACCGTCATGGATGCGCAGATGGCCCAAGTGCCAATGACAGGCGATATCCAAGGCGAGATCATGATCCGCGGCAATTCGGTCATGAAAGGCTATTACAAGAACCCAACCGCCACGCGCGAAGCCTTTGAGGGCGGGTATTTCCACTCCGGTGATTTGGCGGTGCAACACCCCGACGGCTATATCCAGATTGCCGACCGCGCCAAGGACATCATCATCTCCGGCGGTGAGAATATCTCATCCGTTGAGGTGGAAGGTACGCTGATGGGCCATGCCGATGTGAACCTTGCCGCCGTGGTGGCGATGCCGGACGACAAATGGGGCGAAGTGCCATGCGCTTTCGTGGAACTGAAACCGGGCACCGCACCGAGCGAGGCGGACTTGATCGCCTTTGCCCGCGAGACGTTGGCAGGCTTTAAAGCGCCCAAAAAGGTAGTGTTCCAAGAATTGCCAAAGACTTCGACCGGCAAGATCCAAAAGTTTGAACTGCGCAAGCAGGCCGCTAATTTAGGGTCTGCCGCCACCTAACGCCCCGATAGGACACCGCCCCCGCGATGACTGCGCTGACCAAATACACACGGCTGGAGGCGTCAGGGCTTTGGCGTCCGACGCCGGGCGATCAGCGGCGCGAGGTGATCGTGTCGGTGGGGGATGCCACGCTCACGATCTCCAGCCTGAATGAGACGGCGCTGGCCCATTGGTCCTTGGCGGCGGTGGAACGGCGCGGGACATTAAGCAATCCGGCGATCTTTTATCCCTTCGGCGATGCCGGCGAGACGCTAGAGTTGAACGCTGACGCCGCCGAGATGATCGAGGCGATTGAGACGCTGCGCAAAGCGGTACACCGCGCGCGCCCCAAGCCCGGCCGCTTGCGGTGGTTGGGGGCAACGCTGTCGATCTCGGCGGTGGCGGCACTGATGATCTTTTGGCTGCCGGGCGCGCTTATTAACCACGCGCTGAACGTGGTGCCGGAAGTGACCCGTACCGACATCGGATCGGCGGTCCTTAGCCGGATCGCGCGGGTGGCCGGCCCGCCCTGCGAGACTGTTCCCGGTACCCGCGCACTACGCACATTGGCTGCGCGCACCGGTGCGCGTGATGTCGTCATTCTGCGCGGTGCTGTGGCAACCAGTAACACGCTGCCCGGCGGCACGGTGGTGCTGAACCGTAGTCTGGTCGAGGATTTTGAAGAGCCGGATGTGGCCGCGGGCTATATCCTCGCTGAGGGCCTGCATCAGGGTGCGGTTTCGCCGCTGCGCGACCTGCTCAAGGCGGGAGGCTTGCGTGCAAGCATCACGCTTTTGACCACGGGCGGGCTGCCTGACGCCATTCTGGACCGATATGCGGAGACCTTGGTGCTCAACCCGCGCCCAGATCCGGACCGGCAGGCGCTGCTACAGCGCTTCGAAGAGGCACAGATCCGCAGCACACCCTATGCCTATGCGCGTGATATATCTGGGGAAATGACGCTGCCACTTATTGAGGCGGACCCGATGGCGGGTGCACCGCCTGCCCCGATCCTGTCGGATACGGCTTGGCTGCAACTGCAAGCAATCTGTGGAAATTAATTTAACAACTTAGGCGCAAAGCCCAAGCCCGTCAGGATATCCGCAGCTGCCCGCTGCGTGCGCAGATCAGGGTATGGGCCCACAAGCACGATCTGCATATCTTTGCCCTGTCGGCTAAAGCGACCGACCTGTGCAGACATACCTTGCGCGGTTGCGCGCGCGGCAAGCGCCTGCGCCTGCGGCGCAGCCCCAAAAGTACCCAGCGACACATAGCCTTTGCCCCGCAGGGACACACCGCGCGGCGCGGAGGGAGCCGCGAGGCTGTGGAGTGAGACGGCGCTCCGCGTGACCAGCTCGCGTTTTTCATCTGATACCAACTGCCGCGGCACAGTCTGCGTCCAGATCTGGTGCATCGCCTGATCTCCCGCCGCTGTGCGCACCGCCCGCATTGGGTTCAGGCGGCCGTCCTCCCAAGCAGGGCGAAAGCCCGTGGGCAAGTCAGGCCGCTGTGGGGCCACCGCGGCCCGTTGCACCGGCCGTTTGGTCTGCGCCGGGGCGGTTTCCTCCTCTAGCTCGCCCGACTGATAAGGTTGCTCCTGCGGACCACAGCGCAGCGGCACCCTGTCATTTGGTTTGAGATATTGCTGCGAAAGGGCCGAGGCTCCTGTGCAGGCGGGGGCTGCATCCGGTGCCGGGGCCTGTTGCTGCGCAGCTGGCGCAACCTTAGGCGCTGGTGTCGCGGGCTGCGCACCGATTTGGGGCGAGGTGTCCGCAGGTTTTACCGCCAGCTTGGCTTTTGGCACGCTCACGGCAACAGGCGGCGCAGGCTGTGGCGCTGTGGGCAGCGTGATTTCTGGCGCTGGGGTCGCGACTTGCGGTGCACCGCGCGCGGCGGCGGGCACACTTGGCGTTTGCCCGCAAATCAACTCCCTTGACCGGTTCACCCGCGGCACCCACGTCGTCGCAGCATCAATGCCCGCACGGATGAAAACGCAGCCACGGCTGTCGACATATTGGCTGGCTTTATAACCCGCGGGCGGAAACTCTGCCGGGGTCACATCCCCGTCGGATAGGCTCTGCCCCCAGCCGGCAGCAACACCACAGACCAACCCACATAGATTTAACGATAAAAAATGAAAAAATTTCATAAAATAACCCCTAACAGGACCTCGCACCAAGCATGGCAGCGGGCTTGGGCCAAGTCCAGCGCGTAGATTATTTCGTGCCAAACATCCGATCACCCGCATCCCCCAACCCGGGCACAATATAGCCGACATCGTTTAATTGATCGTCAATGGATGCGGTAACAATCGGCACGTCTGGATGAGCCTCTTTCATCCGAGCAATGCCCTCGGGGGCCGCCAAGAGACACAAAAAGCGCAGGTTGGTGGCGCCGGCCTGTTTGAGCATGTCAATCGCGGCCACAGAGGAGTTGCCGGTGGCCAGCATCGGGTCCACCGCAATCACCAACCGATCCTCCAACGCATCGGGCACCTTGAAATAATACTGCACCGGTTGCAGCGTCTCTTCGTCCCGGTAGAGGCCGACAAAACCCACCCGCGCGGAGGGGATCAGCTCCAACACCCCATCCAAAAGGCCGTTGCCGGCCCGCAAGATGGAGATCAAGGCCAGCTTCTTACCATCCAGCGTCAGAGCCTGCATGGGCTGCATCGGCGTCTCGATCATCTTGGTGGTCATCGGCAGACCGCGTGTCACCTCATAGGCCAACAGCTGCGAAATCTCGCGCAAGAGTTGGCGGAACACGGCCGTGGAGGTCGCTTTGTCCCGCATCAGCGTTAATTTGTGTTGCACCAACGGGTGGTCGACAACTGTCACATGATCCGACATGGGCTGTTCCTTCTTCTGTGGCGTCCTTAGTGACAAGCGGCGGCCAACAACGCAAGCGCGCCTGCGTTATTGTTGGACAGGTGCGAGGCCCAGATGATCCGTGACCAGCCGCGCCACATCTCGCAGCGCGAGGTGACCGAGCGTGCCGGCAGCCCCCCCTGCAACCAACACTGGGACCCGTTCGCGGGTGTGATCGGTACCGACCCATGTGGGGTCATTGCCGTGATCTGCGGTAATGATCAGTCGGTCCTCTGGGCGCAACCTTGGCAAAATCTTTCCCAAGGCTGCGTCAAACCACTCCAGATGCCGGGCATAACCCGCCACATCCCGGCGGTGGCCGTACTGGCTGTCAAACTCAACGAAATTGGCAAAGACAAAGGCCCCCTCGGCGGCCGCGTCAACAGCCTCCCCAAGGGCGCGCATCAGCTGTGCATCATCGCCTTTGACCACATCGTCAAAGCCCTGCATGGAGAAAATATCGCTGATCTTGCCAATTGCATGCACCGGATGGCCCGCAGCTTGGACGACATTGCTGAGCACGGGACCGGGGGGCGCTACCGCGAAATCCCGCCGGTTGCCGGTGCGTTTGAACGCGCCCTCAACCCCTGTGAACGGGCGTGCAATCACACGGCCTACCTTCATCTCGTGCAACATCGGCGCGAGGGTTTCGCACAGCTCCAGCAGGCGCGTGAGGCCAAAGTGTTCCTCATGTGCTGCGATCTGAAAGACAGAATCAGCGCTGGTATAACAAATGGGTGCGCCTGTGCGCAGATGTTCGGGCCCCAGCGCCTCGATGATCTGCGTACCGGAAGCATGGCAATTGCCCAAAATCGCTGGCACGCCCGCAGCGTCGCAAACGGCCTTTGTGATTTGCGGCGGGAACGCGGGCGTTGTGTCGGGGAAGAAGGTCCATACCCAAGGCACCAGCAGCCCCGCCATCTCCCAATGACCTGATGGCGTGTCCTTGCCCTTGGCTTGCGCCGTGGCCACGCCCCATTGACCGCGCAACGGCACGTCGATCTCTGCGGTGTGGGCCTGCGCCCCAACGGCCAAGGCCATTGCCTTCTCCAACCCTAGGGCTGTTAAATGCGGAAGGTTCAGCGGCCCACGCCTGCCAATATCCGCACCGCCAACAGCACAGGCGGCCATGATATGCCCCAGCGTGTTGGCGCCCGTGTCCGGCACATCCCCGTTGAAAAACGCCGCAGCATCCGGCGCACCGCCAATGCCCACACTGTCCATCACCACCAAAAAGACACGCCCCATCAGCGCACCTGATCATGGACCAGCGGCGGTACATCCACCGGGTCCGAGCCAAGTGTGATCGCCGCCTGAATGGCTGCTTCAGCCCGGTCCGCTTGATCCGGACGCGCGGCGTGGATGACTGCCAGCGGTGCGCCTTTGGGCAATGATGCGCCCAAGCGTACAACCTGCGAAAGGCCAACGGCCGGGTTGATTTCATCGCTCTCGCGCAGGCGTCCACCGCCCAAATCCACAACGGCTTGACCCAACGCCGCGCCATCAACCGCCGTCACGATGCCCGCGCTGCGGCTGCGCACCTCGCGGATCACCGTCGCTTCAGGCAAAAAGCGTAAGGGATCCTCGACAAAGTGTAGTGGTCCGCCCATGGCCGTGATCATTTTGCCAAACCGCTCTGCTGCCGCGCCGGAGCGCAGCACACCTGTGATCTGCGCCGCACCCGCGGCCTCGTCATCGACCAGCCCTGCATCCGCAAGCACCAACGCCCCCAGAGCAATCGCGGCCTGCGCGAGGGGGGCCGACACATCACCGCTGCGCAGCCCCTGCATGACTTCTGCCACCTCCAGCGCATTGCCCAGCGCAGGCGCTAAGGGTTGGCTCATGTCCGTAATAAGCGCCGCAGTTTTGCAACCCGCAGCATTGGCCGTGTTCACCAGCGCCTCAGCTAAGGCGCGCGCGTCGGTCAGATCCTTCATGAACGCGCCACTGCCAACCTTGACGTCCAGCACGAGCCCGTCTAGCCCGCCCGCCAATTTCTTGGAGAGGATGGAGGCCGTAATAAGGTCCATCGATGCCACCGTCGCCGTCACATCCCGCACCGCATACAGACGCTTGTCCGCCGGCGCGATGTCCGCCGTGGCGCTGACAATGGCGCAGCCGGTGTCGCGCACCACGGCCTCAAACTCCGTCGGGCTGAGGTTCACGCGCACCCCCGGGATGGCCTCCAGTTTGTCGAGTGTGCCGCCGGTGTGCCCCAGACCGCGGCCCGAAATCATCGGTACATAGGCCCCGCAGGCCGCCAGCGCCGGGGCCAGCACCAAGCTCACGCAATCGCCCACTCCGCCGGTAGAGTGTTTGTCGAGGACCGGACCGTCCAGATCCCACGACAGCACCTGCCCGCTGTCGCGCATCGCCAGGGTGAGTGCCACGCGCCCCACATCGCCCAATCCGTTCAGGCACACTGCCATCGCAAACGCACCCGCTTGCGCATCGCTCACCCGCCCGTCGGCCAAGCCTTGGGCGAACCAAGCAAGCGCCTCACGGCTAGGGCTTTGCCGCGCGCGCAGGGTGGCAAGCACGTCGCGGGCGCTCGGCTGTGTCATTTCATATGCTCCGTGCCGAAAGCGCCAGGCAGCAGTTCTGCGAGCGTCATGACCTGCTCGACCCCGCCGGTGGTGGCCATCGTAACCGCAACATCGCCAGCGCCAAATTCGGCCAGCTTTTGACGGCAGCCGCCGCAGGGTGTCACAGGCATCGGGCTTCCGGCCACGACATAGACTTCATCCAACGTGGTCTCGCCCGCGGCGACCATTGCGGCAATCGCCCCCGCCTCGGCGCAAGTGCCCTCGGGGTAGGCCACGTTTTCCACGTTGCAGCCCACATAGACGGTGCCAGAGGCGGCGCGCAGGGCCGCGCCTACTTTGAAATCGCTGTAGGGCGCATGGGCATTTTCGCGCACGCGAAGCGCTGCGGTTTTCAAATCCATTTTACTCTCCGATCACGGTGGCAAATGCACCGGGCAATGACACTTCCAACAGCTCAAGGTCCGATGAGGCCGCCGCATAGCGTGTTTTCATCCCCGGTGGGATCACAAAGGCATCGCCCGCTGCAAGCGCGTGTGTGGCGCCAGCCTCATTTTCAAGCGTCATCTGCCCCTCCATCACAAAGCTAAAGAGGATGTCGGTGTCATGACGGGCCCAATCCGACGTCACAGGGGCTGCCCACTCCGTTGGTCGGATCACATGAACACCTGCGACATTACCGGTATGCGCGGCAATCGTAGTGTCGCGGCTTTGAAAGCCCGGCAGCCGGAAGGGCGCCCACTGCGCCTCTTCGGATTTGTGGTGCACAAAGCGCTGCCCCTCAAACACACGGTCCGGATTGGCGGGCCCGTTGGGCAGCGTCATATCGTGGTCAATCGTGGTGATATGCTCGGCCGGCACGCCAATCTCGATCACCTCGATATTATCAGAGGCAAAGAGCACGCGGTGCCGGATTTTCGGAGGCTGGATCACACAAGAGCCAGCGTGCAATCGAAATGGCGGACCTTGGTCCTCATAGACCAGATCGACCCAGCCGCGATAACAAAAGATCAGCTGAAACCCGACCGTATGGTAATGCACAACATCCGGCACGGGGCCACCGTCGGGAATGCGAATGTGGCTGGCGATGATCGAGCCGCCCAAACGGTCCGGGATCAGATCGCGGTAGTGCATGCCTGCGCGCCCAATCACCCAAGGTGCCTGATCGGCAAGGCGGCGCACACCAAAGGCATGGGCCGTTTGCGGCAGTTCTAACGGCGGGTTGAGAGGGACGACCTGAACCTGCGTACCGCCAGGCGAGACCAGCGGCGCGCCGCCAATCGCGGCGTGCAGCTCGCTTGGCTCTGAGGCATCACTCTGCGCCACCGCCACCCGCAAATGACCGGCGGCTGTATGTGCGGCGTCCGTCTCCAACCGGAGCGTCAGACCGTGACCAGAAAACACCACAACCGACGGGTCATCCGCGGGAAAGATCATCTCCATCCGCATGCCGAGCACTTTGGTGAAAAAAGGAATATCACCGCTCAAATCTTGGGTCGGCACAATTACTTCTGCTTGAATGTCCGTCATAGAAACCTCCGGGGCGCCACAGTGTCCGTGGTATGAAAAAGTTGCAACCCACGCGGATAATTTTTGGAACGCTTTGTGGCGCAGGCTTTTGTTTTGGCGCATCTGCCGGCCTGCGCCCCCTCGCATCACTGCAACAGTTGGAACCGAGGCAAAAGTAGTTTAACCCTAAACCATCCTTGCGGATCGCCGTGACACTGCGCGATACGACACGCAACCATCGAGGAAGATCGCCATGTCCGACACGCCCACCACCCGCCAAGCCGCCCTTGATTATCATGCCTTTCCAAAACCGGGAAAGCTGGAAATCCGCGCGACGAAACCGCTGGCGAATGGGCGGGATCTGGCGCGCGCATATTCCCCCGGCGTGGCCGAGGCCTGTCTTGAGATCAAGGCCGATCCAGCCACAGCCGCGCAATACACGTCGCGCGGCAATCTGGTGGCCGTGGTGACCAATGGCTCGGCGGTTTTGGGCCTCGGTAACATCGGCGCGCTGGCCTCCAAACCGGTGATGGAGGGCAAGGCGGTCTTGTTCAAGAAATTCGCCGGCATCGATTGTTTCGATATTGAGCTGAATGAAAATGATCCTGAAAAGCTGGCCGAGATTGTCTGCGCGATGGAGCCAACCTTTGGCGCGATTAACCTTGAGGACATCAAGGCCCCCGATTGCTTTACCGTCGAGCGTATTTGCCGCGAGCGCATGAACATCCCCGTGTTCCACGACGACCAACACGGTACTGCGATCGTGGTCGGAGCTGCCGCGACCAATGCGCTCTATGTCGCTGAAAAACGGTTTAAGGACATCAAGATTGTCTCCACCGGCGGGGGCGCTGCGGGCATTGCCTGCCTGAATATGCTGCTCAAACTGGGGGTAAAGCGCGAAAACATCTGGCTCTGTGACATTCACGGCCTTGTCTATGAAGGCCGTACCGAGGACATGAACCCAGCCAAAGCCGCCTTTGCACAACAAAGCGATCTGCGCAGCCTTGATGATGTAATTGACGGCGCGGATTTGTTTCTAGGCCTGTCGGGTCCGGGCGTGCTGAGCCCGGATCAAGTGCGCCGCATGGCACCGCGTCCGATCATCTTTGCGCTGGCCAATCCGACACCAGAAATTCTGCCAGATGCAGTGCGCAACGCCGTGCCGGATGCGATCATTGCAACGGGGCGGTCCGATTTTCCCAATCAGGTCAACAACGTCCTATGCTTTCCGTTCATCTTCCGCGGTGCACTGGATGTAGGGGCCACAACGATCAACGACGAAATGCAACTGGCCTGTATCGACGGGATCGCAGCCCTAGCGCGCGAAACCACTTCCGCCGAGGCTGCCGCCGCCTATCAAGGCGAACAGATGACCTTTGGTGCGGATTATTTGATCCCGAAGCCTTTTGACCCGCGCCTTGTCGGGATCGTATCGTCTGCGGTGGCGAAGGCTGCGATGGCCAGCGGGGTCGCCACGCGCCCCATCGCCGATTTGGATGCCTATAAGACAACCCTAGACGGCTCCGTGTTCAAATCCGCCCTGTTGATGCGCCCAGTCTTTGAGGCGGCGCGGGCTGTCGCACGGCGCATCGTTTTTGCCGAGGGCGAGGACGAGCGCGTCCTGCGCGCCGCGCAAGCCATGGTTGAGGAAACCACGGAACGCCCCATCCTCATCGGTCGACCCGAAGTGATCGAGGCCCGCATCGCGCGCGCCGGCATGACGATCAAACTGGGCCAGGACTTTGATCTGGTGAACCCCGAGAATGACCCCCGCTACCGCGATTATTGGGGCACATATCACGAGATTATGGCCCGCCGAGGCGTCACGCCGGACCTCGCACGGGCGATCATGCGCACCAATACCACAGCCATTGGCGCGGTGATGGTCCAGCGCGGCGAGGCTGACAGCCTCATCTGCGGCACCTTTGGCGAATTCCGCTGGCACCTCAACTACATCAATCAGGTTTTAGGCCAAGACCCGCTGCGCGCCGTTGGCGCGCTGAGCCTCATGATCCTGGAAGACGGCCCACTTTTCGTGGCCGATACGCAGGTCCATGCACAGCCAAACCCCACACAGATCGCAGAGATCGCCATTGGTGCGGCCCGCCATGTCCGCCGCTTTGGCGTCGAGCCGCGCGTCGCCCTGTGCACCCAGTCACAATTCGGCAGCCAAGACAGTGACACAGGCACCCAGATGCGGGCGGCGATGGCGTTGCTCGACGCCGGCGGGCATGATTTCTGCTATGAGGGCGAGATGAACATCGACGCGGCCCTCGATCCGGAACTGCGCAACCGTTTGATGCCTACCAACCGCATGGAAGGCGCTGCCAATGTGTTGGTCTTTGCCCATGCGGATGCGGCCTCTGGCGTGCGCAACATCCTCAAGATGAAGGGGGGCGGCCTTGAAGTTGGGCCGATCCTGATGGGCATGGGCAACCGCGCGCACATCGTGTCGCCCTCCATCACCGCACGGGGCCTGTTGAACATGGCGGCCATCGCGGGCACACCCGTCACGCAATACGGCTAAGAACGTGCCAAACGGCGCCTTGCGTCCCCCCCAAAAGGGCGCAGACAGCGCCCAGTTGGGGCAAAAAGAAGCAGTGGGCTTGAAGCGCAGGCGGGCTTGGGCGTAATTAGCGCTCAAATTCGAGAGGAGCCCGCCCATGACCTACGCCGCCGAATACAACGCTTGGAAAGAAAACCCCGAGGCGTGGTGGATGACACAAGCCGATGCGATCGACTGGGATGACGCTCCGACGCAGGCGCTCTTTGATCGGGGCAACAACATCTATGAATGGTTTGCCGATGCCAAGGTAAACACCTGCTGGAATGCTGTGGACCGGCATGTGGTGGCCGGGCGCGGCAATCAGGTGGCCATCATCTACGACAGCCCCATCACCGGCGCAAAGTCCAAAACCACATATGCCGAGTTGCAGACGCAAGTGGCCGCCTTCGCAGGCGGTTTGGCCGCACAAGGCGTTGGCTTGGGCGACCGGGTCATCATTTATATGCCGATGGTTACCGAAGCCTTGGTGGCCATGCTGGCCTGCGCACGGCTGGGCGCGATCCATTCGGTGGTCTTTGGCGGGTTTGCCGCGAACGAGCTGGCGGTCCGCATTGATGACTGCGCGCCAAAGGCGATCATCGCCGCCTCCTGCGGGGTCGAGCCGGGGCGCATCGTGGCCTACAAACCGCTGTTGGACGGCGCGATTGAATTGGCCGCGCACAAACCTGAGACCTGCGTAATCCTGCAACGCAGCCAGCAGCCTTGCGATCTAATTGCGGGGCGGGATGTGGACTGGTACGATTTCCAATCTGGCACCACGCCGGCCGACTGCGTGCCCGTGCGCGGCGATCACCCGGCCTATATCCTCTATACCTCTGGCACCACGGGCGCGCCAAAGGGCGTTGTCCGCCCCACCGCGGGCCATCTGGTGGCGCTGAATTGGACGATGAAAAACATCTATAACGTCGATCCAGGCGATGTTTTCTGGGCCGCCTCGGATGTGGGCTGGGTCGTCGGCCACTCCTACATCTGTTACGCGCCACTGATCCACGGCAACACCACGGTGGTGTTTGAGGGCAAGCCCGTTGGCACCCCGGACGCCGGCACCTTCTGGCGCGTGATCTCCGAGCATAATGTGCGCAGCTTTTTCACGGCCCCCACGGCCTTCCGCGCGATCAAGCGCGAGGACCCCAAAGGCGAATTCCGCAAGCAATACGACCTCAGCTGCCTGCGCGCGCTTTATTTGGCGGGCGAGCGGGCCGACCCCGACACCATCGAATGGGCGCAAGACTTGCTGGGCGTGCCCGTCTACGATCACTGGTGGCAGACCGAGACCGGCTTTACCATTGCGGGCAACCCCGCTGGCCTCGAGCCACTGCCAGTCAAGATCGGCTCGCCCACCGTTGCGATGCCCGGTTATGACGTGCAAATCCTCGACGAAGGCGGCGCGCCATTGCCTGCGGGTACATTGGGTGCAATTGCGTTGAAGCTGCCGCTGCCTCCCGGCACGCTGCCCACACTGTGGAACGCGCCAGAGCGGTTCCAGAAATCCTACCTCACGACCTTCCCCGGCTATTACGAAACGGGTGATGCGGGCATGATCGACGCAGATGGCTATCTCTATATCATGGCGCGCACCGATGACGTGATCAACGTGGCTGGGCACCGCCTCAGCACCGGTGCGATGGAAGAGGTTTTGGCAGGGCACCCAGACGTGGCCGAATGTGCCGTGATCGGGGTAACAGACACGCTCAAAGGGCAAAGCCCGATGGGATTTGTCTGCCTCACAAAGGGCGTATCACGCGACCATGCCGAGATCAGCGCCGAATGTGTCAAGCGGATCCGCGATCAAATTGGCCCCGTGGCGGCGTTCAAGCAGTGTTTGGTGGTTGATCGTTTGCCCAAGACACGCTCGGGCAAGATCCTACGCGCCACCATGGTGAAGATCGCGGATGATGAGGCATTCAAGCAACCCGCGACCATCGACGACCCCGCCATCCTGGACGAGATCCGTACCGCCCTGCGCACCATCGGCTACGCCGGCGCTTAAGCGTCCTTGGCAGGCTCAGGGTCAACAACGTCCGGCGGGACATGAACCTCGCCGGCCAGTGGTTTCAACCCATAAGGCGCCGCAATGCGCCAGACGTGATCAGGGATCATGTTTTTCATCTTGGCCGGTGCTGCGTGACGTAGATGCAGGATGGTTTCGGCCGCCTTCATTTCCAGCCGCGTGCGGGCAAACTCCAACCCGCGCGGGCCGGTGCGCTGTTGCAGCCAACTGACCAGCGGGCGCACCCATTTGGGCATCCGGCGCAGTGGCAAACCGCCCGCCGCACGTGCGGTGTTTGCGATAAACCCTTTGACCGCATTAACCCGCCGCCCCGCGCTGCCAACCGGAGCGAGCGCGATGCTATCGCCCAACGCTGCGAGGATTTCGGCCCCGCGCGCATTGCGCACCAGCACCCATTGCTGCCCCTGCCCCGCCATATAGCCCACCGTGATATCGGCCAGCGCGTTGGTGTAGTCCACACAGGTCCGACACGTCAGCGGAAAGAAATCTGAAGGCAGGTCGCTGATCGGCAGGCTGAGGAACGGGATCAGGCGCACGCGACCGTCGGCAAAGCGCAGCTCCACTTTGTAATCCGCGCGAAACTCCAGATAGGTGATCTCGTCCGGCGCGGCATCCAGCAAGGCGAGGAATTGGTGAAAGTTTTCGGTTGTCGTGTTGTCCGAACAGGGTGTGCCGATGACATACAGACGCTCAAAGCCTAAGCGCGCCTCAAGCGCGCGCAGCGCGTAGACTTGGCAGGGAATGCCAATCACCCCGAGGCGCGTGATGCCACGGTCGCGCGCCTCTTCTAGCAGCGCCAGCAGCGGTGCATAGCCCATGCGCATCCCGCGGGCGCGCACCATGTCGGCCGCCTCTGTGATCAGGGCCGGCACCGGCTTCCAGCGGTCTTGCGCATCCGCGACCATGGTCAGGACCGCCTCCACCTGCCCGTTTTCCAAAAGGGCGGACCCTAGCGATGTCGTAATCCCCGTCCATTGCGCGCCGGGCGCAGGGCGGCGCATCTGGGCGCGGTACATCGATTGAACAGGGCCAAAAAACGTCTCATCGCCCGCCCCGCGGACCCGGCCATGCACGGCCTGTTCGTACTTGGGGTAGTCGGGTTTGATGAATTGGCACGCAGTCCCGCAGGCCGATGGGTCGGCCATGCGCGACACACCGCAATCGGTGCACAGCGACCGCGGCACCGCCGGACGCAGCGGCGTCATGTGAACTGTTCCGAAATCAGCCGCTCTTCGAGCCCGTGGCCCGGATCAAACAAAATACGGTGCACGATGGAGGGATCTGATTTGATCGTAACCTGCCGCACATCCTTGACCGAACGGCTGTCGGCATCGGCCATCACGGGACGCTTTTCAGGTTCCAGCACCTCAAAACAAACCTCGGCCGTTTTTGGCAAGAGCGCACCGCGCCAGCGCCGCGGCCGGAACGCCGCCACCGCCGTCAACGCGAGCACATCTGCGCCGATGGGCAAAATCGGGCCGTGCGCGGAGTAGTTATAGGCCGTTGAGCCCGCAGGCGTCGCCACCAAAGCGCCGTCGCAGCTAAGCTCATCCATACGCAGGCGTCCATCCACGCTGATCCTCAGCTTGGCAGCTTGCGGGCCTGCGCGCAGCAACGAGACTTCGTTGATTGCGAGCGCCTTGTGGGTGTGCCCGTCGCCTGAGACGGCCACCATCGCCAGCGGGTTGACCGTCGCCTCTTCGGCTTGGGCCAAGCGGTCGGGCAGGCTTTCGGCCCCGTATTCATTCATCAAAAAACCGATCGTGCCGCGGTTCATGCCGTAGACGGGCGCCGGCAAATCTTGGGTGCTGTGCAGCGCGTGCAGCATAAACCCGTCACCCCCCAGCGCCACGATCACATCCGCCTCATTCGGTGAGACATCACCATATCGGGCAGCCAATGCCTGATGCGCCTCTTGCGCCAAAGGGGCGGCACTGGCGGTAAAGGCGATCTTCAGTGACATAAGATCAAAGGCAGCAGGATCAAAGGCATGACGCGTTTCCTATCGGCGTGTTACGCCCCGATTTGAAACATAATTCCCCCGCCAATGCCACCCGCCGTTCAATAGACACCCCCAAGGCGCTTTTGGCAGGGCTTGCGTCGCTTTAACTGCTTTGCCATTCTCAAGGTTTCCGATACGAAACACGGCAACGACTCATTCCACGCAGGATCACACAGGGAGAGACCCCATGAACGCACCTCACCGCCAGCCCGGCTTTTTCACACAAGGCCTTGCAGACACGGACCCAGAGCTTTTCGCAGCCACACGAGCCGAATTGGGCCGCCAGCGCGCCGAGATCGAGTTGATCGCGTCGGAAAACATCGTCTCCGCCGCTGTACTAGAGGCGCAAGGCTCTGTGCTGACCAATAAATACGCCGAAGGCTATCCCGGACGGCGCTATTATGGCGGCTGCCAGCACGTGGATATCGCCGAGAACCTCGCGATTGAGCGGGCAAAACAGCTCTTTTCCTGCGGTTTTGCCAATGTGCAGCCCAACTCCGGCTCGCAGGCCAACCAAGGCGTGTTTCAGGCGCTTCTGACGCCGGGTGCGACAATCCTGGGCATGAGCCTTGATGCCGGTGGTCACCTGACCCACGGCGCAGCGCCCAACCAATCGGGCAAGTGGTTCAACGCGGTGCAATACGGTGTGCGCCGCGATACGCTCGACATCGATTATGACCAGATCGAAGCGCTGGCACTGGAGCACAAGCCTGCGATGATCATCGCCGGCGGCTCGGCCATTCCGCGTCAGATCAACTTTGCCCGCATCCGCGAGATTGCGGACAAAGTCGGCGCCTATGTTCTGGCCGATGTGGCGCACTTTGCCGGGTTGATCGCAGCGGGCGAATACCCCTCGCCCTTCCCGCATTGCCACGTGGCCACCACGACCACGCACAAAACTCTGCGTGGCCCGCGCGGCGGGATGATCCTAACGAATGACGAGGCGCTGGCGAAAAAGTTCAACTCCGCCATTTTCCCCGGCATTCAGGGCGGCCCGCTGATGCATGTGATCGCGGCAAAGGCGGTCGCTTTTGGTGAGGCGCTGGACCCCTCGTTCAAAGTCTATCAACAGCAGGTCATCCGCAACGCGCAAGCCCTTGCGGATCAGCTGATGAAGCGCGGTCTTGATACCGTTACAGGCGGCACCGATACTCACGTCATGCTCGTCGATCTGCGCCCCAAAGGCGTGAAGGGCAACGCGACCGAAAAGGCGCTTGGCCGGGCGCACATCACTTGCAACAAGAATGGCGTTCCGTTTGACACGGAGAAGCCGATGATCACATCCGGCATCCGTCTGGGCACGCCAGCCGGCACCACCCGCGGCTTTGGCGAGCCTGAATTCCGCCAGGTTGCCGATTGGATTATCGAAGTGGTCGAAGGCCTCGCTGCCAATGGCGAAGAAGGCAACGGCGCGGTGGAGGCCAAAGTCCGCGGCGAAGTCGAAGCGCTCTGCGCCCGCTTTCCGATGTATCCAAACCTCTAAGGTCGGATGGCTGAGGGGCGGTTTTGGCCGCCCCCTTCATGGATGCCGCGCCAGTCAATCTGGTGCGGTATTTTCGTGTCAGGCGACAGGCCGCTGGCCCGTGCTAAAGATACCCGGCCCAGATCAGCCAGATCACACCGCCCGCAAAAACGACCAACATATTGAACACAATTTCGCCTATGACGGCCAATCGCCGCCCGCGCCGGCGATCCTGTGGATCGATGGTTTTCAAGGCCGCGGTGATCAACGCCTCCGCCTCATCCAGTTAGGCTGGCGTGCACATCTGGCGTAACCGCGGGTGCCCCACCATATGCTTTGCCCGCGCAAAAACCGCCGCGTGCCGGTGGACCGCGCGCGGCACATCTCGTCCTGCCCGGCGCGGAGCGCGGTGGAACCCGTCGCGCTTGGGCCCTGTCATTATGCCCGTTTGCGCGGTCAAAAGGACCGCCATCCGCGCCTCACGCGCGGCAATATCATCTGCTGAAATCATTGTGGGGTTTAGCCTAGCGCCCCGGGTGCAAACACGCTAGCCCTTGGCCCATGTTGCACAGGATCGAACATAATATCGACGGACCCGGCACGCCTTTGCTTATTGCTCACGGGCTGTTCGGCTCGGGTCGTAACTGGGGCGTGATTGCCAAAAGGCTGTCGAATGAGCGCCCGGTAATCGCTGTGGATATGCGCAATCACGGGGCCAGCCTGCATGACCCTGCGCATGATTACCCCGATCTGGCCGCGGATCTGGCCGAAGTTATCGATCATTACGGCGCGCCGATGGAGGTGCTGGGCCATTCAATGGGCGGCAAGGCTGCAATGGCCCTCGCGCTGGCGCATCCAGACCATGTTGCCCGCCTCATCATCGCAGACATTGCACCCGTCACCTATTCGCACAGTCAAAGCCAACATATCGAGGCAATGCGTGCAGTGGATTTGACGCAGGTTAGCCGCCGCTCTGACGCGGTAGGGCAATTGGCGGCCATGGGCGTTGATCCGATGCTGCAAAGCTTTCTGACGCAATCACTGGACGTGGCGGGCAAACGCTGGATGTTCAACCTTGATGCCTTGGCCGAAAATATGCCGGCGATCCTGTCTTTTCCCGCTTTAGACGGCGCCTATGCCGGGCCTACGCTGTTCTTGTCAGGCGATCGGTCGGACTACGTCACGCCGGCCCACCGGCCTGCCATTCGCGTCTATTTCCCCCACGCCCGTTTCGCCAAGATCCGAGGCGCCGGCCATTGGCTGCATGCCGAAGAGCCGCGCGCCTTTGAGGCGACCGTGCGCGCCTTCTTGAACGCATAAGAAAACAAAGGCGCAATCAGCCTTGCGTCCCCCGTCCGCATGCCTATAACGCAGGACAATTTGGGCACATGGGGTGTCCGCAAATGAGGGGGCCGCGCCATGCCAAAAAGAACCGATATCAAATCCATCATGATCATCGGCGCAGGACCCATCGTGATCGGACAGGCGTGCGAATTCGACTACTCCGGTGCACAAGCCTGTAAAGCCCTCAAAGAGGAAGGCTACCGCGTCATTCTGGTCAACTCAAACCCGGCCACGATCATGACGGACCCGGCGCTTGCCGATGCCACCTATATTGAGCCGATTACCCCCGACATGGTCGCCAAAATCATCGAAAAAGAGCGTCCAGACGCTTTGCTGCCAACGATGGGCGGCCAGACAGGCCTGAACACCTCTCTCGCCCTCGAAGAGATGGGTGTGTTGGAAAAATACGGCGTTGAGATGATCGGCGCGACCCGCGACGCGATTGAGATGGCCGAGGACCGCAAGCTCTTCCGCGAGGCGATGGACCGTTTGGGCATCGAAAACCCCAAGGCTGCAATCGTCACAGCCCCCGTGGATGCCAACGGCAAAAAAGACCTGAGCGCCGGCGTAACAATCGCCCTTGAGACGCTGGAATACGTGGGCCTGCCCGCCATCATCCGCCCCGCCTTTACCATGGGCGGCACCGGCGGTGGCGTGGCCTATAACCGCGAAGATTATGAACATTTCTGCCGCTCTGGCATGGATGCCTCCCCAGTGGGGCAGATCCTTGTGGATGAAAGCCTATTGGGGTGGAAAGAATACGAAATGGAGGTCGTGCGCGACACGGCTGACAATGCCATCATCGTGTGCAGCATCGAAAACGTGGACCCGATGGGCGTACACACCGGCGATTCGATCACAGTCGCCCCGGCCCTGACGCTCACGGACAAAGAATATCAGATCATGCGTAACCACTCGATCGCGGTACTGCGCGAGATCGGCGTGGAAACAGGCGGCTCGAACGTGCAATGGGCGGTCAACCCTGCCGACGGCCGCATGGTGGTGATTGAGATGAACCCCCGCGTGTCCCGCTCCTCTGCGCTCGCGTCCAAGGCCACGGGCTTTCCCATCGCCAAGATCGCTGCGAAACTCGCCGTGGGCTATACGCTGGACGAGCTGGATAACGACATCACCCGCGTCACGCCTGCCAGCTTTGAGCCGACGATTGACTATGTCGTCACCAAAATTCCGCGCTTTGCTTTTGAGAAATTCCCGGGCTCCGAGCCCTATTTGACCACCGCGATGAAATCCGTGGGCGAAGCCATGGCCATTGGCCGGACGATCCACGAATCCATGCAAAAGGCGCTGGCCTCGTTGGAAACAGGGCTGACAGGCTTTGACGAGATCGAGATTGACGGTGCGCCTGAGGCGGCAGCCCTAACCAAAGCGCTGGCCAAGCAAACGCCGGACCGGATCCGCGTGATCGCGCAGGCCATGCGCCACGGAATGTCCAACGCTGACATCCACGCCACAACCATGTTTGATCCGTGGTTCCTCGACCGCATCCGCGAAATCATCGACACCGAAGCCGAGGTGCAGCGCTCGGGCCTGCCCACCGAAGCAGACGCATTGCGCCACCTCAAGATGATGGGCTTTAGCGATGCGCGTTTGGCCAAACTCACGGGCCAGGCTGAAAAAGACATCCGCCAAGCGCGCCTTAACGCTGGTGTGACCGCCGTGTTCAAGCGCATCGACACTTGCGCTGCCGAATTTGAGGCGCAAACGCCTTACATGTACTCCACCTACGAGACGCCTGTATTCGGCGATGTGGAATGCGAAGCGCGCCCCTCTGATCGCAAAAAGGTCGTCATTCTGGGCGGCGGGCCAAACCGGATCGGCCAAGGGATCGAGTTTGATTATTGCTGCTGTCACGCATGCTATGCGCTGACCGATGCGGGCTATGAGACGATCATGATCAACTGTAACCCCGAAACAGTCAGCACGGACTATGACACCTCGGATCGGCTGTATTTTGAGCCGCTGACCTTTGAGCATGTGACGGAAATCCTGCGCGTTGAGATGGAAAACGGCACGCTGCACGGTGTGATCGTGCAATTTGGCGGGCAGACCCCGCTGAAAATCGCGCAGGCGCTGGAAAACGAAGGCATCCCGATCCTTGGCACTACACCTGATGCGATTGACCTGGCCGAAGACCGCGAACGGTTCCAGCAGTTGGTCCAAGGCCTTGGCCTGAAACAGCCGCACAATGGCATCGCGCATTCGGATGCAGAGGCGTTGGACATCGCCGCCAGCATCGGCTTTCCGCTGGTGATCCGACCCTCTTACGTCTTGGGTGGGCGCGCGATGGAGATTGTGCGCGATCAAGCACAGCTTGAGCGCTATATCTCGGAGGCGGTCGTGGTGTCGGGCGACAGCCCGGTCCTGTTGGACAGCTATTTGTCCGGCGCCGTCGAGTTGGATGTTGACGCGATTTGCGACGGGGTGGATGTACACGTCGCGGGCATCATGCAGCACATCGAAGAGGCGGGCGTGCACTCTGGCGACAGTGCCTGTTCGCTACCGCCCTATTCGCTATCGGATGATGTGATCGAGCGGGTCAAAAAACAAACCCATGCGCTGGCCCTCGCACTCAAGGTCGAAGGCCTGATGAACATCCAGTTTGCGATCAAAAACGATGAGATCTTCTTGATCGAGGTCAACCCGCGCGCATCGCGCACCGTGCCTTTCGTTGCCAAGGCCACCGACAGCGCGATTGCCTCCATTGCGGCACGGGTTATGGCGGGCGAAATGCTCGCCGACTTTCCCACACGCGCGCCCTATGCGTCTGAGGCACGCTATGATGCGGTGCTGCCCTTGGGCGACCCGATGACTTTGGCCGACCCGAACATGCCATGGTATTCGGTGAAAGAAGCCGTGCTGCCCTTTGCCCGCTTCCCTGGTGTGGACACAATCTTGGGGCCTGAAATGCGCTCCACCGGCGAAGTAATGGGGTGGGACCGCGACTTTCCCCGCGCCTTCCTGAAAGCGCAAATGGGAGCGTCGAACCCGCTGCCATCATCCGGATGCGCCTTTATCTCAATCAAGAATGACGACAAAACCGACGACATGTTAGAGGCCGCGCGCACCCTGTTGGAGTTGGGCTTTAACCTCATCGGCACACGCGGGACGGCAGCGTGGTTGACCGAAAACGGCCATGACTGCGCGACGGTCAACAAGGTCTATGAGGGTCGGCCCGACATCACTGACCTGATGAAAGACGGCGGCGTGCAGTTGGTGATGAACTCCACCGAAGGCACCCAAGCGGTTGAGGACAGCAAGTCCATCCGTGCCATCGCCCTATACGACAAGATCCCGTATTTTACGACCGCCGCAGGTTCTTATGCCGCCGTTTTGGCGATCAAAGCGCAGGCAGAAGACGCGGTTGGGGTCAAATCGCTTCAAGGCTAACCCGTTTGTCTAGGGCGCGCGCAGCCTCAGCGGCTGTGCGCGTTTTTTTTCGGCCCGTCACAGGGCCGCGTTTGCCCGAGCGCTTTGCGCATACCCAAATCGCTACATTTCGCAAAACACGGCTGCGGCGCGTGATTAGATTTATGAAAACTAAAGACTGCAATTCCTGAAGATACTGGATCAGGCTCGCCAGCCCCTTTGCGCCATTCTAGGGTTCCGAGACCTCAGTCGGAGCAAGAAATGGCGCGCAATTATTTGAAAAAGGCGGTAAAAACGGCCCAGACCGGAGCGTCGGATGTGCATGACACGGTAGTGCAAATCCTGCAAGACATCGAGGCCGGCGGTGACGCGCGCGCGCTCGAATATGCCGCTAAGTTTGATAAATACGAAGGTGCGCCACTGCTCACAGAGGCAGAAATTGCAGCCGCCTGCGCGCAGGTGCCGCAACAGTTGAAGGACGACATCGCCTTTGCCCATGACAACGTGCGCCGCTTTGCGGAGACGCAAAAGGCAAGCCTTAGGGATGTCCAGTTGGAGGTCGTGCCGGGCGTGACCACGGGCCAAAAGGCGATCCCCTGCCGGGCGGCGGGCTGTTATGTGCCCGGCGGGCGCTATTCGCATGTGGCCTCTGCGATCATGACGGTGACCACCGCCAAGGTGGCTGGCGTGCAGCATATCGTGGCCTGCTCGCCCCCGCGCGCAGGCGAAGGCCTGCCGCCCGCGATCGTCTACGCAGCCCATCTGGCGGGCGCGGACAGCATATTGGCCATGGGCGGCGTGCAGGGCATTGCCGCCATGACCTTTGGCCTTTTTGGACTGCCAAAAGCGGATATTTTGGTTGGCCCCGGCAACCAATATGTGGCCGAGGCCAAGCGCATCCTCTTTGGCCGCGTGGGCATCGACATGGTTGCCGGACCGACCGACAGCTTGATCCTCGCCGATGCGCAAGCCGATCCGCACCTTGTGGCCACGGATTTGGTCAGCCAAGCCGAGCATGGATATAACTCGCCCGTCTGGTTGGTCACCGACAGCACCGAACTCGCCCAAGATGTGATGGCGCGCGTGCCACCGCTCATCGCGCAGCTGCCGTCCCTGAACCGCGACAATGCTGCCGCCGCTTGGCGCGACTATGCCGAGGTGATCGTCTGCGCCGACCGCGCTGAGATGGCCGCCTGTTCCGACGACTATGCGCCCGAACATTTGACCGTGATGGCAGAGGACTTGGATTGGTGGTTAGAGCGCCTGTCGTGCTACGGCTCGCTCTTTTTAGGCGAAGAGACGACCGTATCTTTCGGCGACAAAGCCACCGGTACGAACCATGTCCTGCCCACCTCAGGCGCCGCAAAATATACCGGCGGGCTGTCGGTCCATAAATACATGAAAATCGTGACGTGGCAGCGGTCCACCCGCGCGGGCAGCAAACCGGTAGCACTTGCCACGGCGCGCATCTCGCGGCTCGAAGGGATGGAGGGTCATGCCCGCGCCGCAGACGCCCGGTTGGACAAATATTTTCCCGGTGAGGCGTTTGACCTCACGCCCGCACAATGATGCGCGCCGCCAAAACACATCGCCGCACACACAACGCAGGAGGATATTGACATTGCCCCGCCTGCACCCGCCAAAGTGATCCCCAACCCGCAACTCGCCCCCCACGGCCCAAATCAAGGAGGAAACGCATGAGCATTTCCAAACGCATCGTGGACGATCTGGAGGCCAACGACATCTCCTTTGTGACCACCGTGCCCTGTAAACAGCTGGCCGGTGTCATCGATGAGGTCGAAAACCGCGCCAGCATTTACCACATCCCCTCCAACAAAGAGGACGAAGGCATGGGCCTGTGTGCCGGTGCGTGGATGGGTGGCAAGCGGCCCGCGATCATCATGCAAAACACTGCCATCGGGGTGACCATCAACACGCTTGCTACGCTGATACAATTTTACAGGATGCCGCTGCCAATGCTGATCAGCTACCGTGGTGAGCTGCGTGAACCGGTGGCGTGTCAGGTCGAGATGGCCGTGCATACCAAGGCGCTGCTCGCGCAGATGAACATCCCCACCTATCATTTTCACAAAGAATCGGATGCCAACGAGTTGGACGCGATCCTAAAATACACCTTTATGTGCAATAAACCGGTCGCGATCCTGACGGACGCGTCCTTTTGGGGAGGCTATGGCGACCAATGATCCGTTCAGAAATCCTGCGTGAAATTGCCCCGATCCTGCGTGACCAACTGGTGATCTGTAACATCGGTCTGCCCAGCCAAGAGCTGCATATGATCGATGATCAGCCGACAAATTTTTACATGCTGGGTACGATGGGGCTGGCGTCCTCAATCGGGCTTGGCTTGGCACTATCCCAAGATAAAACCGTGATCTCCATCGACGGAGATGGATCGGTTTTGACAAATATGGGCACTTTGCCGACCATCGCCAACAATGTGGCGGACAACTATATTTTGCTGATTATCGACAACGAATCGTATGGCTCTACCGGGGATCAGCCGACCTATACTGGCAAGCGCACCTCGCTTGCGGCCGTTGCCACCGCCTGTGGCTGCGACAATGTGATTGAAGTGCAGGACCGCGAACTAGGCCCGGTGCTGCAAGATGCGATTGAAGCGCGCAAGATGACCGTGATTGTCTGCAAATGCGACAGCGGCAACATCAAACTGCCCGTCATCACAATGGACCCTGTGGTCATCCGGGACCGGTTTATGAAGGCCGTGGCAAGCTAGGCCAAGTCCATCACGGCAGGGGTGGACGCTACGGCACCTGCCCCCACCCGCTTGCCCTTGACCTTTGAGGGGATTACCGGCTCTGTTGAGGACGGATCATCAGGGGCAAAAAGTACATGCACAGACCTGCAATCACGGGCACGGGCGTTTTCACACCGCGCGAAATCATCACCAACGCTGAACTGGTCACGGCCTTCAACGCCTATGCCGACATTTATAACGCCGAGCATGTCGAGGCGATTGCCGCAGGCGAGGTTGAAGCCAAAGCACATTCCTCTGAGGAATTCATCGTCAAAGCCTCCGGAATTGAGCAGCGCTATGTCATGGACAAAAGCGGCATTCTGGATCCGCATGTGATGCACCCGCTGTTGCGCCAGCGCAGCGATGATGAGCCGTCGATTATGGCCGAAATGGCGCTGGATGCCGCGCAAAAGGCACTGGCGGCCGCGGGCAAAACCGCCGCCGATGTAGGGGCTGTGATCTGCGCCGCCTCCAACCTCGAGCGCGCCTACCCCGCCGTTGCCATTGAGATCCAAGACCAATTGGGCGTCGACGGCTTTGCCTTTGATATGAACGTTGCCTGTTCCTCTGCGACCTTCGGTATTCAGGCCGCAGCCGACATGATCCGCGCAGGCTCTGTGCGCTCCGTGCTGGTGGTCAACCCCGAGATTTGCTCAGCCCATTTGGAATGGCGCGACAGGGATTGTCATTTCATCTTCGGCGATGTGGCCACGGCCGTTTTGATTGAGCGAGCGGATGCCGCGACAGGCCCATATTTCGAGATCAACTCCACCCGCTGTGCGACCACGTTTTCCAACAATATTCGCAACAACAACGGCTTTTTGCGCCGCTCGCGCCCTAGTGGTACGGCCGACCGCCGCGACATGCAGTTTATGCAAAACGGGCGCAAAGTGTTCAAAGAAGTGCTGCCCTTGGTGTCCGAGCATATCGCGGGGCATTTGGACAGCGAAGGCATGGAAGCGGCAGGGCTCAAGCGGCTGTGGCTGCATCAGGCCAACAAATCGATGAATGATTTTATTGGCAAAAAAGTGCTGGGCCGGACGCCAGAACCCGGTGAGCAGCCCAACATTTTACAAGATTACGCCAACACCTCTTCCGCCGGTAGCATAATCGCCTTTTCGCAATACTCTGATGATTTGGCCGCTGGCGATCACGGTTTGATCTGCTCCTTTGGGGCCGGATATTCCGTGGGCTCCGTCCTTGTGACGCGCCACGGTTAAGGCTGAATGCCCGCTGTGCGCGGGATATTTCTAAATCTCACCCGCCCCTGTCTTGCACCGCTGGGGCGCTTGTTTTACCGAACCGCATGGCAAAGCTTTACTTCAATTACTCCACCATGAATGCGGGTAAATCCGCGATCCTCTTGCAGGCGGCGCATAACTACCGCGAGCGGGGGATGGAGCCTTATTTGCTGATCGCTCGCTTTGATACGCGCGCAGGATCGGGACGCATCGGCAGCCGCATCGGGATCAGCGCGCCTGCGGATACATTCACGGCGGGTGATGACCTTTTTGCCAAGATCAAGGCCCGGATGGATGCGGGCCCCGTGGCCTGCGTCTTTTTGGATGAAGCACACTTCATGACACCGGAACAGGTCTGGCAACTGGCCCGTGCGGTGGATGATCTGGGCGTGCCTGTCATGTGCTACGGCCTGCGTGTAGATTTTCGTGGCGCACTCTTTCCAGCCTCCGCGACCTTGCTGGCATTGGCGGACGAGATGCGCGAAGTCCGCACAATTTGCCACTGCGGGCGCAAGGCGACGATGGTGATCCGCCAAGACGCCGAGGGCAAGACACTGGTTGATGGAGACCAGATTATGGTGGGCGGCAACGAGCGCTATGTCTCGCTGTGCCGGCGCCATTGGCGAGAGGCTGTGGGCGACCTGCCGGCTGAATAGCCCCCCGCCGCGTGGCTTACACAGCGTTTGGCGCAGGCTTCCCGTCGATCAGGACCGCTTTGAGGTTGCGTACGGCCATTAACCCCATGTCGACCCGCACCTCCAATGCAGCTGTCCCCAGGTGCGGCAGGAGCACGACATTTTCCATCGCGCGCAAAGCCTCCGGCACAATAGGCTCCGCCGCATAAACGTCCAGACCCGCGCCAGCAATGTCACCAGCTTGCAGCGCTGCAATCAAGGCAGCCTCGTCCACCACATCCCCGCGGGCAATGTTGATGACAAAGCTTTCAGGCCCCAAGGCCCGCAACGTTGCCGCATCGATCAAGCCGCGGGTTTCCGTCCCCCCCGGCACAGCCACCACTAGAAAATCAACATTTTCCGCCAGTGCTGACAGATCGTCATAAGGCGTGGCCTCAAAATCCAGCGACTTTGGGCTGCGGGTCACATAAGCGACCGACATGCCAAACCCAAAATGACAACGCCGCGCAATCGCCGCCCCAATGCGACCCATGCCGACAATGCCCACACGCTTGCCCGTCATGTGCAGGCCCAGCATTTGGGTCGGGTGCCAGCCCGCCCACGCGCCCGACCGGACCAACCGCTCGCCCTCGCCCGCGCGGCGCGCGCACATCAGCATCAAGGTCAGCGCCGTATCCGCGGTCGCATCCGTCACAGCGCCAGGTGTATTTGAAACAATCAGGCCCGCCGTCTGCGCCGCGGCCACGTCGATATGATTATAGCCAACCCCAAAATTGCCGAGCATCACTGCCCGTGGGGGGTGAGCTGCGGCAAAGACCTCGGCTGTGAACAAATCCCCAAGTGTGGGCAGAATAGCGTCATAGTCCGTGAGGGCAGCGATCATTTCGTCCCAGTGCAAAGCTGTATTTTCCGCCCGCATTGTAACGTCAAAATGCGCTTCCGCCTCGGCGCGCACGACATCCGGCATGGGGCGGGTAATCAATAATTTCTTCAATGCATCCGCCCTCCATCCGGGGTGTTTTGATCTGGCGACAGAAGGACAACCTCGCCCTTTTCATCTGGCACACCGAGCACCAGCACCTCTGACATGAAAGGGCCGATTTGGCGTGGTGGGAAATTCACCACGGCCACGACTTGGCGGCCGATCAGTCCCTCCGGCGTATAATGCGCCGTCACCTGCGCCGAGGTTTTGCGCAGGCCAATCTCTGTACCGAAATCGATCCACATTTTGAGGGCGGGACGGCGCGCTTCAGGGAACGGCTCTGCGCGTGTCACCGTGCCCACGCGCACGTCAACTTGCAGGAAGGTGTCGAAATCTAGATCACTCATCTGCTAGCTCCTGCGCCCGGTGGGTCGCTGCGGCAACCGCCTTTGGTACAAGGGCGGGAAAACCCGTTTCGGTGTCCATCAAGATCTCGAGTGCGGCCTGCGTCGTGCCGCCGGGCGAGGTTACGTTCACGCGCAACTGCTCTGGCGTATCCTCAGCTGAGGCGGCCAAAGCCCCTGCGCCTGCGACCGTGGCTTTGGCCAGTTGCATCGCAAGATCTTCCGAAAGGCCCATAGCCACGCCGCCCGCCGCAAGCGTCTCTATCAGATGGAATACATATGCTGGCCCTGAGCCGCTGACGCCTGTCACGGCGTCAATCTGCGCTTCGTTCTCGACCCGCACCACAGAGCCAACAGAGCTAAGGAGCTCCTCCGCCATTTCAAGCGCGCCGGAACCTGCGGCATTTGCCACGATGGCCGTGATGCCCTGCCCGATCGCCGCGGGCGTATTCGGCATGGCCCGTACGATGGGTGTCTCTTGGCCGAAGACCCCTTCGAAATAGCCCAGCGGCGTACCGGCCGCGATGCTGACCACCGCAGTGTCGCCACCGCCCATAGCCGAAATAGAAGGCAGCGCCGCGGCCATCATTTGAGGTTTCACCGCCACTAGCAGCACAGCAGGCTGTGGCGGCACATCTGCGTTTACATGAACGCCGGTGCTCAGCACCCAATCGCTCGGTTTTGGATCTACGACCCAAACGGAAGCGGGCGGCACGCCCCGTGCCAGCCATCCGGCCAACATCGCAGAGCCCATTTTCCCACAGCCCAACAGCACCAAGCCGCGCTGCGCGACATCTTTCATCCGGTCCATAACCCGCCCCCGCTACGGGCCCTACTGGGGGCCCTGATCGTCGTTGCGGGCGAGCCTACGCGCGGCCGTAGGCCTCTGCAATGGCTACATCAATTGCTTCTTTCGGGGTGCGGTCGCCCCAGACCAGCAGTTGCAGCGCGGGATAGTAGCGCTCGGCGCTCATGACGGCAGCGCCAATCATCGTGTCGATCTGTTCGGCACCCGCAATCTGTCCGCCTGCAAGCACCAGCCCATAGCGGTAAACCATCAGCTTTTGCTCGGCCCAATAGGTAAAGGCGCCGGCCCAACATTGGTCGTTCACAAGGTTCAGCAACGCATAAAGATCTGCAACCTTATCCTCTGGCGGCTCCATCTCGAAGGTGCAAATCAGGCGCAGTGTCTCGTCATAGCCCGACCACGCCAAGGTCAGGGAATACGTGCGCCACTGACCCTCGACGGCCATCGCGATTTGGTCATCGCCTAGCCGGTCACATTCCCAATCGTTATGCGCGGCCATTTGTTCCACGATATCGATGGGATGTACGTCTTCGTCAATAAAGCTCTCGGAAAGTGCCATGTCGTCACCTCTTTATTGGTGCACGCGCATGCGGGGCGGTCAGCGCCCCCCAGCGCTAGATGCCTGCTCGATAGGTCGATGTTTTACCCTCAACCCATACTAGATATGGTGAGGGTGCACCTGCGGTGTGGCAACCCTTTATTTGGGGATAACCTCAATAAGTTGTGGAGAACGGGCAAACCCGCACAAAATAGCCAAAACGCACGTGCAACAATCCGCGCATCTGCAGCATCCAGCCTGCACAAAAGCAAAAACGCCCAATCACAGGACCGGACGCATGGCATAAATCCAACCTCAGGCGGGATCGATTCGGCTCAAAGGTGGTTTGGGCTTAGCCTTTTTCCAACGCCTCGAGACGTGCCAGCAGAGCCGCATTCTCTTCGCGCGCTTTTTGCGTCATGGCGCGTACCGCGTCGAACTCCTCGCGCGTGACGAAATCACGGTCCGCAAGCCAGCGGTCCAACATGGATTTCATCGCGGTCTCGGCCTCGTCCTTGGCCCCCTGCGCTACGCCCATCGCGTTGGTCATGAGTTGGGACAGATCGTCAAAAATTTTGCCGCGCGCTTGCATGTCGGGTCTCCGTTTTGCTGCTGCACCGTATATGGGCCGGAGAGCACGCCCTTGCAATGGTTGACTTCCTCCCGCCCCCTTGGTCATGTCGCCGCATGATAGCGATGATCCCCTTTCCCAACGTCTCGGCCGAACTTTTCTCGGTCACGTTATTCGGTATGACCTTTGCGCTGCGCTGGTACGCGCTGGCTTATATCGCGGGCATTTTGATCAGCTGGCGGATCGGCCTGCGGGCCGTACGCGCACCGCATCTTTGGGCGCACAACAGCCCCGCAATGCGCCCCGAACAGATCGAAGACCTTATGACCTATGTCGTCTTGGGCGTGATCTTAGGCGGGCGCTTGGGCTATGTGATTTTCTACCAACCCGCCTATTACCTTGCCAATCCAGCCGAAATTTTGGCCCTTTGGCAAGGCGGGATGTCGTTTCATGGCGGCCTTTTGGGTGTGATCGCAGCCGGGTGGCTGTTCACCGCGCGCAATGGCCTGTCCAAGCTGGGAACCGCTGATATTATGGCTTTGGGCGTCACACCGGGCCTGTTTTTGGGACGCTTGGCCAATTTCTTCAACGCAGAGCTGTGGGGCCGTCAAACCGATGTCCCTTGGGGCGTCGTTTTCCCGGGCGAGGCGGCACAGTACTGCCCCGCCGTCGTAGGCGCCTGCGCGCGCCACCCCTCGCAACTTTACGAAGGTATCCTAGAGGGGATCGTACTTGGTATCATCCTTTTCTACATGGCGTGGCGACGCGGTGCCCTGCACGCGCCCGGCCGAATAGCCGGTGTCTTTTTCGCAGGCTACGGCCTGGCGCGGTTCTGTGTCGAGTTCGTGCGCCAACCGGATGCGCAGTTCATATCCGAAGGCAATCCTTTGGGTCTTGCATGGCACATGAACGGCATGGGGCTTACTATGGGGCAAATTCTGTCCTTGCCGATGATCTTTTTGGGTCTCTATTTGATTGCACGGGCCCGGCGTGCCGCGTAAGCGGCGCATGAACCTGCCCCTTTTCTGTAATACTTGCCGGCCACTCCGTGACTAAACCTGCGCCCAACACTCTTAAATCTATGCTGATGCAGCGCATTGCGGCCACCGGCCCGATACACGTGGCGGACTTTATGCAAGAGGCGCTGCTGCATCCGCAGTTTGGCTATTATACCACCCGCGACCCCTTGGGCCGCAGCGGTGATTTCATCACCGCACCGGAGATCAGCCAAATGTTCGGGGAAATGATAGGCCTTTGCCTTGCCCAAAGCTGGTTGGACCAAGGCGCGCCCGCGGTGTTTAGCTTGGCCGAATTGGGTCCCGGCCGCGGGACGCTGATGGCCGATATTCTGCGCGCGGGAGCTGCCGTACCGGGGTTTGTGCAGGCGGCCAATGTGCATCTTTTTGAGGCCTCGCCGGTACTGCGCGCTGCGCAGGCCCGTCAATTGGAAGGCCATGACCCGCGGTGGCTCGACGCACTAGACGACCTGCCAGCCGCCCCCCTTTTCCTCGTGGCGAATGAGTTTTTCGACGCACTGCCAGTGCATCAATACCAGCGCCGCGGTCTTGGCTGGCATGAACGCCAGGTCAACCTGAACGACGCAGGCACGGACCTGATCCTAGGCCTTGGACCTGCGACGGTTCAACCCGCGCTCGCCCACCGGTTGGAGGACACCAAGGAAGGCGACCTGATCGAAGTGTGCAGCGCTGCCGCACCGATCATGCATCACATTTCGCAAAAAATCTCAGGGGCAGGCGGTGTGGCGCTTATTATCGATTACGGCGACTGGCGCAGTCTTGGCGATACACTGCAAGCGCTGCGCGATCATAAATCTGTGGACCTGCTGGACACTCCCGGCACCGCCGACATCACCGCCCATGTGGACTTTGAGGCGCTCACCACCGCCGCACTGTGCCCGTATTCGCGCATCACACCCCAGGGCGTCTTTTTAGAGCGTTTGGGCATAACAGCGCGCGCGCAGGCCTTGGCGCAAAACATGGCCGAGCCTGCACTCTCGCAGCATATTGCAGCGCATCGACGCTTGACGCACCCCGAAGAAATGGGAAACCTGTTCAAAGTGATGGGCCTTTATCCCGAAGGTGCGCACCCTCCTCCTGGACTTGACGCATGACGCTCAACCCTCTGACATCCGATGTGCTGGCTGATGTGCCGCACGGCTTTTTCTCACGCGTCGGCGGGGCGTCATCGGGCGTTTTTGAGGGGCTGAACTGCGGCATCGGCAGCACAGACCAATCCGAGATTGTGGCGATCAACCGCGCGCGGGTCGCGCAAACTATGGGCGTTGAGAACGATCATTTGCTTGGCGTGCACCAGATCCATTCGGCCACCGTTGTTGTCCGCGACAGCGCCGACAACGCGCGTCCAAAGGCAGACGGCATGGTCAGCGCGACACCCGGCCTTGTGCTGTCGGTTCTAACGGCAGATTGCCAGCCGGTCCTATTTCACGACCCGGACGCAGGCGTCATCGGCGCCGCACATGCAGGCTGGCGCGGCACCATTGACGGCGTGCTGGAAGCCACAGTTGACGCGATGGCGCAGATCGGCGCGGACCGCAGTAACATCCGCGCAGTCATAGGCCCCACCATCAGTCAACGCGCCTATGAGGTCGGGCCCGAGTTTTTCGACACCTTCATCGACTTAGATCCCAACAGCGCGCGCTATTTCGCTTCTGGCAAGGGCGACCGAATGATGTTTGATCTGCCCGGATATGGTTTGCACCGGTTGCGCAGCTGCGGTGTGCACAGCGCCGAATGGACCCGCCATTGCACCTATTCCGATCCGGAGCGCTTTTTCTCCTACCGGCGCAGCGTTCATGAAAAGGCCGCCGATTATGGTCGCCTGATTTCCTGCATCACGCTGGCACCGGCCTAAGGGCCCATGAACCGCGCCAATTGCGACGCGGTTGTCTAGAATTTCCATAATATCAGCTGCATCCCGACACAGTCGCGCCAGATTGCCTGCGCAGATTGTGGTTAATGGAGGCTTGGCCTCGCTAACCTGTGTGAGGAAGTGATGAAACGTAAGGACCATTATATCGCTGCTATTATTGTAGAAACGAAAGCCCCCTGCCCGCCCCTGCCTTGGACCCGCGGCGCGCGTCGGGCGGCCTTTTGTCTCAAGCGCAAGCGGGTTGAAAATCAACAAGCGGCATAAGCATTAAGGCAGTACAGACCCGCGATACGCAGTCATCATGAGCGAATAACCGCGCCTCATCACCACCTCAGGTCGTATTTCTTTGAAAGGCTCACAGCTTTGTCATGATCCTGTGACACAACAAAGATGAACCCACGTTCATGTGTCGCTGCCGGTGGGGAGCGGCATCAGATGTGACGAAACCGTAAGGTGGACCACATGACGACCCAAAAACAACCCACAGGCGCGCCACAGGACGCCACCCCGCCGGTACCGGCACTGGGCGCAGCACCACCGCAGCGCACCTATGAGGTTGCGGCCCTGCGCGAAGATGGCAGCCTATTGGTCACCCAGCTGAAGGCGCCGACATCACCTCTTTTTGAGGCGGCCTTTGGCGCGTTGAGCGGCAACACCGTTCTAGACGCAACAAGCGGTCCCATCGCCATCGAGAATTTACAGCCGGGCGATCGTTTGCGCACGCAAAGCGGGCCAACCGCCGAGGTGATCTGGATTGGCACGACCACCTTTGTGCCCGCGGATATGTGCAGGCGCTTGTCTTTGGTGCGGGTCATGGCCGACACCTTTGGGCCTTCTCAACCCGAGAGCTTTGTGACCCTTGGCCCCGCAGCGCGGATTACGCGACCCTTGCGCAGCGGTCAAAGCGAGCGCGAGCAACTTTTGACGCCGGCACAGCACTTTGTCGACGGGATGGATGTCATCTCAATCACACCGCCCACGCCGATACGCCTTTATCATCTATGCCTTAGCCAACATGCCGTCATCTTTGCCAACGGCCTGCCCGTGGAGACATATCATCCCGGCGGCGATGCGCTGACGGGGCTTAGTACTCCTGAAAAGCTTCAGTTTTTGTCGATGTTTCCACGCGTCCACGATCTGCGTGACTTTGGACCCTTGGTCATGGGACGCGCCTCAGATGACGGCCCGGGCCTGCCCCATTAAGCGTCTTGCTCTAACCTCGCCTCAAGCACATCAAAGGGCACGCCTGCCTCATCCTTAGCCTGCCGGATGACAAGCGAGGTTTTTACGCTGGCCACATTGGGTGTCGTCAACAGCGCACCCGTCAGGAAGGCTTGGAAAGACGACAGGTCTGGCGCCACGCATTTGAGGATAAAATCCACCTCACCGTTGAGCATATGACACTCACGCACCAGCGGCCATTCGCGGCACTTGTCCTCAAAGGCGCTCAGGTCGTTTTCCGCCTGACTGGCAAGGCCCACCATCGCAAAAACCTGCACCTCAAAGCCCAGCGCATGGGCATCCACGTCTGCGTGGAAACCGCGGATATAGCCTGTCTCTTCGAGCGTCCGCACACGGCGCAAACAAGGCGGCGCAGAGATGCCAACGCGGCGGGCCAACTCCACGTTGGTCATACGCCCATCGGCCTGCAACTCTGCCAAAATCTTGCGGTCGATCGGGTCTAGCCGTGTGTGTGCCATTTCGCCTCTCTTTTTTGGTTATTATAAACACTATGCCGCAATGCGCAATAATATTTCGCAGCGGCGCAATAATCTTGCGGCCACGCCTAACGGAATTTCCGGGCATGGTCCATGGGTTTTGGACGTTTTTCGCAGCCTTTTCATCCCCGTTTTTCATGCGAATTCGGAGCCCGCACCCCTCGCTCTGCGATATTGAACGGATGGGGTTCAAAGAGGTCGCGCGCGCCGCTATATCGGACGAAACGATAATCTGACACGCGTCAGCTGTTTCACGTATTTTACCGGGGGAACCTTATGGGCCAGACACGCAAAACACGGTTAATGATCATCGGCTCTGGCCCCGCAGGCTATACCGCTGGCGTCTATGCGGCACGCGCCATGCTGGAGCCGATTTTGGTCCAAGGCATTGAACCCGGCGGGCAATTAACCACCACGACAGAGGTGGAAAACTGGCCCGGTGACACCGAGGTACAAGGCCCTGATTTGATGGTACGGATGGAAGCACACGCCAAAGCGATGGGCTGCGACGTGGTGGGTGACATCATCACTTCGGTGAATTTCTCCAAGCGTCCTTTTGTGGCCCAATCCGACAGCGGTACCGAATATGTGGCCGACGCGATTATTCTGGCCACCGGCGCGCGCGCCAAATGGCTGGGCTTAGAGAGCGAAGAACGCTTCAAGGGTTTTGGCGTTTCTGCCTGTGCGACCTGCGATGGATTTTTCTACCGCGGACAAGAGATCGTCGTGATCGGCGGCGGCAATACGGCTGTGGAAGAGGCGCTGTTCCTAACTAATTTCGCCTCCAAGGTCACGCTTGTACATCGCCGCGACACGCTGCGGTCAGAAAAGATCCTCGAAGAACGCTTGCTGAACAACCCCAAGATTGAGCCGCTGTGGTTCCATGAGTTGGACGAAGTCTATGGCACTGACAGCCCGCTGGGCGTGGAAGGCATCAAGGTCAAGCACGTCAAAACGGGCGAAATTACCGACATCCCTTGTAAAGGCGTCTTTGTCGCCATCGGCCACGCGCCTGCCAACGAGCTGGTTAAAGACACGCTAGAGACGCATATGGGCGGCTACGTTGTGACCAAACCTGACAGTACTGAGACGTCCATTCCCGGTGTCTTTGCCGCGGGCGATTTGACCGATCACAAATACCGCCAAGCTGTGACATCTGCCGGCATGGGCTGCATGGCCGCGTTGGAGGCCGAACGTTTTCTGGCGGAATCCGAGACGGCCTAAACCAAGCACCACCCCGGCGTTGTGCGCATCAAAACGCTGGGGAGAGGCTGCGCATGATTTTTCGAAAAACCGAATATGCTTAATCATCGGCTTACGAAGCTTGGCTAAAAGGCTTTTCAAATTGGTCCGTTCGGATCAATCTTGGAAAACTGCTGCATCTGCGCCACAAAAACGGCGCACGCCTGCGCAGATATAGACCTGAACAAGGCACCGCGCTAAGCGCTGATTGGCCGTGTATTTTTCTGTATTCTGCGTTCAACGAAGGACTTTTTATTATGCAAAGTAATCTAGCCCCGATCCCGGAACTTTTCGTCTCTTACGAGAGTGCGACCAAGCTCAAGCAGGAGGCTGCCGACCTTGTCAGCCTTGATCTGACCCCGCGCCAAATCTGCGACATTGAGCTGTTGATGAACGGCGGGTTCAATCCGCTCAAAGGGTTTTTGAGCGAGGCCGATTACAACGGCGTCGTCGAAAATATGCGCCTCG
This sequence comes from uncultured Pseudosulfitobacter sp., assembly GCA_965656435.1. Taxonomy (GTDB): domain Bacteria; phylum Pseudomonadota; class Alphaproteobacteria; order Rhodobacterales; family Rhodobacteraceae; genus Pseudosulfitobacter. Next base: position 23,925 of record CBFHKQ010000005.1, on the reverse strand, counting down.
CCGATGGCACGCTGTGGCCCATGCCGATCACGCTGGACGTCAGCGACGGCTTTGCGGCCGAGCTTGAATTGGGGCAAGATATTGCGCTGCGCGACCAAGAAGGCGTGATCTTGGCCACGATGACCGTCACCGACCGCTGGACACCCGACAAAACGCGCGAGGCGCAAATGGTCTTTGGCGCCGACGACAGCGCACATCCTGCCGTGAATTACCTGCACAACACCGCAGGGGCTGTGTACCTCGGCGGGCCGATCACCGGCATTCAACAGCCTGTCCACTATGATTTTCGCGGCCGGCGCGACACACCAAACGAGTTGCGCGCCTATTTCCGCAAGATGGGCTGGCGCAAGGTTGTGGCCTTTCAAACCCGGAACCCGCTGCACCGCGCCCACCAAGAGCTGACGTTCCGCGCCGCCCGCGAGGCGCAAGCCAACCTGCTTATTCATCCCGTTGTGGGCCTGACCAAACCCGGCGATGTGGACCACTTTACGCGTGTGCGCTGCTATGAGGCCGTGTTGGACAAATACCCCGGCTCGACCACCACGATGTCGCTACTGAACCTTGCCATGCGCATGGCCGGCCCGCGCGAGGCGATCTGGCACGGCTTGATCCGCGCCAACCACGGCTGCACCCATTTCATCGTGGGCCGCGATCACGCAGGCCCCGGCAAAAACAGCCAGGGCGAGGATTTCTATGGCCCTTATGATGCGCAAGAACTCTACCGTGCCCACCAATCCGAGATTGGCTGCGAGATGGTGGATTTCAAACACATGGTCTGGGTCAGCGAGCGGGCCCAATATGAGGCGATCAACGAAATCCCCGACAAAGATGACGTCACCATTCTAAACATCTCGGGCACAGAGCTGCGCCGGCGTTTGGCTGAGGGCCTTGAGATCCCCGAATGGTTTTCATTTCCCGAAGTCGTGCGCGAGTTGCGCCGCACTCGGCCGCCCCGCTCGCAACAAGGGTTCACGGTGTTCTTCACGGGCTATTCCGGCTCCGGAAAATCCACAATCGCCAACGCCTTAATGGTCAAACTCATGGAGATGGGCGGACGCCCCGTGACCCTGCTGGATGGGGATGTGGTGCGCAAAAACCTGAGCTCTGAGCTGGGGTTCAGCAAAGAACACCGCGATTTGAACATCCGCCGCATCGGCTATGTCGCCTCCGAGATCACCAAGAACGGCGGCATCGCCATCTGCGCCCCAATCGCACCCTATGCCACGACCCGCCGCGCGGTGCGCGAGGATATCGAAGCCTTTGGCGCCTTTGTGGAGATCCACATCGCCACCTCGCTGGAGGAATGCGAGCGGCGCGATCGGAAGGGCCTGTATAAATTGGCGCGCGCCGGCAAAATCAAGGATTTCACGGGCATATCAGACCCCTATGACATTCCCGAAGCGCCGGAGCTGCGCCTAGAGACCGAACATGTTCCGGTCGACACCTGCGCGCATCAGGTTCTGCTAAAATTGGAAAGCATGGGGCTGATCGCCGCGAACTAATCCACGAAGCGCATCACAAAAAGGGGGGCCGTGCCCCCCTTGAAAATAGTACTATCGAATGTCGCGCGGCTCAGTGGACTGGCTGCGGGGCCAAATCGTTCTGCCGCGCAAGCACGAACGCCAGACGGCGGTCTGCCACCAGGGCCAATTGCTCACCCTCAGAGTTGTGGACCGCATAGAGTTGCTCTAACGCGCCTGCGCGCTTTTGAACTTCGGCGGGCAGGTCGCTCACATCTATTGTTTTTACGTAAACGACATTGGTTGCGCTCTTTTTGTCGATCGGTGTTTCCATGTCGCTACCCTTTTCGAATGTTGATTGTCTGAACCACAGTTTCCGGCTTGGCCTGTGTCAGATCGATGTGCAAAAGGCCGTTTTCCATAATGGCCTCGCCTACATCTACGCCATCGGCGAGCACGAAGCTGCGCTGAAATTGCCGTGCGGCGATCCCGCGGTGCAGAAAGATCCGGCCGCTGTCCGTCTCCGATTGCCGCCCGCGAATGACCAAGGCGCGGTCCTCCACCGTGATGGCAAGATCATCCTGTGAAAAGCCCGCAACCGCCAAGGTAATGCGGTAGGAATAGTCCGATGTCTGTTCAATATTAAAGGGGGGGTACCCTTCGTTGCCGGATTTCGCCGTGCGTTCCAGCAGGCGCTCAAGCGCCTCAAACCCCAACATATGCGGGTGTGACCCCAACGTCATTTTCGTCATGCGACACGTCCTTATCAGATCAAGCGACAGTCTTTGTTGCAGGCCCCAGAAGCGGCGGCCTTAGCCAAAATATGGGAAGAAATTTACCTTGAGACAAGAGGCATCGCACAGACCATCGGCAGATCAGCGATAGTTTGATTAAGAAACAGTAGGTTCCGCGCAAGTGCTGGCTTATAAACGAGGCCTGTCAGAGCAGAATCGCAAAGCGAGTGCCCCATGAACGCCCTAACTGACCTTTCGATGAAAACCGATGAGGTGTTGCGCGTTGAAGTGGAGGTGTTTCGTCGTGAGCATCGCGACTTGGACCAGGCAATTGACGCGCTAGTTCAGGCTGGCAGGGCCGATCAGCTCACGCTTCAACGGTTGAAAAAGCGCAAATTGCGTCTCAAGGACATGATTGCTGCGATCGAGGATCGGTTGACCCCTGATATCATTGCCTAATCGCGCGCAGCCCTGCATAACGACGCAACGCAGCACGAGGCACATTATGACTGAGCACACTCCCCCCGTTGGTATCATTATGGGCAGCCAATCTGATTGGCCCACGATGCGGGAGGCCGCCGATATTTTGGATGCACTCAGTGTCCGCTACGAAACGCGGATCGTCTCGGCGCACCGCACGCCGGACCGCTTGTGGAGCTACGGCAAAGAAGCCGTGGATCGAGGACTTCAGGTTATTGTTGCGGGCGCAGGTGGGGCTGCGCATTTGCCGGGTATGATGGCCTCCAAAACACGGCTACCCGTGATTGGCGTGCCAGTTCAGACCAAGGCGCTTTCAGGGGTGGATAGCCTCTATTCCATCGTGCAAATGCCCAAGGGATTTCCAGTGGCAACCATGGCGATCGGCTCTGCAGGCGCCGCAAACGCGGGCCTAATGGCGGCCGGCATCTTGGCGTTACAGGACCCCCTCCTCGCCACGCGCCTTGAAGCTTGGCGCCAAGCGCTCTCGGGCGCGATCCCAGAGGTGCCCCACGATGACTAAGACGCTGGAAACCGGGGCAACCATCGGCATTTTGGGCGGTGGCCAATTGGGGCGCATGTTGTCGGTGGCAGCCGCACGTTTAGGGCTGCGCACCCATATTTTTGAACCGGGCGCCTGCCCTCCCGCGGGCGATGTCGCCCATGCAGTGACGACCGCGGAATATACGGATGCCGACGCTCTGCGCCGCTTTGCGCAGGCCTGCGATGTCATCACCTACGAGTTTGAGAATATCCCAACCTCAGCCCTCGATATCCTTGAAGAAATCTGCCCGCTGCACCCCGGCCGCGAGGCTCTGCGTGTGTCGCAGGACCGCCTGGTGGAAAAAGACTTTCTCGCAGGCCTCGGCCTGCAAACAGCGCCCTATGCGGATGTCCCAGATGCGGCAGCCCTTCGGGAAGCGCTCGCACAGATTGGCGCGCCCGCGATTTTGAAAACCCGCCGCTTTGGCTATGACGGCAAAGGGCAGGCGCGGATCATGGCGGCAGACGCGGCTGACCCAGCACTTGCCGACATGGCGGGCGCGCCGGCGATCCTTGAAGGGTTTGTGGATTTCACCTGCGAAATCTCGGTGATCGCCGCGCGCGATGCCAGCGGTGCAGTGGCCTGCTATGACCCGGGCCAAAACGTGCACCGTGCGGGCATTTTACACACGACCACGGTGCCCGCGGGCATCTCTGCAAGCTTGCGCACCGATGCGATTTTGGTGGCGGCGCGCATCCTAAATGCGCTCGAATATGTGGGCGTCATGGGGGTGGAGTTGTTCGTGACGCCTGGCGGTCTGGTCGTCAATGAAATCGCCCCGCGCGTGCATAATTCGGGACATTGGACGCAAAACGGCTGTGCTGTAGATCAGTTTGAACAACATATCCGTGCAGTCGCAGGCTGGCCCTTGGGCGACGGTGCGCGGCACAGTGATGTTGTGATGGAAAACCTTATAGGTTCGGACATGACCCGTGTACGCCAATTGGCCGGGCAACCGGGTCTAGCGTTGCATTTATATGGCAAAGAAGATGTCAAAAAGGGCCGCAAAATGGGTCATTTCAACCGCATAAGCTAGCGGCTGTTAAGCCAGAAAACGTGCCGCAACGTCGCCGCGCAGATAACTGACAACACCGCCCGAGAGGGTGAGTGCAACCCTGTCCTGATCATCCAACACAACGATGTCTGCGCGTTTGCCCGCCTGTAACACACCGCGGTCACGAAGCCCCAAGGCCAGCGCCGGCCCTGCGGAGACAAGCGCCCAAGCGCCGGCAAAATCCAGCACGCCAGAGGCCGCGATCATCAGTGCGGCGCGCCGTGGCGAGGGGTAGTGGTAGTCCGAGGCCAGCGCATCCGCGTGGCCCATCATCACCAAATCTAGCGCCGACACATTACCATTGTGCGACCCGCCGCGCACCACATTGGGCGCGCCCAAAACGACAACATCCCCTGCGCCTGCGGCGGCCTCCGCTGCGGCGAGCGTTTCTGGAAACTCCGCCACGCGGACCCCGCGCGCACGCCATTCGGCCCGCGCTTCCGCCGTTTGATCGTCGTGACTGCCCATGCGGACTCCCGCTTTTGCCAGCACTGCGCAAAGCTGATCCAACGCAGCAGGCACCTCATCCCGGCGCGCGTGCATGTCCAGCATCATCTGAAAATGCACCTCTGGATTGCGCCGCGCCTTGAGCGCTTGTCCCACCAACCGAGGCGGCTTGCGCCCCTCGGCTAAGCGGGCGTGTGGCAAATGATCATTAAAGACGACATATTCGACCCCCCAGTCCGTGATCTTGTCCGGCAGGCCCGCGTAATCATCAAGCAAATGCGTCTCAAAGCGGAGCTGCGCGCGCAGGTCGGTGACCAACTGCGAGCCCGTGTCGCGGATCGCGCAGAACACCTCATCCGCAAACTCCGCCCCCCGCACGCCCCCTTCCCAGCTGATGAACTGCGCCAACACGCCCGTTGTGATTCCATTCGCGGCAAGCTCCGCCTCGGCTGCCACCAAGCCCTCTGCCATCTGTTTCATGGCGCCGCGGCGCGGGGCGACGTGCCGCTCGAACCCATCACCATGCGCGTCCACAATGCCCGGCAATATGCGAAACCCACTTAGATCTACCGCGCGCCCAGTGGCAGTCGCAGTGATCTGCCCGCCTGCGATACACAGCATTTCACGGTCAAAACCGCCCGGCCGCAGCACCTGAGCACCTACAAAATCAACGTCCAACATTTGGCTCTCCTTGCGCGCAAGCAGCGTCGCGGATGGCACAATCAATCCGGTCCCTGATCGCCTCTTGCAGCGTCAAATCCCGATCAAAGCGCCCTTCGGTCAAAAAATGAAGGGTCTGGGCGATAACCCGCGGGCTGTTCATCATAAAGGTATGCGTCACAGGCAGCGTCAGATGCGCCCGCATGCCTTGCACAAATGTCGCCGCGACGCTGACTTTACCATCGTCATCCCCCGGAAGCAGCGTTGAGAAATAGGCATTAAGCGACTGATTGCCCGCGATAACCCCCACCGGGAATTGCACCGCCGGCAAGCTGCGCGGCAGGCTGTCGGGACCTGTGCCCATCTGCCGCCCCGCAGGACCGTTGAGCCAACCAAAGGCTTGGTAATCATCGAGCACATCGACCACTTCGCTGCCTTGATTGGGAGGCGCGAGCATGACCACGCGCCCCAGTTGCGGCAGCGCATGATCGCGGAGCCATTCGCGGACCAAAATACCGCCCATCGAGTGTGTCACGAAATGCGTCGCCTGCGCACCACAAGCGGCCAGTGCCGGTGGGATCACCTCATCGGCCAAGGCCCCAACGCGGGCGCGGCGTGAAGGATAGCCCGGTGCAATCACATCAAACCCTTCGGCCTCAAGTGCCGCTTGCATCAGCGCAAAAGACGCCTCGGTGCGGGCCAAGCCGTGCAGCAAGATCACACATTCGGCCTGTGCTGTGTTGCCAAATACGTTGCAGATCAGCGCCGCCGCGACGCTCCGTTTCAGCGCGCGCCATGGATGATATCGCCCGACCGTCATCACGCGCCCCGCGCGCCCGTCACGGCCCAGCCGATCCCGCCAACGACCAGAGCGGCCGCAATCACCACGACCCAGCTGAACGCCTCGCCCAAAAACGCAATGCCGCCGATGATGGCGAGGACAGGCACGCTCAGTTGCAGGACCGCAGCAGTTGCTGCCGAAAAGCTGGGCAGAATATAATACCACAGCGCATAGCCGAGCCCTGATGTAAAAGCACCAGAAATCACCGCCAGTAACGCCCCGTGAGGCGTGATCGTCATCTGTGTCTGCACCAAGGCGAGCGCCACAATGGGCAGCGCCAGCAGGAAATTCGCGGCTGTCGCAGCCGTTGGGTCCGTCGCATGGCGGCCCGCAATCGAATAGGCCGCCCAGCCCAGCCCGCCAAGCGTCATCAGCATCAGGCCCGGTGCCTCGACATTCACCTCCGGCCCTGGTGACAGAACAAGGATAAGCCCGCAAAAAGCCACTCCCGCCCCTGTCCACTGCCGCCACGAAGGACGCGTGCCGGTGAAGATAGACCAGCCGAACATGGAGATCTGGACGACACCAAAAAGGACCAAAGCGCCGAGGCCCGCATCCACCGTCTGCGCCGACAACGTGAATCCGATCACATAAACCGCGAGGCTGATGGCCCCTGCCACCCGCGTCCAGCCCCACAGCGGAACGCGCCGACCTTGCCAGATCACCAGAGCCGCCAGCATCGTCACGCCAGAGGCCAGCCGGATCATCGCAAAACCCGCCGGATCAATCGCACCCGAGCCGACGCCCGCGCGTGTCAGCAGCGAGTTGCCCGCAAAGGCGCACATCACCAAAATTGTCAAAAGAACAAGGCGCATGGGATTAGGCCTGCGCATCTGAGCCCCCCCGGATATGACGGCGCTTTAGGCTGCACATCGACGCCGGGGCGCCGTGCGCGCAAAAACTTTGCACCGATCAACATCGCAACCTCAATCATCGTAAAAAAGGGGCCGCCCGCAGGCAGCCCCTCTTTATAGTCATATTCGTTCCAACAGGAACGGCTGATTACATCATGCCGCCCATGCCGCCCATGTCGGGCATACCGCCACCGGCGGGTGCGCCGCCGTCTTTGGACGGTTTGTCGGCAACCATTGCTTCTGTTGTGATCAACAGAGACGCCACGGATGCAGCGTCTTGTAGAGCTGTGCGAACAACTTTGGCTGGATCGATCACGCCGAACTTGAACATGTCGCCATATTCTTCGGTCTGCGCGTTAAAGCCGAACGTCAGGTCAGCGCTCTCGCGGATTTTGCCGGCGACAACTGCACCATCAACACCTGCGTTTTCAGCGATCTGACGTAGCGGTGCTTCGATCGCTTTACGCACGATCGAAATACCTACGTTTTGATCGTTGTTGCCGCCTGTCAGACCCTCAAGGCCTTTTGCCGCCTGCACGAGGGCCACGCCGCCACCGACAACAATGCCTTCTTGCACAGCCGCGCGTGTTGCGTTCAGGGCGTCATCAACGCGGTCTTTACGCTCTTTCACTTCGACTTCGGACATGCCGCCAACGCGGATCACAGCAACACCGCCAGCCAATTTGGCGACACGCTCTTGCAGTTTTTCACGGTCGTAGTCGGACGTTGTCTCTTCGATCTGGTTGCGGATCTGACCCACGCGGGCTTCGATCTCGGCTTTCTCACCGGCACCGTCAACGACAGTTGTCTCGTCTTTGGTGATGGAGATTTTCTTGGCCGAACCCAGCATGTCCATTGTAACGGACTCGAGTTTCATGCCCAGATCTTCGGAGATCACTTGACCGCCTGTCAGGATCGCAAGGTCTTGCAGCATCGCTTTGCGGCGATCACCGAAACCAGGTGCTTTGACCGCTGCGATTTTCAGGCCGCCACGCAGTTTGTTGACAACCAAAGTTGCCAGCGCTTCGCCTTCAACGTCTTCTGCGATAATCAGCAGCGGCTTTTGCGACTGGATGACCTGCTCCAACAGCGGCACCATGGGCTGCAAGGAGGAGAGTTTCTTTTCGTGCAGCAAGACGATGGCGTCTTCCAGCTCGACGGTCATTTTGTCAGCGTTTGTGACAAAGTATGGCGACAGGTAGCCGCGGTCGAACTGCATGCCCTCAACCACGTCTGTCTCTGTTTCCAGACCTTTGTTCTCTTCGACGGTGATAACACCTTCGTTGCCGACTTTTTGCATCGCATCGGCGATTTGACGACCGATTTCTGCTTCGCCGTTGGCGGAGATGGTGCCAACCTGAGCCACTTCGTCGCTGTCGGAGACAGGACGGGCCGCTGCTTTGATCGCGTCAACAACTTTGGTTGTTGCCATGTCGATGCCGCGCTTCAGGTCCATCGGGTTCATGCCCGCAGCGACCGACTTCATGCCTTCGCGCACGATGGCTTGGGCCAAGACGGTTGCGGTTGTTGTGCCGTCACCGGCTTCGTCGTTGGTCCGGGAAGCAACTTCCTTGACCATTTGCGCGCCCATGTTTTCGAACTTGTCTTCCAGCTCGATTTCTTTGGCAACCGACACACCGTCTTTGGTGATGCGCGGTGCACCAAAGGATTTGTCCAAAACCACGTTGCGGCCTTTGGGGCCCAGCGTGACTTTTACCGCGTCAGCCAAGATGTTGACACCGGTCAAGATCTTGTTGCGCGCTTCGCTATCGAATTTGACGTCCTTAGCAGCCATTTTCGTATTCTCCTAATTGGGTAAGATGTGATGCGTGTTCATCAGGGTGCCGCCCGCAAGGGGGCCGCGTCGCGTCAGGCGCAGTGCCTTATTCGATGATCCCCATGATGTCGCTTTCTTTCATCATCAGCAGCTCTTCACCTTCAACGGTGACCTCTGTGCCGGACCATTTGCCGAACAAGATGCGGTCGCCGGCTTTCACAGCCATTGCGATCAGTTCGCCATTGTCCTTGCGTGCGCCTTCGCCTGTTGCGACGACTTCGCCTTCGCTTGGCTTTTCTTTGGCGCTATCGGGGATGATCAATCCGCCAGCGGTTTTCTCTTCGCTTTCCGTGCGGCGTACCAACACGCGGTCATGAAGCGGTTTCAATGCCATCTTTGCAGCTCCTTTAGGCTCAAAGTTTCATTCCTGCCCTTGGATACGGGGTGCATCCTGCGGGCGTTATCACTCTAGCTTGCTGAGTGATAACGACGTTTATCTAGGCATGCCCCTACAACGAGTCAACACGCGCACCCACACAAATTTTACCGAAAAATCGATCGCGCAAGATCTCGACAATTTCCACTGGATTTTAACGAATTCTTTTAACTTGCCGTGTCAGCTTGGTCCCAATTTTCTAAAGCGGAACATCCATCCTATGACCGAGATAAATGGCACGGCCGGCAATGACCGCCTTGAGGGCACATCACAGGATGACACCATCAATGGCGGCAGTGGTGCAGATACCATTATCGGTGGTGACGGGAATGACAAACTGTCGGGCAATAACGACAATGACTGGATTTTTGGCGGCGATGGTGATGACACCGTTGATGGCGGTCACGACGACGATGTGCTCGAGGGCGGCAGCGGCGATGACCTGATCGAAGGCGACGCCGGCGACGACATTATTATTGGCAACGTCGGCGACGATACAATCTTTGGCGATAGCGCAAGCGACCCCAGTGATATTGGCGATGACTTCATTTTTGCAGGTGCCGGCGAGGACAAAGTCGACGCAGGCCCCGGCAACGATACGGTGTTGGCAGGCACCGGTGACGACTATGTTAAGGGCAACAGCGGCGATGATATCCTGGTGGGCGAGGCCGGGGACGACATCCTCTACGGCGGGGCGGGTAACGACACGGTGGACGGCCGCCGCGGCGACGACACGCTCAGCGGCGATGAAGGCAATGACGCCTTGCACGGCGGAAGCGGCGCAGACACCCTTTCAGGGGGCAGCGGCGACGACCAGCTTTTTGGCGATACACTTGCGTTCAATCCTGCCGCGCACCCCTCAGGATATTGGGCTTCCTCAAGCACATTGCGCGTCGAAAACGCGTCTGAGATCCCAATTGAGATGTGGTGGATCAAAGCAAACGGCGATACCGTCCACTATCACACCATAGCACCCGGCCGCGCCATCGATCAGTCCACGACGCAGACGCATAGCTGGCTGCTGCGCGACACAGATGGCATTGATCTGGAGTTGATCGAGGCTGGCACAACCCTGCGCGTCTTTGGCGCGGAGGGGTTCGATGACACACTAGAGGGCGGCGACGGGAACGACCTGCTCTATGGGCAGTTGGGCAATGACACCCTCAAAGGCAGCTCTGGCGATGATGCGCTGTGGGGGGGGCGTGGGGATGACACTCTGCTGGGAGGCACGGGCACAGATTATTTCGACGGTGGCGCGGGGGCGGACACCTATGCGCTCGGCCCAACGCTGGACAACAAGGAAGCCGGCGATCGTAGCGCTGATGTTATCCAATTTGCACCCGGTATGGGGCATGACACGGCCTACGGCTTTCACGGCGAACAGGACTATGTCTACGTTGGCGACATGGACCCCGCAAAAGTCACGCACAAAGTGGTGGACCGCGACACATGGCAGTTGGGCATTGAGGGCAACGACGCCGACAGTCTGACGCTGCACTTTGTGCCGGACAGCACGCCGGACGGCATGGGCGATTTCAGCAATCAGATGCTGGATAACACATCCTACACCCCCCCATCGGACAGTGCAGAGCCAGCCTGGTCGCTGGCCTGTTTTACCCCTCAATCGCAGATCCTCACCCCGCGCGGCCTGCGCCGGATCGCAGATCTGCGACAAGGTGATCAGGTCATCACGGCCGACCACGGCTCACAGAAAATCCTCGCGGTCCTGACACGATTTGTCAGCGCAGCCGAGCTTGCGGCGCGCGTGAACGTGCGCCCCGTGGTCATTCCGGCAGGTGCATTCGGCGCGGGGCTGCCGCGGGCGCAGATGGCTGTGTCACGCCAACATGCCTTTGCGGCCTTTGGCGGGCGCGTTCTGATCCGCGCGGCCCACATTGCCCGTTATTTGAAGGCCGCGCGCATCGTGCGCCCGCCCACGGGCGGCGTGCAATACGTGCACCTCGTGCTGCAAGACCACGCACTCGTGCAGGTTGAGGGGCTGTGGACCGAGAGCTATTTCGCGGCCCCCGACAGTGCGGACCGAATTCTGGGCATAGAGAGCGCGCACTTGCCCGCGTATCACCAAGATCGCTGCCGGCCGCTGCTCATCGGGCGCGATCTGCGTCCGCTGCAAACGCGCCCTGCCCTACGCCAGAATGTGATCGCGGGCCTTGGCCGCCTGCCTGCGCGCACGGATCAGGACTGCGCCGTGACGCCCTTGGGGCTAAGGCCGTAAACGCCAGTGCTGACTTTTTCAAACCAGCCGTAGTGGTTGTCACGCATCATACGGGTGGCCTGCGCCACGCCCGTGGCCTGCGCCACCTGCGCGCCTTTGCAGGGTCCCTTGGCAGCCAAATAGGCGGCACATTTTTGCGCGTCCTGCCGGTAGGCCGTGACCAACCCCGCCCGCATCTGGCCGCCCGCGTTCGGATCGCCTGAGCGGCGCGCGAACTCGCGCAGCAGAGCCGCGCGTTTAGGCTTGGACGGACGCGGCGCATAAGGTGCGGGATCGCAGAGCACCTCCACCAACCCGTCCGAGAGGCGCACCACCATCAAGCCAACGCCCAACCGGCGCGCCAAGCTGACCATATCCTTGGCCGCTTTGGCAAACCGCTGCCCCGGGCCGCGTGCCACTGCCATATAGACTGTGTCGCTGACCTTTAGCCGCGCCACACATTGATGCACCAGCGTCAGCGAAAACCCCAGTTTCAGCTCCACGATCACCGGCGCCTCATCCCCACGCACCGCGACCACATCCGCCGCGCCCACCTCGGACTTCACGACATATCCCTGCCCCTCAAGGAACGCTTTGACAGGAGGATACAGGTCAGTCTCGCGGGGTTTGCTCATGCTGCCAGATAACATCTTTTACGCACGGGCCAAAAGAGGCTAACCTCGCGCCATGGACCGCGAAGCCTTCAACACCCATTGCGCCGGCAAACCGCAAAGCACCCATGTAGTGCAATGGGGCAACGCAGATGTGTGGAAGGTCGGCGGCAAGGTCTTTGCGATCTGCGGCCGCCAAGGCGACCATCCGACTTTCACGTTCAAGGTCAGCGATCTGGCCTTTGAGGTTTTAGGCACCCTGCCCGACATGCGGCCCGCCCCCTATATGGCGTCGCGTGGGTTGAAATGGATTCAACAACACGGCCCCAAGGGCCTGAAAGACGCCGACCTTGCGGCCCATATCGACGCCTCCTACGACATGATCGTGGCCGGACTGACGCAGAAAAAACGCGCCGAGCTTGGGATGACATAACGCGCCGCCGCGCACGGGTTCAAAACACGCCAACACGTTACGTTCCCGAATTCAAAACGCCGCAGGTGACAACACGCAGCCCCCCCCCTATAACGCGGCCGAGCTCGGATCTAACGCAAGGCATCATCCCATGACCACTCTCGTTTTTGGCCACAAATCCCCCGACACAGACAGCACCGGCAGCCCGATCATTTGGGCGTGGTATCTGAACCAAATCAAAAATACGCCCGCGCGCCCCGTGCTGCTGGGCGAGCCGAACACTGAGGCTGCGTTCATGCTGCGCCGTTGGGGATTGGACAAGCCTGAAATCGTCGCAGACGTGGCCGCGGACACCCCCGTTGTGATCGTGGACACCAACAATCCCGCCGAGCTGCCCGCCAACATCAACGACTGTGACATCACAGGCATCATCGATCACCACAAATTGGTTGGCGGTTTGGAGACAAAAGGACCGATCGACATCCGGATCGAGCCGTTGGCCTGCACCGCAACCATCATGTGGAAAATGATCGGCAAAGACATGGCGCAGATGCCCGAAAGCATCAAAGGCGCGATGCTGTCGTGCATCTTGTCCGATACGCTTGAATTCCGCAGCCCGACGACAACGCAAGAGGACAAGGCCATCGCACATGACCTTGCCAAGGACCTCGGCATCGAGATCCCAAGCTATGCCGCCGAAATGTTCGCTGCCAAATCCGATGTCTCCGCTTTTAGCGACGCCGAGCTTCTGCGCATGGACAGCAAAGAATACACCGTAGACGGCAAGGAATTCCGCGTCTCTGTGCTTGAGACCACAGCGCCGCAGATGGTTCTCGACCGCAAAGACAGCCTGATGGCCGCGATGACAGATGTTGCCGCAGAGGACGACGCGGACCAAGTTCTGTTGTTCGTGGTCGATATCCTGAACGAAGAGGCGACCATGCTGGTGCCCAACGATCTGACAAAATCCGTCGCCGAAAACAGCTTTGGCGTCCGCGTGACAGGGGACACGGTGGTCCTGCCCGGTGTGATGAGCCGCAAAAAGCAGATCATCCCCAACCTCAAGCTCTAAGCGGATCAGGCACAAAGGCGGCCCTCTCGGGCCGCCTTTTTCATATCTGACAGCCCTTGCTTTTTGCCCCCTATTGCGCAACTGATAGCGCTAACATTATCTCAGCCCTCGCGAAGGACACCCCATGAGCCAGATCATTTCCCAGCTTGCCGAAATCTCTGACCGCTACGATGCGCTTTTTGTGGATCTGTGGGGATGCGTGCACAACGGGATCACCGCCTTCCCCGAGGCTGTGGCCGCTTTGCAGACCTACCGCGCCAAGGGCGGCATTGTGGTGCTGGTCACCAATGCTCCGCGACCACGCGCCGGGGTGGTGCCGCAGTTGGCAGGCTTTGGCGTGCCCGAGGATGCTTGGGACACGATTGCCACCTCCGGCGATAGCGCGCGCACGGCGATGTTCAAAGGCGCCGTGGGTGAGAAAGTCTATTTCATCGGCGAAGACCGCGACCACACCTTCTTTGATCCTATCGGCGTCGTCGAAGACCCCGTTGAAATCACGCGCGTCCCGCTGGACGAGGCCGAGGGCATCGTCTGCACCGGCCCCTTTGACGCAAGCGCGGATCCAGACACGATGCGGGCCGATTTCCTCTATGCCAAGCAAAAGGGGCTGAAGCTTTTGTGCGCCAATCCCGACATCGTGGTAGACCGCGGCCACACCCGCGAATGGTGCGCCGGTGCTTTGGCAAAACTCTATACTGAGATGGGCGGCGAGAGCCTTTATTTTGGCAAACCGCATCCCCCAATCTATGACCTTGCCCGCATGCGGATGGCAGAATTGGGCCACAATGTGGCGGACGCCAGTATTCTGGCCATCGGCGATGGGGTTCTGACCGACGTGCGCGGCGCGCTCGGCGAAGACATTGATTCGCTTTTCATCACGGGTGGGTTGGCTGCCGCGCAAACCAAGACGGATACCCAGCCCGATCCAGATGCGCTTCAGGCCTATTTGGACGCCGAACAAGTCGCCCCCACCTATAGCATTGGCTTCCTGCGCTAAGCGGTCGCACAGTTTTCACTTTCTTTTTCTGCGCGCGCAAAGTAATAAAATTGCCAGCTATGGCGCTTTTGCGCCAGAAAAGAACCGGAGCCTGAAATGTTGGACAACCTGCCACGCGGTACAATTTGCATCGAAGACATCGAAATGGGTATGACGCGCTATTTGCGCAAAGTTGTGACCGACGAAGATATCGAAATGTTCGCGCAGGTTTCAACGGACCGCAATCCTGTGCATCTGGACGATGATTATGCGCGCGACACGATCTTTCAGGGCCGCATTGCGCATGGTATGCTGACAGCAGGCCTAATCTCGGCGGTAATTGGCGAACAGCTGCCCGGCCACGGCACGGTATATATGGGGCAAAGCCTCAAGTTTCTGGCCCCCGTGCGCCCTGGCGACATGGTCTATGCCGAGGTAAAAGTCGTTGATATTGAAATGAGCAAACGCCGTGTGAAGCTCGATTGCCATTGCAGCGTAGATGGCAAGAAGGTTCTGGTCGGCGAGGCGACGGTCCTCGCACCCTCGCGCAAGTTCGATTAAGCCCAGAACTGCTTCGCTAAGATAACCACGCGTCTAATACCCGCTTTTGCGCGGGCGGCCTACAGTGCGCGCTTGCCCTTCGCAGGACTGCCCGCTACCCATTCGGCATGCGTATTATCCGTGATTATCAGTTTGTAGACCCATCAGACCGCGGCGCCACCGCGGCGATTGGCAACTTTGACGGGGTCCATCTGGGCCATCAATCCGTCATTGATCTGGCGCGCAGCGCAGCCCCAGACGCGCCTTTGGGTGTGCTGACGTTTGAGCCGCACCCCCGCGCCTTTTTCACTCCGGATGCGCGCCCCTTTCGCCTGATGGGACCGGCAGCCCGCGAAAGCCGGCTGGCAAAACTTGGTGTCTCACGCCTTTATGAGTTGAACTTTAACGCGAGCCTTGCCTCGCTCAGCCCCCGCGAATTTGCACGCGATGTGATTGCGGACGGTTTGGGCCTTGCGCATGTGGTGGTGGGCGCTGATTTCTGTTTTGGCAAAGGCCGCGCCGGTACGGCCGAGGATTTGGTCCGCTTTGGCGCTGAGATGAGCTTTGGCGTGACCATCGCCCCGCTACTTGCGCGCGCGGAGGACACCGTGTCCTCCACCGCGATCCGCACGGCACTTAGCGCTGGACGGCCGCGTGACGCTGCCGCCATGCTGGGCCATTGGCACCGCATCGAAGGCCCGGTGATTGGCGGCGAACAGCGCGGGCGCGAGCTGGGCTATCCCACGGCGAACATGTCCGTCGAAGGGCTGCACCTGCCGGCGTTTGGTGTCTATGCCGTGATGATCGATCTGCTGGAAGGGCCCTATGCGGGCAGCTACCATGGCGCGGCAAGCCTCGGCGTCCGCCCCATGTTTGGCGAAAACCGCCCCAACCTTGAAACCTTCATCTTTGATTTTCAGGGCGATATCTACGGCACCCCTGTCTCTGTCGCCTTGGTTGAACATCTGCGCGGTGAAGAGAAATTCGATAGCCTTGAGGCTCTTATCACCCAAATGGATGCCGATTGCGCGCAGGCCCGCCAGATCCTCGAGGCGCTATGACAGAGCCGATCGCTTCCAAAGGCCTTGCGCCCAAATTTTGGGAAAAAAAGCCGCTGGCAAAGCTGAACCAAGCGGAATGGGAAGCACTGTGCGACGGCTGCGGCAAATGCTGTTTGAACAAGCTGGAGGATGAGGACAGCGGCGAGGTGGCCCTGACCCAGATCGCCTGCCGCTTGCTCGATGACGCCACTTGTCGCTGCGCACATTACGAAAACCGGCATCAATTCGTCCCGGATTGTATCGTACTCAAACCCTCAAACATTGACACACACGCCTATTGGATGCCGCAAACTTGCGCCTACCGCCTGCTGTGGGAGGGCAATTCCCTGCCCGCATGGCACCCGCTGATCACCGGTGATCCCAATTCAGTACACAGCGCCGGCATCAGCATGCAAAACGCCACGCTCAGCGAGTTCGACATTCACGAGGACGACTGGGAAAACCACATCATCGAGGAACCAACCTAATGTATTTTGCCTCTGACAACGCAGGCCCGGTGCATCCGCAAATCATGGCTCGGTTGGCCGCCGAGAACACAGGCTTTGCCATGCCCTATGGCAAAGACCCCGTAATGGACGAGGTGCGCCAATCGATCCGCATGCTTTTTGAAGCCCCCGAGGCCGAGGTCTATCTGGTGGGCATCGGCACGGCCGCCAATGCGCTTGCGCTGTCTTGTTATTGCCAACCATGGCAGACGGTCTTTTGCTCGACTGTGGCGCATATCCATGAAGATGAATGCAACGCGCCCGAATTCTACGCGGGCGGCGCCAAACTGACCCTCGTGCCGGGCGGCGACAAGATGACGCCCACAGCTTTGCGCAAAACAATCGCCAATGAGGAAGTACGCGGCGTGCACGGCCCCCAGCGCGGCCCGGTCAGTATCACGCAGGTGACGGAACGCGGCAGCGTCTATTCCTTGGCCGAATTGCGCGCCCTCACAGAGGTAGCCCGCGCTTATGATCTGCCGGTCCACATGGACGGCGCGCGCTTTGCCAATGCCCTGTGCGCACTAGAATGCAGCCCCGCGGACATGACATGGAAATCCGGCGTGGATATTGTCAGCTTTGGCGGCACCAAGAACGGCTGTATGGGCGTGGAGGCGGTGATCCTCTTTGAGCCGAGCAAGGCGTGGGAATTTGAGTTGCGCCGCAAACGGGGCGCACAGCTCTTTTCCAAGCACCGCTATTTGTCGGCGCAGATGGCCGCCTATCTGGACGAGGAACTTTGGCTGGAGAGCGCGCAGGCCGCGAATGCGAATGCCGCGCGCTTGGCGGCAGGCTTGCGCGACAAAGGCGCAGAGTTCCTGCACCAGCCGGATGCCAACATGATCTTTGCCGCCTTCCCGCGGGCCGCGCATCAGCGTCTGCACGCGGCCGGCGCGATGTATTACATTTGGGAAGGTGAGCTGGATGGCACTGATCCGGAAGAGGTGATTTCAGCGCGCCTTGTCTGTGATTGGTCCATCACGGACGCGCAGATCGACCAATTCCTCAGCTATTTATAAGCGGCCCAAAAGGCGCTGATTTCTTCCGCTGTTTCCTGCGGGTGAGTAATCGGCGCCATGTGCCCAGCCTCTGGGATGATGCTGCGCTGCGCGGTGGGCAGGCGGCGCATCACGGCATCGTTGATCGCGCGTGCCATCGTGTTGGCCCTGCTGCCTTCCATCAAAAGGACCGGACAGGCCAGCGCCTCCAGCCGCCTCATCAGGTTGGGACGGTCGTGTTGCACAGCGGGCGCGGAGCCTTCGATGAAGTGGATGCGGTCGGCCATATAGCGGCGCGTGGCCTCTGGGATGTGATCCCACGGCGTGCCATCACCCCAATTTGAGTTAAAAGCGCGCGCCGCAGCCATTGTGTCGCCTTCTGCCATCGCAGCCTCGACTGCGGTGTTTTCGGCGGCATATTGCACGCCTAATTCGGGCGCGTCCGCAACGGCGAAGGCCATCAAAACCGGCTCAATCATAACCAGACTGCGCACCTTCTCTGGCACCTCCAGCGCCAAGCGCAGCGCGACAGTTGCGCCAAAAGAATGGCCCACCAGGTCCATCGGCTCGCTTAATTGGCTATGCGCCCAAGCAGTGGAAAGATCATGCAGATCTTCGGTCCGGTCCCATGCCCCTGACCTGCCGTGATCCGGCAGGTCAAAGGCGTGCAGCGTCACCGCATCCCCCCAGGCTTGCGCCATCCCGCGCCACGCGCCGGAATGCCCCAAGGTGCAGTGGATGCCTAAAACAGACCGCGGTCCGCTGCCAAAGGACCGGCTGAAAGGCGTCACAGTTTGCCTTGTAGGTGCAGATCCAGATCCTCTAGACGATCTTGGCCCCAGAAGCGTTGATCCCCGTCCACAATGTAGAAAGGGGCGCCAAATACGCCGCGCTCTGCCGCCTCTTCGAGGTTGGCCGCATAGGTTTCGGCCCCCTGCAACAACCCGCTGTCCGCAAGGTCGGGATCGAAACCGGCTTCGGTCAAACAAGCGCGCACGACGCTGTCCTCTGCGATATCTAAGTCATCCACCCAAACGGAGCGCAGGAACGCATGCACCAGCTTGCCCAAATCGCCACCACCCGCGTTGATTGCAGCGATAAACGCATAGGAAGATGGTGCTGCATTCGTCGGCCAATGGGCCGGTTTCAGATTGAACGGCATGTCCAATTTGCGCGCCTGACGTACTAACTCTTGGGCGCGGTATTCAATGCGGCTGATATGGCGATCCTTGGGCGGTGTCCCCCCCGTCCGGCCAAAAAGTGCAATCACGTCCAGTGGTTTATAGTTGATCGTCGCCCCATGCTTTTGCGCGATCTCCTCCAACCGCATACCGGCCAAATAGGTGTAGGGGGACAGGGTCGCGAAATAATAGTCGATTTGGGTCATGATTTTTTCCAGACGAAGGGTGAGTATCTTTGCCAGACGTTAAGGCCATGCTAAGCGGTGTCAATCTTACGAATCTGTCACAGACTTTGGGAGCCACCAATGCCATACGTCCAGGAACCAAAGTTGATTGCGGGGAATGCAAACAAAGCCCTCGCTGAAGGCATCACCCGCCGGATGTCGATGCACCGCGGGGTGAAAATGGACCTAGTGGACGCGCGGGTCGAACGCTTTAACGACGGCGAGATTTTCGTCGAAGTGTTTGAGAATGTCCGCGGCGAAGACATGTATGTCTTGCAGCCCACATCGAATCCCGCAAATGACAACCTGATGGAGCTGCTGATCATGTGTGACGCGCTGCGCCGCTCATCCGCTGCGCGCATCACCGCCGTCATACCCTATTTCGGCTATGCCCGTCAGGACCGCCGCACCAAGGCCCGCACGCCAATCTCAGCCAAGCTGGTGGCAAACATGCTGGTCAGCGCGGGCGTGGAGCGCATCCTGACGATGGACTTGCACGCCGCACAGATCCAAGGGTTTTTCGATATCCCCGTGGACAACCTCTATGCCTCGCCAATCTTTGCGCTGGATGTGGCCACGCAATTCAAAGACCGTATGGACAAGTTGATGATTGTGTCACCAGACGTGGGCGGCGTAGCCCGCGCGCGCGAGTTGGCCAAACGCGTGAACGCCCCCCTATCGATCGTGGATAAACGCCGCGAGCGCGCAGGCGAAATTGCCGAAATGACCGTGATCGGGGATGTGAAGGATAAGGTCTGCTTGATCGTGGATGATATATGCGACACGGCTGGCACGTTGTGCAAAGCGGCCGAAGTCCTGCTGGAAAACGGCGCCACGGAAGTGCACAGCTATATCAGCCACGGCGTCATGAGCGGCCCTGCGGTGGAGCGTGTGACCAACTCCGTCATGAAATCGCTGGTCATCACCGACACAATCGCGCCAACCGCAGCCGTTGAGGCGGCTCCCAACATCCGCGTTGTGCCTACGGCGCCAGTCTTTGCACAGGCGATTTTGAACATCTGGAACGGTACGTCGGTTTCGTCACTCTTTGAGCAGGAAACCCTCTCCCCGATTTATGATGGCATGTATACGACTGACTGATCGGCGCGGCGGGCGACATCCCAAACCGACCGCTTGTACCGATTATCCGTATCGCTCCAACAAAACAGGCCCCGGAAAACTCCGAGGCCTTTTTTACTTATATCCGAACCGCTTAGAGGCTAGGCTGCTTTACGCTTAGGCCGATCTGTGTGCCGACCGCAACCATGTCACCCAACAGCTTTGCCGCGTCATCCACCGGACCCGGCGCATTGGCCGCGTTCTCTTTGGCTGTGTTGTATATGCTTTGCGCCTCTTCCATCATCTGGTCGAGGGTTTCTTGGGTCATATCACCCTTGGCAACCGCACGTTCGGCCAACACGGAAATGCCCGCGGTGCCCACTTCAGCGAAACCACCGGACACGACATATTCTGTGGTCGCGCCATTTGCTTCCACACGCATGATACCGGGACGCAGCGTGGTGATGACGGGGGCGTGGTTTGCCATAACCGTCATGTCGCCATCTGCCGCCGGGATTTGCACCGCAGCTGCCTTGAACGACGCCAGGCGGCGCTCGGGCGATACAAGATCAAATTGCATCTCTGCCATGTCTTAACTCTCCTTCGTTGAGCGTGAACGCCGGAGTATCCCGCACGCCCCTGCCCGTTTAGGTCTGCGTTGGGCAGGGCCAAAGCCCCACCCGTATCGCATTAGGCGGCCTCAGAAGCCATCTTTTCGGCTTTGGCGATCACGTCGTCGATGCCACCAACCATATAGAAGGCGCCTTCGGGCAGATGATCGTATTCACCGGCAACTACGGCCTTGAACGAAGCGATCGTGTCTTCAAGCTGAACCTGAACACCGTCAGAGCCGGTGAAAACTTTCGCGACGTCAAACGGCTGGCTCAAGAAACGCTCGATCTTACGGGCGCGGGCCACAGCCAATTTATCTTCTTCGCTCAGCTCGTCCATGCCCAGAATGGCGATGATGTCCTGCAAGCTCTTGTAGCGCTGCAATACCTGCTGAACGTCTGTGGCAACTTTGTAGTGCTCTTCACCAATGACCAACGGGTCCAGCAGACGCGATGTGGAACCAAGCGGATCCACAGCTGGGTAGATGCCTTTTTCCGAAATCGAACGGTCCAGAACGGTTGTCGCGTCGAGGTGAGCAAAGGATGTGGCAGGCGCAGGGTCGGTCAAGTCGTCCGCAGGGACGTAAACCGCTTGCACCGAGGTGATGGAGCCGTTTTTCGTCGAAGAAATACGTTCCTGCATCGCACCCATGTCGGTCGCCAGTGTCGGCTGATAGCCCACAGCGGAAGGGATCCGGCCCAAGAGGGCGGACACTTCGGAACCGGCTTGCGTAAAGCGGAAGATGTTGTCGACAAAGAACAACACGTCCGAACCTGTGTCGTCACGGAACTGTTCCGCCAGCGACAGGCCGGTCAGAGCGATCCGCATACGCGCACCGGGAGGCTCGTTCATCTGGCCGTAGACCAGCGCAATCTTGGAATCTGGCAGGTTATCAGGAACGATAACACCAGATTCGATCATCTCGTGGTAAAGGTCGTTGCCCTCACGTGTCCGCTCACCCACACCGGCGAAAACCGAAACGCCAGAGTGCACTTTGGCGATGTTGTTGATCAATTCCATGATCAAAACGGTCTTGCCAACACCCGCGCCGCCGAAGAGGCCAATTTTACCACCCTTGGTGTAGGGGGCCAGCAGGTCGATCACTTTGATGCCTGTTGTCAGGATTTCAGTTGCTGTCGACTGCTGATCAAACGTGGGCGCGTCGCCGTGGATCGAACGGGTAGAGGTTGCATCAACGGCGCCTTTTTCGTCGATGGGCTCGCCTGTGACGTTCAGGATGCGGCCCAATGTGCCGGCGCCAACGGGCACCTGAATGGGGGCGTTGGTGTCCGTCACGGACGCGCCGCGCACCAAGCCTTCTGTTGCGTCCATCGCAATGGCGCGGACTGTGTTTTCGCCCAAGTGCTGTGCGACCTCAAGGGTCAGCAACTTGCCGTTGTTGTCTGTGGTCAGAGCGTTCAGAATCTGCGGCAGGTCGCCTTCGAACTGTACGTCAACGACAGCCCCGATAACTTGGGTAATTTTTCCGACGGATGTAGCCATGTCGTGTCTCTCCGGTTTGTCCTAGAGCGCCTCAGCGCCCGAAATAATTTCAATCAGCTCGTTGGTGATCACAGCCTGACGCGAGCGGTTGTACTGGATCGTCAATTTGTCGATCATTTCGCCTGCGTTGCGCGTGGCGTTGTCCATCGCCGACATCCGTGCACCTTGCTCGGATGCGCCATTTTCCAACAGAGCAGAGAAGATCGCCGTTGCGACGCCGCGTGGCAGCAGGTCAGCCAAGATGGCCTCTTCGCTGGGCTCGTAGTCGTAGACAGCGCCCGTGTCCGGGGCCGCTTCTGCGGTGTCGAACTGCGCAGGGATGACCTGTTGCGCCGTCGGCACTTGGGACACCACATTCACAAACTTCGCATAGAAGATCGTGGCGACGTCAAATTCGCCACCATCAAAGCGGGCCAGCACGTCCTTGGCGAGGTTTTGCGCGTCGCCGTAGCCAATACGCTTCACTTCGCTCAGGTCAACATGCCCAACGTAGTAGCTGCCGAAATCCCGTTTCATCTGATCGCGGCCTTTTTTACCAACGGTCAGGATTTTCACGGTTTTACCAGCCGCGACCAGCTCGGTCGCTTTGGCGCGGGCGAGCTTTACGATGTTGGTGTTAAAACCACCGCACAAACCACGCTCGGAGGTCATGACAACCAGCAGATGCGTTTGATCGGAGCCCGTTCCCGCCAGTAGCTTGGGCGCGCCCGGGTTCGAGCCGACGGAGGCCGCGAGGCCTGCCATCACCGCTGTAAACCGCTCCGTGTAGGGGCGCGATTGTTCCGCGGCTTCTTGGGCGCGGCGCAATTTCGCCGCGGCCACCATTTGCATGGCTTTTGTGATCTTCCGAGTGTTTTTCACACTCTGGATCCTGTTTTTAAGGTCCTTGAGACTTGGCATTGCCTTATCTCTCCTTAAGCGAAGTCAGCGGCGAAGCTATCGAGAGCGGCACGCACGCGGTCCGCGGCGTCACCCTTGATTTTGGGGTCTTCGTTGGTGATCCAATCCAGGACGTCCTGATGCTTGCTGCGCAGGTGCGCCAGCATGGCAGTTTCCCAGCGGCCAACCTCTTTGACGTCGACTTTGTCGAGGTAGCCGTTGGTGCCCGCAAAGATCACGCAGACAATTTCTGCGTTGGTCAGCGGCGAATATTGCGGCTGCTTCATCAACTCAGTCAAACGCGCACCACGGTTCAGCAACGCTTGAGTAGACGCGTCAAGGTCGGAACCAAACTGCGCAAAGGCCGCCATTTCACGGTACTGCGCGAGGGACAGTTTCACGGGACCCGCAACCGAGGACATCGCCTTTGTCTGAGCGGAGGAACCAACGCGGCTCACCGACAGACCTGTGTTCACAGCAGGACGGATACCTTGGTAGAAGAGTTCCGTTTCCAAGAAGATCTGACCATCCGTGATCGAAATCACGTTCGTCGGAATAAATGCCGACACGTCGCCGCCTTGGGTTTCAATGATCGGCAACGCTGTGAGCGAGCCTGCACCGAAATCTTCGTTCAGCTTGGCCGAACGCTCCAACAGGCGGGAGTGGAGGTAGAAAACGTCACCAGGATAGGCTTCACGGCCGGGCGGACGACGCAAGAGCAGCGACATCTGACGGTAAGACACAGCCTGCTTGGACAGGTCATCATAGATGATCAGTGCGTGGCGGCCATTGTCGCGGAAGTGCTCGGCCATG
>CBFHKQ010000004.1:0-81385 GCA_965656435.1 uncultured Pseudosulfitobacter sp. | reverse complement strand
TTTGGTAAGCCGATCCTGCGGGATGCTTTTGTGGTCACATCGGACCTGATGCGACTGGAACGGACCTTGGATGATATGTTCGCCAAGGCGGTGCTTCAGCCTAACACAGTGCAGGCCGATCCATCCCCGGAGGTGTTGGCGCGGTTGGAACTGGAACTGGACCTGATCTGGATTCGCCGCAAAGAATTCCGCAAGCTTGATTTTCCCGAAGCCCTTCGCGATGAGGCCGCCCGCGCCCAAGAGGGGTTGGAGCGCTACGTTGACCGTGTGGGGCAGTTGCTCGCGGCACCGCAGAAAGCGCAGGTGTTGCTGCCGCTGATCCACGCTGACGCCGAAATGGTGCGCAAAGCGCTGCTCATTATGGTCGAAGAGCGGCGCACAAAAGCCGTTTTGGCGACCAAACAAAACCGCCACGTCCTCAACGCTTCGGTCTGGAGCAGCAATGCCTTCGCCGTGATTTCCGGGTTTCTGGCGTTCTTTGCCTTTCAGATGCTGACGCGCGAAATCCTTTCACGCAAGGCAAAGCAAGCCGCAGAGCGTAAAGTCCAGCAGCTTGCCTATTTTGACAGTCTGACGGGCATCGCCAACCGGGCCAAATTCAACGAAACCTTAGCGACATGGGCCGAGGCTTGGGCAACTACAGGCTCGGGGTTCAGCCTTGGGTTGATCGATCTGGATAAGTTCAAAGACATCAACGACACGTTGGGGCACCAAGCGGGGGATGCTGTCCTGTGCGCGCAGGCGGTGCGTATTGAGGCGATCGCGCAAAGCTTTGGTGGGATGGCCGCGCGCCTATCAGGGGATGAATTTGCGGTGCTGCTCCCCTTTGAAAAGCCGAGCCGTCTGCGCAGCTTTGCAAAGCAGCTCATCAAAGATATGGCGCAACCGGTTGAAACGGATGTGGACAAAGTCGCGACCGCCGGGTCGATTGGCCTGTGTGCCGCCACGCGCGCGGCCAAAGGGGGGCGCATCGACTGGGAGATCCTCAGCCAGTCGGCAGATTTCGCGCTCTATACGGCGAAAACAACACTAGAGGTGCAGATCTGCATTTTTGATGAGCGCCTTGCCGACCGTATGGCGCAGCGCCGCTCGTTATTAGCCGCCTTGCCGGGGGCGCTTCGGGATCACGAGATTATCCCCTATTTTCAACCTAAAGTAGATATTGCAACGGGGCGCGCCGTCAGTTTTGAGGCGCTCCCGCGCTGGAAGCGCGACGGCGTTTTGATACCGCCATCTGAATTCATTGATATGGCGGATGAGGCCGGCATGGTGGATCAAATTGATCTTTTGGTTCTGCGCCAAGCCGTTGCTGTGATTTGCGCCACGAACCAGCGCACGGGGCGGCGTCTATCGATTAGCAGCAACCTGTCGGCAAATCATTTCAAAGGTTTTGAAATTGTGGGGACGATTAAAGAGATCTTGAAAACGACGGGGTTGCCGGCCGATCTTTTGGTGCTTGAGATTACGGAAACCAGCGAATTGTCAGATTGGTCGCAAGTTGGTCGCGTCATTGGTGCGCTGAAGAAACTAGGATGCCGGATTTCAATTGACGATTTTGGAACAGGCTATTCTTCCCTTTCCTATTTGCGGGCTGTTCGTGCGGATGAGGTGAAAATTGATCGTAGCTTCCTTGAGGGGATCGAAGCTTCAACACAGGCGCAATTTCTACTCGATGCGATTATTGAGATCGCAAATGGCCTCGATATGAACATCGTCGTAGAAGGGGTTGAGACGCAGGCGCAGGCGCAATTAGTACAAGAAATGGGATGCCAAATTGCGCAGGGTTTCTTGTATAGCCGGCCAGTTGAAGGCGCTGAGATCGAAAAATTGCTGAATTTTGAGCATTTAGGACCGGGTCCGCTCAAAATAATGAATGAGTTTCCTCAATTTCTGAATATGAGCAGAAGGTCACAATAATTCAGCTAATTATATTGAAAATGCATAGTTAAATTATTTATCATATGGTAAAAAGTTCATAATTTTTTATCTTTATAAAACTAAAAGTGTATTCAGGGCGGTTTATTGTGACTCATACAAATATTCTTTTTCTGCTTTTTGGTGCTCATAAGGAGAACCAAGATGAAAAAAACACTCTCAATACTCGTATTAGCAGCTTTGCCATTCTCGGCATTAGCGGAAACAATCTCATTCACTGGAAGCATGGCCAACTCGTGCACGCTTGGCAGCAGTAGTGATGGCGCACTTGGTCTGGCGTCGGATGGGAAGAGCCTAAGTTCGGAAGAAATAGGCGGTGCACAGGCAACAATTACGATTGTTTCGCTCGCCAATAACACCATCACGGTTGGTGCACCTACATTGTCATCCTATCCGTCTGGGTACCAAAGCGGGGGTGAGGTGACAAAGATCTCATACGAAGGGACGGGGCTGCTCAGCACTGTGTCTCAAGATTATACGGATAATGAAACAAGCTTTCAGGTTGGTGTGATCCCGATCACGTCCGTTCTGTTTAGCAGCAAAACCGAGAACACGAACGGTTTCGTCGAAGGACAGTACCAGATCGACTCTGTCATCACCTGCTCCCCATGACCACCTTCCACTCACGGGTCATTGCCGCCGTTGCTGTCATCTGGACAGCAACGGCGGCCCATAGCATCGGGCTCACGCCGCTCGAAAAAGAAGGCAATACGCGCTCTGATCGAAAAGGGTTTTACTTAACCGTTTTGAATGAAGGATCGCGCAGCATTGTGGTGGACGCCCACGTCATGGCTGATGAATTCGGCAATAGGCAGCGCGCGGTCAAAGTAATGCCGGAAAAATTCAAAGTGGGCCCCAAATCGGCCCGCAAAATCGTCCTCGTAATTGGAAATTTAGATGAAAATGAAACGCGCGAAGTCAGTGTCTGCGTTAGCACGCGAAAACATAACACAAATACTCTTTTGCGGATTTGTGGTGGCTATCGCGCTTTCCAGCGCCGTTAGAGCGGAGAATTTTTCGGTCGATTTGACTACGCCGAGGGGCATGGGCAGCTCGCGCGACACCATTCAGACCATGGACGGCAGCCGGTGCAGTCAATCCGTCACGGGCGGCGGTGCGTATTTGGATATTGGCGTCGCCAAAACAATGCATGCCGGGCAATCGGTGTCTGATGGCGAAAGTACCACGGCCTATAGCCGGTTCGTCATTCCGTTAGGTAAAAAGCCAAAGCGTCTGGATTGCATTCGCCTCTATGAATTAGAGTTACAACGCCTACGTACCGAAATTGAATTCATGTCGATGGAGCTTGAATAGTGATCAAAGCCACACTGCAACAAATGGTCTATTTTAAAGAGGTTGCAAATTCGGGCAGTTTCACGGCCGCCGCAAACTCTTTGGGATGTTCCACAACGGCAGTGGTAAAGGCCATTAAAACAGTTGAGACCTCGTTGGGGCAAACGTTGGTATTACGTGGCAATAAAGGGGTCGAATTAACGGCGGCGGGGGCCAGTTATTTGCAGCGAGTTCTGCCTATTATGGATTTGGCCCAAGCCGCCGAGGATGAAATCGCTATTCATGCTGGTGACGCGCAGAAAATCCTCACGATTTCATCGATCCCCAGTGCGGCCGCGTATTTGTTGCCGCGCGCAACGGGGCCGTTGATCAAAGCGGGCGTTCGTATTCAGGTTATTTCTGAAAGCAGTGCGAAAGTCGAAAAAAGCGTGCTCGATCACAAATCGCACCTTGGAATTCTGGGCAATGCAAACCGGATCTTGTCGGATCAATTGAAATACACATTGCTCGCAAAAGACTATTTTTCGCTGATCTACTCCAAAAAGTTCATGCCAGAGCCGATAGATACGCTCGAACAGTTGGTTGCACTTAAGGACTTCTCTGTCGTTGCGCCGTCGCCTGGCACCAACCTGAACGACCAAGCCAAAATGTTCCTACGCGCGTTGGGGTTTCCCAATGTTAAAAATACGATTGAGACAGACTCCATGCCGTTTCTGCGTGGAGTTTTGGAGGAAATGCCAAGCGTTGGCGTCATGCCAAGCGGTATTGCCCGGGCCCTATATGCCTTGGGCGGCTTGAATTACGTCAGTTTCGACGCCTATTCGCCCGAAGTGTCCGTAGGTTTCGTTACGCGCCGGTCGGAGGCGATTTCACCGACCATGCGGCAAATGATTAGCAATATTAAAAACGCATCCGGTCTGATTGGTGCGGGCGTTGGGACCCAACCGCAGGGTATGCTCACCCCCGTTTAATCGACCGCAAAAAAGCCGCCCGTTTTTTTCAACAGGCGGCTTTTAATCTCAACTCGTTACAATCTTAGCCGATAATGGCGTTCAGCGTCGGAGACGCACGCATCACAGCGGCCGTCTTCGCTGGATCCGTGTGAAAATAGCCGCCTAAATCCGCCGCAGTGCCCTGTGCCGCGGCCAATTCGAAGGTGATGGCCGCCTCATTTTCCGCGAGTGCCGCAGAGATGGGGGCGAAATGCGCGGCCAAGTCGCTGTCGTCAGATTGCGCGGCCAAAGCATCGGCCCAATAGCGCGCAAACCAATAGTGGCTGTCGCGGTTATCCGGCTCGCCGACTTTGCGCGAGGGCGAGTGGTCATTGTCCAAAATGCCCTGCGTTGCGGCGTCCACGGCCTGGCCGAGCACGCGCGCTTTGGCGTTGTCTTTGACATCGGCCAAGAATTTCAGGCTCTCACCCAAGGCACAGAATTCGCCCAAACTGTCCCAGCGTAGGTGGTTTTCTTCGACTAACTGTTGGACATGTTTGGGTGCGGACCCGCCCGCGCCAGTCTCAAACAGACCGCCGCCTTGCATCAATTTTACAATCGACAGCATTTTGGCCGATGTCGCCAATTCGAGGATTGGGAACAGGTCCGTCAGATAGTCGCGCAACACGTTGCCAGTGATTGCAATGCTGTCGCGCCCGGCTGTGATGGTTTCCAAGGCTGCGCGCGTGGCAGCCCGCGGTGCCATGATTTTGAAGGTGTCGGTCAGGCCCCGCTCCGCCAAAATCGGCTTTACATAGGCGATCAACTGCGCGTCATGAGCGCGGTTTTCGTCCAGCCAAAAGATCGCTTCGCACCCTTCGGCTTTCTGGCGGTCAATGGCCAGGTTCACCCAATCCTCGATCGGCGCTTTGCGGGCCGAAGCGGCGCGCCAAATGTCGCCCGCCTCCACCTGGTGGCTGTGCAAAACCGTGCCGTCGGTCAGCATCATTTTGACGGTACCGTCCTCTGGGATCTCGAATGTTGTGGGGTGCGAGCCGTATTCCTGCGCTTTTTGCGCCATCAGGCCGATGTTTTGAACGGTGCCGGCGGTGGCGGGGTTCAGCTTGCCGTTGGTTTTGAAAAACTTGATCGTCTCGTCATAGACTGGCGCATAAGAGTTGTCGGGGATGACGCAATTGGCGTCTGCCTCTTTGCCGTCTGGGCCCCATCCTTTGCCGCCAGCACGGATCAGCGCGGGCATTGACGCGTCGATGATCACATCGGAAGGGACGTGCAAGTTGCTGATACCCTTGTCGGAATCGACCATGTACATCGGGGGACGGTCAGCCATGCAGGCATCGATGTCGGCCACGATCTCGGTGTTGCCCTTGATCCGCTCCAACAGATCTCCGAGGCCAGAGTTGGGGTTCACGCCCAAATCCGCCATCGCAGCGCCGTGCTTTTCAAAGACAGGCGCCAAGAATGCTTTGACCGCATGGCCAAAGATGATCGGATCCGACACCTTCATCATCGTGGCCTTCATGTGCAGCGAAAACAGGGTGCCTTCCGCTTTTGTGGCCTCGATTTCTTGGGTCAAAAAGGCGTCCAAGGCGCGCGCGCTCATGTAAGTGGCGTCGACCACGGTGCCAGCAGGATAGCTGAGGCCGTCTTTCAACAGAACGTCGCCTGTCGCGGTTTCAAGGACGATTTTGACATCGGCGTCGGCCTGCAAGGTTGTGGAAACTTCGTTGGAGAAGAAATCGCCGCCCTGCATCGCAGAGACTTTGGTTTTGCTTTCCGCGGTCCATTCACCCATGCGATGTGGGTTGTTTTGTGCAAATGATTTCACGGCTTTGGCCGCACGGCGGTCCGAATTACCCTCGCGCAGTACCGGGTTCACCGCAGAGCCTTTGATCGCGTCATATTTGGCGCGCACGGCTTTTTCGGCGTCGGTTTGCGGGGTCTCGGGATAGTCGGGCAGGGCGTAGCCTTGGGATTGCAGTTCTTTGATCGCGCCCACCAGCTGCGGCACAGACGCCGAGATATTGGGCAGTTTGATTACGTTCGCCTCTGGCGTTTTGACCAGTTGGCCCAGTTCGGCCAAATCGTCGGACTGACGCTGTTCTGCGCTCAGATGCTCCGGAAATGTGGCGAGGATGCGGCCGGCAAGGCTGATGTCCTTGGTGCCGACAGAAACTCCGGCTGCGGCCGCAAATTTCTGGATGATCGGCAAAAACGAGGCGGACGCCAATTCGGGGGCTTCGTCTACCTTGGTGTAAATAATGTCGGACATTTGAACCTCGCGCGTTTGATGTGGCTCCTCCTTTATACAATGATTTGGGAAAGGTCGACAGTATGCCGTGGTATACTAAGCAAATAATCCAGCATAGATGGGCTCTGCGCGCTTTTGCCTGCGAGATACTAAGGAAATCATCGAAGTCTGGCTGTCAGTGGGGGCAATATGCCGCGGCTCGTCTGGGCCTGTGGGTCTCGTCCTCTGTGCTTTTTAGGTATTGTTGTGAAACTTATTATTTGTCGCCAATATATAGGAATAAATTGGCACATAAATCTTCGATTAAATTGTGTTAATGTCGCGTTAACTATTTTCTGCAAAGTCTTGGCTGGCGCTGAATTAGGACCTTTATGCTCTCTCAAAAATTATTGTCGCGTTTTGGGATCAAAACGGAGGCGGACTACGCTTTTAGCCTCGCATTGGTGATTTTTGTTGCCTTTTGCGCGGTGCTGAGCCTTGCGGTAGGCTGGTTGCTGGGCCTGGAGACGTTTACACGTCTGCGACCGGGCCTGCCTGCGATGGTGCCGACAACCTCTTTTGCCTTTGTGATGACGGCTCTGGCGGCGGGGGCGTTGCTGCTGAAATATCCCGCGAAGACCGTGGTTATGTTTGCCGGTCTGGTCATGGTTGCTCTGTGGTCCGAGCCTTTGATGCGCCAGATTTTTGGCAATGTTGACAGCTCTGATGGTGTGTCGCCCGCAACCCGGGTGAGCTTTTCCGCGCTCGCCTTTTGCATAGCCACACGGGCCACGTTTTCTACGCGGTGGCAGGACATTCCCACGGCCGTGGGGTTGATCTTTATGATGCTGCCGTTGATCGCTCTGGTCGGTTATGTGTTTGATGCAACTGCAATCTTCTCGATCACGCTGTTGACCAACATGTCTGTTCCCACGGCTGTGTTGATGGCTTTGATGCACCTGAGTTTGCTGTATATGGATCGCGCCTCGCCTTGGGTCGGAGCGCTGATTTCGGACAAGCCGGGCAGCCGCCGGATTGCAGCGGTGGTGCCCTATCTTCTGATCTTATGCTTTGGCGCGTGCTATCTCGGTCTGCGCGCTTCGGAAATTTCAGGGATCGATCCGAACCTGCGCTTTGCGGTTATGACAATTGTTTTGATGTTCGGCATTCTGGTGGGCTGTGCCTTTGTGGCGCGCAATCTCAACGGTCTTATTGAGTCGCGACGTTTCGCGCGGCAATTGGAAATGGCGCAATTGGCGCTTTCGCATCAAAAAGAAATGGCAAAAGCAGACGCTGAAAAAAGCGCAGCCCTCGGCCTTGTCGTTTCAGGTGTTGCGCATGATTTCAACAATTCGCTCGCTATTATGCGCGGCAATTTGGATCTTGTGCTTGAAGACCCTGAATACGCGTTGGACTACCTCAAAGAGGCAATGAAGGCAATCGACAAGGCGAGTGCGCTGAACGTCCAACTTTTGGACTATGGCCGCAAAAACCGCGAAGTGCGCAAAACGCATACCCTCGGGCCTCTGCTGCACAACAGCATTAAGGCGTTTCAGGCATCGCTGCCGGCGCAATTGACCTTTGCCGTGCATAATGATTGCGCCGAAGACACAGAGATGGTCGTGGACGCGCTGGGTTTTGAACGCTCCCTGTTGAATTTGCTGCTCAATGCCCGCGACGCCATTCCAGAGGCTGGCAGTATCACCGTGCATCTGTCCCATGATACATTGTCGCTCGGTAGTGCCGGGCGCTTTAACGGTGGGCGTGGAATTGCGCCCGGGCCCTATCTATTGGTCTCTGTCACCGACACCGGTGTGGGTATGACGCCCGAGGTTGCACGACAGGCCGTGCTGCCGTTTTTTACTACCAAGGGGGTCGGGCGCGGCACGGGCATTGGCCTCGCTTCGGTCGATGGGTTCTGCCAAGGCATGGGCGGCGGGTTGTTGATCGACAGCGCGCCGGGCGTGGGCACAACGGTGCGGATGGCCTTCCCGATGGCAGAGGCGCCCGACGCTGTGCGCGCGGCCTCCGCCACGCAGAACGCGACTGTTGAAGTGCTTTTTGTAGGACTTGCCGATGCGGTCTACCGCGAAACGGCGGTGCGTTGTGCGGATGCGGTGTTCCAGCTGACCCGCTGTGAAACGCCGTGCGCGGCCCTCGCGCATCTTGAGACGAACGGCGCACCGAAACTGTGCCTGATTGGCACTTTGCCAGAGGGCGCCAAATCCGTCGCCGCGGTGGTGCGGGAGCTGAACCGGATTGCGCCGAAACTGACCGTGTTGCCGGTGTCGGGCAATGATGTGTCCGTGCTGGACCCCAACGATCCCGCTGTTTCTGGCCCCAGTGCTGTGATCCGCAGCATCTCGCCTGTGTAAAAGCTGTCTACGCCGTGCTTAATTCCGGTACGGCCTCTGTCTAAGTCCAACGTGTGGCACTCGAAATCACGTTTTGACTTTCCCAGTTTTGATGGCATCTATGTCAGGCGGACGAACGGGGGGGCGATATGACAGGCAAAGCATCGACCAAGGTCGCCATTATTGGCGGTGGCCCCTCTGGCATGTTGCTGGGTCAACTGCTGGCACTGCGCGGGATCGACAACGTCGTTTTGGAACGTCAGAGCCAAAACCACGTGATTAGCCGCATTCGCGCGGGCGTTTTGGAACAGGGCCTTGTTGGGTTGTTGGAGGAAGCGGGTTGTGCCGCGCGCCTACACGCCGAAGGGTTCGTGCACGACGGCACTTTGCTGGCCTATGGCGACAACATGTTTCGCCTCGATTTCACGGAACTGACCGGACGGCCCGTCATCGTTTATGGCCAAACGGAGGTGACGCGCGACCTTTATGCGGCCCGCGCAGCCCTCGGGGCCGAAGTCGTGCACGGTGTTGAGGACGTGGTGCTGCACGATGTGGACACTGACGCGCCTTATGTCACCTATGTGGTCGACGGCGTGGCGCAGCATTTATTCTGCGACTATATCGCGGGTTGTGACGGTTTTCACGGGGTCAGCCGGCGCACGATCCCGACTTCCGTGCGGCGCGAATATGAAAAGGTCTATCCCTTTGGTTGGCTTGGGGTTTTGTCCGAAACGCCCCCCGTCAGCCATGAATTGATCTATGCGAATGGGCCGCGCGGTTTTGCGCTTTGCTCCATGCGCAATGCCAACCTCAGCCGGTACTATATCCAATGCGCGCTGTCAGATCGGGCCGAGGATTGGTCCGACGCGGCCTTCTGGCAAGAGTTGCGGCGCCGCATTCCCGAAGCGCAGGCCGAACAATTGGTAACGGGCCCCTCGATTGAAAAATCCATCGCGCCGCTGCGGTCTTTCGTGACCGAGCCGATGCAGTGGGGGCGCCTCTTTTTATGCGGGGACGCCGCCCATATTGTGCCGCCGACGGGGGCCAAGGGGCTGAACACGGCCGCCTCGGATGTGCATTACCTCTATTCCGGGTTGCGTGCCTTTTATGAGCAAGGCACGCGCGACGGCATCGATGCCTATTCCAACAAAGCTTTGGCCCGTGTCTGGAAAACGGAGCGTTTTAGCTGGTGGTTCTCTTCTATGATGCACCATTTTCCGGATCAGAGCGATTTTGACTGCAAAATGCAGGAGGCTGATCTGGCGTTCTTGCGCAGCAATCGTGCCGCACAGCAGGCGATGGCCGAAAACTACGTCGGCTTGCCGTATTGAAAGGATGTGCAATGACTGAGCCTGAAAACCCGCCCAATCCCCGCGCCGAAGCTGGTGATGACGTGCGTCGCCGCGTTTTGGGCGACGCTCATGTTGACCGCGCTGCGGCGCAAATGACGGATTTTGACGCACCTTTTCAGGCGCTTATCACCGAAGGAGCTTGGGGCGCGGTGTGGGCCGATGACGCGATCAGCCCGCGCGAGCGTTCCATGCTGACGCTGGCGCTTTTGGCAGCGACCGGCAATTTTGACGAAATTCCGATGCACATTCGCGCCTGCGCGCGCACCGGGGCCACGCCGCAGGATGTGATGCAGGCCTTTTTGCATGTGGCCGTCTATGCCGGTGTGCCCAAAGCCAACCATGCGATCAAATGCGCCAAAGAGACCTACCGCGAGATGGGTGTGGCGCTATGAGCGACGGCGACGGGCCAATCACTGACGGGACAAAGGGTCGTTTCTTGCCGCGCAACCGGAGCTGGCAGCCCCGCGCGCTGACACCCGCCTATAAAAGCACGCACCTGCGCAGCCCCACAGCGCCGCTGGTCATGCTGCCCACCTCCCAAGCCGAAGAGGCGGGGCCGGTGTTCGGTCATGATGCCATTGGACACTTGGACGATGATCTGATTGTAAATTACGCGGCTGAGGGTCAAACTGCCCTTGGCCCGCGTATCTTGGTTCACGGTCGGGTCTTGGACGAAGGTGGGCGGCCGGTGCCCAGTGCGCTGCTTGAGGTTTGGCAGGCCAACGCAGGGGGGCGCTACCGGCACAAAAACGAGCGGTATTTGGCCGCCTTAGATCCCAATTTTGGCGGCTGCGGACGCACCATGACGGACGCAACGGGCGCTTATCAGTTTCGCACGATCCTGCCGGGCCCATATCCGTGGCCCAATGGCCCCAATGATTGGCGCCCGGCACACATCCACTTTTCGGTGTTTGGGGCGGCCTTCGCGCAGCGGTTGATTACGCAAATGTATTTTGAGGGTGACCCGATGATCCCGCTCTGCCCGATTGTTGGGGCGCTGAATTCAGAGGCGGCAGTTGACGCGCTCACCGGGCGGTTGGACATGGCGGCGGCCGTGCCGATGGACATGCGTGCCTACCGTTTTGACATTGTGCTGCGGGGGCGACATCAGAGCGTTTTTGAAAACCGGCCTGAGGGGATGTGAGTATGCCATCTGCATCGAATAGCGCCGCCGCACCGCTTTTGGAGACACCCAGCCAAACGGCAGGTCCCTATGTGCACATCGGATGTTTGCCGCGCCAAGCGGGGCTTCAGCCTGCGCCAGCGGACTTGGGCAGACAGATGTGTGTGGGCCCCGTGGCAGGTCGGCAGATTACGCTCTGCGGTATGATTTACGACGGGGCAGGCGAGGTTGTTCGCGACGCGATGATCGAGATTTGGCAGACGGATGCGGCGGGTCGT
The DNA here is from genome assembly GCA_965656435.1 of uncultured Pseudosulfitobacter sp. Taxonomy (GTDB): domain Bacteria; phylum Pseudomonadota; class Alphaproteobacteria; order Rhodobacterales; family Rhodobacteraceae; genus Pseudosulfitobacter. The sequence continues at coordinate 69,867 of CBFHKQ010000004.1, read as the reverse complement.
TTCGCAGGATCGCCCGGCGCGGACCCAAATTTCACCTGTTGGGGCCGGTCTGACTGTACTGAGGGCAAGGGTGAGTATCGCTTTGAAACAGTGATGCCGGGCGCGCTGGCGGCAGAAGATGGCGCGATGCGTGCGCCATTCATCACGATGTGGATCGTGGCGCGGGGTATCAATATCGGGCTGCAAACGCGGGTTTATTTTGCAGATGCGCCAGAGAATGCACAGGATCCAGTCTTGGCCGTTGTGCGGGACACGGGCCGGGCGGACACATTGTTGGCGCATCCGACCGAATTAAACACCTACCGGTTCGACATTCACCTGCAAGGCGCGCAGGAAACCGTCTTTTTCGATATTTAGGAGCCTCTTTATGACATCGCCCTGCATCATCTGCGTCGCCATAACGGGATCTGTGCCGCGCAAGGCGGACAATCCGGCCGTGCCCATTTCCGTGTCCGAGCAGATTGAGAGCACCCACGCAGCCTTTGAAGCCGGTGCCAGCATCGCGCATTGTCACGTGCGCCAGCCTGATGAGACGCCTACCAGCGATCCTGCGCTTTTTGCACAACTTAAAGAGGGGATTGAGGCACATTGCCCGGGCATGATTGTGCAGTTGTCGACCGGGGGGCGTTCCGGCGCAGGGCGTGCGCGGGGCGGCATGTTGGGCCTGCGCCCGGACATGGCGTCTTTGTCGGTTGGGTCAAACAATTTTCCAACGCGTGTATATGAAAACCCGCCTGAATTGGTGGACTGGCTGGCAGCGCAGATGATTGCACATGATGTGAAGCCAGAGATCGAAGCCTTTGATCTGAGCCACATTTTCAAAGCCAAACAAATGTCCGAAGCGGGACAGCTTGCAGGCACGCCCTACGTACAATTCGTGATGGGTGTCAAAAATGCCATGCCGGTCGACCGTACGGTTTTTGACTTTTATGTGCAAACCCATGCGCGGCTTTTCGGGGCCGAGACGCCTTGGTGTGCGGCAGGCATCGGGGCCAACCAGATCGTGTTGAACGACTGGGCAATTGCTGCTGGCGGCCATGCCCGCACAGGGCTGGAGGATAACATTCGCCTGGACCGAGACCACCTTGCCCCGTCAAACGCTGCCCTCGTGACGCGCACGGCAGAGGTCTGCGCCCAATATGAGCGCCCCGTAGCCACGCCTGCGCAGGCGCGTGCGATTTTGGGTCTGCGCGCTTAGGCCTTTTGCGATTGTACCAGCCGCAGGCCAGAGGCATGCGCGTTGGCCGAATGGGCCAGCGTGGGCGGCAGGTTAGCGGCCTGCGCGTGCTGCGGAACCATTTCGTCAGCGCTTATGCGCACTGCCCCTGGCGTGGTTGCTGTCGCGTGGTTAGAGGTGTGGCGGCGCTGAACAAACCGTTTCAGCAATTCAATTTGGAAAGAGATTTCATGCGACGTCTCTGACAGTTTGCGCCCCAATTTATCGAGCTTGGCCCAATTGTCCTCGCCATTGGTCACCCCGGTGCGGATCGCCTCGCAGAGGTTTACGATGGGCATGGCCAACTCTGACAGAACCATTGTGCTCAGCCTGTCGGCTTCGGTGTCCAGGTCCTCGTTAAAACCCACACCCTGTAAGAAGGCATTATTGACACCGCCGATAAACATCTGAAACCGGATAATGACATGCAACGCGCCTTCGCCCACTTTTGTGGCGATCACGGTTGCACCGGCAAGGGTAAGCCCCCTGATTTCAATGTGATAATCTGATAGCGAGATCACTTCGGTCTCGCCGTTTAACCGTGCCATACAGTCATCAAGGCTTTTTGCCAGATGGGGGACAAACACATCATTAATGTTTGAATGTGTGCCAAATGAGGTGCGGTTTCGAAATGTGGGACCGACAACCTCGCAAGATCGTACTGCGGTGTCGTGGTCACCGGTCGTTGTCAGGGTAATCATGAAACGCCGACGCGTCGTATTTTGGTCTAATTGCACCAGCCCTGTTTCCTGAGGCATCGCAACATCCTTTCTAAACTCTTTACACAATAGGGATGATTTACCGGTTGCTTGGTTAATTTGGTGTACACAGATTTTTCCCTCCGACTTGCCAAGAGCCAAAAACTAGCCTCGTACCTCAGAAAACCCGCCTTGGAACTGTTTGATAAAAGGTGGCAATCGCCGGTCTGTCGCATTTGAAATATCATCATGCTTGCGGTTGCGGCGCAGAATGGCTAAATTCAATCATAATTATTATACGTTTTTCGAATATGAAAATTTTTTAGCGTGGAGCACGCTCCCATGTCCCAAGACGACACGCCCCTTACCCTCATTGGCATCGGTTCTTCCGCCGGCGGATTGGAGGCAATTCGGGATCTGGTCGCTTCTTTGCCGCCGGACCTGCCGGTCAGCTATGTCGTGGTGCAGCACATGGCCCCCCACCACAAAAGCCTGATGACGGAATTGGTGTCGCGAAGCACCCAAATGAAGGTTGTGAATGTTGAAGACGGCATCACACCACAGGCCAATGTGATGTATATCACACCGCCCAATACGGATGTGGAATTCGCGGATGGCGTGCTGTGCTTGCGTCCGCCGAGCACGGATCCCGGCCACCCGAAACCGTCGATCAACCGCTTTTTGCTGAGCCTTGCCGAAAACCACGGGGCGCCGTCGATGGGGATCATCCTATCGGGCACGGGATCTGATGGAGCCTATGGGGTGCAGGCCATTCGAGAGGCGGGCGGGATTACAATTGCGCAGGAATCTGAAAGCGCAAAATATGACGCGATGCCCAATGCCGCGATCCAAACAGGCTGTGTGGATTTGATACTTACGCCCTCTCAAATAGGAGAGAGTTTGGGCCGTATCTTGACCTCGCCCAAGGATCTTCCGTTCTTTCGCACGGATGCTTTTCAAGCAACGCCGCATTCGGATCTGTTGCAAATTCTGTTGGCGCGAACACGCGTCGATTTTCGGGAATACAAACAAACCACGGTCAGTCGTCGGATCGAACGGCGGATGCTCGCCTTGGGCATTTCCGACATTGAGGCCTATACGCAGCATTGCCGCGCCCATCCGGAAGCGATCGATGCCCTGTTCAAAGATCTCTTGATCTCCGTCACCCGTTTTTTCCGAGATGCCGAAGAATTTGAGCAGCTGGGCAAAATGTTGCCGCAGATGATCAGAGACAGCGATGGCGATCAATTGCGCGTTTGGATCGCGGGCTGCGCCACCGGCGAAGAGGCCTATTCCATTGCGATGATGTTCGCAGATGCGATGGACAACGGCGATACGAAGGGGGGAGCCGCGCTCGGGAATTTCAGCAACCGAGTGCAGATTTTCGCCACCGATATTGATAGGAACGCGCTGCAAGTGGCCCGGCGCGGCGTTTATCCTGTCGATGCGCTTAAAAACATCCCACCGCACCTCGCGGAGCAATATGTGATCCGCCAAGGCGAGGATATTCGCATCGTCGACAGCCTTCGCAAGTCCATCCTCTTTTCGGATCACAATGTCTGCCAAGAGCCGCCTTTTCAGCGGGTTGATCTGGTGTGTTGCCGCAATTTGATGATTTATTTCGAAACATCGCTTCAGCAAAAGGTCGTGTCGCGCTTTCACTATGCGTTGAAACCGCGAGGCTATCTTTTCCTTGGCACGGCAGAGGCACTGAGCGGGGCAGAGGACCTTTTCGCGACCCGCGCAACAGCGGCCCATATTTACCGCAAGCGGTTGTTGCGTGCGGATACGCCCGTCATCTACGCCGGACACGAAACCAAGCGGATGGTACAGCCGCGCATTCGCACAGAGGCGCCTGCGCCCTCAACTGACCGGCGTCTTTTTGAGGCACTGGCGCTGTCGCTGGGGCAGAACTCGATCCTCGTCACTGATGATTTCACCATCGGGCGCGTTTTCGGGGATGTGTCTGAATATATTGAGGTCAATGAGATCTCAAAGTTGAAAATGCACCTAAGCCTTTTGCGCAGCCCGCTGCGGGAAGAGGCGCGCAGTCTCGTGACTATAGCCTTGAAAAGCCGCATGAACCGATCAGGCGTGCGCCATTTGTTAAATCAAGATGCCGAAAACGAAGTGCGCCTTGATGTCTACCCCATCATTGCCGACGACATTAACGAACGCGCCGCGCTCGTGGTGTTCACCCCGATCAAAGTCGAACCGGCCCGCCCACCCGCAACCATTGACCCTCAAGACGGGAATGAGGCGCAGCATCAACGCATCCAATTCCTTGAAAGCGAGGTCGAGACCACGCGCGAAGCCTTTCAACAAACCATTGAAGAGTTGGAAACCTCCAACGAGAAAATGCAGTCTTTGAATGAAGAGATGCAGTCCACCAATGAGGAGTTACAAGCCACCAACGAAGAGCTTGAGACGTCGAATGAGGAGCTGCAATCAACGAATGAAGAGTTGATTACGGTCAACGAAGAGCTGCAAGTCACGGCCGCAGAATTGAGCGGCCGCACAGGCGAGTTGATGTCAGTTCTCAAAAGCACGCCGCTGGCAATTATTGTGATGGATACAGCGCTGCAAATCATCCAAGTGACGGAACCGGCCGTAAGCCTGTTCCAGATCGGACGCCCGGTGGTGGGGCAGCACATCAGTCAATGCGTTTTGCCAGAAGGCTTTCCCAAACTCGCACCCCCTTGCAGCGAGGCCTTGCATCTGGGCGAAACGGTCAATTCCGAATTCACCTCAGGGGCCAACTTGATCCGCCTCAGTTGCGCGCCCTATTTTGACACAAACGGTCAGGTTCAGGGTGTGACGATGGTGGTTGATGAACTGCCGGGCCTCGCGCGCGAGATGGAATTGATCCTGAACACCAACCACATTCACCTCATGGAGCGTGACGTGAAGGGGCGTATTTTACAAATCTCGGAAGGCTCTGCGCGGACCCTTGGGACCACCCGCAAAAAGGCGCTTGGCAAAAAGCTTAGTACATTGATGAAGCATCAGGATGCGCAAAACATTTTGGATGCAGACGCGGCCTTTTTGGCCAATAATCAAAGCCACGCCTTTGAGGTGGTGCGTATCGAGCATGGTCCAGGCGCCGCCCCCAGTTGGATCAGGGTGGATCGCCACGCATTTTCCAGAACCTCAAATGATGACGCCAGCATCATTTCTGTGGGCCTCGACATTACCGAAACGGTCCAAGCGCGAGATGCCGCACGCGATACGATCCTTCAGATGCAGCGCCTTCAGGATTTTGCAGGTGTTGGTTATTGGGAGGTGGATGTTGCTGCGCAAAAGGTCTTTTGGACCGCAGAAGTGTACCGCATCCACCGGATCGACCCCAAAACATATTCCCCGGACTTGCGCAGTGCCTTGGCGCATTACCACCCCGAAGACGTGGCCGCCGTTACGTCTCATGTCAGTTCGGTGTCGGAAAAGGGGGGCGAGTTCCACTTTATCAAGCGCTTGGTCGGTGCCGATGGCGCGATTGTCCCAGTGGAGGCGCACGGTCTGGCTAATACCGATGACACAGGTAAAGTCGTCCGCATCTCAGGGTTTTTCCGCGAACTTACAGGTAAATCCTATCATGAGGCGGAGGCGGAATTGGATATGGAGTTGCTGAACGGTCAGGCGGTGCGTTTGGGCGAGGCCCCTAAGATCGCGTCAATAACCACCGAGGACAGCGCAGAGGCAGTTGCCGGTGAGGCGAAAGACTAGCCCCGCAACTCTGTACCCCGTGAGAACGCATTAGGATGCAGGATGATAGGCCCTTGGTAAAACGGCCGCGTCGCGCGCCAATGCTGTGATGCCCGCCCAGTCGCCGGCTGCAACCTTATCCGACGGCGCGACCCAAGACCCGCCCGCGCAAGCCACATTGGGCAGAGCCAGATAGTCCGACGCATTGGTCGGGCTGATCCCGCCTGTGGGGCAAAAGGTAATCTGCGGCAAGGGCGCGCTGATCGCCTTGAGGGCGGCCACGCCCCCCGAAGCCTCAGCGGGAAAGAATTTCAACATCTTGTATCCACGCTCCAGCAGGCGCATCGCCTCGCTGGCGGTCGCCGCACCCGGCAAGAGCGGCAGATCGGCCTCCAAACAAGCGTCGAGCAAGCGGTCCGTCGCCCCCGGGGCTACGCCGAAGGTCGCGCCCGCCGCTTTGGCCGCCTGCACATCTGCGGGCGTCAACAACGTCCCTGCGCCGACAACCCCGCCGGGTACCCGCGCCATTTCCGCGATCACCTCAAGGGCGGCTGGGGTGCGCAGGGTAACCTCTAACGCGGGCAGGCCGCCGGCCACGAGCGCTTCGGCCAGTGGGGCTGCTGTTGCCGCATCCGCGACTACCAAGACCGGAATAATTGGCGCCAGCGCCGCGATTTTGAGCGCCTCAACACTGCTCTGCTCTGGGGTCATGTCACTCTCCGTCCGATGCGCCTGTTCTATGCCTTGCTACGCGTCCCAGCGCCAAGTGCAAGTATTTTTCAGAGCGCCCCCAATTCCGATAAATTTTGTCAGGAACTCTTGACGTGCGCCTTAAAATAAGTAACTGAGTGTTTTAGTAAGAATACAAAGCCTAAGGAGCTTTCTACATGCGTCTCTCAGCGACCCTCTCTTTCATGGCCCTCACCGCAATGGCTGCCCCCAGCTTTGCGCAGGGTGTCGTCAACCTCTACTCTTCGCGCCACTATGACACGGACGAACGCCTCTACGCGGATTTCACCGAAGCGACGGGCATCCAGATTAACCGGATTGAGGGCAAGGCGGACGAGTTGATCGCCCGTATGATGGCCGAGGGCGCCAATTCTCCTGCTGATGTTTTGCTGACCGTGGACACCTCGCGTCTTGAGCGTGCCAAAGCCGCCGGCGTGTTACAGCCCCTCGAAAGCGCCGTTATCGAACAGCGGATCCCGGATTATCTGCAAGATGCCGACAACCAGTGGTTTGGCCTGTCGCAGCGCGCGCGCATCATCTTTTACGACAAAGAGCGGGTCGACACGCCCCCCATGCGCTATCTCGACCTTGCTGATCCCGCTTATAAGGGTCAGGTCTGCCACCGCTCGTCAACGAATGTCTACAGCCAGACATTGCTCGCCGCGGTGATTGAAAACCACGGCGCAGAGGCTGCAACGGCGTGGGCGCAAGGCTTTGTGGACAATTTCGCCCGCGCTCCGCAGGGCGGCGATACCGACCAGCTGCGCGGCTTGGTGTCGGGGGAATGTGATATCTCCGTCTCCAACACCTATTATTTCGCCCGCGCGCTGCGCCGCGATGTAAAGGGGCTTGATGCAGAGGCGCTGGCCGGCATTGGCTGGGTCTTTCCATCGCAAAACGCGGAAGGCGCGCATATGAACCTGTCGGGTGGCGGCATCGCGGCCCATGCGCCCAACCGTGACAATGCGGTGGCCTTCTTGGAATATCTGACATCGGATCAGGCGCAGGCCTATTTCTCGGCCGGCAATGACGAATATCCGGCAGTGCCCGGCGTCGGTCTCAGCCCCTCTGTCGCAGCGCTCGGCCTGTTCCGGCCAGATGCGGTGGATCTGAGCGCAGTTGCGCAGAACGTGCCACAAGCGCAGCGCATCTTTAATCAAGTGGGTTGGAAGTAACCCGAGCTTTGGACCGACCCTAAATTAAGGGGGAATTCAGGCCGGCGGGCAGGGTGTGTACGGCACCTTGCCCCCTTTGACGTTTGGCCGTGCGGTCAGTTCTCTTGAAACTGGCCGTAGCGGCCCTGATCAAAGGCAAGCCCGGTGCCCTCGCTGACGGTGGCGCGCAGCACCTCGCCGATCAAGATGCTATGATCGCCCGCACTGTGGCAATCATAAGCGCGGCATTCAAACCGAGCCAGTGTGCCGTGCAGCAGGGGCACGCCGTCAGCGCTCATCTCATGAGCAATCTCGTCAAAGCCTTGACCTTGCCGGGCAAAATGACCGGCCAGCGGCAGCTGGTCCGCGCGCAGCACATGCACCGCGTAATGAGAGGCGGTGGCAAAAGCATCATGGCGTTGCGAGGCTTTGCCCATTGACCACAGCACCAGCGCCGGATCCAGCGAGACAGAGGAGAAAGAGTTGGCGGTAAAGCCCAAGGGCCCAATCGCGGCCTGCGTCGTGATCACAGTGACCCCGGTGCCGAAACGACCGAAGGCGCGGCGTAAATCGGCGCTCTGCGCGGGCGAGGGGGTAAAGGAGATCTCGGTCATGGCCGCAGCGGTGCCATGGAAGCGGGCACATGTCCAGTGCCCGCAGCCTGTTTGGGGAGCGGTGGATCGGCGCATGACGGCACGCCGGTCTGGAACCGTTTTTTATTTAGGCTGGCTGAACGCCGATGGCCTCGGTCAGGGCACTGTGCATCGCGCTGGCAATCCCGTCGATCGTGCCCATTGCGTCTAGGCGACCCAATGCGCCGGCCTCCTCATAATAGCTGATGAGGGGGGCGGTTTGCGCATGATAGGCCGCCAGCCGCTCGGCCACGGTTTCGGCATTGTCATCGGCACGCCGCTTCATGTCTGTGCTGCCACAGTTGTCACAGGTGCCGGCCACGCGCGGTGCTTTGTGCGTGTCGTGATAGCCTTCGCCGCAGTTGCCGCAGGTAAAGCGGCCCGAAATCCGGTCCACCATTGCGGCGTCATCCACCTCAAGGCTGATCGCTGCATTGATGCGCTGGCCGCGCTCGGCGAGCAGGGTGTCGAGGGCTTGGGCCTGCACCGTGGTGCGTGGAAAGCCGTCCAAGATCACGCCGCGCGCGCAATCGGGCGCATCAAGGCGGTCGCGCAGGATGTTGATCACGATCTCGTCGCTGACCAATCCGCCGGCCTTCATCACCTTTTCGGCCGCTTGGCCAGCAGGCGTGCCGTCGGCCACAGCGGCACGCAGCAAATCGCCAGTGCTCAGTTGAACAAGGCCAAAATGTTGCTCCAGCATACGCGCTTGGGTTCCCTTGCCGGCCCCCGGAGGGCCGAGCAAGATCAAAACAGGGGCTTTATGTGTCATGGTTCAGCCCTTGTTCATGCGGTTTTCGATCAGATCGTCCACCACGGACGGATCGGCGAGGGTCGAGGTGTCGCCCAAAGCGCCAAAGTCGTCCTCGGCGATCTTGCGCAAAATACGGCGCATGATCTTGCCACTGCGTGTTTTCGGCAGGCCCGGTGCCCATTGGATCAGATCGGGGGCGGCAATCGGGCCAATCTCGGTACGCACCCAGGTGCGCAGCTCTTTGCGCAGCTCTTCGGTTGGCTCTTGGCCATTCATCAAGGTGACATAGCAATAGATGCCTTGGCCCTTGATGTTGTGCGGATAGCCGACCACAGCCGCCTCAGCCACAGCGCTATGCGCCACCAGTGCGCTCTCGACCTCGGCTGTGCCCATGCGGTGACCCGACACGTTGATCACATCGTCGACGCGGCCAGTGATCCAGTATTCGCCGTCCGCATCGCGGCGGCAGCCGTCGCCTGTGAAATAATAGCCGGGATAATCCGCGAAATAGGTTTTTTCAAACCGCGCGTGATCGCCCCAAACGGTGCGCATCTGACCGGGCCAGCTGCTGGCGATACACAGCACGCCCTCAACATCGTCGCCCTCAATCATGGTGCCAGCGGCAGGATCCAGCACAACGGGGTTCACGCCAAAGAACGGATATTGCGCCGCACCCGGCTTGGTCGCGTGTGCGCCGGGCAGGGGCGTCATCAGGTGACCGCCTGTTTCGGTCTGCCACCAAGTGTCGACGATCGGGCAGCGCCCGCCGCCCACAACGTCGTTGTACCAATTCCACGCCTCTGGGTTGATCGGCTCTCCCACCGTGCCCAGGATACGAAGGCTGGAGAGGTCACATTTCTCAACGAATTCGTTGCCTTGCCCCATCAGGGCCCGGATCGCGGTTGGCGCTGTATAGAACTGCGCCACCTTGTGCTTTTCTACGATCTGCCAGAACCGCGAGGCGTCCGGATAGGTCGGCACGCCTTCGAACATCACCGTCGTGCCGCCGTTGGCGAGCGGTCCGTAAACGATATAGCTGTGGCCGGTGACCCAACCCACATCGGCGGTGCACCAGTACACATCGCCCTCGTGGTAATCAAAGGTCATCTCATGCGTCATCGCGGCGTAGACCAAATAACCACCCGATGTGTGCACAACGCCCTTGGGCTGGCCGGTGGAGCCGGAGGTGTAGAGGATAAAGAGCGGGTCTTCGGCGCCCATCTCGGCGGGGGCGCAGTCGGCGTCGACATCTGCCGTTATCTCGTGCAGCCAATGATCCAGACCGTCGCGCCAGTCGACGTCTTGGCCTGTGCGCTGAACGACCAAACACTGCGTTTCGCCCGCAACGCCCGCAAGTGCTTTGTTCACGTTTTCCTTGAGGTTGGTGACCCGCCCGCCGCGCGGCGCGCTGTCTGCCGTGATCACGACCTTAGCTTCACAGCCGGTGATACGCGCGGCCAAAGCATCAGGCGAGAAGCCTGCAAAGACGATGGAGTGGATGGCGCCGATGCGCGCACAGGCCAGCATCGCATAGGCGGCCTCTGGGATCATGGGCATATAGAGGATGACCCGATCGCCGCGCGCCACGCCCATTTTCTTGAGCACGTTCGCCATTTTCGACACGCTGGCATGCAGGTCTTTATAGGTGATGTGCAGCGCGTCCTCTTCTGGGCTGTCCGGCTCCCAGATGATCGCGGTTTGGTCGCCGCGCGTCGCAAGGTGGCGGTCTACGCAGTTGGCGCTGACGTTCAACGTCCCATCGGCAAACCAGTTGATGCTGACATTGCCCAGCGTGAAATCCACATCGCTGACTTGGGTATAGGGTTTGATCCAGTCGATGCGCTTGCCTTGGGTGCCCCAAAACGCATCCGGATCCGCCATGGATGCGGCATACATGTCGGTGTATTGGCTTTCGGTGACATTGGCCGAAGCGACCATTTCAGCGGAGGGAGCGTAGGTTTTGGACATGATTTGCGTCTTCCTTGGTGGTGTTACACGTATCCAAGAGAGTGCAGCGGACACCCTCCCAAATGTCTCGCACAGCATAGCGTTATTTGAAAAGAAAGGAATAACTTACTCTAATCAATAGATTTCGTTGTAAATCTGTTTCCTGAAAAGGCTGCTGACTTGTAAATTTTTGTACCAAAGCTGCATTTTTTTGCGTCTTTTCGGCGCGTTGGGTGTCAACCAAACTGGGCAATGCACTGTCTAATTCGCCGCTTGCAATATGTGCAAAGCAATCATGCCATAAGCGACAGATAGTTTCGTGTGGTTTTTTATTTTTACCAATTCGGGTTGTTAGCGCCCAATGCGTCACCCCAAAAACAGAATCGCACGCCGCAAAGACAGGGGATCGCACGATTGCTGCGATGCGGCGTGATATGGGCTCTTGGAAGTCCGCAAACCCCGCGCTAGCTTCTCCATCAGGCGCGCTTCGTGCGCGCTAATAAAGGGAGAGATCACATGAAGAATTTTGCATTGGGCGCCGTTGTTGGCACCCTCACAGCGACATTTGCGCTCGAAGCTGCGGCGACCGAATGGAACGTCAGCGTTTGGGGCAAGCGTCGGGCCTTTACCGAGCACGTTGAAAAGCTGGCCGAGTTGGTGTCCGAGAAAACCGGCGGCGAATTCACAATGAACGTCAGCTATGGCGGGCTGAGCAAGAACCGCGAAAACCTAGACGGGATCAGCATTGGCGCCTTCGAGATGGCCCAGTTCTGCGCCGGCTATCACCGCGACAAAAACCGCGTTGTGACCGTGCTCGAGCTGCCCTTCTTGGGCGTTGAGAACCTCGAGCAGGAAATGGCTGTGTCCTCGGCCGTCTACGCGCATCCCGCCGCCACCGAAGAGATGGCCCAGTGGAACGCCAAGTTGCTGATGACCTCGCCCATGCCGCAATATAACCTCGTGGGTACAGGCGACGCGCGCCGCACCCTCGCGGATATGGAAGGTATGCGTGTGCGCGCCACGGGCGGCATCGGCAACGCGTTTAAAGCCGTTGGCGCTGTGCCCACGTCCGTAACCGCGACCGAGGCCTATCAGGCCATGGAAGGCGGCGTTGTGGACACTGTGGCCTTTGCCCAGCACGCGCACCTGTCGTTTGGCACCATCAACCAAGCGGACTGGTGGACAGCCAACTTGAACCCCGGCACCGTGAACTGCCCCGTTGTGGTCAACATCGACGCTTATGATAGCCTCAGCGACGCGCACCGCGACGCACTTGACAGCTCCATCCCAGAGGCGCTGGACCACTACTTGACCAACTATGCCGACCTGCTGAAGCGTTGGGATGACGTGTTGGCAGAAAAAGGCGTCGAGAAAGTCGTGATCTCCGATGACGTGATCGCGGAATTCCGCGCCAAGGCCGCTGACCCAATCCGCGATGCATGGATCAAGGACATGGAAGCCCAAGGCCTGCCGGGTCAAGAGCTCTATGATCTGGTCGTCAAGACATTGGCCGACGCCAAGTCCGGCAGCTAAGCCGCACACCAAGGGGCCGTTCTGCGCAATCAGGACGGCCCATTTTTATGCACCATTAGGGGAGGGGTGACATGGCGGGTTCTGCCGCAGTCCTGGAGGATTCCAGTCTGCTCAGCCGATTGGACCGGGCATTATTGCCGCTAGAGCGCATCTGTGCACTGTTCAGCGGCGTTGCGATTTTTTCGTTGATGTTTTTGGCGGTCTATTCCGTGACGGGGCGCAAGTTTTTTGCCTCTCCGATGATGGGATATGTGGATTATATCGAAGCGATGATGCCGATCATTGCGATCATGGGCGTGTCCTATGTGCAGCGTGATGGCACCCATATCCGCATGGATATGCTGGTCTCAGCGCTGAAAGGGCGGGTGCTCTGGCTGTTTGAGCTGATCTCCGTGCTGCTAATGCTGGTGCTGATTGTGGCGCTGACCTGGGGCGCGTGGGAACATTTTGACCGTTCGTTCGATTGTTCGCGCCCGTTTTGCAGCCGCGACAGCTCAATCGACGTGGGCCTGCCCATCTGGCCGTCCAAGCTGGTGGTGCCAGTGGCCTTTGGGGTCTTGGTGCTGCGCCTGATGTTGCAAGCGGTGGGGTACGGCCGCGCGTTAGTCTTGGGCCTTGAAGCGCCGGCGGCAGTGCCTTTGAACCTCAGCGTCGCAGAACAAGCCCGTCTGGAAGCAGACGCGCTGGAAGGTGGCAAATAATGGAACCGATTGAAATTGGCCTGTGGGTATCGGCTGGCCTCTTGGTCATGGTGGTGCTGGGCATGCGCGTGGCTTTTGCCGCCGGTCTGGCTGGGTTTGTAGGCCTCGTTTGGTTGCGCTGGAACGGGTTTGACTATGACCCCGAGCGGTTTGGCAAGGCCCTGCAAATCTCGGTGCGGGTTGCAGGTCTGACACCGCATTCCAAGGTCTCGGCGCAAGTCTTGTCTTTGATCCCGGTCTTTATCATGATCGGCTATCTTGCTTTTTACGCCAATCTAACGACGGCCCTGTTCGAGGCTGCTAAGCGTTGGATCGCTTGGGTGCCGGGCGGTTTAGCCGTCTCGACCGTTTTTGCGACGGCGGGCTTTGCGGCTGTGTCCGGAGCATCGGTCGCCACGGCGGCGGTCTTTGCCCGCATTGCGATCCCAGAGATGCTCAAGATCGGCTATAACAAGCAATTCGCCGCTGGTGTGGTGGCCGCGGGGGGGACTTTGGCCTCGCTTATCCCGCCCTCTGCGATCTTGGTTATTTATGCGATCATTGTGGAGCAGGACGTGGGCAAATTGCTGCTTGCGGGCTTTATCCCAGGTGCGTTTTCGGCGCTGGTCTATGCTGGTTTGATCATCGGCATCGCGGTGACGTTCAAGACGGTTGGCCCGCCGGTCGGCGGGTTCAGCTGGCGCGAACGCTTTGAGAGCTTGCCACCTGCTTTGCCCATCGTGGCGGTGGTCGTGATCATCATCTTTTTCGTGTACAACCCCTTCGGCGATGCATGGGGTACCCCGACAGAGGGCGGCGCAATTGGCGCCTTCATCATCTTCTGCATGGCAATCTACCGCGGCATGCGCTGGGGGCAGTTGAAACAGGCCCTGCTGGAGACAGCCAAGCTCACAGTGATGATCTTTACCATCATTTGGGGCGTGCTGATCTATGTGCGTTTCCTCGGCTTCGCCAAGCTGCCGGATGCGTTCTCAGATTGGATCACGGGGCTGGATATGGCGCCGATGTTGATCCTGATCTGCATCTTGTTAGCCTATGCCGTACTGGGCATGTTCATGGACGCCATCGGGATGCTGCTCTTGACGCTGCCTGTGGTTTATCCGGCTGTTATGGCGCTGAACGGCGGCGAATTCGTGAGTGCGGCCGACAGCGCCTTTGGCATGTCGGGGCCGATGTGCGCCATCTGGTTCGGCATCTTGGTCGTGAAAATGGCGGAGTTCTGTTTGATCACGCCGCCGATTGGCCTGAACTGTTTCGTTGTGGCGGGCGTGCGGGACGACCTGACGGTGCAGGATGTGTTCAAAGGCGTGACGCCGTTCTTCATCGCGGACGGTGTGACGATCGCGCTGCTGGTGTCCTTCCCGGGCATCGTGCTTTGGCTGCCATCTTTGGTGGGCTAGGCACCGCAAATTGCGCGGAAGAAAACAAAAAAGCCGGGTCCGCTTTGGGCCCGGCTTTTTTGTTTGTCTGGTGTGAGGGCCTTAAACCCGCAGGTCTACTTCGCGTCCGGCGTGTTCAGCGTCGACCAAGTGTCGTCCGCGCCGGGTGTTGGCGGCGTTTCACTGGCTCTGTGATGGATGTTCACCTTGGCGATGAAATGGGCCGAAATAGGCGCGGTTACAAACAAGAACACCATAATCAACAGCTCATGCATGGAGCTTTCCCCGCGGCTGATCGCGGCAAAGACCGAGGCCAAGAGCAACATGCCAATGCCAATGGTGCCCACCTTTGTGGGTGCATGCAGGCGCGTCATCGGATCATTAAACTTTAACAATCCACCCACACCCACAAGGATAAAACCTGCACCAATAAAGAGGCAGGCGGCGGTTGCATAGCTTGCCAGCATCTCAAGGTTCATTCGATGATATCCCCCCGCAAGATGAACCGCGCCAGTGCCACGGTCGAGACAAAGCCCAGCATCGCAATCAGCAAGGCCACCTCAAAATAAATCTGTACGCCTTGATGAATGCCCAGCACCACCACAAGGCCCAAAGCATTGATCACCATCGTATCAAGCGCCAGGATCCGGTCACCCACCGTGGGGCCGAGGATCAGGCGTACCATCGACAGGACTTGCCCCAAGGCCAGCGCCACAAAGGCCGCGCGCAGCGCGAGCTCTACGAGTTGTGCGGCGTCCATCATGTGAACATCTCCATTAGGCGGCGCTCATAGCGTGTTTTGATGTCGGCCACGATGGCATCGGGATCATCGGTGTGCAGCACATGCACCAGCAGGCTGTGGCCTGCATCCGACAGGTCTGCTGAAACGGTGCCTGGCGTCAGGGTAATGGTACCGGCCAAGACGGTAATTGCCTCGGGCTGGGTCAGCTCCAGTGGTACAACCACCCAAGCCGGGCGCAGCCGCGCGTTGGGCACCGTGATCACGATCCACGCGACCTCTATGTTGGCCACAATAATATCCCAAAGCACGACCAAGCTATAGCTTAGCATCCGGCCCATGCGAAACCCGCGCGGCGTATCGGGCCACCAGGGCGCGGTCATGCGCGGAATGAGTATCCCGAGGATCAAGCCAAAGACGGCCATTCCGGGGGTAATCTGATTTTGGAGCATGACCCAGACCACCGTCAGCAGCAGGGTCAAAAACGGGTGCGGCAAGAGCCAATGATACGCGCGGGCAATCATTATTTATCCTCCCCTTTGGCGTCGGCCTTGGGCTTGCTCAGCTTGCCAGGTGTCTCAAGCACGGTCGAGATATAAGGCGCGGGATCAAACAAAGCCGCAGCGATTCGCCCCGTCACGGCGTGAACCTGACCGGCAAAGATGGTGTGTGCGGTTAGCAACGCCAGCAGACCGCCCACCGCGACATAGGCAAGGGGGCGCGGTGCATGCAGATTGCTGCTTTGCGTGTTCGCCTCCGTGGCCTCCGGCGTCGCATGGGCCTTCCAAAACAGGACGCTGCCGGCGCGGGCAAAGCCCAAAATCCCGATCAGGCTCGCGCTCAGAACGACGGTCCAGATCCAAGCGGCGTGCGCATTGTCAAAGGCCGCGTCCAAGATCAACAGTTTGCCTAAAAAGCCCGAGAGCGGCGGTAGACCGGCCATCGCAATCGCTCCTGCAAAGAAGAGCGCCGAAATCAGCGCATGGCCCGCCATTAGCGGTCGGGGCGTCAAGTCTAGCGTGCCGCGCCCGGTGCGCACTAAATCACAGAGCAGGAACAGCGTCGCGCCGGCCAGCGTGGAGTGCACGATATAGTAAAGCGCCGCGGCAATGCCCGCTTCACTAAAGAGGGAGATCGCCACCATGACCATGCCCATCGATGCGATGACGGAAAAGGCCACCAGCCGGTCCAAGCGCTGTGCCGCGAGCACGCCAACGCTGCCCAAGGCCAGCGAAATCAGCGCCAGCGGCATAAGCCAGACGTCAAACAGCCCGCTTGTCGTCGCGAGATCAGGTGGAAAGACCATCGTATAGACCCGGATGATCGCATAGGCACCCACCTTGGTCATGATCGCAAAGAGCGCCGCCACAGGCGCGGGTGCCTCGGCATAACTGCTTGGCAGCCAAAAATGCAGCGGCACAAGTGCTGCCTTGATCGCAAAGACCAGCAGGAGCAGCACGGCAGCCACGCGGATGCCCACAGTGTCGGCCGTATCAATCAAGGCCACACGCTGCGCCAGATCCGCCATGTTCAGCGTGCCCGTTTCGGCATAAAGCGCGCCCAAGGCGAACAAAAACAGGGTGGAGCCAATGAGGTTAAAAAGCACATATTGCACGCCCGCACGCAACCGCGCGGTGCCGCCTGCGTGGATCATCAACCCATAAGACGCAATCAACAACACTTCGAAAAAGACGAACAGGTTGAACAGGTCGCCCGTTAAAAAGGCGCCTATGATGCCCATCAGCTGGAATTGAAACAGGGCGTGGAAATGCTTGCCGCGGGCATCCCAACCAGACCCGATGGCATAAAGTAGCACAAAGAGCGCCAGCACCGACGTTAGCAGCACCATCATCGTCGACAGCGCATCGCCCACCAGAACGATGCCAAAAGGGGCTGCCCAGTCGCCCAATTGATAGAGCATCACATGACCGGAGATTGCGTGTTGCACCAGCCCCAAGGCCAGCGCAATGAGCGCCGTAACACCGGCCACAGAAAAGACCCGTTGCAAACCGATGTGATGGCGCGCGGCGAGGACAATGAACGGCGCCAGCAGGGCTGGCAGCACAATCGGGGCAATCAACCAATGGGTCATGTGCGGTCCTCCGATTGTGCGGCACCGCTCGGCTGGTCGTCCACATGATCATCGTTTGACCCTAGAAACGCGCCAAGCGCGATCATCACCACCACGGCTGTCATGCCAAAGGAGATCACGATCGCCGTGAGCACCAGCGCCTGCGGCAGCGGGTCGGCATAGGCGGTCATTCCGTCACGCAGCACCGGCGGCGCGCCCACGGTCAACCGCCCGGAGGCAAAGAGAAACACATTGACTGCATAGGTCAGCATCGAAATGCCCAAAATCACCGGAAAGGTGCGCAGGCGTAGCATCAAATAGATGCCACCCGCCGTCAGCACACCAATGGCAGAGGCCACGAGGAATTCCATGTTATGTGCCCTCCTTGGCGGTCTCATCCCGCGAAGGATCAATGTCCATCGGATGTTGTGTCTCTGGATCATGGGCGCGGCGCGCCAGTCGGCTAAAGCTCTCAAGTGACAGCATCACAGCCCCCACAACAGCCAAGAACACCCCCACGTCAAAGAGGGCAGCCGTGGCCAATTCAAACTTTTCAAAGGGTGGGATGCGCACATAGGTGAAGTCCGAGGTCAGGAATGGCTTACCCACAAACCACGCGCCAATGCCGGTAAACCCTGCCACCAAAACGCCCGCACCGATGACCCCGTGATAGGGATAGCGCAGCCGCGCGGAGGCCCAGCTAAAGCCGCTGGCCATATATTGCATCACCACGCCGATGCTCACGATGAGGCCCGCAATGAACCCGCCGCCAGGCTCATTATGGCCGCGCAAGAAGATATAGAACCCAACCAGCATCACCACAGGCATGATCACACGGGTCAGCACCACCATCATCATCGGGTGCATGTCGCCGGCACGGGCTTGATCCGGCGTGCGGTTGAGCAAACGCGCCCGAACCGGCCCGCTCAGCAGCGTTTCGGTCAACGCATAGATCAACAGCGCTGCAATGCCCAAAACGATAATCTCGCCGTAGGTGTCAAAGCCGCGGAAATCGACCAAGATCACGTTGACCACATTGGTGCCGCCGCCGCCTTTATAGCTGTTGGCGAGGTGGAATTCTGAGATGGGGGTAAGCACCGCATCGCGCAGCAAGTAATGATAGGCCAGCGCGCAGGTCGCTGCACCGCCCGCAATGGCGAGGACTGCATCGCGACTGCGACGCCAGATGCTGCTCTCACGCGGTGTATCCTTGGGCAGAAAATTCAGCGCCAGAAGCAGAAGAATGATCGTCACAACCTCAACCGTGAATTGCGTCATCGCCAGATCCGGCGCGCTGAAATACACAAAACCAACGGAAACCATGAGCCCGATGATCCCGATCAGAATGAGCGACAACAGCCGCGCGCGGTGTAGCGTCACAAGCGCCAATGTGGCCGCGACCAACATGGCCCAGCCGGCGATGGCCACAGGGCTGGCGGCTTGGTTCATGTGAACCGGTGCCGACAGCGCGCCTGTTTGCCACGCATGGAAGCCCGCTGCGAGGATCGCCACCGTGCCCACCGCAGCATAGCGCGAGAAGGCGCCGTTGTGCAGCGGCAGGACCAGTGCCTCAGCGGCGCGCACGGCGCGGGCGATGAGCGCATCAAAAATTTGCTTGGCCTCGGGGCGCGGGGCCGCGTCCCACAGGCGCAAGGCGGGGTTGAACACGGCCAGCAGGATCAAACCGCCGACGACAGCAGCGACAGACATAAACAGGGCCGGGACAAGCCCGTGCCAGATCTTGAAGTAGGCTTTGGGCACAGAGGCCGCGTCCCCTAAGACGGCCGATGTGACCAGTTTGATGAACGGCTCGGCCAAGAACGGCGCGACACCGATCACCACGACCAACACAACCAGGATGGCAGGGGGCAGCCAGAGGCCCGCGCCCGGATCATGCGGCTTTGCGGGATAATCGTCGCGCACAGGTCCCAAGAAGGTGTGCCCGATCAAACGGAAACAGTAGGCGGCAGAGAAAAGCGAGCCAAACGTCGCGAGCGCCGGCACCAACCACTGCGTGTCGAACAGGACCGTGCGCGTGGCCTCTTCCAGCATCATTTCCTTGGACAAGAAGCCGTTCAGCAGCGGTATGCCCGCCATTGACAGGGCCGCCAGCGTGGCGATCCCAAAGGTAATCGGCATCAGGTGGCGCAGCCCGCCAAGGCGGCGAATGTCGCGGGTGTGCGTTTCGTGGTCCACGATCCCGGCGGACATAAACAGGGCCGCTTTGAACGTCGCGTGGTTTAGAATGTGGAACATCGCGGCCATCGCGCCAAAAGCAGTGCCGGTGCCCAAAAGCATGGTGATCAGACCCAAATGGCTGACGGTGGAAAAGGCCAATAGCGCCTTGAGGTCATGCTTAAAGAGCGCAATCACAGCGCCCAGCACCATCGTAATCAGGCCAGCCGTGGTCACAATCGCGAACCATTCTGGCGTGCCTGACAGGACCGGCCACATACGCGCCATCAAAAAAATACCGGCCTTAACCATAGTGGCAGAGTGCAAATAAGCGCTGACCGGGGTGGGGGCCGCCATCGCATGTGGCAGCCAGAAGTGGAATGGAAACTGCGCCGATTTGGTGAAACAGCCCAGCAAGATTAGGATGAGCGCCGGCAGATATAGCGGGCTGTCTTGGATCACATCGCGGTTTTGCAGGATAACACTCAGATCATAGCTTCCTACGATTTGCCCCAGGATCAGCATCCCGCCGATCATCGCGAGCCCGCCCATGCCGGTCACGGTCAGCGCCATGCGCGCGCCCTGGCGGCCTTCGGGCAGATGCTTCCAATAGCCGATGAGCAAGAAGGACGACAGCGAGGTCAGCTCCCAAAACACCAGCAAAAGCAGGATGTTGTCGGACATGACGATGCCGACCATCGCGCCTTGGAACAGCAGCAAATAGGTAAAGAACTGCCCCATATTGTCATTGCGCGACAGGTAATTGCGCCCATAAGCGATGATCAAAAGGCCAATGCCCAGGATCAACAGCGCAAAGAAAAAGCCCAGCCCGTCGAGCATCAGACTAACGTTCAGGCCCAGCTGAGGCATCCAATCCACGCGCGCAGTGACGACGTCACCCGCCAAAACGGCGGGCAGGTTGGTGAGCAGCCCGACAAATGCCGCGAGTGTGACAGTAAATGTCACCCCGCCCACAGAGGCACGCCCCGCAGGGTTCATCAACCCCGGCAGCAGCGCACCAAGAAACGGAAGGGCAACGATAATAAAGAGGGACACGCGCGCTCCTACAGCATTGATCCAATTTGATTTATGCCAAAATGCGACCTTTGCCGCAAAACGCAAGGGATGCCCGACCGATTTTGTCGACAACCGGCGTGTTTTGGGCGCGAAACGTGTTTTTTGATGCCGCGCCCGCACCTTGTGTCCGTACTACCCCGAGATTGTGAGTATCACCAGAGAGGTCAGTGCCCCAGCGCCCGGCGCAGTACATCGGTGACATTCGCGCTGAGGGGGCGGTTGGACGTGTTCGGCTGCAAAATATCTGCGAGCGGGACCCAAGCCGTATCGCGCGCATCATCGCCTGCAAGGGGTGTGCCGGACACATAGTCACAGCGCACTGCAACAAGCAGAAAGTGATGTGTCACAGCGCCGGTCTCATCCGGTACGATCACATCCACATTTGTGATAAAATCGCGCGGCGTGGCGACCACACTTGTTTCCTCACGCAACTCGCGGGCTGCGGCGGCCATCACCGTTTCGCCCCATTCCACATGACCACCGGGAAAGCCCCAAAGCCCCGCACCCGGTGCGTTGGCGCGCTGCACCAACAAGGCGGCGCCCTCATGGATGACAACTGCGAGGGCCGCGAGCTTGGGGCGGGGGGCGGTCTTGGACATGTGCGCGGCCACGGGGGTAAGGATCACTGTTTGCCATGCTGGGTGCTTTATCCGCTAACCGCAAGGGGCTTAGCTCTTTGTGATATTGTACGAAGACACCTAACCGTGACATTTTGCCCTGCCGCGCAAAAGGGGTGCCTTGGCGGATAATTTTTGCTAGATCCGCTCAAATCACCGTCCCCAACCGACCGTTTGCAGAGGCTTTTGCACCGACCATGATGAAACGCCGCCTTGAAATCGCATCTCGCCTCAGCGTGGCCCCCATGATGGATTGGACCGACCGTCATTGCCGCATGCTGCACCGGGCGCTGTCGTCGGAGGCGTTGCTATATACGGAAATGGTCACTTCAGCGGCATTGGTCCGCGGTGGCGCGCAGCACTTGTTAGAACACGATGCCGCCGAACACCCCGTCGCATTGCAGCTTGGTGGTTCGGACGCGCAGGAATTGGCGCAGGCTGCGCGTATGGGCGTGGCTGCTGGCTACGCCGAGATTAACCTCAATGTCGGCTGCCCGTCGGATCGGGTACAGTCGGGCACTTTTGGTGCGGTTTTAATGCGCGATGCGCCGCGTGTGGCGCGCTGCATAAGCGAAATGCGCGCCGCGGTGGATGCCGAGATTACCGTTAAATGCCGCATTGGCGTGGATGACCAAGACCCCGAGGCCGTGTTGCCCGAATTCCTCGCCCAAATCGTAGCGGCAGGGTGTGAGCGGGTGATCATCCATGCACGCAAGGCATGGTTGCAAGGCCTCAGCCCCAAGGAAAATCGCGATATTCCACCGCTGGATTATGCGCTGGTGAAGCGCATGAAAGGGCTGTTTCCAAATCTGCACATTTCCATCAATGGCGGGATTACCAGCCTTGATAGCGCGCTTGAAATGTTGGACGCTAGCCTTGATGGCGTGATGGTCGGCCGCGCGGCCTATCACCAGCCTTGCGACATCCTAAGCACTGCGGATCGGCGCATTTTTGGCGCAAAACCGGATGCCGCTGGGCGCACACCAGATCGTAGTGCAGAGGACGCCGTGGCGCAAATGCTGCCCTATATCGAGGCGCATCTCAGCCAAGGTGGGCGGCTGCATCAAGTCACACGCCACATGCTTGGCCTCTTTACGGGGCGACCCGGCGCGCGCGGATGGCGCCGCACGCTGAGCGAGCGCGCGCATGACAAAGGGGCGGGCACCGAGGTGGTGGAAGCCGCATTGCAGCAGGTCACAGCGCTGGCACAAGACGCCGCCGCAGGATAGACAGTGCGGAAGGGCTGTGGCGTGTGTCTTTGTTGGGCCGCGCTAAAGCATCCGTATCAAAAGGAAAAAGCCGATGTCGCCTGCGCTGATAATAGACACTTTGCCGGAACCGATGTTGCTGATGCAGATGCTGGCGCTCTTGCTGGGCATTGGCGCTTTTGCGGGCGTGTTGGCGGGGCTTTTGGGGGTCGGGGGCGGCATCGTTCTGGTGCCTGCTTTTTTCTATGCCTTCTCGACACTTGGCTATGACGGCCCAAACCTGATGCAGTTGTGTCTGGCCACCTCACTTGCCACGATCATTGTGACATCAATCCGTTCGGTGCAAAGCCACGCGAAAAAAGGCGCTGTTGATTGGGATATCTTGCGCGGCTGGGCACCCGGCATTGTGTTGGGGGCCGCGTTGGGAACCTTTGTTGTATCGCAACTGCGCTCTGACACTTTGCAGGCGATTTTCGGTGTGCTGGCGCTGAGCGTGGGACTTTATATGGGCTTTGGCCGGGCGCATTGGCGATTGGGACAAGCCATGCCGAGCGGTGTGCTGCGGCTGCTTCTCTCGCCCCTCATGGGGTTTATGTCGGTGCTGATGGGGATCGGTGGGGGTAGCTTTGGCGTGCCGTTGATGAGCCTTTACAACACGCCCATCCACCGGGCGGTGGCGACAGCCGCAGGCTTTGGCGTCGTGATCGCGGTGCCCGCGGTGATTGGGTTTTTGTGGATGCAAATGGCAGCCCCGGTGCCGCCGGTGACCGTCGGCGCGGTCAATGTTGTGGCCTTCGGGGTCATCATCGCGATGACGTTGGTCACTGCGCCGTGGGGCGTGCGTTTGGCCCACGCGATGGACCCCAAACCCCTCAAGCGGGTCTTTGCGGTTTTCCTCATTTTGGTTGCTTTAAACATGCTGCGTAAGGCGCTGTTCTAATGATTTTTTGGGAGCAAGGATTTGCCGTCTTTGCACCAGAGGACGCGACCCTGACATGGGCGGCTCAGGCGCGGTTGGCAGGTCTGGAGGCTGTTGCTGATCCGGCGCTGGCACAGTGGCACCAATGTGAGGGCACTTGGTTTGTGGGGCTAGATGCGCTGCCCAATGATGCGGCAGGGGCGGTGCAGTTGCGCACCGGCCGGTCCGCGCCGTTGGCCGGGACTGCGGTGGATTTTGCCACTGCCGAATGCGGCGGCTGGCCGGCCCTGCACCGTGCGCAACTCTCTGTGACCTACCCCGGTTATCCTCGGCCGCGGGCGGGCGAGACGGAGGCGGGCTTTCGCTACCGCCTGAACCGCGATGCGGCCCATGTGGATGGGGTCCTCGGGGTGGGCACGCCGAAACGCCGCTTTGTGCAGGAGCCGCATCAATTTATTCTGGGCATTGCGCTGTCTGAGGCGTCCGCCGATGCTGCGCCCTTGGTGATTTGGGAAGGCAGCCACCGCATTATGCACCGCGTCTTTGCCCAAGCGCTAGCAGGCATAGACCAGCCAGAAGAGGTGGATGTGACCGATGTCTATGTCGCCGCGCGCAAGATCTGTTTTGACACGTGCAAGCGTGTGGAGGTGCCTTTGCCAGTAGGTGGCGCGGTACTGCTACACCGGATGGCTTTGCACGGCGTTGCACCGTGGCAACCACAGGCCCATGCCGCGCCTGAAGGGCGCATGATCGCTTATTTCCGGCCTGAAATCGAAGGCGGTGCGGCGGCGTGGGTTGCGGGCGTCTAGCATGCGCCTCCCTTGCAGCGGCTAAGAGAGGCTAGGAGCGGTTAAGCCGCGCGGCCCGCCCGCCACGGCGGGTTTTGGGCGCCGCCTCACGTGTTGGCAGTTCCGCCATGATGCGGCTGCGTTCTTCGGCGGGCATCCGCGACCAGCGGCCAATCTCGTCGATTGAGCGTGCGCAGCCTGTGCACAGGCGCGTCTCAGGATGCACCACGCAGACGCGGATGCAGGGGCTTTCAATCTCGGGGCGGGTCCACACGGGTGTCGTCATTGGGGGCTGCCTTTCAGGACGCGCAATCGGTCTAGCAATCCTTGCAATATGTAGCTGGCGGCCACGTGGTCGATCACCTCTGCGCGACGTTTTCGCGTCGTATCCGCCTCAAGCAGCGCTTTTTCCGCCGCAACCGTGGACAGGCGTTCATCCCAAAAGGTGATCGGCCCGGGCCAGAGGGTGGCGAAATTGCGGGCAAAAGCGCGGGTGGATTGGCACCGCGGCCCCTCGGTTCCGTCCATGTTGCGCGGCAGGCCCAACACCAGCCCGCCGATGGCGCGGCCTTCGATGATGGCCTGCAAGCGTGCGGCATCTACGCCGAATTTTTTGCGCCGCACGGTCTCTAGCGGGGTTGCGACAGAGCCAAAGGTGTCCGAGACCGCCACGCCTATGGTTTTCTCGCCCAGGTCTAACCCGATGAGCGAGCTGCGCGCAGGCACCGCCTCTGCGAACGTTGCGATGTCGTCAAATATCATTCCAAATTCGCCTGTTCCGCGGCGCGCAGCAGCGTGTCCAGTGCGGCCTTATCTCCGGCAAAGCGGGTGCGTGCTTCACGCAAGATCGCAGTCGCTTGCGCCCGCTCGCCGATCACGCCGAGCGAGGTGATGAGCTGCGCCCAGTCGGCCACGGGCCCGCCTTCGGTGGCGAGCCGGTCAGACAGCCCGCCAACCATGTTGCGGATCATCTCCATCCGCTCGGAGGGCGTCATGTCTTGGGCCGCGGCGATGTCTTCGGCGCTCGGGCCTTTGCTGCCGCCGCCGATCTCAGGCATTTGGTAATTCACGCCGGCGCGGGTGGCCATGTCCATGATCTGCGCCTCAATGGGCGCGATCCAAGGCGCCTCGGGTGGGCCTGCACGCAGCAGCACATCCCAGATCCGGAAAGCAGTGTCGGGTCGACCCGTTTGGGCCATCATTAGGCCCCAATAATAGCGGGCTGTACCGTCGGCGGCGTTGCGTGCGAGCGCCTCTTTCAGCACCTCCTCCGCCTCGGGCGCGACATAGCCGCCCGCGGCCAGCACCATTAGGTCCGCCTGTGCGCTGAAGGCATCGGCCGGTGCATCCTCACCGATGGCGGCGATCAACTGCGCCTGTGTCTTGGCGGCAGCGTCAAAATTGCCCAAGCGGGCTTCTGCGTTGACCAAGAGCGCAAGGCCTTGCGTATCGTCGGGACGTGCGGCCACGGTCTGACGTAGCTGCGCGATGAGGGCAAGGTATTCCTCGGGGGCGTCGACGGGCGGTTGGGGTGTTTGCGTTTGGGTGGCAGCGACAGCGGCGGCCTGTCCCGGCCGGGTGGCGCGACGCTCGGCCGCTTGTTCGATGCGGGTGCTCAGGCCCAGATCGGCATAGCCGGGTGCGCCCATCTGCGCATAGATCGCGATGCTCCCACCCACGAGGGTCGCCCCGATGAGCACCACCAAAATCCAAGCGGGCGCGCGGCGGGCGGGGGCGCTGTGAAGCTCATCGTGCACATCAGATGCGGCGTCGGCCGCAAGGATGCGGCGGGCGACTTCGGTCCGCGCCCGTTCGGCGTCCTCTGCGCCCACAATCCCGCGGGCCACATCGCGTTCAATCTCATCCAACTGGTCGCGGTAGACCTTCAGGTCATAGGGACGCGCCGCCAGTTGGGCACCGCGGCGCACATGGATCGCGCGGGCCAGCACAACCACGACCGCCAGCGCCACCAGCGCCGCCGTCGCCCAGAAGCCTGCAAAAGGCAAAAGCCCGCCCAGTTCCATCATTCGCCTCCCCCGTTTCTCGGGCGCCTTGACCGCACGATTTTACTTTGGGGTTTGGTGTAGCTGCCTGACGGGGCTGGCAAAAGGGGCAAATGGCCGCGCATGTGGTTTTGCAACACGCACTTCCGCAACGGCTTTTGGGCCGGTGTCGCAATTTGGTTGCAATGTGCCGCGGCGAGTATCCTTTTTCTCTGCGCTCTCCCACAATAGATAAGCCAAGGAGTGCACGCTGCGAATCCGCCGTGCATTTGGCGCGTGCACGCCGCCGCCAGCCAAGAGGGACCAACGCCATGAAGAAATACTCCGCTTTTGCGATTGCCAGAGAGGCGTTGCGCCAGCACACCGGATGGGAGCGGGCCTGGCGCGATGCTGCGCCGAAATCACATTACGATGTGATCATCGTCGGTGCAGGCGGGCATGGATTGGCGACGGCCTATTACCTGGGCAAAAACTTTGGCATCACCAATGTAGCGATCTTGGAAAAGGGGTGGCTGGGTGGCGGCAACACCGGGCGTAACACAACGATCATCCGGTCGAACTACCTTCAGGATCCGTCGGCGGCGATTTATGAAAAATCGCGCAACCTCTATGAGACGATGAGCCAGGATCTGAACTATAACGTGATGTTCAGCCCGCGCGGCGTCATCATGTTGGCGCAGACCCACCACGAGGTGCGCGGCTATCAACGCACTGCGCACGCCAATGCCCTTCAGGGAGTGGCGACAGAATTCATCGGGCCGGAGCGGGTCAAAGAGCTGGTGCCGATCATCAATATCGACGGGCCGCGCTATCCGGTGCTGGGTGGCCTATGGCAAGCCCGTGGCGGCACGGCGCGCCATGACGCGGTGGCCTGGGGCTATGCACGGGCGTGTTCGGACATGGGTATGGACGTGATCCAACGCTGCGAAGTGACCGGCGTGCGCACCGAAGGCGGGCGCGTGGTGGGTGTGGATACCACCCGCGGCGCAATCGGCTGTGACAAGCTTGGCGGCGTGGTTGCGGGCCATTCTGGCGATCTCTGCGAAATGGCAGGCTTCCGGTTGCCGCTGGAATCCGTGGCGCTTCAGGCGCTGGTGTCCGAGCCGATCAAACCCTGCATGGACGTGGTTGTTATGGCCAACACCGTGCATGGCTATATGTCCCAATCCGACAAGGGCGAGATGGTGATTGGCGGCGGCACCGACGGTTACAACAACTACACCCAGCGCGGCGCCTTCCACCACATTGAAGAAACCGTGCGGGCATTGAACGAGACCTTCCCGATGATTTCGCGGCTCAAAATGCTGCGCCAATGGGGCGGGATTGTGGATGTGACGGGCGACCGCTCACCAATCCTGTCCAAAACCCCTGTGGAGGGGATGTTTGTGAACTGCGGCTGGGGCACCGGCGGGTTTAAGGCGATCCCGGGCTCTGGCTGGGCGATGGCGGAGTTGATGGCCAAGGGGCACTCACCGCTGACAGAGGAATTCAGCATGCACCGCTTCCGTGCGGGTAAATTCATCGACGAAAGCGTGGCTGCCGGGGTGGCACACTGATGCCTGCGCTTGTGTCCGTCCTAATGATCGGCGTTGTCAGCGCCGCCAAGGGGGTGATCCCTACGCTGATCCTGCGATTGGTGCGGGGCGGCGGGATCCTGCGGACCGCGGCCCAGCGGCCCGTGTTTGCGTTCATAGACCATCAGCGCCACACCGGCGGCGAAAATGCCTGCAAAAACGATATAGACCCATTCCATAGCGCGCGCTCCTTTGCCTCTCAGATAAGGGCCCGCGCCGCTGATTTCAAACTTTCTAACGGAGCACGCCCATGCTGGTCCTGACTTGTCCCTGCTGCGGTATCACCGCCGAGGAAACCGAATTTCACGCCGGTGGCGAGGCGCATCTGAAACGTTTTGGTCCGGGGTCGAGCGATCAGGACTTTGAGGCATACCTGTTCATGCGCGACAACCCCAAAGGCGTGCATTTTGAGCGCTGGCGCCACAACAACGGCTGCGGAAAATGGTTCCACGCCGCCCGCTGCACAGTAACGCTTGAGGTCTTTGGCACCTACAGCGCGCAGACATACGCGCCGCCCCAAGCGCTTTTGGACGTGATCCGCGCCAAGCGCCCCGATTGGACCGGCGGAGGTGCCGCATGAGCTGCACTGCCCCCTTTAAATCTTGCCCGCACGCGGTCGCAGCCCCTCTGTCGTCCTACGCACAAGGATCCCAATTATGAGCACGAGATTGGCCACAGGCGGCCGCCTGATAGACACGTCGCAGCCGATGGCGTTCTACTTTAACGGCACGCAGTTCAAGGGCTACGCCGGGGATACGCTGGCTTCTGCTTTGCTGGCGAACGACCAGATGCTGCTGGGACGTTCGTTTAAATATCACCGTCCGCGCGGCCTCGTGGCCAGCGGCGCAGAGGAGCCCAACGGGCTGGTGAACTTGGGGCAAGACGGCAAGTTTGAGCCGAACCAACGCGTCACCACCACCGAGCTTTTTGATGGTCTGACGGCCAAGAGCCAGAACCATTGGCCAAGCCTTGAATTTGACGTGGGCGCGGTGAACGCGAAGCTCGCCAAATTCATGCCTGCCGGTTTCTATTACAAGATGTTCATTCACCCGCGCCCTCTTTGGAAGCACGTCTATGAGCCGTTTATCCGCAAAGCAGCGGGTCTTGGGGCGGCGCCCAAGGATCGCGATGCGGACACCTATGAGCATTTCTACGCTTTCTGCGATGTCTTGGTCATCGGCGGCGGTGTCGCAGGGCTTCAGGCCGCAGCGGCCGCGGCAGCCAGCGGCGCGCAGGTCATGGTGATCGAGCAAACCGCTCATTTTGGCGGTCGTGCGCCGGTCGATGGCGGTGAAATCGACGGCATGTCGCCTGCGGCCTATGTGGACGAAATCACGGCGCGTCTGGAAGCGATGCCGAACGTGACGTTGCGCACGCGTATGATGGGGGCAGGGGTCTACGATCACGGCTATATCCTGGGCTATGAGCGCTTGCGCGACCACGACCCAGAAGCGCCCGGTCCGCGTCACCGCCTCTGGCGCATCCGCGCGGCGCAAACCATTACAGCCACTGGCGCGATTGAGCGTCCACTTAGCTTTGGCGGCAATGATGTGCCGGGGGTTATGCTGGCCAGTGCGGTGCGCGATTATCTGGTCAACTACGGCGTGTCGGTCGGCGACCGCACCGTCGTGGTGACCAATAATGACGATGCCTACCGGACGGCGATTGCGATCGCCTCGGCCGGGCTAAGTGTGCCTGCCATCGTTGATGCACGTGCCGATGTCGCGGACAGCGCCTTGGTCGCCGAGGCCCGCGCGCTGGGCATCCGCGTTCTCGCTGGCCACGGCATTCGCATGGTGCAGGGCGGCAAGCGTGTCACAGGCGTGACGATCTGTGCTCAAGCCGGCGAAGGCGCGCCCGTGGAAGACATTGCTTGCGACGTGGTGGCCATGTCGGGCGGTTGGTCCCCGGTGGTGCATCTGTGGTCGCATTGCGGCGGCAAGCTGACTTGGGACACTGCGCAGTCGCATTTCCGCCCGGACGCCGCGCGCCCGCCAATCGGCGCAGACGGCACGGCCTTTGTCCATGTAGCAGGCAGCGCGAACGGCGAGATGATGCTAGATGCGGTGCTGCGCGATGCACATGCTGTGGGCACGGCGGCTGGCACGGCTAGCGGCTTTACCGCAGACGAAAACACGGACGCCCCGCAGGCCAGCATAGCCACAGAGGCTCCGATGGCTGCCGTTTGGATGATGCCGCAGGGTGCCGGGCATAAATTGCGCAGCAAGGCGTGGCTTGACTATCAAAACGATGTCAAAGTCTCGGATGTGCAATTGGCTGCGCAAGAGGGCTTTCAATCCGTCGAACACGCCAAGCGTTACACCACGTTGGGCATGGCGACAGATCAGGGCAAGTTGAGCAACATCAATGGCTTGGCGATCCTTTCTGATGCGTTGGATCAACCCATCCCGCAGACAGGTACCACGACGTTCCGTCCGCCTTATACGCCTATCTCAATGGGCAGCATCGGCGGCGAAGCGCGCGACGCGGTGTTCCAACCCATTCGCCGCACGGCGCTGCACGACTGGCACGACGCCAACGGAGCAGAGTGGGAACCGGTCGGCCAGTGGCGCCGCCCCTATGCCTATCTGCGCGCGGGCGAAAGCACCCATGACGCCGTGATGCGGGAGACCAAGAACACCCGCGAAAATCTTGGCCTGTTGGATGCCAGCACGCTGGGCAAGCTGATCGTCAAGGGGCCAGACGCGGGCAAATTCCTCGACATGATGTACACCAACATGATGTCGACGCTGAAGCCCGGCAAATGCCGCTATGGGTTGATGTGCGATGAAAACGGTTTCCTCATTGATGACGGCGTTGTGGCGCGCATTGATGAGGACACCTGGCTCTGCCACACCACCACCGGCGGGGCGGACCGCATCCACGGCCACATGGAAGAGTGGCTGCAAACGGAATGGTGGGACTGGAAAGTCTACGTCGCCAACGTCACGGAGCAATATACCCAAGTCGCCGTGGTGGGTCCCAAGGCTCGTGAAGTGCTGGAAAAGCTCGGTGGCATGGATGTCAGTGCGGACGCTTTGGGCTTTATGGAGTGGGCAGATGGCACGTTGGGTGGCTTTGACGTCCGCGCCTATCGCATCTCCTTCTCGGGCGAGTTGAGCTATGAAATCGCTGTGCCGGCTGCGCAGGGCCAAGCGTTTTGGGATGCGCTGATGACCGCCGGTGCGGCGTTTGGTGTGATGCCCTACGGCACAGAGGCGTTGCACATCCTGCGGGCCGAAAAAGGCTTTATTATGATCGGCGATGAGACAGACGGCACGATCATTCCGCAGGACTTGGGCCTCAACTGGGCGCTGTCCAAAAAGAAAGAAGACTATTTGGGCAAGCGTGGTCAGATGCGGACCCACATGGCTGACCCGAGCCGCTGGAAACTGGTTGGGCTGGAGACGGTGGACGGATCGACGCTGCCCGATGGGGCCTATGCGGTGGGTGAGGGCGTCAATGCCAACGGCCAGCGTGTGACCATCGGCCGGGTCACCTCGACCTATCATTCGCCGAACCTGGGCCGCGGCATTGCCATGGGGCTGGTGCTGCACGGGCCGGACCGGATGGGTGAAACGCTCACCTTCCCCGGAACAGACGGCAAAGAATACCGCGCCAAAATCGTGAACCCTGTGTTCTATGACCCTGAGGGAGCCAAGCAAAATGTCTAATGCGATGAGTGCGTTGAACGCCGTTTCTCATGAAGAGGGGATCGCGCAGATCACTGAGGTGGGCCTGCGTGGTATGATCACCCTGCGCGGCGACCTCAGCGACGCGCAGCTGATCAAAGCGGCAGAGGCCGCCGCGGGCGTGCCGTTCCCAGAGCAGAACCGCGCCAATACGGATGGGCTTTCAGGCCTGTGCTGGATGAGCCCGGATGAGGTCTTGATCCTATGCCCGCATTCTGAGGCTCCGGCGCGATTGGCCCAGTTGCAAGAGGCGTTGGCCGGATCGCACGCTTTGGCCGTCAACGTGTCGGACGCGCGCGCGGTGTTTGCGCTGTCGGGTCCCCACGCCCGTGAGGTTTTGGCCAAGCTGGTGCCCGTGAACCTGGCTCCTGGCGCGTTTGAGCCCGGCATGTTCCGCCGTACCCGCATGTCACAGATCGCGGCCGCATTTTGGATGGCCGATGCGGAGACGTTTCACATCATCACCTTCCGCAGCACTGCGCAATATGCCTTTGATCTTCTGAAAGTGGCCGCGGCAGAGGGCAGTGAAGTAGGCTATTTTACCGCTTGATCCTGATGTAATTTTAAATTGGCCTGCGCGGAGATCCCGATCGGATCTTAGTGCAGGCCGCGCGCAACCCGCGCCAGCATCTCCGCCGCAAACTGCACCGTTTCACAGTTTCGGTACGCCCATCTTGCCTAATCGGACGCCTAGGGGTTGACCTTGTCGCGCTGCGTGCAATCTGTCACTCACAGGTATCACTTTAACATGGGGGCCCATCATGGCTTTTACACTTCCTGATCTTCCTTATGCGCACGATGCGCTGGCCGCACATGGCATGTCCGCAGAGACCTTGGAATTCCACCACGATCTGCACCACAACGCCTATGTCACCAACGGCAACAAGGCGATTGAGGGCACCGAATGGGCCGATAAGTCCATGGAAGAGATCATCAAAGGCACCTATGACGCCAAAGCTGTGGCCCAAAACGGCATCTTCAACAACATCAGCCAACTGTGGAACCACAACCAGTTTTGGGAAATGATGAGCCCCGGTGTCTCGGCGATGCCGTCCGAACTGGAAAAAGCTCTGGTAGAGAGCTTTGGCTCCGTCGATGCGTTCAAAGACGCGTTCAAAGCGGCAGGCGCGGGCCAGTTCGGCTCCGGCTGGGCATGGTTGGTCAAAGACACCGACGGCGCGCTGAAGGTCACAAAGACCGAGAACGGCGTGAACCCCCTGTGCTTTGGTCAAACGGCGCTCTTGGGCTGTGATGTGTGGGAGCATTCCTACTACATCGATTTCCGCAATAAGCGTCCGGACTACCTGACGAACTTCCTCGACAACCTGGTGAACTGGGAAAACGTTGCGGGCCGGATGTAATCCGAACGACCTGTGATTGGTCGCTTTGGCCATCGTGTTTCAGAACCCCCGGCGTCCTGCCGGGGGTTTTTGTTTGGCAATAGGCGCGCTATGGCAGTGCCAAGTCCTTGCTGAAAGAGCTGCTTTATGTGCTTGCGTCACCTATGATTACGCCTCAAACAACCGGCGTTTTGGCGATTGTGGGTGCTTGTACAATCTGGGGGCTGTCGCCGCTATTCTATAAATTCGTGGCCCATGTGCCGGCGCTTGAAGTGCTGGCGCATCGCACGCTGTGGTCCTTGGTCTTTTTTGCGATGCTGCTTGGGGCGCAGCGCCGGTTGGGTGCGTTACGGGCGGTGCTTGCCGATCTGCGCGGGTTGGGGGTCTTGGCCATTGCCGCGCTGATGATCGCCACGAATTGGTTTTTGTTCATCTGGGCTGTGGGCCAAGATCGCACGACCGAGAGCGCGCTGGGCTATTACATTTTCCCGCTGGTGGCCGTGCTGCTCGGGCGGGTGGTGTTCGGTGAGGCGCTGTCGCGGGCCCAGTGGGTGGCAGTGGTGCTGGCGGCCGTCGGCGTTTGTGTTCTGACGCTGGGATTGGGCACGCCGCCGTGGATTGCGCTCATCCTCGCGGGCACCTTCGGATTGTACGGCATGATTAAAAAACAGGTGGCTCTGGATCCTGTGGTTTCCGTCACAGCCGAGGTCGCGCTTTTTAGCCCGGTGGCGGCGGTCATTTTGTTGCAATCATGGCACAGCGGCAGCGCGCTAGCGGGCCAAGATGCAGGCACGATGATGCTGTTGATCTTGTCGGGGCCGGTGACGGCTGTGCCCCTGATCTTGTTCAGCATGGCGGCGCGCCGCGTGCGTATGGCGACCGTGGGGTTGGTGCAATACCTCAACCCAAGCCTGCAATTTGCCTGCGCTGTTTTGGTTTTTGCAGAGCCCTTTACCCGCTGGCACGGCATGGCCTTTGGGCTGATTTGGGTGGCGCTCGCGCTTTATTCTGCCAGCACCTTTGATCAGGACCGTGCGGCGCGCAAAGCGGCCAAAGCGGCCGCCGCATCCGGAACCAAGGTCACGTAATCCAGCAGGCTCGCATCGGCGAAACCGTGATCCACGACATGCTGCATCAAGCCCATCAAAGGATCCCAGTAACCTTCTGTATTAACGAGGATAACGGGCTTTTGATGAAGGCCCAGCTGGCGCCATGTCAGGACCTCGAACACCTCATCCAGCGAACCTGCGCCGCCGGGCAAAACCGCCACTGCGTCGCAGTTCATGAACATTACTTTTTTGCGCTCGTGCATGGTTTCAGTCACGATATAGCGGGTCAAATCCTGCTTGCCGACTTCCCAATCCACCAGATGCTGGGGGATCACGCCAAAGGTGTCACCGCCGGCCTGTTGTGCCGCGCGCGCCACAGCACCCATCAGCCCGACATCGCCCGCGCCGTAGACCAACCGCCAGCCGTTCTGCGCCAGCCCCGTCCCCAAAGCGGTCGCATCCGTTTCATAGGCGGGGCGGTCGCCGGCCCGCGATCCGCAAAAGACACAGACAGAATAAGGCATCGTTTTTCCTTTCAGAGCGCTGAAATATATTGATTTTGTGAGGCAAGCCTTTTGACCCTTGTTACGGCCCTTGATATGTAAACTCAATCCAAACACAAGCGGCACAAAGCCGGGGCGTTGGATGGTTTTGACGTTGGGGGACGTATGAGCACATTCTTGGGAACAACGGGCAGCGCGCGGGCCACCCGCGTGGGCGTCGTTGTTGTGGCAGGCGGCCTCGCGGCAGCGGCTTATTTTGGCACTTTCGACACAGAAGTCGAGGTCTCGGAGGTCGCAACCGCTGAGGATAGCGCTCCCGCGGTTGCGCCTGCCGCTGAGGCAGATGCGCCCGCGTCTGAGGCCGTGATGGCTGGCGAAACACTCGCGCCGACTGAGGTTGCGCCTGAGACCACTACGGAACCGGAAAACGTTGAGAGCGCTGAGGCGGAGGCAGCGAAGACCGCGTCTGATGATGCCGCGGCGATTGAGGCAGCCGTCGAAAAGACCACCGCCGCTACGCCGCCCTCCATTGAGGACGTGGTGAGCGAAGCTGATGATATCTTTGTCGTGGCCGGACGCGCCGCCCCCAACAGCACAGTGGCGATCCTGCTTGATGGGATGGAAAACACAAAAACGGTGGCCGGCAACGATGGCGCCTATGCAGCCGTGACCATCATCACACCCAGCACGGATCCGCAGGTCCTGACCGTTATCCAGCGCGACGCGCAGGGTGACGTGCCGAGCGCCGACCAAATTGTTCTGGCGCCAGCCCCCGCCAAGCCAGCACCGACGGTTGTGGCAGAAGCTGTGACCGAGGAGGTGGCTGAGGCTGCAACTGACGCCGTTGCGGAAAACGCGACCGAGGCCGTTGCAGAAGCTACCAAAGAAGAGACATCCGCACCCGTGGAAGAGGCGGCGATTTCGGAAGAAGAAAGCGTACCTTCGGAGGAGACCGAGACCCCCGAAGCAACAGCCGATACTGTGACGACCGCCGCATCTGAAACGGTGGACAAAGCAGAGACAGACCAAAAAGAAGTTGCGGCCGCGCCCGCCCCGCAAGCCTCCTCCGTGATCCTTAAATCCGACGCAGAGGGCGTCGAGTTGATCGGCACGCCAGCACCCGAGGTCATGGACAGCGTGGCCATCGATACAATCAGCTATTCGGCCACTGGCGATGTCCTCCTCTCAGGCCGTGCGACCGCAGAGGCCGCCGTGGTGCGCGTCTATCTCAACAACGCCCCCGTGGTCGAATTGGTCGTGGACGCCCGCGGTCGGTGGCGCGGCGATCTGCCGAACGTCGACACTGGCATCTACACCCTGCGCGTGGACGAGGTGAACAGCGCAGGCGAGGTGGTCAGCCGGGTGGAGACGCCGTTCAAACGCGAAGACCCCGCGCTCTTTGCCCAAACCGATGCCGAGCCCGCAGACAGCGGCCGCATCCAGCCTGTGCGTGCCATCACAGTGCAAACGGGCGCGACCCTCTGGGCGATTGCGCGCGAACGCTACGGCGAGGGCATCCTTTATGTCCGCGTATTTGAGGCCAACCGCGAATCCATCCGCGATCCCGATTTGATCTTCCCCGGTCAGGTGTTCCGTCTGCCGGATTGATCGGGTCCAAGAGGTGCAGGTACAGCCTTACGGCTGGCCACGCCTCTGCGGTCGGTCTATATCGTCAAAGGACGACTTGAACCGCCCGGAAAGAACAGTGCATGCCGCCCGACCGCTCCGCCCCCGATGCTGAAACGATAGAGGCGGCCGAACGCCAGTCGGGCCTGCGCACCATCCGCAAAGTGATCCCCTACC
The DNA here is from genome assembly GCA_965656435.1 of uncultured Pseudosulfitobacter sp. Lineage (GTDB taxonomy): Bacteria > Pseudomonadota > Alphaproteobacteria > Rhodobacterales > Rhodobacteraceae > Pseudosulfitobacter. The sequence goes on along the minus strand of CBFHKQ010000004.1, from coordinate 33,864 downwards.
TCTGGCCCGATGATAAGCCTTGGGTGCGGCGCCGTGTGGTCTGGGCAATGCTGGCGCTTTTTGCCTCCAAGGTTGTGTCGGTCTATACGCCCGTTCTTTACCGCGATGCGGTCAATGTGCTTTCGGACGAAGGCGTGTCGTCGCTGGCCCTTGGGGCGATTGGCCTAACGGTGGCCTACGGGTTTGCACGCCTTATGAACGTTGGCTTTCAACAGCTGCGCGATGTGATCTTTGCAAGCGTTGGTCAGCGCGCCCTGCGGATGCTGGCGCTGGAAACTTTTGAGCATATTCACCGCCTATCGATGCGCTATCACATCACGCGCAAGACCGGCGGCCTAAGCCGGATCATCGAGCGGGGCGTCAAAGGCGTCGATTTCCTGCTGCGATTCATGCTCTTCTCCATCGGTCCGCTGGTGCTGGAGCTGTTGATGATCGGCGCGATCCTGACGGTACTTTTCGATGTCAGCTATCTGGGGGTCGTAGCAGGGACCATCGCGCTTTATGTGTGGTTCACGTTTAAGGTCACGGAATGGCGGGTTAAGCTGCGCCGCGAGATGAACGATCAGGACACCGATGCCAACCAAAAGGCCATCGATAGCCTGTTGAACTATGAGACGGTGAAATATTTCGGCGCGGAGAACCGCGAGGCGCAGCGCTATGACAAGGCGATGCAATTCTATGAGGCGGCCGCGCTCAAGACCTCCTATTCCCTTGCCTTTTTGAACTTTGGCCAGTCGATCCTGATTACGGGCGGGCTGGTGCTGGTAATGGTCATGGCGGCGATTGGCGTGCAGAATGGCACGCTTACCGTGGGCGATTTCGTGATGGTGAACGCCTATATGATCCAGATCACGATGCCGCTGAACTTTTTGGGGACCGTATACCGCGAGATCCGCCAATCTTTGGTGGATATGGGCGAGATGTTCGATCTGTTGGAGCAGCCCGCCGAGGTGCAAGACAAACCGAACGCAAAGCCGCTTCAGATCACAGGCGGCGAGGTGGCGCTGGATGATGTGCGTTTTGGTTATGATCCGGCGCGCGAGATCCTAAAGGGCGTGTCGGTCACGGCCAAGCCGGGGCAAATGGTGGCGATTGTAGGCTCAACCGGGTCCGGGAAATCCACAATCGGGCGGTTGTTGTTCCGCTTCTATGATGTGGCGGCGGGCGCGCTGCGCATCGATGGCCAAGACGTGCGTGATGTGACCCAAACAAGCCTACATGCCGCCATCGGTGTGGTGCCGCAGGACACGGTCCTATTTAATGATACTGTGCGCTATAACATCGCCTACGGCCGCGCAGATGCGACCGAGGCCGAGATCATGGAGGCCGCCAAGGCGGCTCAAATCCACGACTTTATCCAAAGCCTGCCAGAGGGCTATGACACGCAGGTGGGCGAACGTGGGCTAAAGCTTTCGGGCGGCGAAAAGCAGCGTGTTGGCATTGCGCGGACCCTGTTGAAGAACCCGCCGATCCTGTTGCTAGACGAGGCGACGAGTGCCCTCGACAGTGAGACAGAGCAAGAGATCAAATCGGCGCTGATGGCGGCGGGCCGCGGCCGGACGGTGCTTACAATTGCGCACCGTCTGTCTACCATCGCCGAAGCCGACCGGATTGTAGTCCTAGAACAGGGCGTGGTGGTTGAGACGGGGACGCATGACGATCTGCTCGCACGGGCAGGGCGCTATGCGCAGCTCTGGCACCGTCAACAGTCCGATGAGCAGGCGGCTTAGGCACCCGCGAGCGATTGTTGGGCCACGCTGTTTGAACAATCGGAATGCACGGTTGTGATTGGATCACACGCGGTGCGCACAAGCCACCATGTGCGGTGCGGCATGGTGGTGCGCGGCTTGTACCGTGGACATCGGATACCATGAGGTAAGTAACGCAGTGCCTCCGCGTCGGTGACAGCTGAAAACCCCATTTGGTTGTGAACTGTTGGGCTTAGGCCGCTCGGCAATGTTGCGTAATCAGATGCAGCAAAGGGGACCGAGCAGCCAGCCCTTTGCAGTAAACGATGCAGCCGTGGAGAATGGCTGCTTCGAGCCCTAAGTTACTGAAGCTGCGGCACAGACCAAATGTCCGCTCCATCAGGCCATCAGTTGAAACCGGTACAACACAGAGTCAGCCGACCAAGATGGCGGAACTGCTTTGGTGTCCAATTCACCACCTAAGCGTTCAGCTAGACTTCGCGACGCAGAATTGTCGCAATGCACAAGCGCAATTATGCTCGAGAGCCCAAGCTCCTGCGTTGCGTAGCTCTTGTAAGCAACACCGGCCTCCGTGGCAAATCCTTTGCCCTCATCTTCCTCATTCCAAATTGTCCAAGTGATTTCAGGAGGCTCAGATGTGCTGAGTTGTAACGCACCGAAATGTCCCAACGGCCGTTCAGTCTCACGCTCCAGAAACACAAAACGCCCGAATCCGCGCAGCTCCCAGTGCCCAATCATCGAAGCTAACTTTCCAAATGCCTGCACCTCACTGAATGGGCCACCGACGTATCGCGTTCGTTCGCTAAGGCAATACTTCGTGTACATCGGTAAGTCGGAACTAATAGGCCTCCGGAACAGCAACCGTTTGGATTCTAAGAGAGCGGTGCGCAAATCAAATTCCCTTCGCTTTTTGCCATGATGCTGGAGTCACACGACATAAGAATGACATCTGTGACGATACGGTTTTTTGCTTGTCGCGCTAGAAACCGACCTTGGCGCAGCCGCAGCAAAAGCTCACTTTGTCCGCACACCGGATAAAAATAAGCTCCCGAAAGACTTTTCGGGAGCTTCACCACGGCGGTGTCCCTTTGCAGTGTAGTTGCGCCATTCACTGCAAAGGGCCGGACCATGCGGCCCCGTTTTATTTGAGATATATCCGCCCGCAGGCGCCTTATTCAGCGGCGCGTAGCGGGGCGTCAGGAGCGGCGGGTGGCCCTTCCACCGTTGGGGCAGGGGCCGGTTCGGCCGCGTCAAATCCCATGTCAGACCAGATGATCTCTTGGGCATCTTGGCGCTGCGCCGCACGGCGCAAGGCCCAGTCGCGTGATGCTGCGCTGGCGCGGCCAAGGCTCAGCTTGCCCAGCAGATCAGACAGCCACAGCACATAAGTGCTCAGCCACACGCGGATCGCCAGCATCGAGGGCGTCACCATCAGCGTCAACACCGTGGCAATCCCGAGGCCAAACACCACAGCTGTCGCCAACTGCTTCCACCAGAGGGCCGTGGGGCTATCTACCGTGTAGCCGCCATTGCCAAAGTCGAGGGACAGGCCAAACATCATCGGCGCAAGACCTGCCATCGTGGTGATGGTGGTCAACAGAACCGGACGGATCCGGTCCTGTGCGGTACGGATGATCGCCTCAATCCGGGGCATGTATTTTTCATACTCCTGATAGGTGTCGATCAAGACGATGTTGTTGTTCACAACGATCCCCGCCAAAGCGACGATGCCGGTGCCGGTCATGATGATCGAGAACGCTTGGTCCATCACCAACATGCCGATCAACACGCCTGCGGTCGACAAGACGACCGCGCCCAGCACCAAGAGTGCGTTATAGACGCTATTGAACTGGGCCAGCAGGATGATGAACATCAGCCCCAGCGCCGCCGAGAAGGCCGATTGCAGGAATGCGCCGCTCTCGGCCTGATCCTCTTGGTCGCCGGTCCACTCCCACTCAATACCATTGCCGAAGGGCTCGGTTTCCAGCCATTTGGTGATCTCCGCGATCCGTTCGTTCGGATTGACGGGCAACATGCGCAGCGATCCGTCCTCCAGACCGTCGTTGATCGCGCGGACGTTCTGTGCGCTGGTCCCCAAGAAGGCAAAGCGCTCGCCCGCGTCATTGGCAATCGGGCCGTTTGCATCGGGGCGTAGCGTGGCCACGATGGGGGCGGTGTCATCGCTGGTTACGATCTTTTGCAGGCCCGAGAGCACGTCGGCTTTGACGTCGAAATAGCGGGTTTGGTCGATCCGGCTGATCTGCGCGAGTTCCGGCACTGGCGTGCGGGCCACAAAGTTTGACAGCGGTACCAACCCATCCGAGGTGCGCACCTTGAGCGTGTCCAGCGTGCTCAGCACCCGGTCTGCCTCTGGCAAGCGCACGCGGATTTCGATCTCCTCGTCAGAGGTGTCCACCCGCATGGTGTCGAGCAAGATGCCGCGCGTGACCAGTTGCACCATTGCACCGACTGTGGCGACATTGGCGCCGTAGCGGCCGGCTTTTTCCACGTCCACGTCAATCTGCCAGTCGATGCCGGGCAGGGGGCGGGTGTCCTCGATAAGCGCAAGGCCGGGCGTTTGGTCATAAACCGCGCGCGCCGTTGTTGTCGCCTCCAGTAGGTTGTTCCAATTATCGCCCTTCAGGCGCAGGTGCACGGGCTTGCCCGAAGCGGGGCCGCGGCTGAGGTTGAGAATTTCGACCTTAATTCCGGGGATTTGGTTCAGCTCGGCCATCAGTTCTTCGATGATGACATCGCCGTCAAAGGCGGGGTCTTTGACCTCTTGATTGATGGTGTAGTTCAGGACCGGAACGGTGAACCACGGGGTGCGGGTATTGGGCCGATCCTCCCACGGGATCGTCTCAATCTGGACCTGACCAATGGTGTCTTTGGGCGATCCTGCACCGCCGGTGTTGGCATTCAGGCCGCCATTGCCGGCAAAGGCAAAGGCTGTGTCGATGCCCGGATGCTCAAGAATGATATCCTCAACCTGGCCCACCAACCCGTCCTTTTCCTCAAGGCTCAGGTTGCCGCGGGCCAGCACATAGACGATGGCTTGCTCCGGCTCCGATTCGACAAAAAATTCAACGCCGTTGTTGTTGTTGATAAAGTAGATGAGCGTGGTGCCGACAAAGACAAAAACGGTCCCCGCCATAACCAAAGGCATCACCGCATTGCCTACAATCGCCTCCATCAGGCGTCCAAAGGGCGAGCGTTGATAGCCTGCGCGCACACGGCTGCGACGGTTACCGATGATCTTGCCTGACAGCCATTGCCCCCCTTTGCCCAGGCGTGACAGCACAGCCAAAAGGGCAAAGAAAAGCCCGCCCGCGCCAGCCAAGATCAGGCCAATGGCGGCGGCCATCAACACCACAACACCGAAGGCTTTGACAAAGGTCGGGATGACAGAGCCAAAGACATTCGTCTGATCAAGCCCCGCAAAGACGCCTGTCATCAGCGCCATTAAGGGCGGTGATCCGGCAGGTGCGCCGGGGGTCGATTGTGGCGGCATGAACGACAGTGACATGGTAAGGCCGGCCATAGCTGCAAAGCCTACGATCAGGCCGATATGCGCCAGCAGGGGCAGGGCTGCGATGCGCGCAACGCTTTGTGAAACCCACCGCTCTAACCGGCCGGTGACGCCGCCCATCACGGGCAAATAAACCAATGCGACAACCAGCGAGGCGCTGAGAACAAAGATCAAGGTGACGGGCAACATGCCCATAAACTCACCCGGAACGCCGGGCCAAAAGAGCATCGGCAGGAACGCACAAAGGGTCGTAGCGGTAGAGGAGATCACGGGCCAGAACATCCGCTTGGCCGCGTCCGTATAGGCCTCCATCGGGCCCACGCCTTCGGCTTGGCGTTTGTCGGCATATTCAACGACCACGATGGCACCGTCCACCAACATGCCCACGGCGAGGATCAGACCAAACATCACGATGTTGGAAATCGAAATGCCCATGATCGCGAGCAGAACAAAACACAAAAGGAACGAGGTGGGGATCGCAAAGCCGACCAGCAGTGCCGCACGCAGACCCAAGGCTGCCAGAACAACGATCATCACCAGCGCAATTGCGGTAAAGACCGAACCTTGCAGCTGCTGTACCATGCTGTCGACGACGCGGCTTTGGTCGTTGGACGCGCCCACTTCGACGGCGGCGCGCAGGCCCTCGGGCCAGGCGCCGGATTTCTCGGCCACGACCTCTTTCACCAGCGTCGCGGTGTCGATGAGGTTAAAACCTTTGCGCTTGACCACCTGCAAAGCGATCGTGTCGTTACCATTAAATCGCGCCGTGCTGTCTCGGTCCTCGAATGTCAGGTTGATCTCGGCCAAATCGCCCAGCGTGACCACGCGGTCGCCATTGGTTTTTACCGGCAATGCATAGACATCGCGCGCCTCATCGAAGGAGGAGGGGATTTTGACCGCAAAGCTGCCGTTCTCGGACGTGACTTCACCGGCTGCGATCAACTGGTTATTGTTTTGCACGACATTGACCAGCTCGCCCGCGGTCACATTGTAGGCTTCAAGGCGTAAGGGGTCGATCACGACCTCCAGCATTTCATCGCGATTGCCGGAAATAGAAGCCTCAAGCACGGCGTCTAGGCTCTCCAGGTCGTCCTGCAAATCCTTGGCGACGCGCGCCATGGTCCGCTCGGGCACGGGGCCCGACAGGCTCACGATAATGATCGGAAATTCGGAAAAGTTAAATTCGGCGAGCGTGTATTGCTCCGCACCTTCGGGGAATTCGGCCTGCGCGTTGCCCAAAGCGTCGCGCGCGTCCGCCATAACCTGGCTTTTGTCCCAGCCAAATTCGAATTCCAACACGACGTTGGCATAGTTTTCGGCCGCTGTGGCCGTCATTTTTTTCAGCCCGTCCAGATCGGCAAGCTCGGTCTCCATCGGTTTGATCAGCAAAGTCTCGCTGTCGGCCGCAGAAATACCGGGGAAGGGGACCGACACGATCAGCATCGGGATTTCAATGTCGGGCTCACCCTCTTTGGGCAGGCTCATATAGGCAAAGGCACCGACGGTCAGCGATAGCACCACAAAGGCAAGAACCATTCGGGCGCGCGAGGCGGCCCAGTCTACTACTCCGGTCATTGTGTTACCTCTCGGAAGGTTGGGGCGACTTTCACGCCCGCTGTCACGTATTCTTGGCCCAACACGATCACATCTGCCGTTTCAGGCAGGCCCGTGAGCCAGACGCCTTGCGCTGTGTCGCGCAACAGTTTTGCAGGGATGAATTCGACCACCGCATCGGGCGTCAGAGTGCGCAGGCCCAGTGTACCGGCAGAATTGAGCGTGAGCGCCGATTGCGGCAGAAGGTGCGCATTGGCGCCCTCGGCCTCAATCATAATTTCGGCGGTTTGGCCGTCGCTGATCGACAGGTCCGGATTGGGGATCTCGATCTCCACGCGGAACGTGCGGGTCGTCATGTCCGCGGCCCGCGACAAGAATGTCACGCGGCCTGTGACCTCAAGGTCTGCCGCAGCCAGACGGCCGCTGGCGCGCGCGCCCACTTTGACACGGTGCACGTCGGTCTCGGGAACAAAGGCCACCAGTTTAATGGGATCAAGCTGGATGACGGTAGCGCAGAGCGAGCCGGGTTGCAGTAGCGAGCCCAATTCGGCCGTGTCACTTTCCAAGAGGCCCGCAAAAGGCGCTTTGATCGATAGGCGTGAGATCTCTTTTTCGGCAGCAGCAATATTGGCCTGAACGCCTTCGATGTTGGCGCCCACGGACTGTATGCCAGCCTTGGCGGCAGAAACACCCGATTGCGCTGCGGTCAACTGCGCCTTAGCGGCGGCGACGGCAGCATCGGCATTCTTAACCCGTGTTTCCGACGCAAACCCGCCTTCGCTCAGCTTGATTGCAGCATTTTGGTTGACCAGTGCTTCGTCGAGACGCGCTTGCGCCTCGGTCACCCGGGCTTCTGCTTCGGGCACCCGGGCCTCCGCCTCGGTGGCGCGGGCCCGCCATTCGTTAAGCCTTGCGCGCGCTTCCGCGAGGCTTGCACCGCGTGTGCCAGGATCAAGTTCGCAAAGCAGCTGGCCCGCTTCCACAAAGCTGCCTTTTTGCAACGGCTCAGAGATCACGGTGGATGCTGTTTCGGCACGAACCTCGACCTGACGCTTGGCCTCTGTTTGGCCGCGCAGAACGACTGCGCTGTCGATTCGCCGCGCGACAGAGCGGACGGCTACGACCTTGATCAGGTCTTCGGTTTCCTGTGCACTCATGTCATTGGCTATTGTGGCGCTGTCCTCAGCGTTCTCAGCTTGGCCCGCATCGGTTTCGACCTCTGCCTCCACGACATCATCTCCCGCAAAGAACCCCATCAGCCGCTCGCGGTCGATGATCACAAAATAGAGCGCCACAGCAACGAAAATTGCAGCAAAGATGGGAAAGATACGCATGAAGGCCTCGGTCTTGTGTGTCGCGCAGGGCGCGCCGTGAAAATAGGGTGCATGTCGGGCATGCAAAGCGGTGCTATTGGAGGGCAGTGCTGCCCGTTTGCCGCCTACATAGTCAATTACGCTGAACTAACCAGTTCAGATTAGTATTTTCTCGTAATGAGTGCAAATCACCCTGCCCGAGGTGGGCCGCTGTGGGTTTAATGTCGCAAAATGAGGCAAAGCCGTTGGAATTATAAGCGAATGCGCACCGCGTCTGGTGCCAATCTTGGCGCTGTGTGGGGTGAAATTTGGTCAAATCGGCGCGGCTATGCCCGCCATACTCGACCCTTGGCTTGACCGCAGCGGCGGGGTAAGACAGGGGCAAATACCGCACGGCCGACCTGTTCGGGCGCAACGATGCGGGCCTAGCACCTTTGGGAGAAGTCATGAGCGACACCGACAGTTTCATCGAAGAGGTCACCGAAGAAGTGCGCCGCGATCAGTTCTATGCCGTGCTGCGCCGCTATGGCTGGATCGCGCTGTTGGTCATTGCTTTGATCGTGGGCGGAGCGGGCTATGCCGAGTGGCGCAAGGCACAGGCGCGCGCGGCGGCCGAGACCTTGGGCGATGCAATGCTGGCAGCACTTGCTTTGCCGGAAGCAGAGGCGCGGACGACAGCGTTGAGCGAGATTGACGCTGCCACCCCCGGCGCGCAGGCGGTTTTGGGCTTTTTGACGGCGGAGCAGGCTGTGCAAGCCGAGGATGTGCAGAGCGCACGCGCGGCTTTGGATGCTGTGGCACAAGACGAAGCACTGCCCCTGATCTACCGCCAGATTGCCGCGTTCAAAGCGTTGGGCTTGCAAGCCGACACGGCGTCCCTTGATGTACGCCGCGAAGGTTATGAGGCGCTGGCGCAACCCGGCGTGGCCCTGCGCCTTTTGGCCGAGGAACAGCTTGCGCTGTTGGACATTGAGGCGGGCAAGGGGGATGCCGCCATTGACAGGTTGAACGCAATCCTCGCCGACAGCGAGGTCACAGCGGACTTGCAACAACGGGTGGTACAGGTGATTGTCGCCTTGGGTGGCACGCCGGACTTTGGCAGCTTTGGCGCGGCGACCGCGCCGGTAAGCGGTAACTAGACCGCGCTTGAGGATGACTGCGCAGGCCAAGAACACAGGCTGATGTAAGGCCGACACCAAGGCCAAGACTAAAGGTAGCGACAGGATGACAACGCAGATCACAGCACCTCATGCCGCGGCCTTCGCGTCCCGTCAGCGCCCGTGGTTCGCTGTGGCCGCACTGCTTGGTGCAATGAGCCTATTGAACGCATGCAGCGAAGCCGAGGCGATCCTGCCCGGTGACCGTGAGCCTGTCCGCGCCGTGTTGCAAGACGCAGCGCCCGCGGATCTGCAAACGCTTCCCCCCGAAAACCGATCGCTGCCGATTGCCTTGCCACAGGCCCGCAGCAACGCGGATTGGACCCACGGGATCGGCACGCCCGCACACCGCAGCCTGCATCCTGCCCTCGCGCCTGCGCCGCGCCTGATCTGGAGCGCGCCGATCGGCAAGGGCGACAGCCGCAAACAGCGGATCACGGCTGCCCCTGTGGTACTCGACGGTCGGATCTTTACTTTGGACGCGGACACTCAGGTCACCGCGACCTCAACATCTGGTGACACGCTCTGGCAACGCGACATTCGTCCCGCACGGGCCGCTGAAGGCGAGGTAACGGGCGGTGGTTTGGCCGTGCAGGGCGACACGCTTTTCGTGACCAGCGGGGCAGGTGTATTGACCGCATTGGATGTGGCCACGGGCGCGTCGCGCTGGACCCAAGCGCTGTCTGCAACGGCAGCAAGCAGCCCCACCGTTTTCGGGGGCGTCGTTTATGTGATGGCCGGCGATAACACGGGCTGGGCAGTGGATGCTGCGACAGGCCGTGTGCGTTGGCAGGTGGCGGGCACGACGAGCGTCGCGAATATCCTGGGCGCGCCGGCGCCAGTGGTTGCGGATGATTTGGCGATCTTTGCCTACGGATCTGGTGATCTACGCGCCGTTTTTCGACGCGGCGGTCTGCGCCGTTGGGATGCCTCCGTTGTGGGACGCCGCGCGGGGCGCGCGCTGGCGGGGGTGAATGACGTCACAGGCGCGCCTGTGATCGCGGGCGACACGGTCTATGCCGGCAACCAATCGGGGCGCATGGTCGCCATTGATCTGGCCTCTGGCCTGCGCAAATGGACGGTCGCGGAAGGCACCGTGGACACGATGTATCCCATTGGTGGAAGCGTTTTTGCGCTGAGCGACCGAAACGAGCTGCTGCGCTTGGGGGCCGACACCGGCGTGCGCATCTGGGGCCAGCCCCTGCCGAATTTCGTCAAACGCCGCCCCAACGCGCGGGCGCGCATCTTTGCCCACCACGGCCCGATTGTGGCTGGCGGGCTGGTCCGTGTGGCCTCTGGCGATGGCCTCTTGCGCAGCTTTGATCCCACCGATGGCACACTTACCGACAGCGCTCAGATCCCCTCGGGGGCGAGCACCGCGCCCATCGTGGCGGAGGGTGTTCTTTATGTGGTGGGCAAAAACGGGCAATTGCACGCTTTTCGTTAGCGATGAATTAGGCTAAGGCCTGCGCCTTGACCTTTACCGGAGCACAGCATGTCCTTCACCCTAGCCATCGTGGGCCGCCCAAATGTGGGCAAATCCACGTTGTTCAATCGCCTTGTGGGCAAAAAACTGGCGTTGGTCGATGACCAGCCCGGGGTGACGCGCGACCTGCGCGAAGGGGCGGCGCGGCTGGCGGACCTGCGCTTTACCGTGGTCGACACTGCGGGGCTTGAAGAAGCCACAGACGAGAGCCTGCAAGGCCGGATGCGCAAGCTGACGGAGCGGGCCGTGGATATGGCAGACATTTGCCTTTTCATGATCGACGCGCGGGTGGGCGTGACCCCAACCGACGAAGTCTTTGCCGAAATTCTGCGCAAACGCTCTGCGCATGTGATCCTTGCGGCCAACAAAGGCGAGGGGGCGGCTGCGGACGCTGGCGTCTTGGAGGCCTATAACCTCGGTCTGGGCGAGCCGATCCGCCTGTCGGCTGAGCACGGCGAGGGGCTTAATGACCTCTACAGCCAGCTGATGCCGCTGGCCGATCAATTCGCGGAACAGGCGCGTGATGATGCGCCCGAGGTGGACGTGGACCTCGATGAGGACGTGGATGCGGGCGACATCGAAGCGGTGCCGATGCCGACCTCTATCAAGCCCTTGCAGGTGGCCGTCGTGGGCCGCCCCAATGCGGGTAAATCCACGCTGATTAATAAGATTTTGGGCGAAGAGCGGTTGTTGACCGGGCCAGAGGCCGGGATCACCCGCGATGCCATCTCGCTGCGCATGACGTGGGCGGGGCCGGACGGGGTCGACGTGCCGATGCGAATTTTCGACACTGCTGGCATGCGCAAGAAGGCCAAGGTGCAGGAAAAGCTAGAAAAACTCAGCGTTGGCGATGGGCTGCGCGCAGTCAAGTTTGCGGAGGTTGTCGTGGTCCTGTTGGATGCCGCGATCCCGTTTGAGCAGCAAGACTTGCGAATTGCGGATCTTGCGGAGCGTGAAGGCCGTGCAGTCGTGGTGGCGGTCAACAAGTGGGACATCGAGGACGATAAACAGGGCAAGCTGCGGGACCTGAAAGAGAGCTTTGAGCGACTGTTGCCGCAGTTGCGCGGGGCGCCGCTGATTACGGTGTCTGCGAAAACGGGGCGCGGGCTGGACCGTTTGCAGGCCGCCATCATGCGCGCCTATGAGGTCTGGAACCGCCGCGTGCCGACCGCCTCCCTCAATCGGTGGCTATCGGGCATGGTCGAGGCACACCCGCCGCCCGCGCCGCAGGGCAAGCGGATCAAGCTACGCTATATGACCCAGGCCAAGACACGCCCGCCTGGATTTGTCGTGATGTGTTCGCACCCTGATAAAGTGCCGGAAAGCTATTCGCGCTACCTTGTCAATGGCTTACGGCTCGACTTTGACATGCCGGGCGCGCCTATTCGTCTGTTTATGCGCGGTCAAAACGACGCCAACCCGTATAAAGGCCGCAAGAAGGCGGCGCCTTCCAAGCTGCGCAAACACACGGATGGCCGCCGCGCCTAAGGGCGCGGTTAGGGATTATGTTGCAGGGCGCGTCAGGCTGTGGCGCGCAGCATAGGCCACGCCTGCGATGCCCGCATAGGCCACGAAAGCGATTGGCGTATTGAGCCCATTTTGAACCGCTACGGCAAAGAGCGCCCAAGCCACCGCGACGCCGTAAGTCGGCACATAGGCTATCCGGCGCTGGACCCAAAACGCCAGCACGCTTGCCACAATCACGAAAACATAGGCCGCCACATCCCCGCTTAAGATGCCATAGCCAGCCGTGAGCAAGCCCAGCGACACGCAAGAGGCGGCACTCAGCCAGCCCGCATAAAGGCCCAAAGGCCACGTGCCCCAGACCCCATCGCGGGGCGGCATTCGGAACAGGGCGAGCAACGCGGTGCCGAGCATAATCCAGATCAGGACTGAGGCCCAAACCGGGCTGCTGACCGCAACCGCGAGCCATCCGCTGCCCACGGCCAGAGAAACCGCCAGTGCCGGCCGCATGGGGGCCCAGTCGGGCCGGCGCAGGCCGATCATAGCACTGGCGATCAACCACAGGTAAATTACGCCCCAAATCGCAAAGGCATAGCCCTCGGGCTGCACCGGCGGGTCGATCTGCGGCACCGGAAACTGGTCCGCATCAAAGCCGTCGAAATCCGCCACCAACAGCGGTGAGAGGGCAAAGGCGATGCTCAGGATCAGGATCAACGGGGCAAGGGGCATGGCGGTCTAGATCCTTTGGCAAGTATGAACAGTAGGGCAGGGATTGCCTCCTTAGGACAGTGCGCCATCGGGGGTCAGCGTTGTTTTGCCGCCCAGATACGGCGCAAGCACCGCGGGCAGCGTGACCGAGCCATCCGCCTGCTGGCCGTTTTCCAGCACCGCGATCAAGCACCGGCCCACGGCCAAGCCAGACCCATTCAGCGTGTGCACAAACTGTGGTTTACCGCCGCCCGCAGGCTTGAACCGCGCGTTCATGCGGCGGGCCTGAAAATCGCCCGTGGTCGAGACCGAGCTGATCTCGCGGTAGGCGTCTTGGCCCGGCAACCACGCCTCAATGTCATAGGTGCGGCGCGCGCCAAAGCCCATGTCGCCGGTGCAGAGCAGAACCGTGCGATAGGGGATTTGCAACGCCTCCAACAGCGCCTCGGCACAGCGTAGCATCCGCTTTTGCTCCGCATCGGAATGATCGGGATGCGTGACGCTGACCATTTCGACCTTTTCAAACTGGTGCTGGCGCAGCATTCCGGCGGTGTCGCGCCCCGCGCTGCCCGCCTCAGACCGGAAGCAAAGCGTGTGCGCGGTATAGCGTTGCGGCAGGGCGGCCTCTTCCATCACGGCACCTGCCGCCATATAGGTCAGTGGCACCTCTGAGGTGGGAACGAGCCATTGGCCGCCTGTTGTTTCATAGCTGTCTTCGCCGAATTTCGGCAGCTTATCCGTCCCGTACATGGCCTCTGAGTTGACCAAAACGGGCGAATTGACCTCTTGCAGGCCGTTTTCAACCACATGGGTGTCGACCATGAACTGCGCCAAGGCGCGGTGCACGCGGGCCACAGCGCCTTTGAGCAGGACAAAGCGGCTGCCAGAGATTTTGGCTGCGGTTTCAAAGTCCATGCCGGGCATGACGGCTGCGATGTCAAAGTGTTCTTTGGGCGTAAAATCAAAGCTGCGCGGCGTGCCCCAGCGGGTCATCTCCACGTTGTCGGCCTCATCCGCACCCATGGGCACATCGTCCGCTGGCAGGTTCGGGATGCGTGACAGGGCGTCTGTCAACTCGGCATCGAGCCGCTTTGCATCCTCTTGCATCGCCGCGATCTCGGCCTTTTTCTCGGCCACGAGCGCGCGCAGGCGGGCAAATTCGGTCTCATCGCCGCGCCCCTTGGCTGCGCCCACTTCTTTAGAGGCTTTGTTCTGCTCGGCCTGCGCAGTCTCTGCGGCGAGGATCTTGGCGCGGCGCGCCTCATCGAGGGCAAGAAGTTTTTCGGCCTCAGGCGCATCCCCGCGCCGCGCCAGCGCGGCGTCAAAGGCCTGGGGGTTGTCACGAAGGGTGCGAATGTCGTGCATGGGGGTGCTCCTGTGGTTGTGCCGGATATGCCCGATTGCGCGGCGCAGGAAAAGGGGGTGTGTTTGGGGCTTTGCATCTTGCGCCCACCGGTTGGCGCTCATAGGTTCTGGCGGACATTGTGAGGCTCGGGCACCTGCCTGAGGCGTAGGGGCGCGCGGCATATGCGCTTCGTGATCTGGACGGGCAGCGCGTGGCATGTGCCGGGACGCTGCACCTTGCATGACAAGCACCCCGCGAGGGGGCACGGAACATACACCCTGCGCGGTGTGCGCTATGAAAGAAAACACACCCTAAGGTGTGATACAAAGGACAAATCGCATGGAAGCCATTGGCCAGTTCGTTCCTCTTATTCTGATCTTTGGGATCATGTATTTTCTGCTGATCCGCCCGCAGCAAAAGAAGGTCAAAGAGCACGCCGCCATGGTCGAAGCTCTGCGCCGCGGCGATCAGGTCATCACCCAAGGCGGATTGATCGGCAAGGTCGTTAAGGTCAAAGAAGACAACGAGATCGAAGTGGAATTGGCCGAAGGTGTCAAAGTCCGCGTGGTTCAAAGCACCATCGCACAGGTCGTGTCCAAGTCCGAGCCTGCCAAATAAATGCTCAAGATTGATCTTTTCCGGCGGTTGCTCATCTGGACAACCGTGGCCGTGGGGTTGCTTTTGGCGCTGCCTAACGGGTTTTACACCCGGGTCGAGCAGGCCAATGACGCTGCCGCCGCAATCGAATTGGGCGCTGAGACGCCTGAGAATGCGGCGCGCGCGGCGCAATGGCCGGGCTTTTTGCCGTCGGGATTGGTTAATCTAGGACTGGACCTGCGGGGCGGTGCGCATTTGCTGGCCGAGGTCCAAGTGTCGGATGTCTATGCCACACGGATGCGCGCGGCCTGGCCGGAACTGCGCGACGCGCTACGACCGGAACGTGCAACGATCGGCACCATTCGCCTGCAACAAGGCCCAGACGATCAGCTGCGCATTCGCATCGGCGAGCCTGCGGGCATGGACCGCGCGCTGGAGGTGATCCGCGGCACGGCACAGCCTGTGCAAACGCTAACAGGAGCGTTGGCGACCGATATTGTGGCCACGGGCGAGGGGGACATCATCACCGTCACCCTTAGCCCTGAGGAGCGTGCGGCCACGGACGAGCGGACCATGCAACAATCGCTTGAGATTGTGCGCCGCCGCATCGATGAGGTCGGCACGCGCGAGCCGACGATCCAGCGCCAAGGCGCTGATCGTATCCTGATCCAAGTGCCGGGCATCGGCTCGGCCGCCGAGTTGAAGGCCATCATCGGCACCACTGCGCAGCTGACGTTCAATCCGGTTGTGACGCGCACCACCGACGGCAATATGCCGGCAGGCGCAGGCAACCGCCTTGTGCCGTCGCTTGACGAAGAGGGCGTGTTTTACGTCATCGAGGCCGCCGCGACGGTGAACGGCGAAGACCTTGTGGATGCGCAGCCCGCCTTTGACCAAAACGGCAACCCTGCGGTCAATTTCCGCTTTAACACCACCGCTGCGCGCCGCTTTGGCGATTATACGGCCGAAAACATCGGCAACCCCTTTGCCATTGTCCTGGATAGCGAAGTTGTGAGCGCACCAACCATCCAAAGCCATATTCCCGGCGGTTCTGGCATCATCACGGGCCGCTTTACCGTGGAGGAGACGACCAATCTGGCCGTGCTTTTGCGCGCAGGCGCGCTGCCAGCGCAGCTGACTTTCCTGGAGGAGCGCACCATCGGGCCAGAGTTGGGCCAAGACAGCATTGATGCGGGCAAGGTCGCAACTGGCGTCGCTTTTGCCGCGATCCTTGTGTTTATGTTCCTTAGCTACGGCCTCTTTGGGGTATTTGCCAACATTGCGCTGGTGATCAACATCGGCCTGATTTTTGGCCTGCTGAGCCTTGTGGGGGCCACGCTGACCCTGCCGGGGATTGCGGGGATCGTGCTGACCGTGGGCATGGCAGTGGACGCCAATGTGCTGGTGTTTGAGCGGATCCGCGAAGAGCTGAAAAGCGCGCGTGGCCCGGCCCGTGCGATTGAGCTGGGCTATGAAAAGGCGCTGAGTGCTATTTTGGATGCCAACATCACCACGTTCATCACGGCGGTTATTCTGTTTGCCATGGGCTCGGGCCCGGTGCGCGGCTTTGCTATCACGCTGGGCTTGGGCATCCTGACCTCGGTCTTTACGGCAATTTTCGTCACGCGCCTGATGGTGGTCATGTGGTTTGAACGCCGCCGCCCCAAAACGATTGAGGTCTGATATGCGGTTGAAACTGGTTCGCGAAAACACCGCCTTTGATTTCTTCAGCCGTTGGAAGCTGTGGCTGGGCATTTCGGCCCTCCTGATGCTGGTGGCCTTTGGCTCGTTCATGTTGCAGGGCCTCAACTTTGGCATCGATTTCCGGGGCGGGACGACCATCCGCACCGAAAGCACGCAGCCTGTGGACATTGGCCTTTACCGTGGCGCGATTGAGCCGCTTGGCCTCGGCGATATCTCCATCACCGAAGTGTTCGACCCCACGTTTGATGCCGATCAAAACGTGTCGATGATCCGCATTCAGGCGCAAGACGGCCAGGAAGCGGTGACGCCCGAGACGATCCGCGCGGTTGAAGAGGCGATGCGCGCCAGCGTGCCGGATATCAAATTCGTCTCTGTCGAATCGGTCGGTCCGAAGGTGTCGGGCGAGTTAATCCAGACTGCCGCCATTGCTGTCGTTTTGGCCATCGGCGCCGTGTTGGTCTACATCTGGCTGCGCTTTGAGTGGCAGTTCGCCTTGGGCGCGGTGGCGGCCCTTGTACACGATGTGGTCCTGACGATTGGCGTCTTTTCAGAGCTTCAGATCCGCTTTGATCTGGCGATTATCGCGGCTCTTTTGACGATTGTTGGCTATTCACTCAACGACACCGTGGTGGTTTTTGACCGGGTGCGGGAAAACCTGCGCAAGTTCAAGAAAAAGCCGCTGGCCGAAGTGCTCAACATCTCCATCAATGAGACACTGTCGCGCACCGTGATGACCTCGGTAACGACGCTGCTGGCGCTGATCTCACTTTATGTGTTGGGCGGGGACGTGATCCGTGGCTTTGTCTTTGCGATGATCTGGGGTGTGATCGTAGGGACCTACAGCTCGGTCTTCGTGGCCTCGGCGATCCTGTTGTATCTGGGGGTCAAGCGTGACTGGTCGAAGCCCGACCAAGGCCCAGGCGGGACGCAATTTGCCAACATAGATGCCTGAGGCGCTGGTCGCTGCCCTCGCGACGCCGGGGCTTGTGTGGATCGGGCTGACCTATCTGCTGGCCGGTGTGGTACGCGGATTTACGGGCTTTGGCACGGCGCTGATCGTGGTGCCGGTGGCGGGGATCTTCCTCGGGCCTGCCGAGATTATCCTGATGATTGCTGTAAGCGGTGTTCTATCGAACCTTATCTTGATCCCTGACGCGTGGGGGGATGCGGACCGAGGCGAGGTCGGAGTGCTGGCATTGGCCGCCATTCTAGGCGCGCCGCTGGGTGTGTTTCTGCTGACGCTTGTGGACCCGCTTGTGGTGCGCTGGGTTGTCACGGGGGTGGCGGCGGTGACGCTGGGCGCCGTGATGTCGGGTTGGCAATACCGCGCGCGGCTGGGCAAGGCGGGGCTCTCGGCAGTGGGCGCAGGCGCTGGTGTTGTGGGCGGGTTGACCGCGCTGACGGGGCCTGTGGCCATTATGTTCTACCTCGCCAATGCGCGCAAAGCGGTGGCGGTGCGTGCGAATATGATCCTGTTTCTCGCAGCGCTCGACGTGATCTTGATCGCCAACATCCTGATTGGTGGGCTTGGGACGATGCGTATGGTCTGGGTTGGCCTGATGATCGCGGTGCCCTATCTTGCAGCCATCACGGTGGGCAAAGCGCTGTTTAATCCCACGCGGGAAGGCAGCTACCGCGCCGCCGCATATACGATTGTGGCCCTTGCGGTGGTCACGGGTCTGCCAATCTGGGAGTGACGCGATGCGCTTGAACGAAGTTGTCTTCAATGATGCCAAACCTGTTGAGGGCTACGGCCCCGGATTTTTTCGCATCGGCGGCGAGGTGATCGAGGGTGCGGTGATCACTGCGCCTTCTGGCACATTCACCTGGGGCGGTATGGAGGATGTCGCGGCGCTGCTGGCAGTGGCGGGTGAGGCAGATGTGATTTTTGTTGGCACAGGTGCCGAGATTGCGCACCTGCCCACAGGTATGCGCAGCCAGCTGGAGGACGCAGGCGTCGGCGTAGAGGCGATGGCATCGCCTGCGGCGGCGCGGACCTATAACGTGCTGCTGAGCGAGGGTCGCCGCATCGCCTTGGCCATGTTGCCGGTGTGAGCACGCCCATTCTCACTGTTCGCGACCTTTGTGTGGCGCGCGGCGGGGTGCCTTTGCTGGCGGGGGTATCATTTGACGTCGCCGCAGGCAGCGCGCTGGTCCTGCGCGGGCCCAATGGGTCTGGCAAAACGACGCTTTTGCGCACCGTGGCAGGGCTGCAACCGCCCCTTGCGGGTACGATCAATGGTGCAGAGGACCGGACCGCTTACGCGGGTCACGCCGATGGCATCAAGGCGATGCTGAGTGTGCGCGAAAATCTGCGCTTCTGGGCGGCTGTCTTTGATCAAGACGGGGTAGAGGACGCGCTTGTGGAATTCGACCTCGCCGCGCTGAGCGCGCGCTTGGCCGGTACGCTGTCGGCAGGGCAAAAGCGGCGCTTGGGCCTTGCGCGCCTGCGGGTCAGCGGGCGGCCGCTTTGGGTGCTGGACGAGCCGACGGTTTCGCTGGATGCGGCATCTGTGGCGCTGTTTGCGCGCGTGGTTGAGGCGCATTTGGCCGCCGGTGGCGCCGCACTCATGGCCACGCATATTGACCTCGGCCTGTCTGCGGCGGTTCTGGATGTGTCCGAATTCGCCGCCCCCCAAGACGCGGGCCTCGGCCATAGCGATGCGGCCTTTCTATGAGCGCGTTGTTGTGGCGAGATTTGGCACTGGCACTGCGGGCGGGGGGCGGCTTTGGCCTTGGCCTTGCGTTTTTCCTGATCGTTGTGGTGCTGTTCCCCTTCAGCGTCGGACCGCAGCCTGCGCTGCTGGCGGATATTGCGGCGGGCGTGCTGTGGCTGGGGGCGCTTCTGGCGTGTTTGCTGTCGCTTGACCGTATTCTGGCGCTCGATTGGGAGGACGGGACATTGGACATCATGGCCACAGCCCCTCTGCCATTGGAGGCAGTGGTCAGCGTCAAAGCCCTTGCCCATTGGATCACCACGGGCCTGCCGCTGGTGGTGGCAGCGCCTGTATTGGCCGTGCTCTTGAACCTGCCGGCGGCAGGCTTCGTGGGGTTGGTGGTATCGTTGGCCCTTGGCACGCCTGCGCTGTCGATCATCGGCACCTTTGGGGCTGCGCTGACTGTGGGCCTCAAGCGGGGCGGTCTGTTGATGTCGCTTTTGGTGCTGCCGCTTTATGTGCCGACCCTAATTTTCGGCGCTGAGGCCGCGCGGCGGGCGGCGCAAGGCCTCGATTATACCACGCCGATGCTAATGCTGGCGGGTATCACGGCGGGGGTCGCCGCCTTGATGCCTTTTGCAAGTGCGGCAGTCTTGCGCATCAATTTGCGTTGATTAACGTTGAGCGACATACATTCAAGGATTAGGTAAACAGCATGTCTTTGTGGGAATACGCAAATCCGGTCAAGTTTATGCGCCTCAGCACGCGGGTGTTGCCTGCGCTGTGGGCGCTGGCCACGCTGTGTCTTGCGGTGGGGCTGATCTGGGGGTTTTTCTTTACGCCCGATGATTTCCGCCAAGGCTCCACGGTCAAGATCATCTATATCCACGTCCCGTCTGCCCTGATGGCAATCAACGCGTGGTTCATGATGCTGGTGGCCTCGCTTATTTGGTTGATCCGACGGCACCACGTCAGCGCGCTGGCCGCAAAGGCCGCGGCGCCTGTGGGGGTGGTGATGACGCTGATCGCGCTGGTGACAGGCGCGGTATGGGGCCAGCCGATGTGGGGGACATGGTGGGCCTGGGATCCGCGCCTGACCTCCTTTTTGATCCTGTTTTTGTTCTATTTGGGCTACATGGCGCTTTGGGCGGCGATTGAGGATCCGGACACGGCCGCGGATCTTACTTCTGTTTTGTGCCTCGTGGGCTCCGTCTTTGCGGTTTTATCGCGCTACGCGGTGAATTTCTGGAACCAAGGTCTGCACCAAGGTGCGTCGCTCTCGCTTGATAAAGAAAAAAACGTGGCGGATGTGTTCTATCACCCGCTTTTGTTTTCCATTGCGGGATTTGTGCTGCTGTTTCTGGCGCTGGTTTTGTACCGCACAGGCAGCGAGATCAGTCTGCGCCGCGCACGGGCGTTGCAGATGCGGGGGGCGAAGTCATGATGGTGGATTTGGGCAAATATGCCGTTGCAGTGTTGTCGGCCTATGGCGCGACCGGGGTCCTGCTGGCCGCGTTGGTCGGGCAAAGCCTGCTGCACGGCGCGCGGGCACGCCGCCGCTTGGCCGAAGCGGAGCAAGCGCATAAGGGAGACGCGGCCGATGGCTAAGGTCTCCGCCATGATGGTGGCGCCGCCGTTGATTTTTGCAGGCTTCGTGGCGTTGGCAGCGGTAGGTATGTACCGCGAAGACCCCGAAGGGTTGCCTTCCACGCTTGTGGGCGCGCCCGCACCTGCGATCACACCAGTGGCGCTTGAAGGTTTTGATCCTGTGCCCCCAGACGCGCTGGGGCAGGGCGAGGTAACGCTGGTGAATTTTTGGGCCAGCTGGTGCCCACCGTGCCGGGCCGAGCATCCAAAGCTCTTGGACATGCAGGCGGACGGGGTGAACATCGTCGGTGTCAACTTCAAAGATCAAGGCGGCACCGCTGCGGCGTACTTGCGCGCAGATGGCAACCCGTTCTCGGGCGTGGCCTTTGATCCGCAGGGGCGCACCGCGATTGACTGGGGTGTTACAGCGCCGCCGGAGACATTCATTGTCGACGCAGAGGGTACGGTGTTGTTCCGCTTTGCCGGCCCGCTTGTCGGCTCGGACTATGAGCAGCGCTTTGTCCCGGCCTTTGAGGCGGCGACCGCCGACTGATCTGTGCCGTGGTGCAAGGCATTTGCCTGTTTTCAAAGCATTTTGACATGAAAAAAGCCCCGGCGCATGTGCCGGGGCTTTGATTTGTCTCATAGGCCTACGGGCTGTGCTTAGGCAGCCGCCGCGAGGTTGCGCAGCACGTAATGCAGCACGCCACCATGTTCGATGTACTCAATCTCAATTGCGGTATCGATCCGGCATTTCAGCGTGATATTCAGCACCGTGCCATCCGCCTTGGTGATGGTGCAGGGCACCTCTTGCAGCGGCTCGATCGTGTCCAACCCAGAGATTGAAACTGCCTCGTCCCCAGTCAAGCCCAAGGATTTGCGCGTGTCGCCGCCTGTGAATTCGAACGGCACAACGCCCATGCCCACGAGGTTGGAGCGGTGGATGCGCTCAAAGCTTTCGGCGATGACGGCCTTGACGCCCAGCAGTGCCGTGCCCTTGGCCGCCCAGTCGCGGCTGGATCCTGCGCCATACTGCTCACCGCCAAAGATGACCAGCGGTGTGCCCGCCTCTTGGTGCGCCATGGCCGCGTCATAGATCGACGTCTGTGCGCCGTCTGGGCCCTTGGTATAGCCGCCCTCAACCCCATCGAGCATCTCGTTCTTGATGCGGATGTTGGCGAAGGTGCCGCGCATCATGACCTCGTGGTTGCCCCGGCGCGAGCCGTAGGAGTTGAAATCGCGCGGTGTGACCTGACGCTCTGTCAGGTATTGGCCGGCCGGCGTGGTATCCTTGAACGATCCCGCAGGCGAGATGTGGTCGGTGGTGATCATGTCGCCCAAGATGGCCAGAACACGCGCGCCTTCGATGTTGGAAATCGTGCCTGGGTTGGCGCTCATGCCTTGGAAGTAGGGCGGATTCTGCACATAGGTCGATGCCGCGGGCCAGTCGTAGGTCAGCGCGTCTGTGGTTTCCACGCCTTGCCACTTCTCATCGCCCGTAAAGACTTCGGCGTATTTCTCTTGGAACGCAGCGCGGGTGACGGTCTGTTCGACCAGTTCCGCGACCTCCTGGCTAGAGGGCCAGATGTCCTTGAGGTAGACGTCGTTGCCGTCCTTGTCTTGGCCGATCACGTCTGTGGCAAGGTTGATGTCCAAGGTACCGGCCAACGCATAGGCCACAACCAAGGGGGGCGACGCCAGATAGTTGGCGCGCACGTCTGGCGAAATGCGGCCCTCAAAGTTGCGATTGCCCGACAACACGGACGTGGCGACCAAATCGCCCTCAGCAATGGCTTTGCTCAGCTCGGGCTGGATCGGGCCGGAGTTGCCGATGCAGGTGGTGCAGCCATAGCCCACAAGGTTAAAGCCGATTTTGTCCAGATCCTCTTGCAGGCCTGCGGCCTCCAAATAGGCCGAGACGACTTGGCTGCCGGGGGCCAGCGATGTTTTAACCCAAGGCTTGCGGTCGAGGCCAAGGGCGGCGGCTTTGCGCGCCACAAGGCCCGCGCCGATCATGACATAGGGGTTGGAGGTGTTGGTACACGAGGTGATGGAGGCTATCACAACCTTGCCCGATTCCATGGTGTAGGCTTCGCCGTCTACGGCGACTTCTTTGCCCATGGGACGCTTGAACGTCTCTTCCATCTCGCGGCGGAAGGCGCTTTGACCGTCGGTCAGTTTTACATAGTCCTGCGGACGCTTGGGGCCCGAGATTGCAGGCACGATTGTGCCCATGTCGAGGTGCAGCGTGTCAGTATAGACCGGTGCGTAATCCGCCCCGCGCCAGAAGCCGTTTTCCTTGGCATAGGCTTCGACCAGCGCGATGCGGTCCTCATCACGGCCCGTAGTGCGCAGATAGCGCAACGTTTCGTTGTCGATGGGGAAGAAGCCACAGGTCGCGCCGTATTCAGGCGCCATGTTGCCGATGGTCGCGCGGTCCGCAAGCGGCAGACGGTCCAGACCTTCGCCGTAGAATTCCACGAATTTGCCAACCACGCCTTTTTCGCGCAGCATTTCGACGACCTTCAGCACGAGGTCCGTGCCCGTCGTGCCTTCCATCATGGAGCCGGTCAGCTCAAAGCCGATCACTTCAGGGATCAGCATCGAAATTGGCTGACCCAGCATTGCGGCCTCGGCCTCGATACCGCCAACGCCCCAGCCCAAAACAGCCGCGCCATTAACCATTGTGGTGTGCGAATCCGTGCCCACCAGCGTGTCGGGATAGGCCACTTCGGCACCGCTTTGGTCGGTGTCGGTCCATACGGTCTGGCTGAGGTATTCGAGGTTCACCTGGTGGCAGATGCCGGTGCCGGGTGGCACAACGCGGAAGTTGTTAAACGCGTTTTGGCCCCACTTAAGGAACGTATACCGCTCCATGTTGCGTTCATATTCGCGGTCTACGTTCATCTGGAACGCGCGCGGGTTGCCGAATTCGTCGATCATCACGGAGTGGTCGATGACCAGATCAACGGGGTTCAGCGGGTTAATCTGTTGTGCGTCACCGCCCAAGCTCACGATCGCATCGCGCATCGCGGCAAGGTCCACAACTGCTGGCACGCCAGTGAAGTCTTGCAGGAGCACGCGCGCGGGCCGGTAGGCAATCTCGCGCGGGTTTTTACCGCCTTTGGCACCCCATTCGGCGAAGGATTTGATGTCATCGGTTGTGACCGTCTTGCCGTCCTCAAACCGCAGCATGTTTTCCAGCACGACCTTCAAGGCCGCCGGCAATTTGGCAAAATCGCCCAAGCCTGCTTCGGTGGCGGCGGGGATCGAGTAATAAGCGACGGATTGGCCGCCCACTGTCAGTGTTTTGCGGGTTTTTGCGGTATCATGGCCGACGGTAATGGGCATGGTGGCTCCTTAAATGAGAGGCGCTGCGGCACGGGCGGAGTGCGGGTGCCAAGGAAGATGGGTGTCAGATGCCTTGGATTTGGCGGTGGTTCAACTGATAAAGCACGAAGTGCGACGATTTTGTATACCACGGTGTACCGAGTGGGGTCAAAGGGGGTATTTCTGCGAATGGGCGCGGAAATTTGCACGGTATTTGGGCGCAGGGGACCGGGGTGGCGGCGCGCCTAAGGCGCCCTTGTGCGAATCTTACATCGGTTCAACAAAGCTTGATTGGCGCGGCCCGTGTCACGGGTATAGCAAGAGGCGTCCGATGAATGCCGCCAGAAATGAGAGTTTGATGAACACGCCCCCGTCTTGGACTGATATGCCGCGCGCTTTGGTTGCTTATGTCACAGTGGCCTTGTGTGCACTGGCGCTTTGGATCGGGATTGCGTCCGAGTCGCGGGCCCAGTCGCCAGTGGTGGTGGAGTTGTTCACCGCGCAGGGTTGTTCCAGCTGTCCGCCTGCGGATGAAATCCTGCATGAGCTGGCAGGACGCGAGGATGTCATCGCCTTGGCGTTGCATGTGGATTATTGGGATTACATCGGTTGGCAGGACAGCTTTGCCGATCCCGCACATGCCGAGCGGCAGCGTGGCTATGCCACGGTGGCCGCACGGCGCAGCATCTACACACCGCAGATGATTGTGAACGGCACCTCGGATTTGTTGGGTGCCAAGCCGATGCAGCTGGCCAAGGCGATCGCGGCCCATGCCGCCAGCCCGGCGCTGATCGAGATGCAGATCGCGCGGGTGCCAGCGGCAGATGCGATTATGATTGAAGCACGCGCGGGGCTGGGCGTTGATCTGGCCGCGCCGCTCAGCGTGTATTTGGTGCAATACACTCCGCTGCGCGAGGCGGAAATCACCCGAGGTGAAAACGCAGGCAATACGTTTCAATATGCCCATGTGGTTGAGAGCTGGCAGAGCCTAGGCACCTGGAACGGGCGTGCGCCCTTGAACATGCGTGCGGCGCTAAGCGACGCCGCGCAGCCGGTTGTTGTCCTGATCCAAGAGGGTGCGCATGGCCCGATCCGCGCAGCGGCACGCTTGCGTTAAACGTCGTTGACGCGCCAGCGTCGGTGGATCCAAAACCATTGTTCCGGGCGCGAATGAACTTGTGCAGCAAGGCTGTCGTTGATCGCTTGGGTCATCTGATCTGCGTTGCTATGGGCAATCGGCGCCTCAATGACGGTGTCAAAGCCAAAACCATCACTGCGCCGGATGCCATAGAAGGGCACAAGCAGCGCGTTGAATTTGAGCGCCAGCTTCGCTGCTGACAGCGACGTGCGGGCGGGCTGGCCCATGAAATCAAAAACCTCGCCCTCAAACACATGCTGATC
Source organism: uncultured Pseudosulfitobacter sp. (assembly GCA_965656435.1). Taxonomy (GTDB): domain Bacteria; phylum Pseudomonadota; class Alphaproteobacteria; order Rhodobacterales; family Rhodobacteraceae; genus Pseudosulfitobacter. Next base: position 8,323 of record CBFHKQ010000004.1, on the reverse strand, counting down.
CAGCAGCAACACCAGCTGTCCGCCAGCGCGCAGGTGGCGCACAAATCCGGCTGTGCCTTGCCGTCCCTGCGCAAAGACGGGCCCGCTCACGCGTGCCATCGTCTTGACGTAATGGGCGTTGAAATAGGGATTGCGCATGGGCCGGTAGAGGCCGCCCACATCAAAGCCCGCCTTGTGCAGCGTTACCCGCACCGCCTCATAATTACCAAAATGCCCGCCCACGAGGATGACGGGGCGCTGCTGCGCCGACGCCTCTTGCAGTGCGCTGAAACCCTCACCGCGCAAGGTTTGCCCCGCGAGGTGGTGCGCGAAATCAGCGCCGGAGTAATTCTCAATCAGGGTGCGGCCGGTGTTGTTGAGGCTGGCATTGGCAATGCGCAGCGCTTCGTTGTGCGGCATATCCGGATAGACATGCGCGAGGTTGCGTAGGGCGCGTTTGCGAAAATGGCTAAGCGGGCCGATGACACGCGCAGCAAGCGCCCCCATCAGGCGCACACGCGTGCGGTAGGGCAGCGCGCGCAGGGCTGCGATCAGCGTGCGGATGGCGGCATTGCTCAGATACGCGCGCATCCGCGCAGCACCCCGCAGACCGTGGTCTTTTTCTGCGGGTGTCATGGGGTTAGACCGCGCCACAGGTGGAGATTTGGGGCGTGGGGACAGAAACGGGGCAACGGGTCGGCGCAGGCATCAAGGTCGGGCGTTTCCTTTACGGCGCCGCGCGTGCGGTGCGGGTTTCACGGTGCCAAACATAAAGGCCCGCGCCCACGATCACAAGCGCACCTAGCAAGGTCATGGCATCCGGCACCTCACCAAAGAGGACCAGCCCCCAGACGATCGCAAGCACCAAGCCGGTGTAGTTGAAGGGCGCGAGCAAGCCCGCCTCGGCCAAGCTGAGCGCGCGGATCAACATCAATTGCCCTGCCGTGCCGCACAAGGCGATGGCAACCATCAGGGCCGCAGCTTTGGGTGTGAACACAGGCCAATGGAAGGGCAGCAGTGCCGTCATCACCACTGAGCCCACCAGCCCCGTATAGAACAAAGAGGTCCATACATCTTCGCCCGCTCCCAGCGCACGGGTGATTATGGTATAGGTGGTATAGCACACCGCGGCCGCGAGCGGCAAAAGCGCGACGGGGGAAAATACCTCCGCTCCCGGTCGGATCACGATCAGCGCGCCGATAAGCGCCACGATGATCGCGGCAATCCGGCGAAGCCCCAGCGCTTCGCCCAAAAAGAGCGCGCCCCCCAAGGTAATCAGGACCGGGTTCAGGCTCATGATCGCGGTGGCCTCGGCCAGCCCGATGTGACCCAGCGCGGTAAAGAAAAAGGCGGTGGCGGCCATTAGTGAGAGCGAGCGCATGATTTGCAGGCCGGGCTGGCGGCTCTGCGCCGTTTGGCGCAGGCGCGGCGCGATCAGGATCAGGACCACCAGCATTTGCCCGCCGTAGCGCGCCCAAAGCGCCGGCACAGTGCCGGTAAGCGGTGTGATCGCTTTGACGCTGACGTCCATCAGGCCGAAACAAGCGATGGCCGCAACGGTCAACAGGATGGCGCGCGAGGGCGCAGAGGTGGTGGGGATCGTCATGGACCTGCTAGAGCATGCGCGGCGCGCGATGTCTATTGCCATGACGGGGGTTAGTTCGCCGCGTCCTCTGGGGGCTCGTTGATCAGGATCAACTCGCCCTCAGCTTCCAGACGGCGGATGGCGGCAATCATATTGCCGGTCGCGGTGTCATGCGCATCGGCCTTGGGGACAGGGATCTCGCCCATTTCCTCGCGCAGGGCATCGGCCATCCTGCCGGACATATTTTCCAGAATGTATTCAGCCACATTGCCGAGGCCGGCGGGGGTCGCCCCTGCCATAGCGATCAGCAAATCGTTCGGATCTACCTCGCGCAGCACCCGCGGGATGTCGCGCGGCGCAATGCGGGCTGGGATATTGGCAAAGGTAAAGATCGCTTTGCGCACTTCGCGGGCAAAGCCTTCGTCCGAGGCGTCTAGTCCCTCTAGCATGTCGTCGCGGGTCATTGAGGTTGATGAATTCAAGATCGCACCGACGCGTTCGGCCGGTCCTTCATCAAAGGCGCGTACGGGCTGCGTGCTCAGCTGGGTGGCAAGCGACAGACCAATCCGGTCCACCGCATCGGGGGTCACAGCCCCCGTTAGCGACACGGCATAGGTGATCTGGCGCGCGCGTGGTCCCGGCAGTTTGCTCAGCAGTTCGGCAGCCTTTGGCACATCCAGTTTGGCGAGCAGCACGGCCGAGACTTCAACGCTTTCGCGGTCGAGGATGGGCAGCAAGTCTGCCACGCCCATGTCCTTGATCCGCACCCAAGGATCGCCCATCTGGCGCACACCGGCCTCTTTGCGCAGCCGCTCTGCGGTTTTGGCGCTGATCTTGCCATCCAGCGCGTTGAGCGCGCCGGCGATGCCGCCGGGAAAGCTTAGCCCGATTTGCTCCACCTCACGGGCAAATTCTGAGACGATATCTTGCAGGGTGTCGCGGTCCACCACGCGCATTTGGCCCATGGCTTTGGTCAGTTGCGCCTGCAATTCTTCCGGCAACTCTTCCAGAGGGATGTCCGCGCCCTCATTCAGCATGAGGCGCACCACCACGGCCGCTTTTGCACGCCGGCTCAGGTGCATCGAACCGGTAGCTTGAGCGGACCCGGACGCGATGGGGGCGCCCATCGCGGGTAAAGAGGGTGAAGGGGGGCGGGCAACAGATCGGTCATCGCAGGTCCTCAACACGGGTGGGGGATCTGCGGGGTGTTGTGGCACGCATTGGTGAACAAATGCTGAAATGTGACGGGCGCGCGGGGCCGTGCAGAGTGGGAAAACTGGGATAAATTGCACGCCGTAGGCGGCGAGGTCATGGCCGCGCTTCGATGCGTCAAATACGAACTAGGAGGCGGGCGTTGGGTTTTGCACCCACGGCGTGCACCGCATTACAGGCGGCAGGGGTGAATTGGACAGCGCAGAGGTGCCGCGCTGTCCAACTGTATTCAGGTCGTGACAGGCACGCAGCTTTGCGTGGCGCTGTCGTAGGTGCTGCCGTCGGCGCAGGACATTGCCTGTTTGGCTTTGCCGTAGCCACAGCCTTCTGCCAGCGACAGGGTCGGCGCCAAAGCAAGGGCCAAGGCAACCACGGTGGTCTTGATCTTCATCTTGCGTCTCCTTTTGCTGTAGGGTGACGTTAAGGTAGCCTCAAGTCTGACCTGCGCAAACTGTTTTTAAAGGGGTTGCCCTACATGCGCGGATTTGCGTCAGCTGTCGCCGAAAACGCGGGCAAAGATCGTGTCCACATGCTTGGTATGATAGCCAAGATCGAATTTCTCTTCGATCTCCTCGGTGGTGAGGGCCGCGCATACCTCTTCATCTGCCAACAGCAGCGTTTTAAAATCCGCGCCTTCTTCCCAGACCTTCATCGCGTTACGCTGCACCAAACGGTAGCTGTCCTCGCGGCTGACGCCGGCTTGTGTGAGGGCCAAAAGCACGCGCTGCGACATCACAAGGCCGCTAAATTTGTTCATATTGGCCAGCATATTTTCGGGATAGACCAACATCTTGTCGATCACCCCTGTCAGGCGGTGCAGGGCAAAGTCCAGCGTGATGGTCGTGTCGGGGCCAATGGCGCGCTCGACCGAGGAATGCGAGATGTCACGCTCATGCCAGAGGGCGACATTTTCCATCGCAGGGATCACGGCCATGCGGATGGTGCGCGCCAGCCCCGTTAGGTTTTCCGTCAGCACCGGGTTTTTCTTGTGTGGCATCGCCGAGGAGCCTTTTTGCCCGGCGGAGAAGAATTCCGCCCCCTCCAGCACTTCGGTGCGCTGCATGTGGCGCACTTCGGTGGCAACATTCTCGATGGAGCTGGCGATCACGCCGAGCGTGGCGAAAAAGGCCGCATGGCGGTCACGCGGGATGACTTGCGTGCTGATTGGTTCGGGCGACAGGCCCAATTGGGCGCAAACATGCTCTTCGATGCGCGGATCGATATTGGCAAAGGTACCCACCGCGCCAGAAACAGCGCCGGTGGCAATCTCGGCGCGGGCGGCTTGCAGGCGAGTGCGGTTGCGGTCCATCTCGGCATAAAAACGCGCGAAAGTGAGGCCCATCGTCGTAGGCTCTGCGTGAATGCCGTGGCTGCGACCCACGCGCACGGTGTCCTTATGCTCCAGCGCGCGGCGCTTGAGGGCGGCGAGCAGCAGGTCCATGTCCGCCAGCAGGATGTCGGCGGCCCGCGTCAGCTGCACGTTAAAACAAGTGTCCAGCACATCTGACGAGGTCATGCCCTGATGCACAAAGCGCGCCTCGTCGCTGCCCACATGTTCGGCCAGATGGGTCAGAAAGGCGATGACGTCATGTTTGGTCACGGCCTCAATCTCGTCGATGCGGGCCACGTCGAATTCCACGTCCTTGGCTTTCCACACAGCTTCGGCGTTTTCGCGCGGGATCACGCCCAGATCGGCCATGGCGTCGCAGGCGTGGGCTTCGATCTCATACCAAATGCGGAATTTTGTGGCGGGCTCCCAGATGGCTACCATTTCGGGACGGGAATAGCGGGGGATCATGGGCGCACCTTTGGCTGAATTATCGATGCCCTGCCTCTTAGACTGCGCGGCATGGGCCTGCAACACCGCAAGGGGCCGTGGAGTGGCGAGGGCGCGGGGGCGGCGCATCCGGAGGAAGAACGCCTAAGATTATGGGTGCATCCATGCGCTGATCCCTCTACACGCGCCCCCAATGCAGTGGCCGCAGCCCAAGGAGACCCGCCCCATGCCCATTCGCACGCTCGCTGATTTCGCCGGCGCTTGGACTTTGCGACGCTTTATCACGCACGCCAGCGGGGCCACGGCCGAGTTTCGTGGCACGGCCACTTGGCGCGCGCAGGAGGGAATGCTGCGCTGCGATGAGGTGGGCCTGATCAAAGTGGGCACCGCGGCGGCCGTGAATGCGCGGCAAACCTATCTGTGGGACAAAGACCTAAGGGTCCATTTCGCCGATGGCCGGTTTTTCCACAAAGTGCCGCCGGGCGGCGGCGATGCGGGCCATTGGTGCGATCCGGATCAATATGACGGCGCCTATGATTTCGCGGATTGGCCCGCGTGGACGGTGACATGGACGGTTTTGGGCCCGCGCAAGGACTATCACATGCGCAGCGCCTATAGCCGCACGGAGGCCACGGCGCAGGGCTACGACGGCTCTGCCCGCCACTAACGCGCGTCCGCTGCGGCCGATTTTTCATTTCGCGCTTGCGAAATGGGGGCGCGCTTGGCACAAACCGGCGAAATTGGGACATGGACGGAGCACCCGGAAAAATGGAAAAAACATACGAAAACAGTGTTTTGAGTGACGTTGTTGGGCAATATACCAGCCTGCCGGCATGGGCGCGTCAGGCGCTTTTGGTTGGCTTTGGTGTGATCTTTTTAGCGATTGCAGCGAAAATCAAGGTGCCGATGTGGCCTGTTCCGATGACCCTGGGCACGTTCGCGGTCCTCACGGTTGGTGCCGCTTACGGAGCGCGCTTGGGCGTGATGACCGTCTTGGCGTATTTGCTGGTTGGCGCGCTGGGTTTTGACGTCTTCGCAGGCTCGTCTGCCGAGAAATACGGGTTGGCCTACATGATGGGCGGCACGGGCGGTTATTTGGTCGGCTACGCGCTGGCGGCGATGCTGCTGGGTGCGCTCGCGCAGCGCGGCTGGGACCGTTCGGTGGTTTGGATGGCGCTTGCAATGCTTTTGGGCAATGTGCTGATTTATGTACCGGGGTTGGCCTGGTTGGGCACGCTCTACGGCTGGGACAAGCCGATCCTGGCGTGGGGGCTGACGCCGTTCATCGCGGGCGATCTGGTCAAGCTGGGCTTGGCGGCGTTGGTCCTGCCGGCGGCATGGAAGCTGGCGGCCCGCGCGCGCTAAACCGCTGTGCAGCCACTGCGGAACAGGATAGAATTGAAAAAGGCGCTGCATCCCCGCAGCGCCTTTTTTGTTGTTTTAGCTTTGGCGCTTAGTGCCCCATCAAGGCCGCATCAAAGGGGTATTGCGTCAGGTTTTCATAACCATCTTCGGTGATCAAAACCTGATCTTCCAGCTTGATGGTGAAATCCGACCCGACAGCCCCCACAGCTGCCTCTACACAGAGGACCATGCCGGCCTCGAGCGGATAATCAAAGGCGCCCGCCACGGCCTTGTCGGGATAGGCCACAAGCGGCCATTCATCGCAAAGCCCCACACCGTGCATCAGACAGCCGTATTTCTGCGCCTGGAACTGATCGTCCAGCACGTGCGTGTTGGCCGATAGCTCTGGGATCATCACGCCGGGGCGCAGCATTTCCATGTTGGTCTGGATATGCTCCATCGCGTGTTGCATGGCATAGACCATATCAGGGCGCGGCTTGTCCGGGCCGATCCACCAGCTGCGCGAGATGTCGACGCAGATGCCATAGCTGCCCACAAGGTCCGTATCAAAGCTAATGATTTCATTGGGTTGACAGATGCGTGGGCCACATTCCTGAAACCACGGGTTGGTGCGCGGACCGGAAGCGAGCAGGCGCGTTTCAATCCATTCCCCGCCGCGGCGGATGTTTTCGGCATGCAGCACGGCCCAAATGTCATCCTCGCAGGTCTTGCCATCGCCCACATTGGCGCGGGCGAAATCCTCCATTGCTTTGACGGCGGTCTCGCAGGCATGCGAGGCGCAGCGCATGGCGCGGATTTCATCGGGCCCTTTGATGCTGCGCGACTTTTCGGTGACCTCCTCGCCTTCGCGGATGTCAAAGCCCTGCGCTTCCAACGCGCGCAGGCCATGGACCATGGGTTTGTCCACCGCAAGGCGCATGTTGCCGGGCGCGTGTTCGGCCATCAAGACCCGCACCTCGTTGGAAAACACATCCGCCGCCACATCCACTTTGTCGCCGCGGTCAAAATAAAACAGATCTGCGCCCGCGCGCTGTTCGCGCACCAGTGGGTTAAAGGTGCTGAGGAAAGGCGCGTTTTTATAATCCCAGATCACCATATAGCCATCCGCACAGAGCAGGACCGCCCGGAAAGGATTGTGGGTGTTCCACAACTGCATATTCGTGCTGTCTGTGGCGTAGCGGATGTTCAGCGGATCAAACATCAACAGTCCGCCATAGTCGCGGTCCACGATATGTTGGGTCAGCCGCGCCCACCGATAGCGCCGCATTTCTGTCAGATCCGGCAGGATCAGGCCCGCCGCATCCCATTCATCAAAGGCGAGCTTTGTCGGCCCGATTTCGATGCGGTCGGCGTTGTTGGGACTGCCATCGCCAAGGGTAGAGCCGCGATTAGGATCGATTTTGCGCGTCGCACTATAGTGTTGGTTCATCTGAGCCTCCTGACTTTGAGGAAGCCTGCGCGATTCTGGGGCGCATCTTTTGTCTTTTTTCGACCAAAATGCCGCAATTCGCCTATGGGCAAGCGGGTTTCGCTGCCTTAGCCCTAGGCGCATGACGATTTTGCAACAAAAACTGCCCTACGACATCGGTACGCGCGCGCTGCCTGGGGTACGCCCGTTGGAGGGGCCGTGGCTGTGGGTGGATGACGCCTATGCCGAGCAGATGGCGCGGCGCAGAGCCCTGATTGCGGCGCAATTTGCGGATGTACACTACCTTGAAGAGGCTGCGATGCCCGCGGCGCAAGAGTTGTTGGATCTGGTGCTGGCAGCCTTGCCTGACCTTGGGTTTGAGCAAGGTGCGCAGGTAATGTGTCCGGACGGGCGCTTGGTTGAGGTGGACCGCGCAGCGCCTCTGCGCACGCTGGGACAGCTGGTGCAATGCGATCTGGTGCTAATGGATAAACGCGGCCCCGAACATGTGCTGGCCGGCGGCATCGTGTGCTTTCCGGCCAGTTGGACGCTGGCGGAAAAGGCCGGACGCCCGCTGGGGGCTATTCATGCGCCGGTGGAGGAATATGACGCCAATGTCGCGCGGCGGGTGCAGCGATTGTTCGACGGGGTGCAGGTGGGGCGGCCGCTTTGGCGTTTCAACGCGCTGTGGTATCACGATCCGGAACTGTTCCAGCCGCGGAGCGCGACCGCGCCGCAACGTGAACGCGGCCCTAACGCACCCTATTTGCGCAGCGAGCGCCAGGTCGTCCTGCGCCTGCCGAAGACGGGCATGACGGTTTTTGCCATTCACACCAGCGTGGTGGCGGCGGAAAACGTGCCGCTATAGCGCGCGGTGCGGGCGGGGGGCCTAGGTGCCATTATGGGCACCCCAGTCAAACCTTGCAGAAAACTGCGAGACCCATATCCCAAAGAAAAAGGACGCACCGAAGTGCGCCCCTCTCTAATCCAAACAGCC
>CBFHKQ010000003.1:0-84144 GCA_965656435.1 uncultured Pseudosulfitobacter sp. | reverse complement strand
CCCAAGCCGTGCTGGGCCAGCGCGCGGCCACGTCAGAGGATGTGGCGCAGCTGCCTTTCATCCGCCAGATCATCGATGAAGCGCTGCGCCTTTATCCACCGGCTGGCATCGTATCGCGGACCGCGCTGGCGGATGATACGCTGTGCGGACGCGATGTGCGCCCGGGCGACACGGTCATGATCCCGATTTATGCGCTGAACCGTTCCAAAGTGTTGTGGGAAGATGCCGACGCCTTCCGCCCGGACCGGTTTGCTGATCGCAAAGCCATCGACCGCTATGCCTATCTGCCCTTTGGGGACGGGCCGCGCATCTGCATCGGCGCGTCTTTTGCGCTGCAAGAAGCGGTGATTATCCTCGCCACACTGCTGTCGCGGTTCAGGTTCAAACCAGTTGTTGGGCGCGACCCGGAGCCTGTGATGATCCTAACCCTGCGGCCAGAGGGGGGCGTGTGGTTGACCGCGGAACCAGTGACTGAAACGGCAACGCCTGTTTGAGGTCGTGGCTTAGTTAAATTTATTGTCCCGCGGGAAACCGCGCGGCGCCATGCGGCCCGTACCAGCGCGCTTGCCCGTCCATTCAACCAGATCAGTCTGCGTACGTGTCCGACCCGCGGGATCGAGCCAGCTTAACCCCTCCGCCATGACAAAGGTCGTCGCATCAACAAGGCCGCCGTCCTTGTAGCGCTGCAAACGAACGCCTTTGCCCCGCGCCATTTCGGGCAGCTCGGTTAGATCAAAGACCAGCACTTTGCGGTTTTCACCAACAACAGCGACCGCATCACCAACCACGCGTCGGCACACTGCCGCGACCACATCGCCGCGCACGTTCAAGACCTGCTTACCGCTCCGCGTTTGCGCCACGACATCGTCCTCTGGCACGATGAACCCGTCCCCCGCGCTGGAGGCCAGCAGCAGTTTTTCACCCGGTTTGTGGATAAACAGATCACGAATTTGAACCTCGTTGGGCAAATCAACGATCAAGCGCAACGGCTCGCCCATTCCGCGACCGCCGGGCAGGTTGGCGGCCGAGACCGTGTAGAAACGCCCGTTCGAGCCAAAGACCAAAAGCCGATCCGTCGTCTCAGCATGAAAGATAAAGCTCGGCCCGTCACCGTCCTTGAATTTCAGTTCCCGTCCCAGATCAATGTGGCCGGTCATCGCCCGGATCCAGCCCATTTTACTGCACACAACGGTGATGGGCTCGCGGTCAATCATCGCCTCAAGCGGGACGTCTTCGATGGTTCCTGCTTCGGCAAAGCTGGTCCGCCGGGCGCCGGCGTTACGCGTCTCGCCGATGTGCCAGTCCTTGCCAAATTGCTTTTTCGTCTCGCGCAGCTGCGCGCTGATCGCGTCCCATTGTAGCTGCGGACTTTCTAACAACGCTTCAAGGCCCGCACGCTCTTCCATCAACGCCTTTTGTTCGCGCAGCAACTCCAACTCTTCGAGGCGGCGCAGCGCGCGCAAACGCATGTTCAGGATCGCGTCGGACTGCACCTCTGAAAGGCTCTGCACATCAGCGGGGGACGGCGTCACATAGGACGCCTCATCCATGGCGCGTACGTGGTCGCGGCCCCAATCTTCACGCATCAGCGCAGCCTGCGGATCCGCATCATAGCGGATGATGTCGATCACGCGATCAAGGTTCAAAAAGGCAATAATATACCCTTCGAGTACCTCCAGCCGGTGATCAATTTTCTCCATCCGGTGGCGGGACCGGCGGCCCAGAACCTCACGACGAAAATCGAGGAAAGCGCGCAGCACTTCTTTTAGCGAGCAAACCTTGGGCGTGACCCCATCGATCAGCACGTTCATGTTCATGGAAAACCGCACTTCGAGGTCGGAGTTGCGATAAAGCATGCCCATCAGAACCTCTGGATCCACGTATTTGGAGCGCGGCTCTAGGATCAGGCGAATATCATCGGCGCTTTCATCGCGCACATCGGCAAGGATGGGGACCTTTTTAGTCTGGATAATCTCGGCCAGCTTTTCGATGAGCTTGGATTTTTGGACCTGATAGGGGATTTCCGTGACGACGATTTGCCACTGCCCCCGGCCCAGATCCTCCACCGCGTAGCGGCAGCGCAGGCGGAACCCACCTTTGCCGGTGCGGTAGGCCTCGGCGATATTTTCAGGTGGCTCGACAATGATGCCGCCCGTTGGAAAATCAGGTCCCTGCACGTAGTTCAGCAACGTCTCGTCGCGTGCATCCGGCGTGCGGATCAGGTGCAGGCAAGCATCACACAGCTCAGCAATATTATGCGGCGGGATATTGGTGGCCATCCCCACCGCAATCCCAGAGGAGCCATTTGCCAAAAGGTTCGGGAACTGCGCCGGCAGAACAACCGGCTCCGTCAGGGTGCCATCATAATTGTCGCGAAAATCAACGGCGTTTTCGTTGAGGCCCTCCAAAAGCGCCTCTGCAACTGCCGTCATCCGCGCCTCGGTATAGCGCGCGGCCGCCGGATTATCCCCGTCGATGTTGCCAAAATTCCCTTGGCCGTCCACCAAAGGATAACGGACGTTGAAATCCTGCGCGAGGCGGGCCATCGCATCATAGATCGCAGCATCACCGTGCGGGTGATAGTTGCCCATGACATCGCCCGAAATTTTGGCCGATTTGCGGAACCCGCCCGCAGAAGACAAGCGCAACTCGCGCATCGCAAACAGAATACGCCGATGCACCGGCTTAAGCCCATCACGCGCATCCGGCAATGCACGGTGCATGATCGTCGACAGCGCATATGTCAAATACCGATCGCCCAGCGCCCGGCGCAGGGGTTCGGAGGGGTCCATATAGCGGGGCTCTGTCTGATCAACCATAGTTGTGGTGTAGCTGTCCGCCCCATGTGCGACAAGCCCGTGTATTGCGAAAATATTGGGCCTGGGTTTGCTCAAGTGTTTAACGCAGGCGCAGGCCCCTCCTCAAAAAACAGTAACTCTCACGGGGATTTTCACAGCGGGACCGTCATCCATCTGCTATGGATCATAGCGCGGACGAGAATCCGCTTATTTTAAGATATTTATTTTTCTTTTGGTGGCTGGGGGAGCTGTCGATGTATCGCTTTATGATCCTGACATTTGTATTTTTAGGCTTTGTATTTTTTGAACTCAGTGGCGGGTCGGATTTTGACGCAGACGCTGTGCGCGCAGCACGCGTGGAGCCAAGCGCACAGCTAACCAAACCGGATGGCGATGTCGTGCGAGTTGCGCTCAATTTGACCAGCAATGCACAAATCACCCCTAAACCGGCAGGTGCAACTGGCGCAGCGTGGCAAGCGGCACCTACCTTCACGCAAGAGATACGCCCGCAATCCAACACCCGTACCACAACAACAGCCGGTTCCGCGCCCTTCATTGCACCAAATGCGGATGTCCGACGTGTCACTGCCGCCCGCGTGAACGTACGCGATGGGCCTGGCACAGACTATTCTGTGATCAACTCACTCGGCCGAGGCACAGAGGTCGAGGTCTTGACGACATATGGCAACGGCTGGGTTCAGCTGCGCCCTGTCGCCGGTGGCACTGTAGGCTGGATCGCCGAAAGCCTGCTGTCCAAAGGTTAGACCCCGCCACAAGCGCCACATGACACAACGCATAGGTTTGCCAATCGCCGCCGGACATGAAACATCAATCCGAGAATAAAACGGATAGGCCTGCGATGAAGTCGATTTTGATCACCGGATGTTCCTCTGGCATCGGCTATGCCGCAGCGCACGGTCTGCGCGCGCGCGGATGGCGGGTGTTTGCTGCCTGTCGCAAGGCCGATGATTGCGCCCGCCTGATCGCGGAAGGTTTCGATGCGCCCCTCTTAGATTACAGCGACCCCGACACCATCACTGCCGCCGTTCAAAGCGTGTTGGCAGAAACCGGCGGGCAGCTGGACGCCCTATTTAACAACGGCGCTTTTGCCGTACCGGGCGCGGTCGAAGACCTGCCCACAGATGCGCTCCGGAGCATTTTTGAAGCTAATTTTTTCGGCTGGCACACGCTGACCCGCGCGGTACTGCCTACAATGCGCGCCCAAGGGCATGGCCGCATCGTACAGTGTTCGTCGGTTTTGGGCCTCGTCGCCCTTCCGTGGCGCGGCGCATATAATTCAACAAAATTCGCGCTCGAAGGACTGAGCGATACCATGCGCCTTGAGATGAAAGGCACAGGCATTCATGTCGTGCTCATCGAACCCGGCCCCATCACCAGCAAAATCCGGCAAAATTCGATCCCGCATTTTGAGCGCTGGATTAATTGGCAGGCCTCCCCGCGCGCCACGGATTACAAAGAACGCCTGATGCAACGCCTCTATCACAGCGCAGGACCGGACCGGTTTGAGTTGGGCCCCGAAGCAGTTGTGCGCAAGCTCGTGCATGCTATCGAAGCGCCCAAGCCCCGCGCCCGGTATTATGTGACCACACCGACCTATATTGCTGCGACATTACGCAGATTGCTGCCGACACGTGCTCTTGACCAGGTGATGGGCACCTAAGGCAGCGCCCGAGGAAGCCGCACGATAGAAAAGGGTTCGCTTTTCGAAACCGCCCCGCTACATCGAAACGCTAACAGCAAGAGAAGGAAAACCCATGTCACAAGACCCCCTGTTTATGCTGATCCTGTTGGCCTGCGCCGCAGTGGTCGTTGTGTTGGTGATGGGACTGGGCGGGTTTGCCAAAGGCTCTGGCTGGGCGGCGCAAAATTCCAATAGGCTCATGCGCTACCGCTTGGGGGCGCAGTTTGTCGCCGTGGTTTTAATCGCACTCTTTGTATGGCTGCGCGGCCAAGGCGGCTAGGGCAGGAAAAGGATCAAAAAGATGGTTGTTCTCAACAAAATTTACACGAAAACCGGCGATGCAGGTGAAACAGCTTTGGGCAATGGCGCGCGTGTGGCCAAGCACGCGATGCGGGTTACCGCATATGGCACGTCGGACGAATTGAATTCCTTTGTCGGCGTGGCGCGCCTTTGTGCCACCGGGGAAACGGATGATGCCCTGTCGCGGATTCAAAACGATCTGTTCGATCTCGGCGCGGATCTGTGCCGTCCAGACATGGAGCAAGATGCCGAGAGCGAATACCCGCCACTGCGCATGGTGGACGCGCAAGTGGCCCGGCTTGAGGCCGAAATTGATGTGATGAACACAGATCTTGAACCCCTACGCAGCTTTATCTTGCCCGGCGGGGCAGAACTCGCCGCCCACTTGCATGTGTGCCGCACGGTATCGCGCCGCGCCGAACGCTTGGCAGTGGAGTTGGCCACCATGGAGGCGGTGAACCCTGCCGCCGTCAAATACCTAAACCGGCTGAGCGATTGGTTCTTTGTTGCCGCCCGTGTGGCCAATAATGGCGGCAAAGACGACGTGCTGTGGGTGCCCGGCGCCAACCGGTAAGCGCAGGAAAGCCCCGCGGATTTTGTGAGCCGCGCAGCAAGCGATAAAAAAGCGCCGTTGAAGAAGAAACGCGGCGTCTATTGACCTCAGCGCGACGATTTTGCCCTATTGCAGGCCAACCGCCTTGGGTAAACCCGACGCTAAGAACTTGGAGGCTCACCCCGCGGTGAGTCGGATTGCGACAAAGGAAGGAACGCACATGAAGGTTTTGGTGCCTGTCAAACGCGTGATCGACTATAACGTGAAGGTGCGTGTAAAAGCGGACGGAACGGGCGTTGATCTTGCAAACGTAAAGATGTCGATGAACCCGTTCGACGAGATTGCTGTGGAACAGGCCATCCGCCTGAAAGAAGCGGGCCAAGCAGACGAGATCGTCGCGGTTTCCGTTGGCGTCAAACAGGCGCAGGAAACCCTGCGGACAGCCCTTGCAATGGGTGCGGACCGCGCAATCCTCGTTGTGGCCGCAGACGACGTACACTCCGACATTGAACCTTTGACAGTTGCCAAAATCCTCAAGGCGATTGTCGACGAAGAGCAGCCGGGCCTCGTGCTGTGCGGCAAGCAAGCGATCGACAATGACATGAACGCCACAGGCCAAATGCTGTCTGCGCTGATGGGCTGGAGCCAAGCGACCTTCGCGTCCGAGCTGGAAATTGCGGGCGACAAGGCCAAAGTCACGCGCGAAGTGGACGGTGGCTTGCAAACCATCGAGGTCAACATGCCTGCGGTTGTGACCGTGGACCTGCGCCTGAACGAGCCACGCTACGCGTCGCTGCCAAACATCATGAAGGCGAAGAAAAAGCCGTTGGATGAGAAAACGGCCGAAGATTACGGCGTGTCCACAGGCTTGCGTCTGAATATCGTCAACACGGTTGAACCTGCGGCGCGCGCTGCAGGTATCAAAGTAGGCTCGGTCGACGAGCTGGTCGAGAAACTCAAAGAAGCGGGGGCTGTGTAATGGCTGTTCTTCTCCTGGCAGAGATTAACGATGGCGAATTGGCAATGGACGCGACAGCAAAAGCTGTGACTGCGGCCACAGCCTTGGGCGATGTGACTGTTTTGGCAGTGGGTGAGACCTGTGCCGCAGCAGCAGCGGAAGCGGCGACCATCTCTGGCGTGGCAAAGGTGCTCTGCGCTGAGGACGCGATCTATGGTAAGCGGTTGGCCGAACCAGTTGCCGATTTACTAGTATCGCTCGCGGGTGATTATGAGCACGTCGTAGCACCTGCCACGGCAGATGCGAAAAACATCATGCCCCGTGCGGCCGCCTTGCTGGACGTCATGATGATTTCCGAGGCGCTCGCCGTTGTGGATGGCACCACGTTTGATCGCCCCATCTATGCAGGCAACGCGATCCAGACCGTCAAATCTAACGACGCAACTAAGGTCATCACATTCCGCACGGCCAACTTTGATGCGGCTGCAACGGGTGGTTCTGCCGTCGTGGAAAACATCGCAGCCGCGGGCAACCCTGCCCTATCCGCTTGGATCGAAGACAAGGTTGCTGCCTCTGACCGTCCCGAGTTGACCTCGGCCGGTATCGTGGTTTCCGGTGGCCGCGGCGTCGGTTCCGAAGACGACTTTGCGATGATCGAAAAGCTGGCCGACAAGCTGGGCGCGGCCGTTGGCGCATCGCGCGCAGCCGTTGACAGCGGCTATGCACCGAACGACTGGCAGGTTGGTCAGACGGGCAAAGTGGTGGCGCCGGACCTCTATGTCGCGGTCGGCATCTCCGGCGCGATCCAACACTTGGCCGGCATGAAAGACAGCAAGGTCATCGTGGCGATCAACAAAGACGAAGAAGCACCGATCTTCCAAGTGGCTGACTACGGTCTGGTTGCAGACCTGTTCGAAGCCGTGCCCGAGCTGATGGGAAAACTGTAAGCCGCAGGCTTGTTCGCCTTAATGAAAACAAAAGGCGCGCCGATCTGGCGCGCCTTTTTGCATTTCATGTGCCAGGGCGGGTCGGTTCCGACACCATTCTAGGCCACTTTTTGCAGCACAGGCAGCAGTGCATCCGCTGCCTCATGATGTGCCGCTGGTCCCAACACCGCCTGCGCCGCGGGCCTCTCCATCTCTGTGAAAACCATGCCAAAGGTACCTGCCGCCAGTGCGGTTGGCGACACGGTGACTTCAACAATCTCCGTTGTCTCGCTGCGCAGCGCCTCCAGCATCGGGCGCGTCACGAACCACGGATCGAGACCCAAGGCATAAGTGTCCGTATCAGGGGCCGCAGCACTGAACCAAAGCAAAACGGTTTTGCCGCGCATCCGTTGCAGCATAAACCGCATTCGCGCCAGCCATGCCTCTTGCAGCTCGTCCCGCAGCGCCGCGAACCGCTCCGGCGAGAGGCTCTGCAAATGCATCAGCATGTGTTTGGTAAAATTAAACTCCGCAAAATCCACATCGCGAAAGATCGTAGCCATCAACTGTGAAGCTTTGACAAAGCGATCATTGCGGCGCGGATGCACGGCGTAAAACCGGTTAGACATGTTCTGCGCGCCCATCACCTGAATAACGCTTACCCGCGCGCCCACCCCCACTTCGGTCAGGTGCGGATCAGAGGCAAAGGCCTCAATCCCCGCATTCCCGCAGCCCAAATTCACGCATTGCAGACCCAAGGCAGGCTCAATCAGCGCCGGATAGGGCTGCGCGATAAACTTTCCGTAGGTTTCTGTTCCGCCAAAGAACGCCACATAGGGCTTGCTGAGATCACGGCGTGGGCCGCGAAACATGATCTTGGACGTGCCATATCGGCACGACAAATAGTCTAGGCCACCTTGGCCCAACGCATCATATGACATGACACCCACCTCTTTTAAATTCACCCAAGGAAAGGTCTAGCCGACAGCGTTTTAGAAAATACTAACGCGGCATGAAGAACGCATCGCATTGTCGAGGTCTTGGATTTGACGGCGTGACATCGCCGGGCCAGATCGGTCGGATGCCCCTTGCAGCGCGGCCCACACGCACCCTATTGTGAGCCAAGAAAATGGGGGTGGTACATGAATATTCAAACAGTTGGGATCGTGGGCGCCGGGCAAATGGGCAACGGGATTGCGCATGTCATGGCCCTTGCCGGCTATGATGTGATGATGAACGACATCAGCGCAGACGCCTTGGCCCAAGCCGTCGCCCTGATTGATCGCAACCTCGCGCGCCAAGTGGGGCGGGGCAAGATTACGGAAGAGGCCAAGGATCAAGCAATGGCCCGCATCACCACCACCCAAGCGCTGTCCGATTTGGGACCCTCCGATTTGGTGATTGAGGCCGCGACCGAGCGCGAAACGATCAAACAAGCGATTTTTGAAGACCTGCTGCCGCACATCCAACCGCATACGATCCTGACGTCAAATACCTCGTCCATCTCGATCACGCGCCTGGCGAGCCGCACGGACCGGCCTGAAAAATTCATGGGCTTTCACTTCATGAACCCCGTGCCTGTGATGCAACTGGTGGAGCTGATCCGCGGCATCGCCACGGACGCGGAAACCTTTGAAGCCTGCCGCGGCGTCGTAGAACGGTTGGGCAAGACCGCCGCGACGGCCGAGGATTTCCCGGCCTTCATCGTGAACCGAATCCTGATGCCGATGATCAACGAGGCCGTCTATACGCTGTATGAAGGGGTCGGATCGGTACAATCGATCGACAGTTCGCTCAAGCTGGGTGCGAACCACCCGATGGGCCCGTTGGAACTCGCGGATTTTATCGGCTTGGACACGTGCCTTGCAATCATGAACGTCCTGCATGACGGACTGGCAGATACAAAATACCGCCCTTGCCCCTTGCTGACAAAATATGTCGAAGCCGGCTGGCTTGGCCGCAAAACGCAGCGCGGATTTTATGACTACCGGGGCGATTTACCAGTGCCAACCCGCTGATCGCCACGCGTTTTACTTAATAAAAGCGAGCTCAGCTTTTCAGGTTGAGCGTGTGTTCGCGCAGCCAAGCCATGAAGCCGCGCGGATCTGACGCCCATGATGTTACATCTTCGGCGGGCAAAGGATGGCCGACAATAGGCCCCTGAGGTTTGTTCAGCGCGTGCACAATCTCGTGTAACAACAGGCCCTGCCGCAGCATGGGCGAAATCTTGTTGGCAATCTGATAGGCGCGGCTGTTTTGACCCGGAAAACGCATCGGCACGACCGTGGCGCCAGACCGGCGGATCAATGCGGCGGTAAACACGTTCCATTCGGCCTCTATCGCGGGGCCAAACCACGTCTCAGAGGCCGCAACCCCACCGGAAGGAAAGAGCGCCACAACACCGCCCGCCTTGAGGTGCTCCATCGCGCGGGCGCGCATCTCTACGCCTTTGCGTTGTGCTGCGGGATCATGAGGGAAAGGCACCGGGATCATGTAACTGCCCGCGACCTCATCAATCGCGGTGAGCAAGGAACGGGTCAAAATGCGGTAATCGGGGCGCACCCGGCCGATCAAATCAGCAAAAATCATCCCATCCACCATGCCATGCGGATGGTTGGCCACGACAATCACCGGGCCTTCTTTGGGGATACGGTCCAACTGCTCGCGCGGCGTTGTGAGCTCAATCCCCATCACGTCCAAGCACGCGCGCCAGAACTTTTGCCCCTTGGGTGCACCTTGGCGTTCGAACTTACGGATCAGGCGCAGCACGGTCAGGCGGCCCGTGAACATCTCCATCGTGGAGATAAAGCGTGACTTCCAAGGGTCCTCAAATGTCGAGGCGTAAGAGAGGCTTTTGCGGTCGTATTTGTTGAAAGAAACGGTATCGTCCGGCCGCGAGAGGCCTGTTATCTCGTGCGAGCTATCAACCACCTGCGTCCACTCCCGGCTGCATTGTCTCACCGCCCTTTTCAGGCGTCCTCACCAAACCTATCAGCGACAAGTGCCGTCAACGCCTCTGCAAGCGCAACCGCATCAGGTCCTGATGTTTCGACGTCAATAGAACTTCCCTTGGAAGCTGCCAACATCAAAAGCCCCATAATGCTGTCACCTGATGCAGACATGCCATCTTTGCTGACCTCTGCGCGGGCGTCGAATGCCTCGACCACCTCCACCAGTTTAGCCGACGCGCGGGCGTGCAGCCCTTTTTCATTGACGATCTTCAAGGTGCATTGGGTCATGGTTCAGCTTTCTGGACTTACATTCTGGCTGTTGATGTATTTTTTGCCAGCGTCCAAAGCCGCCCGCACCGCATCCGCGAGGGGCAAGTCACGGCTTTTCGCCAATTTGATCAACATGGGCAGGTTTGCCCCATAAAGGATGCGTCGCCCCTGAGGCTTGCAGGCCAAAAGAGACAGGTTAGACGGCGAGCCGCCAAAGAGATCCGTCACCACGACCACGCCACTGCCCAAGTCCACCGCATCGGCTGCGGCACAAATCTCGGCTTGTTTGGCGTCGCGGTCGTGATTGGCTTCAATCGCGATGGCCTGTGCGCCGCATTGCGAGCCCACGACATGTTCGATGGCCGCGAGGTATTCGCGGGCCAATCCCCCATGCGCAACAATCACGATTCCGATCAACCCTCTGCCCTCTTCCGGCGGTCCAACTCTCGATGCCTAATTGACACCTGCCAGCCCTGCTGCGCAAGGGCCGCAGCACAGGTTTCGGCCAAGGTGACGGAGCGATGCCGTCCCCCAGTACACCCAAAGGCGATCGACAGATGTGATTTCCCTTCATCCGAGAAAGCGGGCAGTAGCCATAGAGCGAGATCAAAGGTTTTGGCGGCGAATTCAGCATAACGTGGATCTGCCTGCACATAGTCACGCACGGGGGCGTCGGTCCCGTTAAAGGGCCGCAAATCCGGCACCCAATAGGGGTTTTTTAGAAAACGACAGTCAAAGACCATGTCGACGGCACGCGGCACACCGCGTTTATACGAAAAGCTTTCGACCGAAACCGAGAGGGATTTGCCGTCGCCCGGCGCGAACCATTCCTCCACCGCACTGCGCAGCTGATGAACGTTCAAGTCTGTCGTATCGATCAGCACATCCGCCCGTTCCCGCAGCGGCAGCAACATCTCCAACTCGCGCGCGATCCCGGCGGCGGGGCGATCCCCTTCCGCCAAAGGATGGCGGCGCCGCGTCTCGGAAAAGCGGCGCAACAGGACATCCGTACTGCAATCCAGATACAACAGCTCTGGCACGACGCCCGGAATTGCGGCGATTTGCCCTAGACAGTCTAGCACCGCGTTTACGGAAAAATCGCGAGTACGCGGGTCAATGCCCAAGGCCAGCGGACGCGTGCCTTCGGGGTCGTCCAGCAGCGCGTTTATTAAACGCAGGGGCAAATTATCGATCGCCTCAAACCCAAGGTCTTCGAGCACGCGAATGGCCGTGCTGCGCCCTGCCCCAGCAGGCCCCGTGGTTAATACAATTCTGCGTTGAGGGATTTCGTCCTGCATTACACGTCCGCCTTGCCCGCTTTCAGATAATGAAGCACAGCCGCCGGCCACGCTGGATTTTCCGACCTATACAAGCACGGCAGCGAAATTCCCATCATTTCATAGCTGCGCTGCGGCGGCAGGCGGTGAGTTTCGGCATGATCCATGTTGATGATTGCGCGGATCGGGGCCTCCGCCAGCGCTGTGGCGTTCAGAATGCCAATGTGGCGCGCTTCGATAAGGCCGCGCAACGCCTCCGGTGCTCGCGCCATAATGCCGCCCGCATCAAGGCGCAGCACTGTTCTGTCATCTGCCACCAATTGCGCGCCTAGCGCCATAAGCTGTAGCGCAAGGCTGGATTTACCGCTGCCTGCCCGCCCGACGATCAGCAGACCGGCAGGCGGCGCATCTGGCCCGGCGGGATAGGCGATGGTCGTGGCGTGCAGGTTCAGCTCAGGCAGGTCATGGGGATCCATGCCCCATGATCTAACGCTTAGACTGGCAAGCCAACCACAAATCTTGCGCCCAGCGGCTCCGATGTGATGTCGACATCTGTCGGGCGTATGTTTTCGGCCCAGATGACACCGCCATGGGCCTCTACTATTTGTTTGGAAATAGCGAGGCCGAGGCCCGAATTATTGCCAAAATGCTGTTCCGGACGCTGCGAATAAAAGCGCTTGAAAATCTTGGACAAGGCCTGTTCAGGAATACCGGGGCCAGTGTCTTCGACCACGATCAACACGCGATTTTTCTTGCGGCGGGCCCAGACCCGAATGGCGTCACCCTCTTCACAAAAGGACACCGCATTGGTGATAAGGTTCACGAAAACCTGCGCCAATCGCGCCTCCAACCCGTGCACCTCCAGTGGCGTTGCGGGCAGGTCCGTGATGAAATCAATGCCTTTGTCGCGCGCATCTTTGCCCAAGAAATCCCCAAGGTTTCCAATCATGTGGAGCAGATCAAAGGCCTCCTCCTCTTCTTTGACCAGCTCACTATCGAGGCGGGAGGCATTTGAGATGTCGCTGACCAAACGATCAAGCCGGCGCACATCATGTTCGATCACATCTAGGAGCGTGTCACGCTGGTCTTCTTTCTTAACCAGCCGCAAGGTGCCAACGGCGGAACGCAACGAAGCAAGCGGGTTCTTGATCTCATGCGCCACATCGGCGGCAAATTGTTCGTTGCCGTCGATCCTGTTGTAGAGCGCGGCGATCATACCCCGCAGCGCGCCCGACAGCCGGCCAATCTCGTCCGGGCGGGCCGTCAAATCCGGGATGCGGATGCGGCCGGGATTAACCTTGCGCCGGTTGCGATCCCGTCCCAATTCCGCCGCCGCAGCCAAATCCGCCAGTGGATTCGCGATGGTGGAGGCCAAGACGAGGCTCAATCCGATGGACACCAGCGTGGCGATGACGAACATCTGCAACACGCGCTCCCGCTCCCCGCGCACGAGATTGTCGATTTCACCGGCCGCCGAGGTGATCGCCACCACTCCCACCGTTTGGTCGCCTTGTGCAATTGGGGTTAAAACGCTGAACAGCGTGCCGCCTGAGGTATCAAGGCTATCGCGCACTTGCGTGTTGCCGCTCAAACTGCCCGCAACAAGACCGCGCAATTGCGCCTCGACACTTTGTGCC
The DNA here is from genome assembly GCA_965656435.1 of uncultured Pseudosulfitobacter sp. Lineage (GTDB taxonomy): Bacteria > Pseudomonadota > Alphaproteobacteria > Rhodobacterales > Rhodobacteraceae > Pseudosulfitobacter. Next base: position 70,772 of record CBFHKQ010000003.1, on the reverse strand, counting down.
CCGCGCCGCGATCCCGTGAATGGCGCAGTGAGCGTTTGCCAAATCCACGCCAAACCATCCGTCAGGACCGTTCGCCCCGGCCACGCGTCCACCTCCGGCGGCGGAACCTGTCCCTGCCCACCGACCTGCGCCACTAGGGTTTCGGACGGATCAAAGACAAAAACATCAATCCCGCCGCGCAGGTCCAGCTCAGCCAGTGTGCGCACCACATCAACGCCGTCACCGGTGGCAAGGTTCACTGGCCCACCGCGCGGCAATTGCGCCTCGATCACATCGGAGATCAATTCCGCCTCGCTGACCAAAGAGGTCGCGCGCTGCACAGCAAGGCTGTCGCGCGACGCATTGAGATAGAGGATCCCCGCAACCAACACATTCAACGCAATCAGATTGAATGTGATAATCTTGCGCGTCAGCGGCGAGGCGCGCAGCGAAAACCAATTCCGGCGCGCACGAAAAGCCCGGATATCCTCCGCGCCCTCCGACCGATCCGGCGCAACCCAATCTTCGCCAAGCACGACGTCGCCTTCGGAGGCCGGGGGAGGGGTCATATCACGCACATGGTTTCCTTCAGCCAACGCCACGGTTGGGATCACTCCTCGTTGTACCGATATCCGATGCCGTAAAGCGTCTCGATCGCGCTAAAGCTGTCGTCCGCACCCCGCATTTTTTTGCGCAACCGCTTGATATGGCTGTCGATTGTGCGGTCATCCACATAGACTTGGTCGTCATAGGCCACATCCATCAGCTGATCGCGCGATTTCACAAACCCCGGACGCTGTGCCAGCGCCTGAAGAAGTAGGAATTCGGTCACCGTGAGGGACACATCAGTCCCCTTCCAGCTGACCGCATGGCGCAGCGGATCCATCCGCAGATCGCCGCGCTCCAACACCTTCGTCTCTTCGGTGTCGCCCACCTCGTCAGAGACAATTGCATCCTGGCGGCGCAACAACGCGCGAATACGTTCGACCAAAAGACGCTGGCTAAAGGGCTTTTTCACATAGTCGTCAGCCCCCATGCGCAGGCCCAGGACCTCGTCAATCTCATCATCTTTGGAGGTCAAAAAGATCACCGGCATTTTGGTTTTCTGACGCAGGCGTTGCAGCAAATCCATGCCATCCATCCGCGGCATTTTAATGTCCAGAACGGCCATGTCTGGCAGGCGCTTGTTGAAGGCATCCAACGCAACCTGTCCGTCGTTATAGGTCTCAACCTCAAAGCCTTCTGCCTCGAGGGTCATGGATACAGACGTCAGAATATTTCGGTCGTCATCGACCAACGCAATTTTAGACATTGCCTATCACCTTTATAAAAATAACTGCTCAAATGAACTGGTGCCACGATGATCGCCAATTTTGCGCGCGAATCAATCCCTATGTGCGAATCAGGCTTAAGCCGCTGGGTGATTTCGCCACAATTTGATTGAGAATGACTAAATTGCCGCACAGACCCCGCAAATCGCGTCATCTGCAAGGGGCTGGCCCCGTACGCATCCGTCAAAGATGACGTTGGTGGCGCTAACTGTGCCAAAGCGTCCTGTTAATTTGCAAAACCGTCATGTTATGACCCAAGCGCGACGGCAGCCTATTGCCTTGAAAGACCATCCGCGCAGTGCGGAAACAGGAGAGACCACATGACATCTGGACGGGTAAACCCGCAATTCCGGCTTGAAGATCAAGGCATCACAGAGCTGGGCAATGTCTATTATAACCTGATGGAGCCTGCATTGATGGAAACCGCGCTCAAGCGGGGCGAAGGCACCTTGGGCAATGGCGGGACTTTCTTGGTCACAACGGGCAAATTCACCGGACGCTCACCCAAGGACAAACATGTGGTGCGCACCGCCGCTGTTGCCGACAAGATTTGGTGGGAAAACAACGCCGAGATGTCCGAAGAAGGGTTCGATGCGCTCTACACTGACATGTGCGCGCACATGAAGGGGCGCGATTATTTCGTGCAAGACCTCGTAGGTGGTGCCGATCCCGCCTATTCGATCAACGTTCGGATGGTGACAGAGCTTGCCTGGCACGGTCTTTTCATCCGCACCATGTTGCGCCGACCTGAGCGTGATGACCTGGATGATTTTCTGGCGGACTTTACCGTCATCAACTGCCCCAGCTTTTTGGCGGACCCGGCAAAGCACAACTGCCGCAGCGAGACCGTGATTGCGATGAATTTCGACCGCAAGCTGATCTTGATCGGCGGGACGGAATACGCGGGCGAGAACAAGAAATCGGTCTTTACCCTACTGAACTACCTGCTGCCCGAAAAAGGCGTGATGCCGATGCACTGCTCGGCCAACCATGCGACGGGCAACCCCGTGGACACGGCTGTGTTCTTTGGCCTCTCCGGCACTGGCAAGACCACGCTGTCGGCCGACCCAGAGCGGACCCTGATTGGCGATGATGAACATGGCTGGTCGGACCGCGGCACGTTCAATTTTGAAGGCGGCTGCTATGCCAAAACGATCAATCTGAGCGCCGAGGCCGAGCCCGAGATTTATGCCACAACCGAAAAATTCGGTACCGTTATTGAGAATATGGTTTTTGATGAAGAAACCAAAGAGCTGGACTTTGCCGACGACAGCCTGACGGCGAACATGCGCTGCGCCTACCCGCTGCACTATATTTCCAACGCATCGCAAAGCGCCTTGGGCGGCCACCCCAAGAACATCATCATGCTGACCTGTGACGCGTTTGGCGTGCTGCCTCCGATTGCGCGCCTGACGCCAGCCCAAGCGATGTACCACTTCCTTTCCGGCTTCACCTCCAAAGTCGCGGGCACAGAGCGTGGCGTGACAGAGCCAGAGCCTACATTCTCCACCTGCTTCGGCGCGCCCTTCATGCCACGCCGGCCAGAAGTGTATGGCAACCTGCTGCGTGAAAAAATTGCCCAGCACGGGGCAACTTGCTGGTTGGTCAACACTGGCTGGACCGGTGGCGCATATGGTACAGGCAGCCGGATGCCCATCCGTGCAACCCGCGCGTTGTTGACAGCAGCCTTGGACGGAAGCCTTGGTGACGCCGAATTCCGCAAAGATCCAAACTTTGGCTTTGAGGTGCCCGTGGCGGTAAAAGGTGTTGCCGACATCTTGCTCGACCCACGCCGCACATGGGACCAACCCGAGGCTTATGACGCGCAGGCTGCAAAACTGGTGGAAATGTTCGCCAATAATTTTGCGCAATATCTTCCGCATATTGACGAAGACGTGAAAGCCGCCGCGATCTAATTCGCGCGCCTGATGTGATTTCATGCCCTGACCGCACCGCGGTTGGGGCATTTTTGTTTGCGCGGGGTTGGTTTGATGCGGGCGACGCACAAATGCGCTTCGCCGGATCATTTTTAAGCGCGCACAGTCAATTTGAATTAAATTGCCAAAGCCCTCTTAAATTCATTTCAAAATTAGAGATAAGATCTCTGGAAACAGAATAAATAGCGCCGGGCGACTAGATTATTCGTTAACTACATTAGTATATAGTTTAAGAATTGATAAACTGCTTCAATTCTTAAACGTATTCTACGCGTGCATCAGAGGTACCTGTTCTATGTCACATCCCATCGACATCCATGTTGGCCGCAAACTCAAAGAAGCGCGGACCCTGCGCCGTATGTCACAAACGGATGTCGCACGCCGTCTGAAGCTCTCGTTTCAACAAATTCAGAAATACGAAATCGGATCGAACCGAATTGCCGCCAGCCGGCTTTTTGAATTGTCACAAATTCTGGATGTACCGGTTCATTATTTCTTCGACGGTGTGCAAGAGGGCGGGGATGCGCCTGCACCTCAGGATCCCAGCCTTCAAATCGTGACGGCCGTCGCCTCTATTCAGGATGAGACCATAAAGTCGCGCATTGTTACGTTCATTGAGGATGTGTCAGGCCGCACTGTCGCGAAATCCGCCTAAGCGGCGCAGCGCCCTATCCCATTATTGCACGTCGTATAAGGTTCAGCCCCGCCAGCAGCAGCACAATTAAGGTTGCACGCCGAAAGGCATGCTGGTCGATGCGGTCCATCACCTGTGTGCCGACCCAAACGCCGATTAGCGCAGGCGGGATCATCAGCGCACTTGGCGCTGCTGTCTGCCAATTCAGCACACTTGAGCCCAAATGTGACAGTACGAGAACAACGGCCCCAAGCCCGTATATGACCCCCTGCACCTGCATCTGAACTGTCTTTTCGGTGTTCAACGCGGTCAGATAGGCCACGGTCGGCGGGCCCCAGACACCTGAGATGCCGCCCAAAAACCCTGCGATCACACCAATCAGTACCTCAACACGCCCTGATTGCCCGGACAGGCGCAAGCGCCATCCGCTCAGCTGCAACACCACAAAGCCAGTGACCAGCCCACCGAGGCCCCCAAGCATCAAATCGCCACGCAGATAGGGCACCAATTGGGCAGCCCCCACCAAAACCACGCCACCCGTCACAAGATAGACCCAAAACCGTTTCGCCGCCTGCCAAGCCGCCCCGACACCCTGTCGCAGCGCCTGTTGCACGTTTGCAAATAGCGTGGGTAACAACAGCATCGCCAAAGCCAGATCAGGCGCGATGAAACTGCTTAGCCCCGAGATAAAAATCATCGGCATCGCGAATCCCACCACCCCTTTGACGAAACCCGCCAAAAGCGCGATCATAAAAGCGGCCAGAATTTCAAAAGGGGAAAGCATTGAGAGAATGAGGTCCATGCGCTTGATATATCAGGGCAACCCAGACCTGCACCCTCAAAAACACTGCCTTCTGACACCTCCCGGCGCACGGATGAGGTGCGCGAAACTTTAAACCAATATGACGCAGGTAAACGTATTTAAGTTGCGCTGCACCTGCGAACGACCTAGATCATTAGGTAAGCATTGAAGGGACACGATACTATGGCACATGACGGACAGAACCTTGGCCTCGAAACGGCCGTTCTTTTGGATGATCTTCTCGCGTTGACCGAAGTCGCGATTACGCCGGTCGATACTGTTCTGGCCGCGGCCAAAGAAAGCCTGCGCGCCCTCACAACCGACGGCACCCGGATTTCGGCTCGCCTCATCGAGGAAAACCAGACAGCGGCGCACGGCCTCGCGTGGCTGGCCACCTATGCGCAGTCATTGCGGGAGATGCACAAATGGGCCCTGGCGCTTGAGGGTCAGGGCAAATTTGGCGAGGTTGAGCATCTGATCCTTCAGATCACCTTTGGCGAATACTTGCTCCAGATCAAAGGCGGTCTGCAAATGAACCAAGGCGAGATCCTGCGCCTTCAGGACATGGGCCTTGGCGCCGACAGCCTCCGCGTACTGGACACGGACGCAATCGCGACCCTGACACGAGGCGGCAACACCCAAGCCGCGCGTCTGCGTCTGGTTGAGTTGATGCAAGAGCGCAGTGCCGAGATCACCGTCGGAGCAAGCGGCCTTGACGAAGAGCTGGAGATGATCCGCGAACAATTCCGCCGTTATGCGGTCGACAAGATCGAGCCTGTGGCCCACGACTGGCACCTCAAGGACGAATTGATCCCACTCGACGTGATTGACGAGCTGGCTGAGATGGGCGTGTTTGGCCTGACAATCCCAGAGGAATACGGCGGCTTTGGTCTGTCAAAGGCCTCGATGTGTGTCGTGTCCGAGGAGCTGTCGCGCGGCTATATCGGCGTCGGCTCGTTAGGCACCCGGTCCGAGATTGCAGCCGAGTTGATCATTGCCGGCGGCACTGAGGCGCAAAAACAAAAGTGGCTACCCCAACTGGCCAGCGCTGAAACCCTGCCCACAGCCGTGTTCACCGAGCCAAATACAGGCTCTGACTTGGGCAGCCTGCGCACCCGCGCGGTCAAGGATGGTGACGACTACCGCATCACAGGCAACAAAACATGGATCACCCATGCCTCGCGCACGCAAATCATGACCTTGATGGCGCGCACAGATCCCGACACCACAGATTACAAAGGTCTGTCGATGTTCCTCGCCGAGAAGACGCCCGGCGACTGCGCCAACCCCTTCCCCACCGAAGGCATGTCTGGCGGCGAAATTGAGGTGCTTGGCTACCGCGGCATGAAGGAATACGAGATCGCCTTCGACAACTTCCACGTCAAAGGGGAGAACCTGCTTGGCGGTGAAGAAGGCAAAGGCTTCAAGCAGCTGATGGAGACATTCGAATCCGCACGCATCCAAACCGCAGCCCGCGCGGTCGGCGTGGCGCAATCGGCGCTCGACATCTCCATGCAATACGCGATTGACCGCAAGCAGTTCGGCAAATCGCTGATCAACTTCCCCCGTGTGGCCAACAAATTGGCGATGATGGCGGTAGAGATTATGGTCGCGCGTCAGCTGACCTATTTCAGCGCGTTTGAAAAAGACGAAGGCCGTCGTTGTGATGTCGAGGCGGGCATGGCGAAGCTGTTGGGCGCCCGCGTTGCCTGGTCGGCTGCGGACAATGGGCTTCAGATCCACGGCGGCAACGGCTTTGCGTTGGAATATAAAATCAGTCGGGTTCTGTGCGATGCACGGATCCTCAATATCTTTGAGGGTGCGGCGGAAATCCAAGCCCAAGTGATCGCGCGCCGCTTGCTCGGCTGATCTGTAACACCTAAAATCGGGCATATTTCTTGCCCGATTTTTCCCCTGCCGTCTGAGCCTTTGCGCAAAATCTATGCGCGCGAAGTTACTGCGACAAAGCGCGCACCTCTCAACCTTGTGAGGCTGCACCGCAGCACATAGCTGTAGGTCATGGCAAAGAGCAGGCTCAAAAAAGAAAACTGGATCGAGGCGGGCATTGCCGCATTGGTCAGCGATGGCCCTACGGCACTGCGTGCCGAGCCTCTGGCACGGAAGCTGTCGACGACAAAGGGCTCTTTTTATTGGCATTTTGAGGATGTTCCACAGTTTCACATCGCGTTGCGCGAACATTGGCGCAAAGCGGCCCTAGCGGACATCCTCTCTCAGCTGGAGGCGCAAGGCCCTGTTGCAGAGCGCTTGCATAGCTTTGGCCGCGCGGTGTTGGAAGACACCGCCGCGCCCGCAATGCGCGCCTGGGCCCAGTCTGATGAGGCCGTTGCCCATGCGGTCGCCACGGTGGATGCGGAGCGCTTGCAATATATCTCAACGCTGCTGAACGCGCTTGGCGTGGCCAATCCGAATTTCGCGCGCGCCGCTTACGGTGCACTGATCGGCATGCCACTCCTCAAAACACAGGCCGCGGATGACGCGTTCAACGCCTACGCAGCCCTTATTGATCTGGTGATGGCGCTGCGCTGATCTGGCGCGCCAAGGTCTCTAGAAATCGAGCTCGGGCTGCGGGCAGAGGTTTGTGGCCCAAATTCGCCGCCAAATGCGCGGATAGAAAATGCCCTGTCGTACCGAGCGCTTGCAAAATTTCCGCGTCCGACGCATCGCCAAGGCCCCGCAGGACATCTGGCAAAGGCAAGAGGCGGTCCGCCCACTCCCCCGCCCCCTGCCACGACACAGCACGGCCCGACTTGGGCGACACATAGGCCAGCCCCTCCTGCGCCCCCGTCACCGCGCAGCAGGTGAGATCAAGGCCATAACCCATCTCCTCCAACAGCACCAATTCCCACTGCAAATAGGCCAATGGCCACAAATCTCGTGTGCCAAGCAGGTCTAATAACGCCTCCGTGCGCCGGTACAGCGCCGCGTGCGCTGCTCGCTCAGGAAGACAAAAGGCCAAGAGTGCTGTGACCGCGTTCAAGCCCGCGAGCGACAAACGGTCACTGAGGGCAACGGCGGCCCGGCTGCGCACAGGCTCTACCGTGAAACTGCCAATATGCGCCTCGAGCCGCGCGCGCCACATCAGGTCGAGCTGCGCACCGGGCTGTAAAATCGGCGCAATTTTGCGGCTAGTTCCACCGCGTACGACGCCCGCATGACGGCCATGTTCCTGTGTGAAAACCTCGATGATTGCGGCGCTTTCGCCGTGGCGCTTGACGGTCAACAGGATGCCCGTGGCGCGCCATTCCATTACGCCAGCCCCTCACCATCCAGCATGTGGCGGCCCGCCCGATCCTCAACCTCAATCACCCACAAGTCCGGATCAAAGCCCCGTTGGCGGGTAACCGCCTGATCGACCTCTGCCTCGCCTCCCGCGTGCAACAGCGCCCAAATCGAAGCGCCCGTGTCCAGATCAAAACCGCGGTGGAATAGAGAGGCGTGACCATCGAGCGTGTTCAATTTCACCAAGACGGCCCCCGCCGTGTCATCCCCATGCGCCACTACAAAGGCCGGGATATCCGCACCGCGCAACCGCATTAAATAGGCATCCACCCAAAAGCGCGCCGTCAACCGGATCATCGGCGGGCGGCCCGTTTGACGCAAAAGAACGCAGCCGTTCGAGCCCCGGCCTTAGGCATTGCCATCTTTGAAATCCAAGCCCATCTGCGAATAGCGCTCGGCCTCTTCTTGCCATTTTTCCCGTACTTTGACCTGCAAAAAGAGGTGCACACGCCGGTCCAAAAAGGTTTCCAACTCCGCGCGGCTAGCTTTGCTGACGGCCTTGATCGTTTCGCCTTTGTTACCCAACACGATACCCTTATGGCCATCGCGGCTGACGTAAACGACTTGATCAATGCGGGCGGTGCCGTCTTTGCGCTCTTCCCAATTCTCGGTCTCAACCGTGAGCTGATAGGGCAATTCCTGATGCAGCCGCAGGGTCAATTTCTCGCGCGTCATTTCAGCGGCGATCATGCGCATCGGCAAATCTGCGATCTGGTCCTCAGGGTACAACCAAGGCCCCTCGGGCAATTGTCCCGCAATCCACGCCCGCAGCGCATCTACCCCATGCCCCTTTTCGGCAGAGATCATAAAGGTCTCTTCAAAGTTATGCCGCGCGTTCAGCGCCTCCGTCAGGCCCAACAGCACTGGCGCTTCGACGCGATCAATTTTATTGATCGCCAGTGCCACACGCCGTCCGGTGCCCATGTCAGCTAAGCCTTCGAGGATCCGCTCAACCCCTTCGGTGATGCCGCGGTGCGCCTCTACCATCAGAATCACAACATCTGCATCTGCCGCACCGCCCCAAGCGGCCGCAACCATCGCGCGATCCAGGCGGCGGCGGGGCGCGAAAAGGCCGGGCGTGTCGACAAACACGATCTGGGCCTCGCCCTCCAACGCAACGCCCCGAATGCGTGCGCGGGTGGTTTGCACCTTGTGCGTGACGATGCTGACCTTGGCGCCCACCATCCGGTTGAGCAACGTGGACTTGCCTGCATTCGGCTCACCGATCAGGGCCGCAAAGCCTGCACGTGTTGTCATTTAGATGTCTCCATATCAGCCAACAGCTTTGCCGCTGCGGCTTGTTCTGCCGCGCGTTTTGACGCTGCTTTGGCCTCTGCGCGCGCGCCGTTCGACAGCTGCGCAGAAATTGTAAATACAGGTGCGTGATCCGGCCCCTCGCGCGCGACCTCAACATATTTGGGCGGCTGCAAGCCTTTGGATTGCGCCCACTCTTGCATCGCTGTTTTGGCGTCGCGTGCATCCGTTTCAACCGCGTTGATCCGCGCGCCCCATAGACGCAGGATCATCGATTGTGCCGCCTCAAACCCCGCATCAAGGTAGACGGCAGCAATCACAGCCTCCATTGCGTCACCCAACAGCGCCTGCTTGCGCCGCCCACCAGACAGCATTTCAGAGCGCCCCAAACGGAGAACGGCACCGAGGTCAATCTCGCGCGCGACATCGGCGCATGCCTCTTTGCGCACTAGCGCGTTAAAACGGGGGGCCAACTTGCCCTCAGACGCTTCTTGGTCCGCCTCCAGCAAGGCTTGCGCCATCGCAAGGCCCAGCACCCGATCGCCCAGAAACTCAAGACGCTGATTATCCCCACGCGTGGGCGAAGACATCGACGCATGGGTGACCGCTTTGCTCAGTAATGATGCATCTTGAAACCGATACCCAATCCGCTCCTGGAACGCCAAAAGATCTGCCGAAAGCTTCATAAGCGTCAGTGGATCCCCTTAAAGAAGCGGTCTGCCCGCCACGTCCAAAAGAACAGCATCGAGCGGCCCGCGGAAGAGAACATGATACGGTCCGCCCTTCCGACGATGTTTTCAAGCGGCACAAAACCCACGCCACCCGCCAGCTGCGCCAGCCGGCTGTCAGCGGAGTTATCCCGGTTGTCGCCAATGAAGAAATAATGCCCTTCAGGGACCACGAAGACCCGGGTGTTGTCCGAACTTTGCGTCGTGACGTTCAACACCGCATAGCTTGTCCCATTGGGCAGCGCTTCGATGCTGCGGCTTTTGGTGCAGTCCGCCCCCTGTCCAACGGGGCCGTTTTCACAACGGGGGATCAACCCTTGCGGTCCTTGGCGCGCCATCACTTCGGTGAAAGCGCCGTCCGCGACCTGAGGTAACGGCGCGTCATTCAAAAAGATCACGCCATCTTTGACCTGTACGCGGTCACCCGGCACGCCGATCAAGCGCTTGATATAGTCCCGGCCCGAGACGGGATGGCGGAACACCACGACTTCGCCCTGCTCTGGCGCGCGGCCCAAAAAGCGGTCGTTGTCGCCGTCAAACACGCCACAGATGTCTTTGGCGTCCACATCAAGGCCCAAACGCGGGATCACAAGGCTGGGGCAGGACGCGTAGGAGTATCCGTACACCATCTTGTTTACAAAGAGGAAATCCCCGATCAACAGGGTTTGCTTCATCGATCCCGATGGGATCCAGAAGGGCTGAAAGAATAAGGTGCGAAACACGCCCGCGATGAGCAGCGCATAGACAACGGTTTTGACCGTATCGAGTATCGCGCTGCCGGTAGATTGTTTCGCGGCCATGGGGCTGTGTCTCCTGAGTGGGTTGCGGTTACATGCGGGTGTGCGACGGGCCTGTCAAGGTCACGGGCCCCGGCGCGCCCTACGACCAGAGGCCTAGATTGCGGGTGGTGGAGCGGGCGAAATGGGCCGCGCCTCAATCACCACAAAGGCCTGCGCCCAAGGGTGATCGTCCGTCAGTGTGACGTGAATATGCGCCCTGTGCCCCGGCGGGGTCATCTGCGCCAAACGCTCGGCCGCCCAGCCAGTAACCTCCATCACAGGTTGGCCTGTCCGCAGGTTACTGACCGCCATATCGCGCCATGAGATCCCCATGCGCAGCCCCGTGCCCAGCGCCTTTGAACATGCCTCCTTGGCGGCCCAGCGTTTGGCATAGGTACCCGCGACATCCCGGCGGCGTTCGGACTTGGCCTGCTCTACATCCGTGAACACGCGGTTGCGGAAGCGATCGCCAAAACGCTCTAGGGTGCCCGCGATCCGCTCGATATTGGCGAGGTCTGTTCCAATACCCAAGATCACGCGCGGGCACTCTCTACGCTGGACTGCGCCACCATACCCTAGCGCTCCGCCGCTTGTCGCTTCAGTTCGGACACCGCACCAAGACTGAAGAACAGGCGCCCAACGAGGGTGTAGGCAAGGATCATCACAACACCGCCCACCGCGATAAAGGTCAGTGACGGGCGGAAGGTCCAGCCCAAAAGATGCGGCGCAGACACCAGAACCATTGCCGCCAACAGCATCGTCAAAAGCGAGCCAAACAGGGCGAAAAGTCCCGCAAACTGCCATGCGCGCTTGCCTTTCGGCGCGGATTGCGTGGCGCGGGCGTATTGTGTGCCCTCATTCATCGCAGCCAGCATCATCGGGATGATCGACACCCCACCCGAGCTCAGATCCAATCCCGTTGTCATCTTCAACACATGGATCAGCCCCGGCACAGCGATCGACAACGCGATATACCAAGTCGCGAATCGTGGAATGACAAAGCGGTAAGTCCCAGCCTCAGACATTACGCAATCTCGGCGCGGGCCGCATCCATCAGACGGCGCATTTCACGGATGGCGGGATCAAGGCCTCGGAATATAGCCTCTCCGATAATAAAGTGGCCAATGTTCAACTCAACGGCCTCGGGAAATTGCGCCACAGGCCCCACGGTTTCATAGGTCAGCCCGTGACCGACGTGCACCTCAAGGCCCAGCGCATGTGCGGCGGTTGCCATCTCACGCAGGGCTTCCAATTCGCGGTCGCGATCCTCGAACCGGCCTTCGTGATGCGCATCGCAATAGGCACCAGAGTGTAACTCGATCACCTGCGCGCCAATCCGGTGTGCAGCCTCGATCTGGCGCAGGTCGGCCGCGATAAAAATGGATACGCGGCAGCCAGCCTCGCGCAGAGGGGCAATGAAATGCGCCAGACGGTTTTCCTCGCGCGCGACCTCAAGCCCCCCCTCGGTCGTCCGCTCTTCGCGCTTTTCCGGAACAATGCAGACCGCGTGGGGCTTATGACGAAGCGCGATGTTCTGCATCTCTTGAGTGGCTGCCATTTCAAAATTCAACGGCACGGTCAGCATGTCCATCAAACGGGCGATATCATCATCCGAGATATGGCGGCGATCTTCGCGCAAATGGGCTGTGATGCCATCCGCACCCGCTTCTTCGGCGATGCGCGCGGCCCGCAGCGGATCCGGCGTGTCCCCGCCGCGCGCGTTACGCACGGTTGCGACGTGGTCAATGTTTACACCCAGTCGCAGGCGCTGGAGATCTGGCATGGCTTTGTTCCTTTGTCGCAAATCAACGTAGTCGCAGTGTAACCTAGGGCGCAGGCCGCACAAGGGCGAGGGCTGGACACAACCCTTAGCGCGTCAGGCCAAGATTATTCAGATTTCGGGCCCGATGCGTCACGACCTGCATTTTTAGCCGCTGCTTTTTCGGCGCTGCGTGCTTTGAGCGCGTCGAACTTTGCCTTGATCGTCCCTTTGCGGCGCTGTTGATAGGCGCGCAGCACGGGGACCGAAATATAATAGCAAATCGTGGCAAAAAATATTCCCGGCAGGACACCCCCGACAAGATAGGGATAAAACACCTCGTGATAGAACACCGACAAGCCCTGCCAATCCAGTGGCCGCCCCACGAGGAAGGCGCGCAGATTGGCCCAAAGATCGACGCCAGCATCGATGAACTTGCCGCTGAACGACCGCTCAGTATAGGCGCTGAGCTCTGTGCCCAGCAGCCAATGCCCCGTTTGCAGGGCGGCAACCCCAATCGGTACATATGTCAGCGGATTGCCAAAAAACGTGCCCATCAAGGCGGCCAAAACATTGCCCCGCATCAGCCAGGCCAAGCCTGCGGCAATAAAGAAGTGGATGCCATAAAAGGGCGTAAAAGCGGTAAAGACCCCCGCCCAAATGCCGCGCGAAATACGCTCGGGGCTGTCGGGCAGGCGCCGCATGCGGTGCTTGACGTAGTGAAAGGCGCGCGCCCAACCACCGCGTGGCCAAAGAAACTCGGCCAAGCTGCGCAACATCGTTTTGGGATCGCGACGTTTGAAGATCACTTAACGCTCACCGCCGCGCGGTGCCTTTCATCACTAATGGCGCAGGGCCGATACCCGTCTCGGACGACCACTCTGCCCCTGCTCTAAACGGCCTTTGGCCGGTCGACCACACCTTTGGTGAGATCACGGAAACGCGCCACCGATGCAACCTCGCTCTCGGCCTCGAGGGTCAATAACAGGGCGTGCAACTGCTCAGCGTCCCTGACCTGAAGATAGATCAACAAACGATAGAAATCAGGTTTGCGGTCCAAAAATTCCAGATCAGAAATATTGGCCCCGGCATCGCCGATCAAGGTACAGATGCGACCCAAAACACCTGCCCCATTCCCGATCGTCAGATCGAGCGTGGCGCCGTAAACGGCTGGATGCGAGCCGTCATGCCAATGCAGATCAATCCAGCGGTCGGTCTGGTCCGACAGGTCGGCCAATTTGTTACAATCGATGGCGTGCACGACCACGCCTTGCCCGCGATACGTGATACCCACAATCCGCTCGCCCGGCAAAGGCTCACAACAGCCCGCGCGGTCAAATTTCTGCCCCGGTTCAAGGCCCACCACGGCGCGGCGCACGTCCACCTTTTTGCCCACTTTGGGCGTCAGATCCGGATAGACCGCCTGCACCACTTCGCGGCCTGATAACTCAGCACTGCCAAGGCGCGCTAAAATCTCGTCGCCGCTGCCCAAGCGTAGGTTGTTGGCCGCTGTTTGCAGCGCCTTGTCCGTGACTTTTTTGTCCACGGCCGAAAAAGCCGAGCGGGCGAGTTCCTGACCCAATTTGATGAAACGGTCTCGGTCGACCTGCCGCAATGAACGGCGAATTTCGGTCTTTGCCTTGCCAGTCGTCGCGATATCCAACCATGTGGCCTGCGGCGTTTGCCCCTCGGCGGTGATGACCTCGACGGACTGGCCGTTTTTCACCCGCGTCCAAAGCGGCACCCGCCGGTTATCGATCTTGGCCCCAACCGCCATGTTGCCGATCCGCGTGTGAATGGCATAGGCAAAATCAATCGGCGTTGCACCGCGCGGCAATTTGATCACGTCGCCCTTGGGCGTGAAGCAAAAAACCTGATCCGAATACATCTCCAGTTTGACTGCCTCAAGGAAGTCAGCGTGATCGTCATCGTCGTCGAACCGCTCCGTCAGGGTCGCGATCCATTGAACCGGATCCACGGCAAAGGGGTTCTGCCCCCGCACCCCGTCGCGGTAGGACCAATGCGCCGCAACGCCCGTTTCGGCCACATCATGCATCTGGCGCGTTCGGATTTGGACCTCGACCCGTTTACCATCGCGGCCCGAAACCGTGGTGTGGATCGAGCGATATCCGTTACTTTTCGGCTGGCTGATATAGTCCTTGAACCGCCCCGGAACGGCGCGCCACCGCTTGTGGATCGCGCCCAACGCCCGGTAGCAATCTTCGTCCGATCCGGTAATCAGCCGGAAGCCGTAGATGTCCGAAAGGCGTGAAAAAGACAGGTCTTTTTCCTGCATCTTGCGCCAGACCGAAAACGGCTTTTTCGCGCGGCCAAAAACGTCGGCCTCGATATCTACCTTCTCCAGCTCAATGCGCATGTCTGCGGTAATCCGCTGGATTACATCGCCCGCTTCGCGTTGCAACGTCACAAAGCGGCGCATGATGGAGGCCCGCGCCTCGGGGTTGAGCACGCGAAAGGCCAAATCCTCCAACTCTTCACGCATCCACTGCATGCCCATACGCCCGGCCAGCGGGGCAAAGATATCCATCGTTTCGCGGGATTTCTGCGCCTGCTTTTCCGGCTTCATAGCCTTGATGGTCCGCATGTTGTGCAGCCGGTCAGCGAGCTTGACCAAGATCACCCGCATATCTTTTGACATCGCCATGAAAAGCTTGCGGAAATTCTCGGCCTGCTTTGTTTCAAGGCTGGAGAGTTGCAGATTGGTGAGTTTGGTCACCCCATCCACAAGCTTGGCCACCTCTTCGCCAAAATTCTCAGAGACCGACGCATAGGAGGCGCGCGTGTCCTCGATCGTGTCGTGCAACAATGCGGTAATAATGGTCGCATCATCCAGCTGCTGACCCGCAAGGATCACGGCAACTTCGACAGGATGCGAAAAGTAGGGCTCGCCAGAGTGACGAACCTGTCCCTCGTGCATCTCGCGGCCGTAGGCATAGGCCGCGCGGATAAGATCTGCGTTGGTTTTAGGGTTATAACTGCGGACCTGAGCGATCAGATCATCGTCAGAGATCATAAAACCCGCCTTTATGTGACGCCTTTTGGGGTCAGCCTTGGCCTTGCGCGGCCATTAATTGACGCAACAGCATCTCTTCGGTCATGCTGTCTTCTTCGGGCTTGTCAGCCTCTTGGCCCATCAAAAGCGCCATTGCGTCTTCTTCAGGCTCGTCAATCTCAATCTGGTTTTGGTTGCTCTCGATCAGGCGCTCGCGCAGATCATCAGAAGACTGCGTCTCATCCGCGATTTCACGCAGGGCCACGACAGGGTTCTTATCGTTATCGCGGTCCACAGTCGCCGCTGAGCCGGACGAAATCTCACGTGCGCGGTGTGCTGCAAGCATCACCAACTCAAAGCGATTAGGGACTTTGTCTACGCAGTCTTCGACGGTTACGCGGGCCATGAGCATGCTCCTGCATTGGGCAAAAGGAATTGAAGTGTTCCATTAGGCGGAAACCCCTTGGGATACAAGGCGATTCTAGTTCAAATCCTGCCCGGCTTTTGCGCAGCTCACGCCGGCTGGACCTCTTGGCGGTCTGATGCAAGCAGCGCGTTACACAGCTGGCGCACTGTTTTATTCAAAAGCGGATGCCGCCAATCAGGCGCGACATCCATCAAGGGAACCAACACAAAGGCCCGGTCCTGCATCCGCGGGTGCGGCAGGATCAACTCCTCCGGCGTCCGGGTCATCTGATCCGCAAGCGGTAGGTCCCGCCACTGTGCATGGGTCTCTTCATTTGGGGCCACGACATCTCCCACCGCAATGAGGTCGAGATCAACGGGCCGACTTGCCCATCGGGTGCTGCGCGCGCGCCCCATTTCAGCCTCAATTGCGTGTAAAACGTCCAGCACACCGCGCGCAGAAAGCGCCCATTCCACCGCCACGGCCGCATTGACGTAGTCAGGCCCGGCCCCGGCAGGAAAACATGGTGTTTTGTAAAATGCACTCTGCGCTAGAACCTGCGCACCCCGCTCAACCATCGCATGCACCGCCGCCTGCAACGTCTCGCGGGGCGGCCCTGCGGGCGAGCTTTGGTTTGCTCCCAAAGCAATGAGACACTTGGCGACCGGCGGCATGAAAAGGCTCCCTGCTCCCCCTAAGATAGCGGCTTGTTAACCTAAGATAGATACTGAAGCCTACATAAAACAGTCACACTTCGCACAACGCTCTGTCGTGAAATCAAAATCTTAGTCTCAAGCCCTTTTGACAGAGTTATAGTGAAAGGAAATTTTATGTTTTACAAAGATGAGCGGCTTGCGCTCTTCATCGATGGATCAAACCTTTATGCGGCGGCAAAAGCCCTCGGGTTTGACATCGACTACAAGCTGCTGCGTCAGGAATTCATGCGCCGTGGTAAATTGCTGCGCGCGTTCTACTACACAGCTTTGCTTGAGAACGACGAATATTCGCCGATCCGTCCGCTTGTCGACTGGCTGAACTACAACGGCTTCACCATGGTCACGAAAGCCGCCAAAGAATATACCGACAGCATGGGCCGCCGTAAGGTGAAGGGCAACATGGACATCGAATTAGCCGTGGACGCGATGGAGTTGGCCGGGCGTGTGGACCACATCGTGCTCTTCTCTGGCGATGGCGATTTTCGCCCACTGGTCGAAAGCCTGCAACGCCAGGGTGTGCGCGTCTCAGTGGTCTCTACCATCCGCAGCCAACCGCCAATGATCTCGGACGAGCTGCGCCGCCAAGCCGACAACTTTATCGAGTTGGACGAGCTGAAGGCCGTTTTGGGCCGCCCACCGCGCGACGATGCAATGCCGCGCGAAGAATACGTTTCAGCCGAAGCTTAATCACCCCTGAGCGCGCACCTGCGCGCCGGTCACAACTTACTCACGGATGACCAAAAGCACGATCGGCCCTGCCCCACCTTGGGGCGGGGCCGTTTTTTATTGTGAGGTAATGTTCATTTTAAGCCGCTCGTCGCTCTTCGATGTAACAGGTCCGCCCATGCACCCCTGCAACATACTGGGGCTTGAGGCGGCGCAGCGCAGCGCATACCCTAGCGCCAAAGACGCACCACAACCCCAATGCTGTGAGATCTATGATGACAAAGCCGCCCCTGACCCTTTACCTCGCAGCGCCTCGTGGGTTTTGCGCAGGCGTCGACCGCGCCATCAAGATCGTCGAAATGGCTTTGGAAAAATGGGGGGCGCCTGTCTATGTGCGCCATGAAATTGTGCATAACAAATTCGTTG
The DNA here is from genome assembly GCA_965656435.1 of uncultured Pseudosulfitobacter sp. Lineage (GTDB taxonomy): Bacteria > Pseudomonadota > Alphaproteobacteria > Rhodobacterales > Rhodobacteraceae > Pseudosulfitobacter. Next base: position 53,042 of record CBFHKQ010000003.1, on the reverse strand, counting down.
TAGACGGCCTGCGCGACAAAGGTGCTATTTTTGTCGAGGAATTGGACCAATGCCCCGATGACCGACCCGTGATCTTTTCCGCCCACGGTGTGCCCAAGGCCGTGCCGGCCGCGGCTGCGGCGCGCGAAATGATCTATGTTGACGCCACCTGCCCCTTGGTCAGCAAAGTTCACATCGAGGCGCAGCGCCATTCCGATGCAGGCCTGCAAATGATCATGATCGGGCACGCAGGTCACCCTGAAACCGTGGGCACCATGGGGCAGTTGCCCGAGGGCGAAGTGCTTCTGGTCGAAACCCCGCAGGATGTGGCCGAGGTCACCGTGCGCGACCCTAAAGCGCTCGCCTATGTCACCCAAACCACACTGTCGGTGGACGACACCGCCGATATTGTTGCCGCCCTTACAACGCGGTTCCCCGATATCGTAGGCCCGCACAAGGAAGACATTTGTTACGCCACGACCAACCGCCAAGAGGCCGTCAAAGCGATCGCGCCCAAATGTGACGCGATGCTGGTCGTGGGTGCGCCGAACTCTTCCAACTCCAAGCGTTTGGTTGAGGTCGGCTCCCGCGCCGGATGTAGCTATGCGCAACTGGTGCAGCGCGCAGGCGACATCGACTGGCGCGCTCTCGAGGGGATTTCATCCATCGGGATCACAGCCGGCGCCTCCGCGCCGGAGGTGTTGATCAACGAGGTGATTGCCGCCTTTGAGGACCGCTTTGAGGTAACCCGCGAAGTGGTCGAGACCGCCGTGGAGAACGTTGAATTCAAAGTACCGCGCGTGCTGCGTCAGCCAGCTTAAATCCTTAAAGACGCCCGCCCCTAACCAATCTCGATGCAAAACGCGGGGCAAAGCCTTCTGCGCCCCGCACATCCCCCAAAGGAGAACCGCATGATCCCCCGCAGCGCATTAATCTTGGGCCTTGCCGGTGTGATCCCATTTCTGTGGGGCGCGGTCACGTATTTGAACAGCGATCTGGCGGCTTGGGGGATGCGCATTTTAGGGCCGCGCTTCGTCGGGCCGTATGTTCAGCTCTTTTACGGCGCGGTGATTTTGTCGTTCATGTCCGGTGTGCTTTGGGGGTTCGCCACCAAGGCTCAGGGCGCACAAGCCGCAACTGGTTATGGGCTGAGCGTGCTGCCCGCCCTTTGGGCTTTCTTTATGACAGGCGGCGGCCCAACAAGTGCAGCGATCTATCTGATCTTTGGTTTTATAGGCCTGCTGGTGCTCGATTACGCCTTCTGGCGGTGGGAACTGGCACCGCCTTGGTGGCTGAACTTGCGCGTCTTGCTCACAACGCTGGTTGTCGCAGCGCTCGCCGTTGGGGTCGTATTATGAGCGACCCGCAAACCCTTGCCGTCTATGCTCAACAAGCGGACCAATACGCCAAGATCACCGGCGGAGATGACCCGCAGTTGGAGCGATTTATGGGCACGTTGAGCCGTGGACGCGTGCTCGATCTGGGCTGTGGCCCGGGACGCGCGGCCGCAACGATGGCCGCAGCGGGGTTCGAAGTAACAGCACTGGATGCCGTGCCCGAAATGGTCGCCATGGCCGCGGCGCACCCCGGCGTCACGGCCAAAGTCGGCAGCTTTGAGGATATTGAGGGGGCATATGACGGCATTTGGGCCAACTTCAGCCTCCTGCATGCGCCGCGCGCCGCGATGCCCGCACATCTGGCCCGCATCGCAGAAGCATTGCCCAAGGGCGGGCTGTTTCACATCGGCATGAAGCTTGGCACGGGCAGCGCGCGCGACAGTATTGGGCGCCTTTACACCTATTACGAGGAGGACACGCTCATTTCCCTCCTGAATGCGGCAGGCTTCACGGTATCGCACCGCGACTACGGCACGGACAAAGGGCTGGACGGCACAATGGCCGATTGGATTTGCCTGCTCGCCCACAAGGAACCCTACGAATGACTGAGCTTTTCGCCTATACCGACGGCGCGTGCAGCGGCAATCCCGGCCCCGGCGGATGGGGTGCGCTCCTGCTGGCTAAGGACGGCACCGAAATCGTCAAAGAGCGCAGTTTGCAAGGTGGCGAGCCTGCGACCACTAACAACCGGATGGAGCTTTTGGCCGCGATAAACGCCCTCGAAGCCCTTGAGCGCGCCTCACAGATCACGGTCGTCACCGACAGCAACTATGTCAAAAACGGGATCACAGCGTGGATACACGGCTGGAAAAAGAACGGCTGGAAAAATGCTGCGAAAAAGCCTGTTGCGAACGCCGAATTGTGGCAGCGCCTAGATCAGGCGCAAGCGCGCCACAGCGTGACGTGGAAATGGGTCAAGGGCCACGCAGGCCATCCAGAGAATGAGCGCGCCGATGCGCTGGCACGGGCGGGCATGGCCCCGTTCAAGTGCAAATGAGCCAGATCGTCTGCCCTGTGGCCCTGCACCCCGGCGGCGTGCCTCTCCGTTTGGTCGCGCGCAGCACGGAGGGCGGCGTTTGCCTACCGATCGGGCCCGGCAGCACAGCGCGCGCAGCCGCCCAACTTTTGCTAACCGCCTGCGGAGTGGAGACACGCGCAGCGATCGACATGGGGCACAGCGACGACATCTCCGAGGGTGCGCGCTGGCATTTTGCGCTTTGCCGGGTGGCCCCAGACCCGGTTGTCACGCACCGCTCCCGCTGGCGACATGTGGATGCCGATGGGCGGCCTGCAGAACTGCTGTGGATGCCATTGATACCAAGCGATGCGGCTGACGCGGCGGATGTGTGGTCAGAGGCGGACGCAGCCGCGCTCGATTGGATCAGGGCCACGTTATGAGTTGGATTGCCTTGCTGGATTATGCCTCGGTCGGGATCTTTGCGCTGACGGGTGCATTGGTGGCAAGCCGGGCGCAAATGGACCCGGTGGGGTTTCTCTTTATAGCGTGCCTGACGGCCGTGGGCGGTGGAACTGTGCGCGATGTGCTGCTGGATCGCAATCCGATCTTTTGGATCGTTCAACCCGCGTATTTGGCGGTGGCCTGCACAGCTGCGATCCTTGTGTTTTTCACAGCGCACCTGCTGGAAAGCCGCTACCGTACGCTCCTTTGGTTGGACAGCTTTGCGTTGGCCATTGCCGTAGCCGCAGGTGCAGGGGTCGCCCTGACCATGGAGGTCCAAGCGCCGGTGGTTGTGCTGATGGGCATGGCCACAGGCTGCATGGGAGGGCTGATGCGCGACGTGGTGGTGGGCGACGTGCCGATCGTTTTGCGCAAGGGCGAGCTTTATGTCTCGGCTGCGATGGGCGGTGCGCTCTCATTGTGGCTGGTGCACCAATATGCAGGCCCGGGTCTTGTGCCGCTGGCAGTGGGCGCCGCCGTCACATGGGCCTTGCGGGCTGGGTCACTAGCCTTTGGTTGGCGGCTGCCGACCTATAAATCAAGCCCACCCAAATCAGGGTCCTAACTCAGCTTTGTCCCCTCAGGCAGCGATGTGCCGTTCAAAAAGCTGGCGATGTCTTGCGGGCCGCGCCCTGCTTTTTGCACCGAGATCAACCGAACAGCGCCGTCCCCGCAGGCAATTGTCGCAGGCCCTATGACTGTGCCGGCGACGCCGTCTCCCGGCGCAAGCGCGCTGGCCAAGGCTTTGATCCGCTGCCCCTCCAACATGAACCAAGCCCCCGGAAACGGGGACAGACCGCGAATTTGTCGGTCCACCTCAGAGGCCGGGCGCGCCCAATCGATCTGTGCCTCGGCCTTATCGATCTTTTGGGCATAGCTCACCCCTTGATCCGGCTGTGCGACCGGCGTGAGCCTGTGCAATTGCGCGAGCGCTGTGACAATGGCCTCCGCGCCAAGTGCGCTCAACTCATCATGCAGGACGGCGGTTGTGTGGTCAGGCCGGATCGGAACCTCGCGCTCCAACAGGACCGGTCCGGTGTCCAGCCCCGCCTCCATCTGCATGATACACACGCCGGTTGCAGCATCGCCCGCCATGATAGCACGGTGGATGGGGGCCGCCCCGCGCCAGCGCGGCAAAAGGCTTGCATGGATGTTCAAACACCCGCGCGCCGGTGCGTCCAGCACCGCTTGTGGCAGGATCAGACCGTAGGCCACGACCACCGCGATATCCGCGTCTAACGCCGCGAATTCCGCCTGCGCATCGGTCGTTTTCAAACTGGTGGGATGGCGCACGAGCAGGCCCATCGCCAAGGCACGCTCATGCACGGGCGTGTTGCGGTCTTTCTTGCCACGGCCCGCAGGACGCGGCGGCTGGCAATAGACGCATGCAATCTCATGGCCTGCCGCCACCAAAGCGTCCAGGACGGGCACCGAGAAATCCGGCGATCCCATGAAAACGATGCGCATCGCCTATCCCTTCGATTTACGCGCCTTGCGCAGCAACATGTCGCGTTTGACGCGTCCGAGACGGTCAAAATACATACGGCCCGCCAAATGGTCGATTTGGTGTTGGACGGAGCGGGCCTCCATCTCTGTGAAAACGCGCCGATCGATCACACCCTGATCGTTGAGAAACCGGACCGTGACAGATTTCGGTCGCGTGATCTGCGCCGACACGCCGGGCAGATTGGGCGAGGCCTCATAGCCGGTGTCAAGTTCGCCTGAGCTTTCAAGGATCGTGGGGTTCGCTAAATAGATGCGGCGTGAGCGGTCCGTCGTGGCATCCACCACCGCCAATTGCAGCATCACGCCAATCTGTGGAGCCGCCAAACCAACGCCGGGCATGGCGTCCATCGTCTCAACCATATCATCCCAGATTGCGCGGACCTCATCCGTGATTTTGGGCACCTCTGCGGCCGCGGTGCGCAAGCGTTTGTCGGGAAAAGGCACGAACGGGCGCACAGGCATGGGAGGATCCTTTCAGGATATATTTCAAAAAGGACCGCCAGATAGCGGCCCAAGGCAAGGATCAAGAGACCGCTACATCACCCGGTTTGGCCCGTGCAAGCTCGCGTTTATATTTTGTCATTTTACGCGTGATCATCTGCCGCTTGAGCGGTTTGAGGTAGTCCAAGAAAAGCTTGCCGTTCAGGTGATCAATCTCGTGCTGCACGCAAGTGGCCCAAAGGCCTGTCATTTCCTGCGACTGCTCAGCCCCGTTTTGGTCCATCCATTTTACGGTAACCGCCGCCGGGCGCGTCACATCCGCATAGTGGTCCGGGATGCTCAAACAGCCTTCTTCATAAACGCTTGTCTCGTCCGAGGCGGCCACAATTTCAGGGTTGAACATCACCAACGGGCGCGGCGCTTCGCCTTCTTCCTTCACGCAATCCAGCACGATCAGCCGTTGCAAAACACCGATTTGCGGCGCGGCCAAGCCTACGCCCGGCGCCTCATACATCGTATGCAACATATCGTCAGCCAAATCGCGCAGCGCATCCGTGAGATCCTCAATCGGCTCACAATGCTTTTTAAGGCGCGGGTCGGGGTGCAAAAGAATGGATCGTTTCATGCGCTCTGATGTAGGACATGGCGCCCCAAGCTGCAACGTCTCTTGCACCCGCGCCAATCTGCGTTAGCGTGGCGGAAACCAAAGGAGATCCCCATGAGCTTTGACGATATCATCGACCGCCGCGGCAGCCACTGCGTGAAATGGGACAGCATGGAGGCTCTCTATGGTGTGCCTGCGGACAGCGGCCTTGCGATGTGGGTCGCAGATATGGATTTTCGCCCCCCACAATGCGTGTTGGACGCAGTGCAAGCGCAGGTCGACCACGGGGTCATGGGCTATTTCGGGGATGACAGCAAATACCGCGCGGCGATCGCGTGGTGGATGAACACGCGCCATAACTGGCAGATCCAGCCTGAATGGATTTTCACCACCCATGGATTGGTGAACGGCACCGCCATGTGCATCGATGCTTATACGCAGCCCGGCGACGGTGTGGTGCTCTTTACCCCCGTCTATCACGCCTTCGCCAAGGTGATTAATGCCTCGGGACGCGAGGTTGTGGCCTGCGAAATGCCGCAGGAAAATGGCAAATATGTGATGGATTTCGACACTTGGGACGCGCAGCTGCGCGGGCATGAGACTATGTTGGTGCTGTGTAGCCCCCATAACCCGGGTGGGCGGGTCTGGACCCGCGCCGAGCTAGAAGGTGTCGCCGCTTTCGCCAAACGCCATGACTTGATCCTCGTCTCGGACGAGATCCACCACGACCTGGTGATGCCAGGCAAATCGCACATCCCGATGGCGCATATCCCGGGCATCGACGACCGTTTGGTCATGATGACAGCGACCACCAAGACGTTCAACATTGCAGGTTCGCATGTCGGCAATGTCATTATTCCCGATCCCGATCTGAGGGCCAAATTTGCAGAGCGCATGGCCGCTCTGGGTCTGTCGCCGAATTCCTTTGGCCTCTTTATGGCAACGGCCGCCTATTCGCCGGAGGGGGCGGCTTGGGTCGACGGACTGACCGCCTATCTGGCGGAAAACGCGCGCATCTTTGACGAAGGGATCGCAGCCATTCCGGGGCTGAACTCTATGCCGCTTGAGGCGACCTATCTGTCTTGGGTGGATTTCAAAGATACCGGTATGTCGCGCGCAGAATTCACCCTCCGGGTTGAACAAGACGCACAGATCGCCGCAAACCACGGGCCCACCTTTGGCCAAGGCGGGGAAACGTTCCTGCGCTTTAACATCGCCACGCCGCGCGCGCGGGTTGAAGAAGCCGTCGCCCGTTTGCAACGCGCCTTTGCGGACCTCCAATAAAAGGCCCGCTCGGCGCGCTCAGGGGATGGCGCGCGCCAGTAGGGCGACGGGTGCATCAACTGATTTTTCGAAATCAAGTGCTGCGGCGTCGGAAACGGCTGTTGCACGCTTGAACTCATAGCTCATTTCACCGTCAGCCTGATCAGAGGCCACAATCAAACAGGTGAACAAATGCACAGCCCCATCATAAAGATCGACATGCCCGCGCAGATAGGGCGCGGTTTCGGCCTCAACGGTAAAGCCCGTCTTCCACATGCGCAAAACCGGATAGGTCGCATCGCCCTGCATCACACGCAAACGCGATGTCCGTTTCAGCGCCGCAAGGCGGGCCTTATCCAAGCCCAACTGGACCTCTTTGGATAAAAATGTGGTCATGGCGTATCTCCCTTGTGCGGTGAAACTGCGTTTTGTAGCGACCGCTTCAAGTAGAAAAGCGGTAATGTGCACATTGCTGCGGTGCGGCTGTTGCACAAATGTAAGCGTTGCCGCCGAGGTGCGGCACCTTGCTGCAAATTCTGCGCCGTTGTCATAGGCCTGCGCACCCGAGCGCGATTGCGAGGCCAACGCGCGACAAAAAAGAGGCTTGCCAGATCCGCTGTTTGTCGCGAAATGGCCCTGCGCAAAAGGAACACCCGATGCAAACCGCGACATCCTCAGACAATCGAGACCACGGCGGCGATCTTGAACGCGCGATCGCAACCTATGGCGGGTCGCAAGGCGATTGGTTGGACCTTTCAACAGGGATCAACCCGGTCCCGTTTCCTGTGTCGATGCCCAGCGCAACGTCGTGGACGGCCCTGCCCGACCGCGACGCCCAAGAGGCGCTGCTGACTGCGGCCCGGTCCTTTTGGCAAGTGCCGGAGGGTGCTGCGATCCTCGCGACACCGGGGGCGTCAGCCGTCATCGCCCAAATCCCGCGTCTCGCTCCTCCAGATCGCGTTTATATACCCGCGCCGACCTACAACGAACACGCCGCCGCCTTCCGCATGGCCGGATGGCACGTCAGCGATACCCCCGACAAGGATTCATCCGCTCAGGTTTTGGTGCACCCCAATAATCCCGACGGACGGGTCTGGGACACAGGCGACCTGACCAGCGGCCTGAACATCGTCGATGAAAGCTTTTGCGACATAATGCCTGCCGCCAGTATGATCGAGGCAACCGCAGAACCAAACCGAATTGTGTTGAAAAGTTTTGGCAAATTTTGGGGGCTTGCCGGGCTGCGCCTTGGCTTTGCCATTGGCGATCCCGCACAGATCGCACGGCTGGCCGAGATGTTGGGCCCTTGGCCCGTATCGGGACCGGCGCTTGAGATTGGCGCACTGGCCTTGCGCGACACCAACTGGGCCGCGGAAACCCGGGCACGTCTCGCCACGGATGCCGCAAAATTGGACGTTATGATGCAGGACAAAGGCGCGGCACCCTTGGGCGGTACAGACCTCTTCCGCCTCTACCGTGTCGCGGACGCACCGGCGTGGCAGGACCGTTTCGCCCACGCAAAAATCTGGACGCGCATCTTTCCTTATGCTCCTGATTGGATCCGCCTCGGCCTGCCCGCGCCGGGTGATTGGCACAGGGTGGCCGCGGCATGAGTGCCCTAATTCTCAGCATCGCCATGCTGCTTGACGCACTTCTCGGCGAGCCGCGCTGGCTCTGGAACAGAGCACCCCACCCGGCCGTGCTGATGGGACGGCTCGTGCGGCAGCTGGACACGGCGCTGAACCGCGATCAAGTGTGGCAAGGCACGCTCGCCCTCGCCCTTCTAATCTTCTTCGGCGCGCTGATCGGCACGGTATTATCCTTCGGCGGCGCGCTTGTTGAGGTAATCGTCGTTGCCATTCTGCTCGCGCAACGCGCACTTGTGCAGCATGTGGCCGCCGTGGGTGACGGTCTGCGCATGTCCACCGCAGAGGGCCGCCGCATGGTCGCCCGCATTGTCAGCCGCGATGTCCGCCAAGCCGACGACAGCGCCATCGCCCGCGCCGCCATCGAGAGTGCGGCAGAAAACCTAAGTGACGGCGTCATCGCCCCCGCCTTTTGGTTCCTGATCGGCGGCCTGCCCGGCATCATGGTCTATAAAATGGTCAACACCGGCGACAGCATGATTGGCTACCGCACCGCGCAATACGAAAACTTTGGTAAAGCGACGGCTCGGATGGACGATTTGATGAACTGGATCCCGGCCCGCCTCACCGCTATTACGATCGCGCTGATCCATGGCAAGCTTGGCGCCTACCGCGCCATCGTCGCCGACGCGCGCCGCCACCGCAGCCCGAATGCTGGCTGGCCTGAAGCAGCTCTTGCGCGCGCCTTGGGCATCGCACTAGCAGGGCCGCGCAGCTATGACGGGCGGACCGAAGAATTAGAATGGGTCGGCGCTGGCGGACAAAAAGAACTCTCTCCCAATGACATTGACGCCGCATGTGGTGTACTCTGGCAGGTGTGGGGCCTCTTTTTGGCTCTGCTTATTGCGATTTTGATATTGGGATAGAGAATGAGCGCGATGAAATTACCCCTGATTGCCGCTATTCTTTGCGCCGTCTTGACCCTACCCGCCAGAGCAGAGACCCCATGCGGCGGCAGCTTTGACGCTTTCAAAGACGGGCTGCGCACCGAAGCCGTAGCCGCAGGCATCTCGCGCGCGACAGCAACCGCCTTCCTGCAAAATGTCGCGGCAGACCCGCGCGTGCTGCGCGCCGACCGCTCCCAAGGCGTGTTCCAAAAACCGTTTATCGAATTTTCCCGCCGCCTCATCTCGGACAACCGGATCACAACGGGCGCTGCAAACGCCAGCCGCTACGCCGCCGTCTTTGACCAGATCGAAGCACAATACGGCGTTGACCGGACCGTTCTGCTGGCGTTTTGGGCGTTTGAGACCGACTTTGGCGCGTTTCAGGGCGACTTTAACACCGCCAACGCGCTGGTCACGCTTGCCCATGACTGCCGCCGGCCCGAGCTATTTCGCCCCCAAGTCATCGCCGCCATGCGCCTTTTTGCACAGGGCGCCTTCGACCCTGATACAACAACGGGCGCTTGGGCGGGCGAGATTGGCATGGTGCAAATGTTACCCCAAGACATTTTGGACAATGGCGTCGACGCTGATGGCACTGGGCGCGTAGAACTTAAGACCTCTGCACCAGATGCGCTAAGCTCGGGCGGGAAAATGCTACAACACCTAGGATGGCGCGCGGGCGAGCCGTGGCTGCAAGAAGTCCATATTCCCCGCAATTTCGCGTGGGAGCTGAGCGGCCTGCGCACCGTCAAACCGGCGAACGAATGGCGTGCTTTGGGAGTGCAGCCGCGCAATGGCACGCTTGCAGACCTGCCCGCCTCGCTCATCCTCCCTCAAGGACACAAGGGCCCGGCCTTCCTCGCCTATCCAAATTTCAACGTGTATTTTGAGTGGAACCAATCCTTTACCTATGCGCTGACAGCCGCCTATTTCGCCACACGGCTTGGCGGCGCGCCAGTCTATGATGCAGGCAACCCCGACGCGGGGTTGGACGGAACCCAGATGAAGCGGTTGCAGCAGCGCCTTCAGGCGCGCGGCTATGATGTAGGTGATGTGGACGGTATTCTGGGCGCGCGCACCCGCGCGGCCGTGCAAGCGGAACAACAACGCCTTGGTCTGCCTGCGGACGCGTGGCCAACGCCAGCGCTGCTCAACCGGCTCTAAGCCACCATCTTTGCCGCTTTTTGAAGATCAACCGAAACCAGCTGGCTCACGCCCTGCTCACCCATTGTCACCCCAAACAGCCGGTCCATCCGCGCCATGGTGACCGCATGGTGCGTGATGATCAAAAAACGGGTGTCCGTTTGGCGGCACATCTCATCCAGCAGGTCGCAGAACCGCGTCACGTTGGCATCATCCAGCGGAGCATCCACCTCATCCAGCACACAAATCGGCGCAGGATTGGCGAGGAACACCGCAAAAATCAGCGCCATCGCGGTTAGCGTCTGCTCCCCGCCGGACAGAAGGCTCAGTGTGCTCAGCTTTTTACCGGGCGGCTGGCACATAATTTCTAGGCCCGCCTCGAGGGGATCTTCGGATTCGACCATAACCAAGTTCGCCTCACCGCCCCCGAAAAGATGGGTGAACAGCATCGAGAAATTGGAATTTACCTGCTCAAAAGCGGTCAGGAGCCGCTCGCGCCCTTCGCGGTTCAGACTGGCAATACCGGAGCGTAGCGTTTTGATCGCCTCCTCTAGGTCTGCCTTTTCCGAGGTCAGCGCGTCATGCTCTTGCTGCACTTCTTTGGCGTCTTCTTCGGCTCGCAGGTTGACAGCCCCCAGCGCATCGCGCTGACGTTTGAGGCGGTTCACATCTGTCTCGAGCGTATCACTGCGCGGCATCGCACCGGGATCAATATCGAGCGCGGTAAGCAGTTGATTGGGCGTCTGTTGCTGCTCTTCTGCGATGCGCTCGGCGGCGGCTTGCACCGTTTCGCGCGCAGCCTCCGCGCGGGCTTCGGCCGCCGCCCGCGCCTCGCGCGCCTCTGACGCGGCACGCTCTGCATCCCGCTCGGCGTTCATCGCGTCGCGCAACGCAGTTTCCGCCGTGCTCAGCGCATCGGTCGCGAATGCCTGCCGTGCCTCGCCTTCGGCCATCATGGTCGACAATGCTGCGCGCTTGGCGTCCAGCTCAGCCGGTGCGGCTTGCGCAGTGAGCAGTTCGGCCTCGGCTTCTGCCTTGCGCTCTACCAATTCGGCACTGCGCTTTTCGGCAGTTTCCAAGCGGTGCCGCCAGCCCGAAATCTCTTTTGTCACTTCTTGGCTGCGGCGCGTGCGTGCTTCACCTGCGCGTCGCAATTCGTCCTGCTCTGACCGGCGCGACATCATGGTGATCCGCGCCGCCTCTACGGTCATGCGCAAATCCTCTACAGCGGCGCGCGCCTCGGCCACGTCCTCAAGCGCATCTAACGCACGCTGCGCCTCAATCACGCGCGCGCGAGCGGCCATCGCCTCTTCTTCGTGACGGGTCACAGCCAGGGTCAAGCTTTCCAATCGGCCTGCGGCAAGGTTACGGTCCGCCTCCGCACGGCTCAGCGCACGGCCTGCATCAGCCACCAAACGGTCCGCATCGCGGCGCTGTTCGCGCGCAGCACGGTCCGCATCGGACAGTGCGGTGAGGCGCTTGGTCAAAGCCTCATGCGCAGCCTCTGCCCCCTCGGCGCGCTGCGTGGCATGTTCCAAGGATTGTTTGAGTTCTTCCAGCCGGTTTAGCTGTTGTAGGCGCAGGGCCGCGGCCGACGGCGCATCTTCTGCCCACGCGCGAAACCCATCCCAGCGCCATAAATCCCCATCCGGCGAGACGAGGCGCTGACCGGGTTTCAGCATGGGCTGCAAACGCGCAGCATCATCCGCATCACATAATCCGATCTGCGACATCCGGCGGGTCAAAACATCAGGCACCGATACGTGTTCCGTGATCGGGGTCACGCCATCAGGCAACTTTTGCGAGGTGTCATAGGGCGGCAGCGCAGCCCACCCCGACGGCCCATCGCCCGCCACCTCTGGCGCGCGCAAATCATCCGCAAGTGCAGCGCCCAACGCTTTTTCAAAGCCTTTTTGCACCTGTAGACGGTCCAGAATTTGGCCGCCCTCTGCGGTATCCCGCTCTACCAGCTTCGCCAACGCGCCAACTTCTGCGCGCAAAGCGTTCATCTCGCCTGTCGCCTCGGAGCGCTCCGCCCGCGCGTCAGCCTCGCGGGTCTGCGCCTCGGCACGCGCGGCTTCAGCCTCGGTCAGCGCTGCATCAGCCTCTACCGCCGCCGCCTCAGCCGCGGCGACCGCGCCCTCTGCTGCGGTGAAATCTGCGCCCGCTTGGGTCAGGGCCGCTTGCGATTGCACCACGGCGTCGCGGGCTTTCGTCGCTTCTGCCTCGGAGGTTGCTTCGGTCTTGCGGTTATCGTCCAGCAAGCGCTGCGCAGATCCGTGCCGCGCAGACAGGCGGGCCACATCCTCGGTCTGCGTGCCCAAATCAGCCTCGCGTGCTTGCAGCACGCCAGCCGCGGCACGGGCGGCCTCAACCGCCGCCGCCAAAATCTCATCATGGCCTTCGGAGGCCTTGATAAGCTCAGACTGCTCCCACTCCAACCGCGCGATTGTCTCGCCTGCATCGCGGTTCAGCCCGCTTTCACGGTCAATATCGCGTGTAAGTTGAGCGATGCGTGCGGTCAGGGTTTCGATGGTGCGCTGAGCCTGTGCCTCTTGATCGGCGAGGGTGTCGCGCTGCACCGTCAGGCGCTGGACGAGGGCCGCGGCGATGGCCTCTTCCTCGCGCAGCGCAGGCAAGGCGTCCTCTGCAACGGTGCGCAGTTTGATCGCCTGTTGGACCTTAGCCTCGGCCGCGGCCGCTGCGGTGACCCGGACACGCAATGCTTCATCCGCGGTGGCCCGCGCCTCATCTGCCTCCCGCCAACGCCGGTAAAGCAACATCCCCTCAACGCGGCGCAATTCTTCGCCGATTTCACGGTAGCGGGCGGCCTGCCGCGCCTGCCGGGCCAACTGGGCCAATTGCGTCGCGAGCTGTTCGATCACATCATCGACACGCGCGAGGTTTGCATCCGCGCCTTTCAGCTTCAGCTCCGCTTCATGGCGACGCTGGTAGAGCCCTGAAATGCCTGCCGCTTCTTCCAAAATCCGTCGCCGGTTTTTGGGCTTGGCATTAATCAGCTCTGAAATTTGCCCCTGCCGCACCAAGGCTGGGCTATGTGCCCCAGTGGAGGCATCGGCAAAGAGCATCTGCACATCCCGCGCCCGCACATCCTTGCCGTTCGTTTTATACGCGCTGCCCACGTCTCGGGTGATCCGGCGCACGATCTCCAGCGCGTCACTGTCGTTGAACCCAGCAGGCGCTAGCCGGTCTGAATTGTCGATGTGCAGGGACACCTCAGCGAAATTGCGCGCCGGTCGCGTGGCAGCCCCGGCAAAGATCACATCCTCCATGCCACCGCCACGCATCGCGGTTGGGCGGTTTTCACCCATCACCCAGCGTAGCGCTTCGAGCAGGTTGGATTTTCCGCACCCGTTCGGGCCCACAACACCTGTTAACCCGTCCGCAATAATCAGGTCGGTTGGATCAACAAAGCTTTTGAAGCCGGTGAGTTTTAGCTTGGAAAAGCGCAATTCAGGGTCCTACGGGTTTCTGAGCCCTAGGATGGAACCTTAGATTGGGATCTGTCAACGTCAGACGCTAGAGAGAGCGTTCACGACCCCCCTTATCCACAAAATATTGCGTTTTTCTGCTTAAATCTGAGCGCTTCCTCTTGGATCAGGCCTATGCCGCATCCCGCAGGGTGCGAAATCGCTCACGTCGATTCTCAGGGCGGCACAGGATCACAATCCAAAATACCCGTCGCCAAGGCTTGATCCCCGCGCACCTCCGTCACCCTGCATCCGGACACCTGCGCCATGGCACGCGCCACACGATCTTTGATTGGGCCAAAGCGCGGCGCATATTCGCGGTTCACCCGCATCGCTTCGGCCAAACGAGGCTGCACCCGTACATCGAAGGTGGAGCCGTCCATCGTGACACGCGTGGCGAGCAACCCTCGAAAATGGGGGCCCGGCTTATTGCAGGCCGCCAACACAACGGCCATGAGAATTAGAATAATTCGCGACATGACCTAACGCTAGGCCAAGCATGGTTAACAAGGCATGAACAATCCCGAGGGGTTTACGCCTTGGCCCCTCACACCCTATACCTCCTTTGGTTTAACAGGATCGCCCATGCCCTTTCGCCCCGTCACACCCGAAAAACTCTCAACAGCCGTTGTGCGCCAGATCGAGCTGTTGATCTTGCGGGGCGTTTTGCGTCCGGGTGAACGATTACCGGCGGAGCGAGAGCTCGCAGAACGGTTGGGCGTCTCGCGTCCGTCCCTGCGCGACGCGGTCAGCAGTCTTCAAGAGGCGGGCCTTTTGGCAAGCAAACCCGGCGCCGGCATTTATGTCGCCGACGTGCTGGGCTCCGCCTTTGCGCCAGCGCTGACGCAGCTTTTTGCGCGCCATGACGAGGCTGTGTTCGATTATCTGTCGTTTCGCCGCGATATGGAGGGCCTTGCCGCTGCGCGGGCTGCCCGCCTGGCCTCAGACACAGATTTGCAAGTGATCGCCACGATTTTTGACAAGATGCTGGCAGCACATCCGGCACGCAATGCCGAGCTTGAGGGTCAACTCGACGCGCAGTTCCACATGGCCATTGTGGAGGCGAGCCACAACACGATCATGCTTCACATGATGCGCTCCATGTATGAATTGCTGCGCGAGGGCGTGTTTTACAACCGCCTTGTCATGTTCAAACAGCGCACCACCCGCAGCGCGCTGTTGGACCAGCACCAGGCAATCAATACCGCCTTGCAGGCGCGCGATGCAGATGCGGCACGCGCCGCTGTTGAGGCACATTTGGACTATGTCGAAGGTGCGCTGCGCGATCACCGCAAGGCCGCACATAATGAGGCTGTGGCCCGTCAAAGACTGGACCACGAAACCAGCCGCTGAGCGCACGCGCCTATAATACCGGCCTAAAAGTCGGCTGTAATGCCCGGCAGATTGATCGCTTTGACCAAATCGCGCAGCTCTTGTCGTGCGGCAACGTTTGAGATGTTTAGCTGTTTAACGCCGATGTCTTTAAGGTCCAGCAGCGTCAATCCACGCGGGAACAGCTCGCGGAAAACGACCCGCTCGGAAAACCCGGGCGCCACGCGAAAACCGATGCGTTTGGCCAACATCTTGATCGCGCGTTCCATCTTTTCCTTGTTGACCATCCGCTGCGCTCCGATCCGGTTGCGCAGCACAATCCAGTCGATGGGCTTTAGCCCCGCTTGCGCGCGCAACTGGCGCGCGTTCCACACCATTTCCGAATAAACCGACGGGCCAAGAATTTTCTCACCCGAGGCATCGATGCGCGCCAAAAGGTCGAAATCAACAAAGCTGTCGTTCAGCGGCGTGATCAGCGTATCCGCCAACGAATGTGCCACTTGGCTGAGCCGGGTATGGCTGCCGGGACAATCGATCAGAATGAAATCGTTATCAGGCTCCAGCGCTGCAATCGCAGCACTCAGACGGTGATCGTACAGGTTTTCGCCGGGCTTGAGCGCGTCGGCGTCAATCTCGGGCAGCTCATGCACCTCGGGGCTAGGCAGGGTCGCGCCGGACGTGGCCAAAAAATCGCGGCGGTTTTCCACATAGCGCCCCAACGTGCGCTGGCGGAGATCCAGATCCAATACGCTGACCCGGCGTCCCATACGCGACAAAGCCGTCGATACATGCATGGAGACCGTGGATTTCCCAGCCCCGCCTTTTTCATTCCCGACGACGATAATATGCGCCATGCTGTCCCCTTTTGCCCACCTGATACGGCGGAAATATGTAGGTTTTGACTATATGTTGCGCGCTCAGGTTTGAAAAGCACGCTCGCCTTCAGTTTTACGCCCCTGCCGCCCAGCGGCCTGAATTAAATGCACACCGGCCCAACGGACAAAAAAGGCGCGGCCACTGCGGGCCACGCCTTTTCGATCGAGAAATGCAAAATCCGGCTTAGAAGCCCAGACCTGCATATTTGTTTTTGAACTTGGATACGCGACCGCCTGTGTCCATCAAACGGCTGTTGCCGCCTGTCCATGCGGGGTGCACGGAGGGATCGATGTCCAGTGCCAACTGGTCGCCTTCGGCGCCCCAGGTGGATTTCATCTTTACGATCGAGCCGTCGGTCATTTTGACGTCGATCATGTGATAATCGGGATGTGTATCTGCTTTCATGATCTGACCCTTTAGGACGCGGCTGGCGCGGATTTCGGTTTGTAGTTGGTGACCTCGGCGATACGGGCCGATTTACCGCGACGCGAGCGCAAGTAGTAGAGCTTGGCGCGGCGCACACGGCCACGACGCACAACGGTGATGCTCTCAATGTTTGTCGAATAGAGGGGGAACACACGCTCCACGCCCTCACCAAAGGAGATTTTACGCACGGTGAACGAGCCAGCAATGCCGTGGCCGTTGTTACGCGCGATGCAAACGCCTTCGTAGTTCTGGACCCGGGTACGCGTACCTTCGGTCACTTTATAGCCAACGCGAACGGTGTCGCCGGCTTTGAAATCGGGAATGTCTTTTCCCAACGCGGCGATTTGTTCCGCTTCAATCTGTGCGATCAGGTTCATCTGACGCTCTCCTAATGTTGCCCGTGGTTGTTCCACGACGTGATTTGACATCCAAGAGCTCTATGTCTTCGTCGGGTCCGCAGCTGCGCCCGCCAGAGGTTGGCTTGTCTTTACCTTGTGCAGGGTCCACCACGCGGAAATCATGCCGAAGAAAGCAGCACGCGCCAAACCCTCCGAATCCCACAAGGTGCGGGATGCAGATGGCGCCGTATAGGATCGAAGCTGCTGTGCGTCAAGCCAAGAGGCGCGTGCCCGGCACCCCTGTCATAGGTCCATCCATGGGTCCGTTTTTTTCAAATGCGCGCGCCACAGATCTGGACGGCGCGCGGCAGTCAGCGCCTCGGCCTGGGCACGCCGCCATTTGGCGATTTCCGCGTGATTTCCGGACATCAGCACGGGCGGAATAGGGTGGTCTTCCCAGACCGCCGGTTTTGTATATTGCGGGTGCTCCAAGAGGCCCGCGGAATGGCTTTCGTCCACCGTGCTTTCAGCGTTGCCCAAAACCCCTGGTAACAAGCGCACGGTGGCATCGATCATGGCCTGCGCCGCCAGTTCACCGCCTGTCATCACAAAATCCCCGAGCGAGACCTCTTCAACCTCGAAATGATCAAGGACCCGTTGGTCGACCCCCTCAAACCGACCGCAGAGGATTGCAACGCCGTCACTGCGCGCCAGGTCCTGCGCCATGGCCTGATCAAAGCGCACCCCCCGCGGCGACATATACAACAGGCGTGTGCGCCCGCGCATCTGCGCCCGTGCCGCCTCCAAGGCGGGTCCGACCACATCGGCGCGCAACACCATGCCCGCGCCGCCCCCCGCGGGCGTGTCATCCACATTGCGGTGCCGCGTGAGCCCGTGGCTGCGCAGATCATGGGTGTGTAATTGCCACAGACCGTCTTGCAGCGCGCGCCCCGTCAAAGAAGCGCCCAAAACACCCGGAAAGAGGTCCGGAAATAGAGTGATAACACGAGCCTGCCAGGCGCCCGCCAACTCCTCAGGTGCGTCCATCAAAGACCGCGGTTGAAGAGAGGCACGGATGGATTTGCGCCCATGCGATTTGGGCCCCTGTGATTGAGAAGGTGTATTGGCTGTCATAGCCCGCAGATACGGCAAACGCGCAGCGCACGCCAGTGCTCACACGTAGGTGCTATTCCGCTTTGTCGGGCAACACACCATCGGGCGGATCGGCCACGATGCGCCGGCTGGCCAAATCCACTGTGGGCACGGCCGCTTGGGTAAAGGGTAACAGGACCGTGGCACTGCCGCCGGGCATCTGCACCTCCAACAAGTCGGTCGCACCGTGGTTTTGCACCGATTTCACGACACCAATCACCTCACCGCCAGTGTCAAAGACATCAAGCCCAACGAGGTCTGCGTGATAAAACTCATCATCCGGCAGGGATGGCAATTGCGAGCGGCGCGCATAGAGGCTGGTAGCACTCAGCGCATCTGCTTCTTCTTTGGTCGCAATTTGGGCAATGCGCGCGACAAAGCCCCCTTTGACGGGACGCAGAATGGCGAGGTCATAGGACCGTCCGTTTTCCGTGCGAAGAGGAGAATAGCGTTCAATATCCTCGGGCACCGCGCAGAAGGATTTTATACGCAACTCACCCCGCACCCCGTAGGCACCGCTGATGCTGCCCACACAAATCAACTCGTCATTGCTCATTCGACCCCCCGACAAACCCCATCGCGCATGATGCCCCCTGCGGCAACGCAGCGCTCTGATGCAGCATTGCTTTCATAAATCCAACCCGCCACGAAGGCCACGGGCAGCAGAATAATCATGCGCATCAATTTGAACATCGTGACCCTCGCTAAGTTGGCGCGCTTTGGGCGCGCCTCGCACCTCTGCCAAGAACCCGCCCAAATATCCAGCCTGATGATGAAGTTTCGCCAGCCCTGCGCGCATGAGAGCGGCGGCGCACATTAAAAAGCCCGCCCCAAAGAGATGGGACGGGCCAAACCTGAAATAAGCCAAGCTTATTATTCGGCGGCAGCGTCCTCGGCGGGCGCTTCTTCCGCAGGAGCGGCGGCCGCTTCTGCTGCGGCTTCGGCAGCAGCGGCTGCTTTGGCGGCTTTTTCTTCGACGCGCTCTTGCGCTTTCTTGCCGGGCTGACCCTTCTTGGGGTTGTTACGCTCCGTCTTTGGCTTCACGCCAGCCGCCTCTAGCATGCGTGCGATCCGGTCTGTGGGCTGCGCACCTTGGTCGAGCCAGTGCTGAACGCGCTCCATGTTCATCTTCACGCGCTCTTCGCTGTCTTTGGGCAGGAGCGGGTTGTATGTGCCGAGCTTTTCGATGAAGCGGCCATCGCGGGGCATACGGCTGTCTGCCGCAACGATCCGATAAAACGGGCGCTTTTTGGAGCCGCCACGGGCGAGACGAATTTTCATTGCCATGATTTTATTTTCCTTTTGATCATGTTCAGGGCGCGACCTGCAGCCCTCAGGATTGGTGCTTTTGGTGGTGCTGAATAACTTCAGCAATGATGAAGTTCAGGAACTTCTTGGCGAATTCGGGATCGAGGTCGGCCTCTTTCGCCAAATCTTCGAGCCGTGCAATCTGCGTCGCTTCGCGGGCAGGATCGGACGGGGGAAGGTCGTGGCTGGCTTTGAGTTTCCCCACAGCCTGCGTGTGTTTAAAGCGCTCGCCCAATGTATAAACGAGGATGGCATCCAGACGGTCGATGCTGGCGCGGTGCTCGGCGAGCACCTGCGCTGCAAGGGTGACGGGATCGGTCATGTGGTCCTCCGAGCTGGGGATGCGGAACGGTTAAACGGTATATAACGGGCGCAGACAGCGCGCTGCGCGGGAAGGTATGAACGCGGTGTCATGCCGCCAACTGTGCATAGGTCAACTGGGCCGCCAGATAGGCAGGCAATGTCGTGACTGGAACGCGCCTCAAACGGGCGCAGCGTCCGACGCGGGCTTGTTATGATGGCCATCATATTCATTTCTTTTTGCCGAACCCCGACAGGCCGGAGGGCAGGCCCATGCCACCAGGCATACCGCCCATACCGGGAAGCTTTCCGCCCATAGCTTTGGCCGCAGCCTCCATGGCCTTTGGGTCCATCCCAGCGGCCATTTCCTCAGGCGTCGGGCCACCTTTGCCGAACATGCCTTTCATGGCCTGTTTCAGCATACCGCCTTTGCCCATTTTGCCCATCTTCTTCATCATGTCCGACATCTGCCGGTGCATTTTCAATAGCTTGTTCAACTCGGACACTTCCATGCCGGCCCCGCGCGCGATGCGTTTTTTACGGCTGGCTTGCAGCAAGGTCGGGTTGGCGCGCTCTTTCTTGGTCATGGATTGGATTAGGGCGATCTGCTGTTTCAGGACCTTGTCGTCCATGCCTGCGGCCTCGACCTGTTTGGCCATTTTGCCCATGCCGGGCATCATGCCCATCATGCCCTGCATGCCACCCATTTTAAGCATTTGGTCCAACTGCATGCGCAGGTCGTTCATGTTGAACTGGCCCTTTGACATGCGGCGCATCATACGTTCGGCCTGCTCGGCCTCGATCGTTTCTTGGGCCTTTTCGACGAGGCTTACAATGTCGCCCATGCCAAGAATGCGGCCCGCAATCCGCTCCGGCTCAAAGGTTTCTAGCGCATCGAGCTTTTCGCCCAAGCCCACGAATTTGATCGGTTTGCCGGTGACCGCGCGCATCGAAAGGGCCGCGCCCCCACGACCGTCACCGTCCATCCGGGTCAGAACGACGCCAGTGATGCCAATTTGCGCGTCAAAGTTTTCAGCAGTATTAACCGCATCCTGACCCGTGAGGCCGTCCACGACGAGCAGCGTTTCGCGCGGGGTTGCCACATCGCGCACCGCCGCCACCTGCGCCATCAGCGCATCATCAATCGAAAGCCGACCCGCCGTATCCAGCAGGTAAACATCGTACCCGCCCAAACCCGCTTGGGTCTTGGCCCGGCGCGCAATCGCCACCGGATCTTCGCCCGGCACGATCGGCAGCGTATCCACGCCGATATGTGTGCCCAAAATCGCCAACTGCTCCATCGCTGCGGGGCGGTTCACGTCGAGCGACGCCATGAGCACGCGCTTGCCGTCCCGCTCGGTCAGGCGTTTCGCAAGCTTTGCCGTAGTGGTCGTCTTACCCCCACCTTGCAGACCAACCATGAGGATCGGCGCGGGTGGGTTATCGACCTTAAGTGCGCCGGGATCCCCCTCGCCTGTCAACGTGTCGATCAGCGCATCGTGCACAATCTTGACAACTTGCTGGCCCGGCGTGATGGATTTCGTGACCGCTTGGCCGGTGGCCTTGTCCTGAACCGCCTTGATGAAATCGCGCGCCACAGGCAGCGACACGTCCGCCTCAAGCAATGCAACGCGCACCTCACGCAGTGCCGTTTTTACATCCTCATCCGACAGCGCACCCTGTTTTGTCAGGCGCTCAAAAACACCGCCCAAGCGTTCAGAGAGGTTCTCAAACATATGTGCGTTCCAAACTTCGTTTCGATCTGCCCCCAAAGGTAGGGAGCGCGCGGCCAGATTACAAAGCACCCCAAACTGTCCGATCAAAGCAAGATGGCCCCCGTGGGCGCAACGCGCTGACGGAGGGCGATCCCTAAAATGAGGGACCGGAAGGGGAAAGCTTCCGGATGATTGGTGTCCGTTTAGGCCGTTGTCGCAAGATTGTCAAATATACCCTACGAGCCCCGCCTTGACGGTCGCATCAAGCACCAGACCGCGCCTGCAAACCGACGAGCCGCAACACGAGCCTTGCAATTTCGCACGCAATGCCAAGATTGCAGATGTAAATGTTGAGACACGCACACAAGGATCGCGGCATGGAAAACTGGGACGAGATTAAAACAGCCTATCAAGTCGCGCGCATGGGCACAGTCAGCGGGGCTGCGGATGTCTTGGGCGTGCACCATGCCACCGTGATCCGCCACATTGATGCGCTGGAGACCCGGCTGGGCGTCAAATTATTCCAGCGCCATGCCCGTGGCTATACAGCGACCGAAGCCGGCCAAGACCTCTTTCGGATTGCCAAGACAACGGACGATCAATTCAGCCAGCTCGTCGGGCGCATTAAAGGCCGAGGCACCGAGGTGTCGGGCGATTTAGTTGTGACTTCGCTTGCCTCACTGGTGCCGCGCCTGACCCAAGTGCTCATCTCGTTTCAACAGGCGCATCCTGATGTGACCATCCGCTATCTAACTGGCACGCGGCTCTTTCGCCTTGAATACGGCGAAGCGCATGTCGCCATCCGCGCTGGCAACGCGCCAGAGCAGCCGGACAACGTGGTGCAGCCGCTCTTTCGCCAAACCCTCGGCCTTTTTGCTGCGCAAGCCTATGTCGCGCGTCATGGCGTGCCAGCAAATCCGGGGGAATTTCACGCGCACAGGTTTATCGGCACGCAGGATGAAGGCACCCGCGCGCCTTTTAACTCGTGGCTGCACACATTGGCCCCCGACGCCCCCATTACGTTCCGCGCCATGGATGAGCGCACGTTAGAAGAGGCCGTGAAAGGCGGGGCGGGGATCGGCTTTTTGCCACGCCAAATAGGGCTGAACAATCCGGATCTGGTCGAGATCACGCCTGCCGAAGACACATGGTTCACACCGCTGTGGCTGGTCACACATGTGGATTTGCACCGCACCACGAAGGTGCAGGCCTTTGTGCAGCACCTGAAAGCCGCGGCGAAAGAGTGGGAAATTTAGAGGAACAGGCGCACGTTTGACGATATAAGGCTATTCCGGAGCGCTGTCCGCCTCGGCAAACTCAGTTTCCAAAAACGCCTCAAATGCGTCAAGGTTCACAGGATCAAACTGGCCGAAGCCTTGCATCCAGACCGTCGCCTCGCTCAGCGCGTCCGGCTCCAGCTTGCACCATTTTACTCGCCCACGCTTTTCCTGCGAGATTAACCCTGCCTTGGTCAGGATCGTCAAATGCTTGGAAATCGCGGCAAGGGACATCTCGAACGGCTCCGCCACATCTGTGACCGCCATGTCATCCTCAAGCAACATGCGCAAAATACCCCGGCGGGTCGGGTCGCACAGCGCGGCAAAGATGGCGTCCAAAGTCTGCGTCATGATCCATGCTTTGAAGGCTGGCGCAGCTTTCGTCAACCGATTGGTTGAATATAAAGAACCTGCCTCGCGGCGCGAAAATCAGCCTCAGAGCGACTAAGGTAAAACCGACAAGCGTCAAATTTATACAGCTATTTCAAGCTCTTAAACTTCATCTTCCTGCGGCAATCACGGCATTGACTCGGCGCGGCGAGCAATCTAGCACTCTGACCAAGTTTCCAGTGGAAGGGGACCGCCGTGCCAGAACCGACCGAGCAGCAAAAGCTGCAAGATCTTGAGGCAAAGCTCGACGCGATCAAAGCGCAACAAGCCGGCGAAACGCACCACATGGAAGATCACCACGCGCAGGCGCATCTTGCGTGGCGTATGGTGATTGAGCTGGTCACCGGGTTGGGGATCGGTTTTGGGAGTGGATATGGGTTGGATGGCCTTTTGGGGACGACCCCTTGGCTTATGATCCTGTTTATATTGTTGGGCCTTGGCGCCGGCGTCAAAACGATGATGCGCAGTGCGGACGAGATCCAAAAGAAGGAACTGGCCAAGCAGGCCGAGAACGACGACGCGCCTGAGGCAGACGGCTAACGCCACCGCAAGGGCCAACACTGAGGAACCGAAACATGGCAGCTGAAGCAAAATCCGAAGGCGGCTTGGTCTTCCACCCGATGGACCAGTTCATTGTGAAGCCTTTGTTCGGCGAAGCAGGCGATCCAGTGATGTGGTACACGCCAACGAACGTGACGCTGTGGCTGGCGCTGGCTGTATTGGCAATCACCGGTCTGATGATCGTGACAACAACCAAGCGCGCGATGGTGCCCTCACGTGGACAGTCAGTCGCTGAGCTTGCTTATGGCTTCATCTACAAGATGGTTGAGGATGTGACCGGGAAAGACGGCGTAAAGTACTTCCCATACATTATGACGCTCTTCATGTTTATCGTATGCGCAAACTTCTTAGGTTTGATCCCAACCGCGTTCACACCTACAGCACATATCGCGGTAACTGCACTGATGGCCTTCGCCGTGTTCATCGCGATTACTATCTTGGGCTTTGTGTTGCACGGCGTTAGCTTTTTGGGTCTTTTCTGGGTCTCCGCAGCGCCGCTACCTCTGCGACCAATCCTTGCCGTGATCGAGATTATTTCGTACTTCGTGCGTCCTGTTAGCCATTCCATCCGTTTGGCAGGCAACATGATGGCGGGCCACGCCGTGATAAAAGTCTTCGCAGCCTTCGCAGCCGCCGCGGCACTTGCCCCGGTTTCGATCTTGGCGATCACAGCAATTTACGGTCTCGAAGTGCTCGTGTCCTTCATCCAGGCGTATGTCTTTACCATTCTGACGTGCGTTTACTTGAAGGACGCACTCCACCCGCACCACTAACGAACCGCGCAGCCTTTTGGCTGCGCATTCCTACCTATCACAATTCCATCGTAAGGAGAAAATCATGGAAGGCGATATCGCACAAATGGGTCAATTCATCGGCGCAGGCCTAGCCTCCGTCGGCATGGGTGGCGCAGCCATCGGCGTTGGTAACGTTGTCGGCAACTTCCTGTCGGGCGCATTGCGCAACCCATCGGCAGCTGCGGGTCAAACCGCAACAATGTTCATCGGCATCGCGTTTGCAGAAGCGCTCGGGATCTTCTCGTTCCTCGTCGCTCTGCTGCTGATGTTTGCTGTTTAAGCACTGAACATACGTCCTTACGCGAAGGGCGGCGCATTTCTGATGTGCCGCCCCCGCGCATCTTAGACGCCCCGCTGATTGGGCGCTAGGACCACCGACAGGAGGCCATAATGGCAACAGAACCCAGCACAGAAACCGTCGGCGCTTGTGTCGATTCATTCGGCAGCGCCGTGGGCATGCCGCAGCTTTGCGGTGCCTGGTTCGGCAACCAGATCTTCTGGCTGCTTATCGCCCTTGTCGCGATCTATTTTATCCTCTCGCGGATTGCACTGCCCCGGATCGCTGCGATCTTGGCTGCGCGCCAAGGTGCGATTACGACCGACTTGTCGGCCGCCGAGGACCTCAAGAACAAAGCCGCTGAGGCAGAAGCGGCGTATGAAAAAGCGCTGATCGATGCACGCGCTGAAGCTGGCCGCATCGTCGAAGCCACCAAGGCAGACATCAAAGCCGATCTTGACGCAGCTATTGCTGCCGCAGACCAAGAAATCGCGGTGAAATCCGCCGAAGGCGAAAAAGCGATTGCGGTTATCCGTAACGGAGCACTCGAAGCGGTCAACGCCGTCGCGCAGGAAACAGCAGCCGAGATCGTGTCTGCCTTTGGTGCAAAAGCCGACGGCAAAGCGATCACAACGGCCGTCACTGCACGGATGAAAGGTTAATCCCATGAAAAAGCTCATCCTGCCCGCCCTACTGTTTGCCGCATCTCCAGCCTTAGCCGCGGGCGATACTTTTGTGTCACTCAAGAACACAGATTTCGTTGTTCTGCTTAGCTTCGTGATTTTCATTGGCGTATTGATCTATTTCAAAGTGCCAAGCCTCGTGATGGGCATGCTTGACCAACGCGCCGAAGGCATCTCGTCGGAGATCAACGAGGCCCGCAAGCTGCGTGAAGAAGCACAGACCTTGCTCGCCTCCTACGAGCGCAAGCAGAAAGAAGTGCAAGAGCAAGCGGACCGCATTGTGGCCACTGCCAAGCAAGAAGCTGAGGAAGCTGCCGCCCAAGCCCGCGAAGATCTTCAAACATCTATCGCGCGCCGGTTGCAGGCGGCTGAGGATCAGATTGCTTCCGCCGAAGCCTCGGCGGTCAAAGAGGTCCGTGACCAAGCCGCGACAATCGCCGTCGCTGCTGCACGCGAAGTGATCGCCAAGCAGATGACAGCCACAGCGGGCAACAAGCTGATCGATGAAGCGATTGCTCAAGTGGACGCCAAGCTGCACTAAGCGCCCGCCGCACCCAACATTTCAGGAAGACCCCGTGGACCACAGCTCGCGGGGTCTTTTCTTTGCGGGAGGCAAAGGCGCGACAGCAAGGCTCTGAAGGGTTTTGCGCAACGCGGCAACCTCCTTCGCCCCCAACTGCTGCGTCAGGGCTGCATCATAAGCCTCCGCAATGCCGTGCAAATCCTCATAGGCGGCCCGACCAGCAGGTGTGAGAGATAAGTGCTCAAACCGGCGATCTTCTTCGGCGCGTGTGCGGCTGACAAAGCGGCGTGCGCAAAGTTTGGCCACTGCGCGGCTTACTTTGGTTTTGTGCAAACCTGCGCGGTCGCGGATCTCTGTTGCGGACATCGGACCGTAAAGGCCGAGGTGAAACAACACCCGCCACTCCGTGCGCAGCATCCCATAGCGGTCCCTGTAGGTTTGCTGGAACCCACGGCTTGAGGCTTCGGCGGCTTGGTTCAACAGGTAAGGCAAAAACTGAGTAAGGTCGAAACTGTTTGGGGTGCTCATAGGAGGCTCATGCTTGTTAGTTACAAAAGCGACTATTATACCAAAAGCACCGTGACAAAAGAGTGAACCGCATGCAAACGCCCCCCGATCACAGTGGTCTTACCCGCGCAGAGACGCAGCTTGGCACCACGCCGGGCTATATGCCGGGGTTCGGCGGTGAGTTTGAAACGGAGGCTCTGCCCGGTGCGCTGCCGCAGGGTATGAACAGCCCTCAGCGGGTGAACTACGGCCTGTACGGCGAACAGCTGTCAGGCACCGCCTTCACAGCGCCGCGCGGGCGCAACGAGCGAACGTGGTGCTACCGCATTCGCCCCTCGGTCAAGCATACCGGCCGGTTTACACCCGTCTCCATGCCCTACTGGAAAACTGCGCCGCATATCCCGCAGGATGTCGTTAGCTTGGGTCAATACCGGTGGGATCCCATCGCGCATGACGGGCAACACTACGATTGGTTGAGCGGCATGCGCAGCATGACAACCGCAGGCGATGTGAACACGCAAACCGGCATGGCCAGCCACATCTATCTTGTCACAGACAGCATGCGCGACGCCTATTTCTATTCCGCCGACAGCGAGATGTTGGTGGTGCCGCAGCAAGGCCGCCTACGATTTTGCACCGAACTAGGCATCCTCGATGTCACACCGCAAGAGATCGCGATCCTTCCCCGCGGCCTTGTCTACCGCGTCGAAGTGCTAGAAGGGCCCGCGCGCGGATTTGTTTGCGAAAACTACGGGCAAAAATTTGCGCTGCCTTCCCGCGGACCGATCGGGGCCAATTGCATGGCGAACCCACGCGATTTCAAAATTCCTGTTGCCGCCTTTGAGGACCGCGACGCGCCCAGCACTGTGACCATCAAATGGTGCGGGCAATTCCACCAGACCCAGATTGACCACAGCCCGCTGGATGTCGTCGCATGGCATGGAAACTATGCGCCCTGTAAATATGATTTACGCACCTATTGCCCAGTGGGTGCGGTCCTCTTTGATCACCCGGATCCTTCGATCTTTACCGTGCTCACCGCAGAGAGTGAAATGGCCGGCACCGCAAACATCGACTTTGTCCTTTTTCGCGACCGCTGGTCTGTGGCGGAAAACACGTTCCGCCCGCCGTGGTATCACAAGAACATTATGTCCGAATTGATGGGCAATATTCACGGCCAATACGACGCCAAGCCACAGGGCTTCGTGCCGGGCGGCATGTCGCTGCACAACATGATGCTGCCTCACGGGCCGGATAAGACTGCCTTTGAGGGCGCATCAAACGCAGATCTCCAGCCTGTCAAAATGGAAAACACCATGAGCTTTATGTTCGAGACGCGCTTTCCCCAACACTTGACCACGTTCGCTGCTCATGAGGCGCCGCTTCAGGAGGATTACATCGCCTGTTGGGATGACTTGGACAAAAAATTCGACGGCACCCCGGGCCAGAAATAGAGCATCATGACACGCAACGACAGCTGGGTCGCCAGCGCAAACACACCCGACACAGACTTTCCGCTGAACAACCTGCCTTACGGCGTGTTCTCGACCCCCGACACAGAACCGCGCTGCGGCGTGGCCATTGGCGATCAGATTTTGGACATGGCTGCGGCGGAGGCGGCCGGCTTGATTACCCTAGGCGACGCGCCGATGTTCGATGTCCCCTATTGGAACGCGGTGATGGAGGCGGGCCCCGCGCTGTGGACTGCGCTGCGCAACCGGCTGAAGGCGCTGCTTGCGGCGGGTGCGCCGGAGGCCGAAGCCGTTGCACCCCTGCTGGTGGCGCAGGCTGATGCCATCCTTCACCTGCCTTTTGTTGTGGCGGAATACACAGACTTTTATGCCAGCCGCCATCACGCGACGAACGTGGGCACGATGTTTCGCGGGGCGGAAAATGCGCTGCCGCCCAATTGGTTGCACATGCCCATCGGCTATAACGGCCGCGCATCGTCGGTTGTTGTGTCAGGCACCGACATCCGCCGTCCTTGGGGCCAGTGTCGGGATGAACGCGCGGATGCGCCGCGGTTTGCACCCTCTGCCCGCTTTGATTTTGAGCTGGAAGTCGGCGCTATTGTCGGCTGCGCAAGTGACGCACCTCTGAGCGTGGATGACGCACATGCCGCGATATTTGGCTATATCTTGCTGAACGACTGGTCTGCGCGGGACATCCAAGCCTGGGAATATCAGCCGCTGGGTCCCTTCCAAGGCAAGGCGACCGCTACCACGATCAGCCCTTGGATCGTACCCCAAGCCGCCCTCGCGCCCTTTGCCTTGCCCACACCTCCGCGCGATGTGCCGCTCTTGCCGCACCTGCAAGACACAAAACCCATGCTCTATGACATCGCGCTTGAGGTAACATTGACGCCGGCAGGCGGAACAGCGCGGAGCCTCACGCAGACAAATTATAGCGCGCTTTATTTCTCTGCCGCACAAAAGTTGGCGCATCACAGCAGCTGCGGGTGCCCCATGACGCCCGGCGATCTGCTAGGCTCCGGCACGATATCAGGGGTGGAGCCTCAGAGCTGGGGCAGCTTGCTTGAGCGCAGCTGGAATGGGCGCGATCCGGTCGCCTTGGACGATGGCATTACGCGGTGCTTTATTGAGGACGGCGATACCATCGGGATGACGGGCCACGCGCAGGGCACAGATTACCGCGTCGGGTTCGGCCCTTGTGTCGGGACCGTCCTGCCCGCGCTTACCAATCCCTATACGCGCTAGCGAGCCCGCAGGCGCACGCAAATTTTATTGGTTCAAGGGTCAAAGACCGTCCGAAAGGAACACTGGCAGGTTGCGTGTGGCTAAGTACTGCCAAAAACCATCCCTGCCCCTTCAGCTAGGGCATTTGATCCACATTGGCCTGCGCTAGCCTCTAAGCGGCGATTTTAGGCCGCCCCACGACGCAGATCAACCATGGGGCCGCCCTATTCTTGCGTAAAACTATGAGTGTTCAGCCCGCAGATGGGGTTGACGACTTGGCGCGAATGGTTTGTGATCGCGCCGCACCCCTCGTGCAGGGGAACAACGAGATGCAGGTGAACTGCAACACCTAAGGCGCGCGGATGTTTCGCGCGTGTTACAGGACCGCCAACGTGCGGCCCAACAGAGAGGAAGACTATGACATTCTTGACACGTACCGGTAAGGCGCTGCCCGCGTCGATCACGGAACAAGCCGCAACAGCTGGCAAAACAGAAGCAACACGCCGCGAATTCCTGGCTCTGGCCAGCGCCTTTGGCGCCACCGCCGCAACCGCCTACGGCATGCTCGGCATGGCAGCCCCCGCACAAGCGGCAGGCCACGCCAAAATGGGCGGCGAAGTGCGCATGGAAATGGAAGTGCGCGCGCTGAAAGATCCACGTACGTTCGACTGGTCCCAGCTGGCGAACTTTACCCGCGGCTGGTTGGAATACCTCGTGACCTATGAAAACGACGGTACCTTCCAACCACAGCTGCTGGAAAGCTGGGAAGTCAACGACGACGCAACCGTTTACACATTGAACGTCCGCAAGGGTGTTAAGTGGAACAACGGCGACGACTTCACCGCAGAAGATGTAGCGTTCAACTTCACACGCTGGTGTGACAAAGAAGTTGAAGGCAACTCCATGGCGGGCCGTTTCGCCACACTGATTGACGAAAACACATCCAAAGCCATCGACGGCGCTATCGAAGTTGTTGACAGCCACACCGTCCGCTTGAACCTACCAGTGCCTGACATTTCCATCATCCCAGGTATGGCGGATTATCCAGCGGCGATCGTACACCAGTCTTTCACGCCAGAAACCATCCTGAGCAACCCAATCGGCACCGGCCCTTACCTGCCAGGCGAGCACGAAGTGGGTGTCATCGGCGAGTTGGTCAGAAACACCAACCACACATGGTGGAACGAAGGTAACGGCGCCTACCTCGACAAGCTCACGTACCTCGACTACGGCACCGACCCTTCTGCGTTTATTGCTGCGGCGGAAGCCGGCGAAATCGACGGGATGTACAGCATCAACGGCGAATTCGTGGACATCATGAACACGCTTGACGGCTGGAACGAGAACGAGATCGTGACCGCATCGACCGTCGTTATTCGTCCAAATCAGATGGCCGAAGTCGATGGCATGAAGCCCTACGCGGACAAGCGTGTGCGTCAGGCGATCTCAATGGCCGTCGATAACTCCATCTTGCTGGAGCTGGGCATTTCGGGCCGCGGCCTGACCGCCGAGAACCACCACGTTGGCCCAATGCACCCCGAATATGCCGAGATGCCCGCGCGCAAGGTCGATCCTGCCGCAGCCAAGGCATTGATGGACGAAGCCGGCATGGGCGACTTCGAGCACGAGCTGATCTCCATCGACGATGACTACCGTAAAGACACAACCGACGCCGTTGCAGCACAGCTGCGCGACGCAGGTTTCAACGTCAAGCGGACCATCCTGCCAGGCTCAACGTTCTGGAACGACTGGCAGAACTATCCATTCTCCTCCACCAACTGGAACCACCGCCCCCTCGGCGTTCAGATCTGGGCCTTGGCCTACCGTTCTGGCGAAGCATGGAACGAATTTGGGTACTCCAACCCAGAATTCGACGCCAACCTGTCCAAAGCATTGGCAACTGCCGATGCGGCGGAGCGCTCCAAGCTGATGGCTGTGGGTCAGGAAATGCTGCAAGAAGACGGCGTGACGATCCAGCCTTACTGGCGCTCGCTTTATAACTTCACGCGCGACGGCTTGATGGGTGCAAACCACCACATCTCGTTCGAATTCCGCCCCGCGGAAATGCACTGGGCCTAAGTCGCGTCAGTACATTGGAATGAGCAAGGGGGCTGCATCTGCGGCCCCCTTTTTTCATGTCTTTTGCGCTTTATGCGCTGTCGTAATCAGGCCTTAAACCGCGCAGATCAAGACAGCAAAAAGCCATCACACTTGCGCAGATATCGTCCGTTTTGGGCGGGCGATTGAAAGGCGTTCGGTGACTGCGACCGTTTAACAGCCGCACCATTTTTTTCGGCACACCATTGAGCTAAGGCCTGCTCAATCAGGTCGGCAGCAAAAAGAGGGTTATTGCCGGGAACGCCACCAGCAGCGCCACCCGCGCGATGTCAGAGCCCACGAAGAACAACACCGCCTTGTAGGTCTCTGAGATCGGCGTCTTGGGATCCATCGCGTTGATGATAAACAGGTTCAACCCCACCGGCGGGGTAATCAAACCCACCTCCACAACGATCAAAACCAGAATGCCAAACCAGATCGCCACATGCTCCGCGCTCATCCCGAAATCCATCGCCGAGATGACAGGAAAGAAAATCGGCACCGTGAGCAGGATCATCGATAGGCTGTCCATCACACAGCCAAAGATCAGATAGAAACACAAAATCAGGATAAGCACCGTCCAAGGGCTTAGGCCTTGGCTCAGTACAAAGTCTGCCAAGAACTGCGGCACCCCAGATAGGGCCAGGAACCCATTATAAAAGGACGCGCCCAGCACGATGAAAAAGATCATTGCGGTCGTCTTTGCCGTGCCCAAAAGGGCGGCGCGGAACCGTGCCCAGCCTAAATTACCCGTAAAGAGCGCGACCAACCCTGTGCCTGCCGCCCCAATGGCGGAGCCCTCCGTGGGCGTAAACCATCCGGCATAAATGCCACCCACCACGAGGCCAAAGATCCCCAAAACCGGCCATGTCTCGCCCAAGGCGCGCCACCGTTCTGCCATCGGCACGGCCGGCCGTGTGCCGGCTGCATCCGGATAGAGCCGTACATAGAGCGAGATCGTCAGCATATATCCCGCCGCCGCCAGCAGCCCCGGAATAAACGCGGCCAAAAACAATTTGGCGATATTTTGCTCTGTGATGATCGCGTAGATCACCAAGATTACCGAAGGTGGGATCAAGATGCCCAAGGTGCCGCCCGCGGCCAAAGTCGCCGTCGAAAAGCCTCCGGAATAGCCGTAGCGTTTTAGCTCAGGCAGCGCGACCCGGCCCATCGTCGCCGCTGTGGCCAAGGACGACCCACAAATCGCCCCAAACCCCGCGCAAGCCCCAACAGAGGCCATCGCCACCCCGCCTCGCCGATGCCCGAGGAAGGATTCCGCCGCGCGAAACAGCGCGCTCGACATGCCCGACAGCGTCGCAAATTGCCCCATAAGGAGGAACATTGGAATAATGCTCAGCGAATAGCTGGAAAAAGTTGTATAAGTCTCAGATTTCAGCTTTGCCAACAGCGGCGTGGCGTTGCCGTTCATGGCAAAATACCACCCGCCAAAGCCGCACAGAAGCATAGCAAGGCCAATCGGCGCGCGAGCAAAGATCAGCCCCAACAGAACGGCGAAAGACCAAAAGCCCAATGTTAGCCGTGACATATCTGCGAAGGGCAGCATATCCAGAAGCGTGCTCATGATCCTGCTCCGCTGTTCTCAACCGGTAGTAAGTCGCGCCCGGTGAGAGCCTCAGCCACTCGCAGCGCCGCGCAATATGCTGCGGTGAAAGACGCAACAGTGGCGGCAGCAAAGCTCGCCGCATAGCTCCACCAGACAGGAAATTGCAAAAAGAGCGTCGTCTGACCGTTACCGATGAACCGCTGCATCCCCTCAAAAAGCCGCCAGGTGATGAAGATGATCGTCACGCTTAAGATCACCTCCCAAAAGGCCCTTAGCCCGCGCAAGGTTCGCGGCGACAGGCCCGTGGTGAACACATCCACCGTGGCATGGGCACCGTAGATTTGGCAGATGGGAAAGGCTGCAAAAATAGCAAAGGCCACGCCAGCCTCTAGCAGCTCATAGGTGCCGTTGATCTCGCCAATCCCGAGGGCGAGCAACCACGCCGCGCCTGCACCCAACATGCTTTGTACCAGATCCCCGTGCAGTAGGTCATTCAGGGACCGTCCGATAATCGACAGCGTCGTAAGGGCAATCAACAACGTCAGCACCAGCCCACCGAGCACAGCGGCCCCCTGTGCTATCAAAATCACGATACGGGTCATGCCACTCTCCGGCTGCGAGCTGTCGGGACGCGCGCCGATCTGACCGCGCGCACCTCATGTTATGGGCAGAATTATTTGCCGTAGTTTTCCATCAGGGCCGTCGCCTCATCAATGAGGGCTTGACCGTCGATGCCTTTGCCCTGCATCTCAGCGACCCAATTGTCATAGATCGGCTGCGCCACCGCGCGCCATGCGGCCGCGTCAGCTTTGGAAACGGTTATGATTTGATTGCCACGATCCACCGCGGCTTGACGTGCCGGTGCATCCGCAGCCGCCTGCGTCTCGCCCGCAAAGACCGAGAATTCCAAACCGGAATTGTCATCGATCACCTTTTGCAGATCTGCCGGCAGGCTGTCATAGCGGTCTTTGTTCATTGCCAAAACGAAGGTCAGCACATAGAGCGCTTTGCCTTCAAACTCTGTGTGATGTCCCACCAATTCCGGCACTTTCAACGAGGCCGTCACCTCCCACGGGATGGTCGCCCCGTCGATCACACCTTTGGAAAGACCCTCTGGCACCGCAGGCACTGGCATACCAACCGGGGTGGACCCCAGCTCTGACAAAAACGCATTGACCAACCGCGACCCGCCGCGGATCTTGAGGCCCGCCATATCGGCAGGGCTGGAAACCGGCGTGTTGGCGTGGATCATGCCGGGTCCGTGCACCCAGGTCCCCAAAATCTCAACGTCCTTGAATTCGCTGTCTTTCATGTACGTCTCGAACATCGTCCAATAGGCCGCAGACATTGCCCCAGCGTCCGTCATCATGAATGGCAGCTCAAACACTTCGGTCGAGGGGAAACGGCCGGGCGTGTAGCCCACCACGGTCCAAACGATGTCAGCCACACCATCAATCGCCTGATCCATCAGCTCTGGCGGTGTGCCCCCCAACTGCATGGAGGGATAGCGGTCGATCTTGATCCGCCCATCCGAGGCTTCCTCCACGCCGTCAGCCCAGACGTCCAAAATCAGTTTCGGCACATTGGCCTGCGCGGGCAAAAATTGGTGTAAGCTGAGCGTCACCTCTTGTGCCGCGGCGGGGGTGCCGGACGCGCCAAGCCCTCCCAAAGCCAAAGCAGCAGCTCCTGCGAGCGATGCGAACATACGTCTGTTAAAGATCATTTCATTCCTCCCTATGCCCCGGCAACCTATGCTGGCAATGCCGAGTTTGAGCGACAAAAGCTAGGTGATCCCTCAGCGCCTGTCATCCTGCTTTTTCATAAATTTTCGCCATGCGACAGAGAATTTTTCACATGTTTGACGACCAAAACAGCCGCGACAAGTGCGCCCTAATTCCCCCTCGGATGTTTCGTGCTTTTACGATCGCGAGCGGGCTTTAACCTTTTGGTAAGACTTTTTCTGCAACGCTTGTGAGTATTGGAGAAAAGCTTTTGAATTTATCAGGCAAATTTCGTCTGACGGGTGTTCTGTGCATCCTTGCCTGGGTGGCCGTGGCCGCCACAATATCTTTGCTCATTGTTCAGCCCGCGCAGAAAAACCAACGCGTAATGCAGGCGCTTGTGGAGGATTTGCGCCTCTATTCCGAGGTGGGAGACACGCTGACCGGACTTACCGCGCAGCTGGTTGGCATCAACTTACAAAGCGCGGGTGCAGAGCAAAATCTGCTCTTAAACGATGTCTCCACAAATTTGGCGCAACTCAATGTCCAAATCGAAGCACTGCAAGAACGCGGCACGGATACAGAGTTTGCAGCACAACTCTTTCAAATTAATTCAGATTTACGGCAAATTGTCGAGGCACAGCCTCCCCTTTCTCCTCCACCCGGCCTATCCGAAGCGGTCACGGAAAGCACAAAACGTGCGCATGAATTATACCAAAGGCTCCTCGAGCAGATCGACGACACACTGCCTCACGCGCAGCCTCCTTATTTTACGATCTTTGCCATTTTCAGCGTCACAGGCCTCGCACTTCTGCTCACAAACGCCATTGTCATCAGCCGCTATTTGACCCACCGCCTGTACCTAATCGCAGCGGAGGCAAACACTGTGGAGAAAGGCGATCTCGCACCCCGAGCACCCCCTACGGGATCGGATGAGATTGCCCAAATCGGCCGCTCGATCGGGCGGCTGCGGATGCTCAGCGCGCAGCATAAAACCACACAGATAGAGCTTCAACTCGCCCGTCAGTCCGCAGAACGATTGGCCAGCGCGAAAAGCGATTTCTTGGCCCTCATGAGCCACGAGGTACGCACGCCACTCAACGCCATCACAGGCATTTTTGAGCTGATCGCCCGGTCGGAAATCCCGGACCGGCAGAAACAACGTGCTGAAAAAGGCAAGGACGCTGCCGCGCATCTGCTTCGCCTGCTAAGCAAAATTTTGGACGCCTCCCGGCTTGATGCCAACGGGATGGTGGTCGTTCCCGAACACACGTCCGTCAAAGAGCTTGCGTCCTTCGCCGAAGAAACGCTGGCCGCCATTCACGCCACCACCAACAAAAAACTGGAGACAAAAGTAACCTTAAACGCCACCCGCACAAACTTTGCAACCGATCCTATATTGGCCAAGCAAATCGTCACCAACATTATCGACAACGCCTTTCGCTTTACCGAGACAGGCGCGATCAAGGTCCGGATCGACGAAGCATACGACCAAAACGGGATCGAAATCACAATCAGCGATACAGGCGTCGGCATCGCCAAAGAAGACATCGCCAGAATTTACGAACCCTACCAGCAACTCGACGGGATAATCCGGCGGCGAAGCGGTGGCAGCGGTCTTGGCATGTCGATCTCGCAAAACTTAGCCAAACTCATGGGGGTGACCTGTCCTGCGTTAGTACGCTTGGTAAGGGTACGACCTTTACGCTGCGACTGCCCTCCCTCAAGGTGCAAGGAGATAAAAATGCATAAAAGAATTTTGCTTGCAGAAGACGATGAGCTCACGCGTTTCATGATGTGTGAAATGCTGGACGAGATGAATTTTGAATACGATGTGTGCGATAATGGTGAACAAGCCACGCAGATGGTGTTCGCGATGCCTGATGATTACGGCCTGATTTTGATGGACATTCACATGCCAAAAAAGACGGGCGTTGAGGCCACCAACGAGATCCGCAGCGCCTCAGCTGACCCGCCACGCAACATCCACATCGTGGCAGTGACGGCGGATCAGCGCTGGCAAAACAGCGCGCGCAGCCGCGAGGCAGGCTTTGACAAAGTGATCTCAAAGCCAATTTCGATGACCCTGCTACAGAACCACATCAAAAAAGTTCTAGCAGCCTGAACACCGGACCTGGTTGATCATGAACCTAAACAGCAGGGTGATTTACGTCGGTATGAAAAATGGTGGCGTGGGGGAGACTTGAACTCCCGACCTATCGATTATGAGTCGATCGCTCTAACCAACTGAGCTACCGCGCCATCCGGCGTGTCGAGTATGACAGCTACCGGTGGAGGTCAACCCTCAAATCAGTTCTGATTTTCACGAACTGCATCAATCATCCGCTGCACGTTATCGGGATCAGCATCCGGCGTAATGCCATGACCAAGGTTAAAGATGTGCGGACCGCCCGAAAAGGCGCGCACGATGGCGCGGGTCTCATCCACCAAGGGCTGACCGCCGCTGACCATATGCGACGAGGCAAGGTTGCCCTGCACGCAGCCGTCACTTTGGACGTGTTTCGCTGCCCAATCAGGCGAAACAGAATTGTCGAGCGCCACGCAATCAACGCCCGTTGCCTTGGCAAAACCGATGTATTTGTCGCCTGCCTCACGGGGAAAGCCAATCACAGGGATCTGTGGGTGGCGGGCTTTGATGGCAGCTGTGATTTCGCGCGCAGGGGCAAGGGCGTATTTCTCAAACGCCTCACCAGACAGCGAACCTGCCCAACTGTCAAAGATCTTGACGACTTCTGCACCGGCCTCAATCTGGGCCGACAGATATTCGATCGTCGCCGCAGTGATCCGCGCCAACAAGGCCTCAAAAAGCGGTGTGTTCTCCGCCATCAACGCATGCGCCGGGCCTTGGTCCTTGGTGCCCCGACCTGCGATCATATAGGTGGCCACGGTCCACGGCGCGCCGGCAAAACCTATCAGTGTCGTCTCGGATGGCAGCTCGCGCGCGAGAATACGCACCGTTTCATAGATGGGCGATAGGGTGGCATCGATGTCAGAGACCGGCCCTAGTTTGTCAAAATCAGCCTGCGTAGTGACCGTGCTCAGCCGCGGTCCCTCGCCGGTTACAAACCACAAATCTGCGCCCAGCGCTTGGGGCACCAAAAGGATATCAGCAAAGAGGATCGCCGCATCGAACCCATAGCGTCGGATCGGTTGCAAGGTCACCTCTGCGGCCAACTCCGGATTATAACAAAGCGACAGAAAATCGCCCGCCTGTGCGCGGGTGGCGCGGTATTCTGGCAGATAACGGCCCGCTTGGCGCATCATCCAAATGGGCGGCACGGTCTGTGTCTCGCCTGCCAATGCGCGCAAAATCGTTTTTTCTACCATGCCAAAAGCCTCTGTTCTCATGTCACACTTGACGTCTCTTGCCGCCAAGCGATTGTCAAGGCAAACTGACACATGTAACGCATCTAAGACAAGTCAAACCAATAGGGAAATCTAATCCGTGACCTTGCCCTCTCCGACCCGCCCCCTGAAAATCGGCACCCGTGGCTCGCCGCTTGCAATGGCGCAGGCCTATGAAACACGCCGTAGGCTGGCAGGCGCTTCTGATTTGCCGGAGGAGGCCTTTGAGATAATCGTGATCAAGGTCACAGGCGATGCGATCCAAGACCGCCCGCTCAAGGAAATCGGCGGCAAGGGTCTATTCACCCGCGAGATCGAAGAGGACCTGTTGGCGGGCGTCATCGATATCGCCGTCCACTCCATGAAGGATATGCCGACGCGGCAGCCTGACGGGCTGCTCCTCGATACGTATTTGCCACGCGAAGATGTGCGGGACGCCTTTGTCTCGCCCAGCTTGGACGGCATTGCAGCCCTCGCAGAAGGCGCAACCGTCGGCACGTCATCGCTGCGTCGGCGGGCGCAGCTATTGCACCGGCGGCCCGATTTGAACGTGGTGGAGTTTCGCGGCAACGTGCAAACCCGGCTGCGCAAGCTCGCTGACGGAGTGGCAGAGGCCACCTTCCTTGCGGCTGCCGGGCTCAACCGGTTGCAAATGGACGATGTGCCCGCAACACCAATTGATCCCAGCGATATGTTGCCCGCAGTTGCCCAAGGCGCCATCGGCATTGAGCGGCGCAGCGACGACAGTGCGACCGCATCCTTGTTAGAGGCGATCCATGATACGCCCACAGGCGACCGTTTGGCCGCAGAGCGTGCGTTTTTGACCGACCTTGATGGCTCGTGTGAGACGCCCATTGCAGGGCTGGCCACCTTAGACGGCGGCACATTGATCCTGCGCGGCGAGGTTTTGCGCCCCGATGGATCAGACGCGATTTCAGGCGCGCGTTCCGGTGCGATTGGCGACGGTGCAGAAATGGGTCAAGACCTTGCGCGTGAGTTGCTGCGCAAGGCCGGGCCCGGCTTTTTCGATTGGCATAACCACTAACGCGTTGATGCCTCAGGCGGTAAGGCGCAGCGCGCGCCCTGCCCACCTCAGGTCCACTTAGCCAGCGGCGGCAGGCTCATCAGCACCGCGTTGGCATCATGGCCCGTCTCAAGGCCAAATTTCGTGCCGCGATCATAAACCAAGTTATACTCCGCATAGAGGCCCCGGTGGACAAGCTGGGCGTCTTTGTCTGCCTCGGTCCAGCTTTGCGATTTACGCGCCTCCACCAGTGGCACATAGGCTGGCAAAAACGCGCGCCCGATGTCTTGCGTCAGTGTAAAATCCGTCGACCAATCGCCTGTGCAATGATCGTCCATGAAAATGCCGCCTACGCCGCGCGCCCGATGGCGGTGCGGGATATAGAAATAGGTATCAGCCCACTCCTTGAGCCGCGGATACAGGTCCGTGCCATGCGGGTCCAAATGCGCCTTTTGCTGCGCATGAAAATGTGCCGTATCATCGGCATATTCGATGCAGGGGTTCAGGTCAGAGCCGCCGCCGAACCACCACGCGTGCGGCGTCCAGAACATACGGGTGTTCATATGCACCGCCGGCACATGCGGGTTTTGCATATGCGCGACCAGCGAAATCCCCGAAGCCCAAAAACGCGGATCATCCTTCATGCCGGGAATGCCCTTGCGCGCAGCCATCGCATTTTGCGCCTGCGCACCCAGCGTGCCGAACACGGTAGAAATGTTAACCCCGACCTTTTCAAATACGCGGCCCCCGCGCATGACGCTCATCAGCCCACCACCAGCGTCCGATCCATCCTCGGAGGCGCGGGTCGTCTCCGTCACCTCAAACGCGCCGGGCTCTGCATCTGCGAGGGGGCCGTCCGCATGCTCGCGCTCCAGCTTTTCAAACGCGGCAACGATGTCGTCCCGCAGATGGCGGAACCAAGCGCTGGCTTGCTGTTTTTCGGATGCAAAGTCTGTCGTCATGGAATGTGTCCTGTTTGGTTGACACATTGAACCTCAAATTGCGCCTCTGCGCAAACCGAATAACGCAGAGTTTTAGCCTCTGAGGCCAACGTGTCGCAGCGCAGACAAACGCAGACTGCGCGCCTCAGTGCGCCGGCGCGCGCACCGGATCCAAAAGGCTGCGCCCGCCGTCCACGGTGATCGTCTCACCGGTGATAAAGCCCGCAGCGTCAGCGGCCAGGAACTGCACGGCCTCAACCAGCTCGCTGGGACTTGCGATACGCTCCAAGGGTGTGTGCACCTCAATATCCTCGCGCCACTCGCGGTGATCCATGATTGAGGATTTAAGCGAGGCCGACATGACAGAGCCGAAAGCCACCGCGTTCACGCGGATGCGGTCCGGCGCTAAAGCCAGCGCCATGGAGCGTGTCATCTGCTCAAGCGCCGCACTCGCAATCGAATAGCCCAAAAGCTCAGGCCGCGTGTGCCGGGCAGCAATGGACGACAGGTTAATGATCGATCCGACCTGCCCCTCAGGCCGGTGCTCGGCCTGTTTAATCATGCGCCGCGCGACCTGCTGGCTCAGCCTGAGAGCGGTCATCAGGTTCTGCTCTAGCAGCGTTTCCACGGTCGTGTCTTCACTGTCGAGGGCGTTGGTCTCCATCACTTGACGCGAGGCATTCACCAGGATGTCGATCCCATCAAAAGCGTCAATCGTTGCCGACACCAAATTGGCAATGGTCAACCGCTGGCGCAGATCGCCTGCGAAATAGCGAAAGTTGCCTTCGTCCGTGGGCGCACCAAACAGATCGGTCAGCGTCTTTTCATCCATGTCGGCGCACATAACGTTGGCGCCTTTGTCCGCAAAATGGGTGGCAATCGCGCGGCCGATGCCATTGGCAGCGCCCGTCACAATGACCGTTTTGCCTTTGACTGAAAACGACATGATGTACCCCTTGTGCCTTTTAGCGTGCCTGTCCTGCGCCGCGGCGCGGACGCACCGCCCGCGTGATTTTAAAGCGCCCGTCGCCGCCGACCTCTTCCACATGGGCAAACTGGGCCGACAGGGTTTGTTCATAAGGCAAATGACGGTTTGAAACCATCCATAACACTCCAGAGGGCGCCAAGACCCGCGCCGCACTGGCGATAAAAGCCTGCCCAAGCCCTGCATCCGCCGCACGGCCCACATGAAACGGCGGGTTCATCACGACCGCATCCATGCGCGGCCCCTGCCAGGTGGTCGCATCAGTCCAATGGAACGTCGCCCGCGGGTCGGTGACGTTGCGCTTGGCGCATTCCAGCGCCATGTGGTGCGCCTCGACCAGATGCACGGATTTCACTTTGGGTCGGGTGCAAACATGGGCGGACAAAAAGCCCCAGCCCGCGCCCAGATCCGCCACATGCCCTCCCAGATCGTCGGGCAGATGGGCGGCTAACATCGCAGAGGCCGGATCCACCTCATCGGCGGAAAACACACCTGGTGCGGTCCAAAACCCGCCAGATGTCAACGCAGGCGGGCAATGCCAATCCGCAAAAGCGTCCGAGGCCGCAAACCAAAATAGCTTTCCATGCGCCTTCGAGATCGCATCCGACGCATCAACACGGCTTCGAATGTCGCGGCGTATGCTGTCGATGCCATCCGTCTTTTGCCCGTCAATGATCACAATACCGGAGGTGGCCGCACAGGCCTGCGCGATCAGGTGCCGCGCCTCAGCCTTGGCGCGGGGCACGCAAACAATGGCCGCGTCATAGGGCCCCTCCGGCGCCACTGCACAGGGAGTACCAGCAATATCATGAGTGCCGTGAACAACCGCACTGGGCGATATCACATGGGGGTCCGCCAATGCCGAAAGGTCCGCAGCTGCCGCCGCGTTAAAGACCGCCACCCGCCCCGTGAGCGCCGCACCAGCAGCCAAAGCAAGCGGCAAACGCGTGCCAATCATCGCAGGGTCCAATCCATCATGAGGGGGAAGGCTGGCGCAAACCGACGCCTATTCTTCTTTTTCCATCGTGCATTGCAACGGATGCTGATGGCGGCGGGCGGCATCCATAACCTGACCGACCTTTGTCTCTGCAATCTCATGGCTAAAGACACCCACGACGGCGAGGCCTTTTTTATGCACGGTCAGCATGATTTCAAACGCTTGCGCGTGATTGAGGCCAAAGAACCGCTCCAACACATGCACCACGAATTCCATCGGCGTATAGTCATCGTTAAGCAACATGACCTTGTACATCGGCGGGCGCTTGGTCTTTGGCTTCGCTTCCGTGATGACGGAGATGTCGCCATCTTCATCTTCTGGCTTTGCCATCATTTTCACGACCGATTGCATGTGCGCCCGAATCCATTGCCGACTACAGAGTGCGTTATATAACGCAGCACAGCCTCAAGAAAAGAGCCGGGACAAAACATGCGCAAAACCGTGCAAACCATCGCCTTTGATGCCGACGACACGCTCTGGCACAACGAGCGTTTTTTCAAACTGACGCAGGCGCATTTTGCAGAGCTGCTCGCACCCTATACCGATGCGCAGACCCTATCCGCGCGGCTCTTGGCGGCGGAGCGTAAAAACATCGGTCACTACGGCTTTGGGATCAAAGGCTTCATGCTATCGATGATCGAAACGGCGATTGACGTCACAAACGCCAAAGTGAGCG
Organism: uncultured Pseudosulfitobacter sp.; assembly: GCA_965656435.1. GTDB lineage: Bacteria > Pseudomonadota > Alphaproteobacteria > Rhodobacterales > Rhodobacteraceae > Pseudosulfitobacter. The sequence goes on along the minus strand of CBFHKQ010000003.1, from coordinate 10,700 downwards.
GTCATGTGATCGCGCAAATCATCCAAGCCGGCCAAGACATGTTGGCCCATCCGATTGACCTGCTGCCCCATGCGGCGGAGGCGATTGCCGCCGCACGCGCGCACGGGCCCGTGCTTTTGATTACCAAAGGTGATTTGTTGGACCAAGAGCGCAAGATTGCGCAGTCCGGATTAGGCGATGCGTTCGACGGTGTGCATATCGTATCGGCCAAAACACCTGAAACATATCGGAAAATCTTTGCCCCCCTCGGCGGACCTGAGACGGGCCTAATGGTGGGCAATTCCATGGCCTCGGACGTTGTTCCCATGATCGAGGCTGGCGGATTTAGTGTTTTCGTGCCGCACGATCTGGAATGGGATCTTGAACATGCTCCAGCGCCCGAAGGACACGCCCGCTATCGCAGCATTCCAGATTTGGGCGCGCTGCCTACGGTCCTGGCGGATTTAAACAGTTAACTAAAAACACACTCCCTAGTGGACGGTGCGAACCTCACCCCAACATGTGCCATTGCGAGAAGCCGCCTGTCTATAATATCTTTTGATTCAAAGGGTTTATCGTGATTCGCTTCTGTGGTACTGTTTTTCAAAGAACAGCAGCCACCCGAACAATCGGGGGTCCAGAGGCAGAAAAAGGCAGGTTTCCAGTGAAGGTTCGGCACATATCGCCGGCCCGTTTCGGGCTATTCATGTTCACGGCCATTTGGTTCCTTGTGGTCCTTCCGCTCAGCGCGATTGCCGCCCCCTATGCGGCAATGGTGATGGATGCGCGCACCGGCGAGGTATTGCATTCGCGGAATGCAGACACGCGGTTGCACCCAGCCTCTTTGACCAAAATGATGACGCTTTATGTCGCGTTTGAAGCAGTTGAGAGCGGCGAAATCAACCTTGACGACATGGTCAAAATCTCGCGCAACGCAGCCGCCGAGCCCCCTTCGAAATTGGGTCTGCGCTCAGGCTCCAAGATCAAACTACGGTACCTCATCCGGGCCTCAGCTGTGAAATCCGCCAATGACGCGGCCACGGCGATCGGCGAGGCGATCTCCGGCTCCGAGGCTGCCTTTGCCCGCCGCATGAACCGCACGGCCAAGGCCTTGGGCATGACGCGCACGACCTTCAAAAACGCGCACGGTCTGACGGAACGCGGGCATATGTCGACCGCCCGCGACATGACGCTCTTGGGTCGCCGAATGCTCTATGATTATCCGCAGTATTATAACCTTTTCTCGCGCACATCCGTTAATGCAGGCATCAAAACGGTGAACAACACCAACCGTCGCCTGCTGGGCGCCTACCGCGGCGCGGATGGTATCAAAACGGGCTATACGCGGGCGGCAGGCTTTAACCTTGTGGCATCAGCGGAACGTGGGAACGAGCGGATCATCGCCACGGTTTTTGGCGGAAAATCCACCAGCTCGCGCAATGCAAGAGTGGCCGAATTGCTTGACATGGGATTTAACCGCGCGCCAAGCCACGCCACATTGCGCAAACCTGCGCCGCCAAACTATGCCGCTGTCAAGATGTGGGGCCCTGTGCGCAGCAGCCTGCGCCCCCGCGCACGCCCTGATGCCACGACGGCGCCGATGCTGCTGGCCAGCGCAAACTCAACTCCGGCAGTATCGCCGTCCGACATCCAATCGGCCTTGATGGCTGCCCAAGCAGCCGTATCTGTCGGCGACGCCGTTCTACGGCCAACCGCGCGCCCGGGCACCGCAGGACGCTCAGCCGACGTAATCCAGGCCAGCCTGCGCAACGCTCCTACCGTGGTGACCCGCGTATCGTCATCCGGCAACCAGCACTGGGGTGTGAACATCGGCCGCTTCAACACCCGCTACAAAGCCGAAAAAGTGTTGTTGCAAACCGCGCTGACCGAAATGTCGACCCTCGACGGCAGCCTGCGCAAGGTGGTGCGGCGCCCCCAAGGGTTTGAGGCCAACTTCATGGGTATGTCCCGCGAAAAGGCGGACCTCGCCTGCCGCCGCTTGGCCGCGCGCAACATGAAATGCGAGTTGATCGGCCCGTCCTAAACGGACGGAACCGCTTGGGACTTAGTCGATGGCCGACAGCAGGCTCTGCGTATAGCCGTGGTGCGGCGCGTCAAAGATCGCGTCCGTAGGGCCGCTTTCCACCACATCGCCCTGTTTCATGACCATCACGTGGTGCGACATGGCGCGCACGACCTTCAGGTCATGCGAGATGAACAGGTAGGCAAGGTTGTGTTTGCGTTGTAGATCGCGCAACAAATCAACGATCTGCACCTGCACCGTCATGTCAAGCGCACTTGTCGGCTCATCCAAAACGACCAGTTTCGGGCGCAGCACCATCGCGCGGGCAATCGCAATTCGTTGCCGCTGACCGCCCGAGAATTCATGCGGATAGCGGTCCATGGTCGCAGGGTCGAGGCCCACCTCCACCATCACCTCATACACCAAATCGCGGGCATCGCGGGTCGGATCGACCCCATGCACGCTAAGGCCTTCGGCAATGATCTGAGCGCAGGTAAGCCGTGGGCTGAGGCTGCCGAACGGGTCTTGGAACACGATCTGCATGTCCGCACGCATGCGGCGCAAATCAGGCGTGGACAGGCTATGCAAGTCACGGCCCATAAAGACGATGCGCCCCTCGGATTTGATCAGGCGCATCATCGCCAAGGCGAGGGTCGTTTTGCCAGATCCACTTTCGCCGACAATACCTATCGTCTCGCCCTGCCGCACCGACAGGGTTGCGTCATTCACGGCCTTCACATGGCCAACAGTGCGCCGCAGCAATCCCTTGGTGATCGGAAACCAGACCTTTACGTGCTGCGCCTCAGAAATCACTTCGGCCTTTTGGGACACCGGATGCGGCACGCCACTGGGCGCCGCCGAGAGCAGCTTTTGCGTATAGGGATGCTTGGGTGCGGCGAAAATATCCGCTACTGGGCCCTCTTCGACAATCACCCCGTTTTGCATCACACAAACCCGGTCTGCGATCCGGCGCACAATCGCAAGGTCATGGGTGATGAATAGCATCCCCATGTTTTCTGTGGCCTTCAAGTCCGCCAGAAGCGCCAAAATCTGGGCTTGGATCGTCACGTCCAGCGCTGTCGTCGGCTCATCTGCGATCAAAATGTCAGGCTGGTTTGCAAGGGCCATGGCGATCATTACACGCTGCCGCTGTCCGCCCGACAGCTCGTGCGGATAGGCGCCAAGCCTGCTTTCCGCGTCCCGAATACCCACCTTTTTCAACAGCTCAATGATGCGCGCCTGTGCCGCTGTGCCTTGCACGCCCTGATGCAGCGCGAGGCTCTCTGCGAGCTGCTTTTGAATGGTGTGCAGCGGATTAAGCGAGGTCATAGGCTCTTGGAAAATGAACGAAATGTCGTTGCCGCGGACCTTGCGCAACAGCGTATCTGGCGCGCCCACCATCTCTTGTCCGGCGTAACGGACCGAGCCTGTGACCTCGGCGCTGTCGCCCAGCAATTGAACCGTGGAAAGCGCAGACACCGATTTACCCGACCCGCTTTCGCCTACCAGCGCCAATGTCTCACCTCGGCGCACCGCAAAGGACACGCCCCGGACCGCCGCCGTGCGCACCCCGTCTTGGCGAAAGCTCACCGACAGGTCAGACACCTCAAGGATCGGAGCGGTTTTATCTGCGGTCACGAGAATGTCTTTCGCGGATCAAAGGCATCGCGGATGCCCTCAAAGATGAAAATCAACAGCGACAGCATCACGGCAAACACGGTGAACGCGGTAAAGGCCAGCCACGGCGCTTGTAGGTTTTGCTTGGCCTGCAACGTCAGCTCGCCCAGTGACGGAGCAGACGAGGGCAAGCCAAAGCCCAGAAAATCTAGGATCGCCAAGGTCGAAATCGTGCCGGTGATGATGAAGGGCAGCATGGTCAGCGTCGCCACCATCGCATTTGGCAGCATGTGGCGAAACATGATCGTCATGTTGCTCACCCCCAAGGCCCGCGCCGCGCGGACATATTCAAGGTTTCGGGCGCGCAGAAACTCCGCTCGGACCACGCCGACAAGGCCGGTCCAACTGAATAGGATTAGCAAAAAGACCAACAGCGACAGGCTGCGCCCCAGTATCGCAAACATGATGATGATGACATAGAGGCTGGGCGTGGAGGCCCAAACCTCGATAATGCGCTGAAAAATCAAATCGATCCAGCCGCCGAAAAAGCCTTGAATTGCTCCTGCAACGATCCCGATGGCCGAGGCCGCGCCGGTCACGATCAAGGTGAACAGCACCGACAGGCGGAACCCGTGGATGACCCGGGCGAGCACGTCTCGCTTCGTGCCGTCGGTGCCAAGCAGGTTTTCGCCATTGGGCGGCAGGGGGGCGGCACCGGGGCGATCAACGGCCGTGTCAAAGGAATAAGGAATGAGCGGCCAAATCGCCCAACCGCGCACAATGCCAGCACCCTCAATTACGCCGTCTTTGGCGTCCTCAATATAACTTTCGGGATCATCAAAACACAGGTCCATCCCACCCGTGGCAATCAAACACTGCACCTCTGGGTCGCGGTAGGCGGCCTCTGTCTGGAAATCCCCGCCAAAGGCTGTTTCGGGATAAAAATTCCAAATCGGCGTGTAAAACGCGCCCTGATACCGGACAAGGATTGGCTTATCGTAGGCCAAAAACTCTGCAAACAGAGAGAGGCCAAAGAGCACGCCAAAGATCCAAAGCGACCAATAGGCCCGGCGGTTCTTGCGAAAATTGCTCCACCGGCGTTGATTGAGCGGGGACATCAGCCTTCCCTCCGCTCAAAATCAATGCGTGGGTCAACGAGGACATACATCAGATCCGACAGGATCCCGACCAGCAGCCCCATCAAGCCAAAGATGTAAAGCGTGCCAAACACAATCGGATAGTCGCGCGCGACCGCTGCCTCAAAGCCTAGGCGCCCCAAGCCATCTAGGCTAAAGATCGTCTCGATGATCAACGATCCGCCAAAGAACACGCCGATAAAAACGGCCGGAAACCCTGCAATCACGATCAGCATGGCGTTGCGGAACACATGACCATAAAGAACACGCCGCTCAGATACGCCTTTGGCGCGCGCGGTGATGACGTATTGCTTTTTGATCTCGTCTAAAAAGCTGTTTTTTGTGAGCAAGGTCAACGTGGCAAAAGCCCCGATGGTCGAGGCAAGGACAGGCAAGGTGATGTGCCAAAGGTAGTCTTTGATCTTGCCCCAGAGCGATAGCGTTTCAAAATCATCAGAGGTCAGACCGCGCAGAGGAAAAATCTGATAATACGACCCGCCTGCAAGCAGCACCAAGAGCAAAATCGCGAACAAAAAACCCGGGATCGCGTAGGCCGCGATGATGGCCCCCGACGTCCACGTGTCAAAGGCTGTGCCGTCGCGCACCGCTTTGCGGATGCCCAAGGGGATGGACACCAAATAGGCGATCAACGTGCTCCAGAGGCCTAGCGTGATAGAGACCGGCAGCTTTTCTATAACCAAATCCACCACGCTTACGGATCGGAAATAGCTTTCGCCAAAATCAAAGCGGACGTAGTTCCAGAGCATGTTGAAAAACCGCTCAATGGGCGGTTTGTCAAAACCGAATTCCCGCTCCAATTCGGCGATAAATTCAGGCGAGAGGCCTCGTGCGCCGATATAAGTGCTGTCGGAAGCGGTGCTCAATTCCTCCGCAGCGCCTCCATCAGAATTGCCGCCCGCAAAGCTCTCAAAGACATCGCCGCCGCCTTGGGCACGCGCAATCGCTTGCTCCACGGGGCCGCCCGGTACGAACTGCGTCAACACGAAATTGACCAGCAAAATACCGAACAGAGTTGGAATGACCAACATTAGCCGTCTTAGGATATAGGCGCCCATATCGTGCTACCGCAGCGTGCCAGATGCGCGCAGATCCGCCGCCGCCTCCGCGTCATACCACCAGAAATCCATATGTCCCAAGGTGAAGGCCGGAATGTTTTCGGGGTGACGGTATTGGTCGTAATAAGCGACCCAATGGCTGGGGTTGTACCACACCGGGATCATGAAAAATTCATAGCGCAAGGCCCGGTCGAGCGCGCGCAGGGCGGTCTCTTCTTCGCTGCGCGTGGTTGCCTGCAAGGAGGCCTCGATGATGGCGTCAACCATGGGGCTCGCGAGCCCCGCGGGATTGAAGAGCGAAAATGCTGCCGCCTCAGAGCCATAGCGTTGCGCAAGCCCCGTGCCTGTGCCCAAAAACGCCGCATATTGATCGAAGATCACGTCGTAATCCCGGTCGCGGCGGCGGTTAGTGTATTGGGCCGAGTCCACCTTTTCAAAGGTGATGTCGATGCCCAGCGCTGCAACGTTCGAGATATAATTTTCTATTACACCCGACAGCGTGCCAGAGCTGGACGAGTTGAACAGAAAGTTCAGCGACAAAACCTCCCCCTCGGCATTGCGGCGCAGGCCATCATCCCCGACGGCCCAGCCGGCCGCATCCAAGAGTTGCATCGCCGCGCGCGCATTGCGGCGGTCGCGCAGGCGTGCCGCAGATGACGTATGCGGCATCACAGCAGGTTCCCTCAGAACGGCATCAGGCACCACATCGCCCAAAGCCTCAAGGAACGCCAGCTCCGCACCCGTCGGCAGTCCCTCGGCCATAAGGGCCGTGTCTTGGGTGAAGGACGCGCGCTGTTTAAAGAGCCCATATTGCAAGCTCTCGTTGGTCCACTCAAAGTTATAGGCGAGCGCCAAGGCTTTGCGCACGTCACGGTTTTGCAGGGCTTCACGGCCTAGGTTGAACACGATACCGCTGGGCGTGGGGGGCGATCCGTCTGGCAATTCCTTGCGCACGATCTTGCCTTCCGTGACTTTGGCGAAGTCATAGCCAGAGGCCCACTGACGCGAGTCGTTTTCGCGACGGAAAGTGTATTCGCCCGCCTTGAAAGCCTCAAACGCGGCTGTGGAATCGCCAAAATATTCGATCCGGATGCTGTCAAAATTGTTCCGCCCCACATTGAATGGCAGATCGGAGCCCCAATAGTCCGGATTGCGCATATAGACGATGCGGCGGTTCACATCGACCGTGTCAATGACATAGGGTCCGGACCCCGGCGAGACCTCCAAACGGGATTCGTTCAGCCCAGCGCCAGTCTCCTTATACCACTTCTCGGACCACGCGGGCACAAAGCCTACTTGGTCAATCAAAGACCGGCGCGAGATGCCTTCGGTAAAATAGAATTTGACGGCGTGGTCATCCAAAACTTCGACCTTAGGGATGCGTTTGCGCACGGCATCAGCATAGGATTTCAGGCCCTCGTCCAGCAGCAGATTGTGCGAAAATGCGATGTCATGCGCAGTCACAGGGGTGCCGTCCGAAAAGCGGGCCTCTGGCCGCATGTGAAAAATCACCCAGTTCCGCTCCGCGTCATATTCCAACCGCTCGGCCAGCAGACCGTAATATTCGCCGTAAACATCCGCCGGCGCGCTCGCCCCCGAAGGCCCTTCACCCAGCAAGCTTTCGTACATCATCGACGACAATGCGCCCGCACGGCCTTTGCGTGTGTAGGGGTGCATCGAATCGAACGTCCCCACGACGCCGAGGGAGATTTCACCGCCCTTGGGCGCGTCTTGGTTTACATAAGAAAAATGCGGATAATCCGCGGGATAGGACAGATCACCGTAAAAGGAATAGCCATGCGTCTCGACGATATGGCTGTCAGCGCGCGACATCTGCGCCAAAAACACCCCAACCAACATGCTCAGAGCAACCACGATCCATAATGCCCGCGGCGCAGGCAGAGCGCGCGCTTGCGCAGACACGCTTTTTGCGGGGCGGCGGGGCATGTGATGCTGCGGGGCGTTATTCATGGTCTTGATCCTCCACGTGACTGTCGCAACCCTTCAATATGGTGCAGGTACGCTAATGCGCCAGTCCACAGCGATACAAGTTGCGATTACGTGATCTTCGCGAAAAACAAGCCACGCGCGCATTTACACGGGAACAGATGCAAAAAGGCCGCCTGTGTTCCCACAAGCGGCCCTCAAATCCATTATGCAGTGAAGCGCTTAGTTCGTGATTGTCTGAAGATATGCGATCACGTTGGCGCGGTCCTGAGGCTTACCCAAACCGGCAAAGCCCATGGAGGTGCCGGGCGCATAGCCCTTGGGGTTTTCCAAAAAGCCGTTCAGATTTTCAACGGACCATACATCAGCAACCGCAACCAGAGCGCCGGAATAGGCAAAGCCATCAGCCGCTGCAACGTCACGCCCAACCACGTTGTGCAGGTAGGGGCCTGCGGCATTCGCGCCGGCTTCCAGCTTGTGGCAGGCGCTGCATTTGCGGAACACTTTGGAGCCTTTTTCGACGTCAGCCGATGCCATCAACATATCGAAATCGATCTCTGGCTCTGCTTCTGCCACTTCGGCGCCTTCAACCTCGATCACATAGGCCTGTTCGCTGCCATAGCTTGCCGTCTCATAGACTGCGGATGCAACCCAGTTGCCCACCAGATACACCAAGAGAGCGGCGCAAAGGCTCGCGGAAACTTTCGTTAAGGTCATTGTGTCGAACATGAATTCTACATCCGTGCTGTTTGGTTTTGCGGCTATCTACGGCTTCCCCTAAGCTGTGGCAAGGTGTAGTTACCGCGACCAATCGCCCTGCTTGATAACTTCGCACGATCATTGGGGATTTCTGACCAAACCCGTGTTGGGCGACCTGCACAGACCAAAGGATGACACCATGGCACATCGCATCGCTTTCCAGGGTGACCTGGGCGCCTACAGCCACGAAGCCTGCCTCAAGGCGCGCCCCGATGCCATCCCAGTACCCTGCACCGCCTTTGAGGACGTCATCGCGGCGGTCAAATCAGGGGCCGCGGACCTTGCCATGTTGCCGGTGGAAAATACCACCTATGGACGTGTTGCCGACATTCACCGTCTGCTGCCGCAATCGGGCCTGCGGATCGTGAATGAGGCCTTTGTGCGCGTGCGCATCGCGCTCATGGCGAACCCGGGCCAGACACTGCAAGACATCACACATGTGCGTGCGCACCTGGTCCTGATCCCGCAGGCGCGCAGCTTTTTGGATGCGCAGGGCATTACTGCCTCTCCCGCCGCCGACAGTGCAGGTGCCGCCGCCGCCATCGCCGCTTCTGGCGAGACAGGGGTGGGCGCACTGGCATCCGCTGTTGCAGCGGACATTCACGGATTGGACGTCTTAGCCCGCGATATTGAGGACGAAGGGCACAACACAACCCGCTTTTTGCTGATGGCACCCGAGGCGGACCTCAGCCGCCGCGCGGAACGGATGATCACCACTTTTGTGTTCGAGGTCCGCAACATCCCTGCGGCGCTCTATAAGGCCATGGGCGGTTTCGCGACGAACGGCGTGAACATGAGCAAACTCGAAAGCTATATGGTGGGCGGGGCGTTCACCGCGACGCAGTTTTATGCTGATATCGAAGGGCACCCCGATGATCCCGCAGTGCAACGCGCGCTAGAAGAACTGGCGTATTTCACCAACACCCTCACGATTTTGGGCGTCTATCCAGCAGCAGAAGGGCGTTAGGCGCGGATTACACGACCTGTTGCAAGCGTGTCTCGAGCGTCTTTGCATATTCGGCAAAACCGAGCTTGAAGCGCTTGGAGAGGATTGATTTCGCCAGCCGCAGTGATTGTACCAACAGGCGCGCGGAGAGGTTCAGCGGCTTGACCTCAAACCCCACATTGATCCTTGTCCGCGTGCGCGACAGCGCCAACAACTCAAGATGAAACGCGCCCTCAACTGACCGCGCCCCATAGGACACCAGCAACGTGCACGGCGGCTCATACCCGCTTAAGGTCAGCTGCACATCGCGTGGCCGTCCGCGCCAATTAAAGCGCACGTCCCACTGCATCCCCTCACCTAGCTGCGCCATATGGTCCACGCGCTGCACCTCAGACCCGCGCCGCATCGCTAGACGCGCAAAGCTATCAAAATCGCTCAACGCGTCAAAAACTTGCGCAATCGGCGCGTCCACATCCTCACGGGACGAAAGTTTCATAAAAATATGCTCTCACTTAAATCACGGCGAGAGTGAGCTTAATCAAGCGTGTCCGCAAGCCAGTTTTCAATTAAAAAATGAGCAATAGCACCCTTGCGCGCCGGCAAGAGTGTCGGATGCTCACCGGCGAAGGCTTGAACCATTTCCTCGCGCGTGATCCACATCGCATCTTCAATTTCCACGGGGTCAATCGTGATCTCTTCGGTGAGCGCCACACCGCCGCAGCCGAACATCAGAGAAGCGGGAAAGGGCCAGGGTTGCGAGGCGAAATAGGATACCTCGCCCACACGCACGCCGCTCTCCTCAAACACCTCGCGCCGCACCGCCGCCTCAAGGGTTTCGCCCGGCTCCACAAAACCTGCCAACAGCGAATACATCCCCTCTGGCCAGCCATGCGAGCGTCCCATCAGCACCGAATTACCGCGCGTGATCAGCATGATCACAACTGGGTCCGTCCGCGGGAAATGATGCGCGTGACAGCTTGGGCAATTGCGCTGCCAGCCAGCGTGGCTCATCTCAGACGCCGCACCGCATTTGGCGCAGAACCCATGCGTATCATGCCAGTTCAAAATCGCGCGCGCGGTTGCGGCAAGCTCTGCGTCGCGCGGACTGAGCCAGGTCATGATGCGGCGCAGTTCTGCAAAGACCTCCATATCATCCAAGGTTGGGTGGTGCTGTTCGGAGGGGTCGGAAAACCCGCCCAAGGCGGCCATGTCCGTCT
>CBFHKQ010000002.1:0-86738 GCA_965656435.1 uncultured Pseudosulfitobacter sp. | reverse complement strand
CCCTTGAACGTTGAGGTTTCACGATGAAGCGCTGCCAGTCCCCGCCATGGCGCGCCCAGACTGTCAAGCACCCAACGGATGGAATGTCCGCTCAAAACACCTGATAGGTCATGGTGGTCAAAGACCGCTCAATCCCTTCGATGTCCAACAAGTGATCATTAATATAGCGCCCGACATCCGCGCCTTCGGGGATATAGACCTTCATCAAAAGATCAAAATCCCCGCTTGTGGAATAGAGCTCCGAATGGATTTCGCGCAGCGCGATCGCCTCGGCCACTTTGTAGACACGGCCCGGTTTGCAGCGGATTTGAATAAACACACAAGTTGTCATGGTGCGGTCCTCAATGAGCGCGGATGCTGTTGCCATGACGCTGGCACAGGGCGCGGCACTGCGCAATGGCCAACGCACCCTTGGCCTGCGCGGATGCACCCCCTATAAGGCCTCAACCAAGACCTTCGAAAGGCCTCGCACATGCGCACGAGCACCATCACCCGCCAAACCGCAGAGACAAATATTTCGGTGACCCTCAACCTTGATGGAACCGGCACCTATGACAATCAAACTGGCGTTGGGTTTTTCGATCATATGCTGGATCAATTGGCGCGCCATTCACTGATTGACATGACGGTGCGCTGTACGGGCGATTTGCACATCGACGACCACCATACTGTCGAAGATGTAGGCATCGCCTTGGGTCAAGCACTCACGGCCGCTTTGAGCGACAAGCGGGGGATCGTACGCTATGGCGCGTGCCTGTTGCCGATGGATGATGCGCTGGTCCGCACGGCGCTCGACCTGTCGGCGCGCCCCTATCTGATCTGGAACGTGACGCTGCCCACACCTAAAATCGGCGCGTTCGACACCGAACTGGTGCGCGAATTTTTTACTGCGCTGGCGACGCACGGGGGCATCACGCTGCACGTCGATATGCTGCATGGGATTAACAGCCACCACATCGCGGAAGCGACCTTTAAATCCGTGGCGCGCGCGCTGCGGATGGCGGTAGAAACGGACCCCCGCAAAGCCGACGCCATTCCCTCGACCAAAGGCGCGCTCTGACGTGCTGACGGCAATTATCGACTACGACAGCGGCAATTTACACTCCGCCCACAAAGCGTTTGAGCGGATGGCACATGAGACCGATCGAGGCCGCGTGGTCGTCACCTCGGACGCCGATGTGGTGGCGCAGGCCGACCGGATCGTGCTGCCCGGCGATGGCGCCTTTCCGGCCTGTTGGGCGGCCTTATGCGATCACACAGGGCTGTTGGCCGCGCTGCGCGAAACGGTCGAGATCAAGGCCCGCCCCTTTCTTGGGATCTGTGTCGGGATGCAATTGATGGCAAGCCTCGGGCGCGAATACCACGATACGCCCGGCCTCGACTGGATCGGCGGCGAGGTTGTGCCCATAGCGCCCCGAGACACATCGTTAAAGGTGCCGCATATGGGCTGGAACGATCTGGTGATCGACACGCCCCACCCGATCTTTTCAGGGATCGATAGCGGCGCGCATGCGTATTTTGTGCATAGCTATCACTTTCAAGTCGCCGATCCCGCCCAGCGCCTCGCGCATGTGGATTATGCGGGCGATGTCACAGCCGTTGTTGGCACCGGCAATATGCTGGGTATGCAATTCCACCCCGAAAAGAGCCAAGCCACGGGCCTACACATGATCGCCAACTTCTTGGCGTGGGCCCCTTAGGGCCCGCACCGCGTTGTGGCGGCCTGCAAACACGCCTTCAGGCCCATCGCAGACAGGCGCGCAGGCTTACTTAACCCGCGTCCACGCCCCACCAGAGCGGCAAATGCCAAAGACACAGCCCTTCACCTCAAGCTGGTCACCCTTCAAGGCCATGCGGCCGTTGTAGGTTTTATCGCGGTCGGGCGAATAGACTTTGCCGCCGCTATAGCCGCCTGACCCGTCGGCCTGCATGTCCCAGACCAACTGGCGCCCTTGGTTGGCAGAGGCGAATTTCTTACCCGCCGAATCGAACGACGCTATCAACGTCCCGCAAATCAGCTCGCCGCATTTTGCGACCTTGATGTGACCGGAGTTGCCGTTGTCGTCCTTGATCGTGGCCCAAGTACCAACAATCGGATCGGCTGCAACGCTGGACGTGCCCAGAAAACCGCCCGTCATCAGGCCAAACGTGATGGCAGCGCCCAAAAATAAAGTTCTCATAAGTCTCTCTCCCCTTTTCACAACACTCTGAAACAGCCACCCCCATTCTGGCAAGCCTGACCTTAGGGCCACCGACCCTCACGCACAGATTTCTGCGACCGCCCGGAATTGCCTTTTGCCCGCGCCCATGGCACATCCCGCGCAACTCCAAATTCAGAAAGGCGCGCCATGATCCTTTACCCTGCGATCGACTTAAAAGATGGGCAGGCCGTGCGTCTGGTCCACGGCGAAATGGACCGCGCCACCGTCTTTAACGATGACCCCGCAGCCCAAGCACGCGCCTTTGTAGATGCAGGATGCAGCTGGCTCCACTTGGTGGACCTGAACGGCGCATTCGCCGGCACGCCCGTAAATGCGGCCCCGGTAGAGGCGATCCTGAAGGCCTGCCCTGTCCCTACACAATTAGGCGGCGGTATTCGTGATATGGCGACGATTGAGCGGTGGTTGGAGAATGGCTTGGCCCGTGTGATCCTCGGTACAGTGGCGGTCGAAAACCCGGACCTGGTCCGCACCGCTGCGCGGGCATTCCCGGGTCAAGTCGCGGTGGGCATTGATGCGCGCAACGGCCGGGTGGCGACCAAAGGCTGGGCAACAGAAACAGATGTGATGGTTACCGACCTGGCCCGCTCGTTCGAGGACGCGGGCGTCGCTGCGATTATCTACACCGACATTCTGCGCGACGGTGCTATGGGCGGGCCAAACATCGACGCGACCGCGGCCCTCGCCCGCGCGGTGGAAATCCCCGTGATCGCAAGCGGCGGAGTTGCGTCTTTGGCCGACCTGACGGCCCTGCGCGATACGCAAGTCATTGCCGGCGCAATCTCTGGACGCGCGCTTTATGATGGGGCGCTGGATCTGGCAGAGGCTCTCGCGGCGCTAGTGGGGTGAGTGGTGCGCCACGCCCCCTGCCCTTGCCTGACACCCCGACACAGCCTATAGCCGCGTTATGTTGAAAACACGCATCATTCCCTGCCTGGATGTGGCCGACGGCCGCGTGGTCAAAGGCATCAACTTTGTCGATTTGGTAGACGCTGGCGATCCGGTTGATGCAGCGCGGGCCTATGATGCGGCGGGCGCGGACGAGTTGTGTTTTCTCGATATTAACGCCACCCATGAGAACCGCGGGACCATGTTCGACGTGGTGCGCCGCACAGCTGAGCAGTGCTATATCCCGCTGACCGTTGGTGGCGGCGTGCGCACCGCCGAAGATGTGCGCGATCTGCTACTCGCTGGGGCCGACAAAGTCAGCTTTAATTCTGCCGCCGTCGCCAATCCCGACGTGCTGAGCGAGGCTGCGGACCGCTTTGGCAGCCAATGCATCGTCTGCGCCATCGACGCCAAAACAACCGCAGATGGCAAGTGGGAGATTTTTACCCACGGCGGGCGCCGCGCCACCGGAATTGATGCCGTAGCCTTTGCCAAGACTGCCGCGGCAAAAGGCGCGGGCGAAATCCTGCTGACCTCCATGGACCGCGATGGGACAAAGGCAGGGTTCAACCTGCCCCTGACGCGCGCGATTGCCGACGCCGTGCCGGTACCCGTCATTGCCTCGGGCGGTGTTGGCACGCTTGATCACCTTGTGGACGGGGTGACCGAGGGCCATGCCTCGGCCGTTTTAGCGGCCTCTATCTTTCATTTCGGCACCTACACGATTGCGCAGGCCAAGGCGCATATGGCCGCCGCTGATATCCCGATGAGGCTGACATGACCCTTAACGACCTTGCTGCCACAATCGCCGCACGCAAATCCGCCGACCCAAGTAGCAGTTGGACCGCGCAGCTCCTCGCCAAAGGACCGGAAAAATGCGCGGAAAAGTTCGGAGAAGAGGCTGTTGAGGCCATTATCGAAGCTGTCAAAGGCGATCAGGACGCCCTTGCGGCAGAGGCCGCAGATGTGATCTATCACCTGCTCGTCATGCTGGCCGCGCGCGATGTGCCCCTATCCCAAGTCTTGGACATTCTAGCCGCGCGTCAGGCCCAGTCTGGCCTGACTGAGAAAGCCAGCCGGTACTAGAGCTTGGATGAAATGATGCCTGTGGCAAACCCGCCGCGGCGCAGCTCACCAAATATGCGTTGATATTCGATCTTCGGGCAGCGGTCTTGGACCACTTCCACGCCGCGCGCCTCGGCTTGCGCCGTAGCCTCCGCGTGTGTGACGCCGATCTGCATCCAGATCGTTGAGAGCTTGGGAAACACCGACAAGGCTTCGGTCACGATCTCTGGCACGGCCTCGGCGCGGCGAAAAATATCGACCATATCAACGGGCCCATCAATCTCTGACAAGCTGCCCACCACCGGTCGGTCAAACAGCATTTGCCCCGCGGCCACCGGGTTCACCCCGATCACCTCATATCCTTTAAGCGATAGATAGCGCGCCACAAAATAGCTGGGCCGCACCGGGTTCAGCGACACGCCGACAATGGCAATCCGCTTGGTGGTTTGCAGAATGCGCCGCAGCGCTGCGTCTGAATACCCGTTCATGATGCTGTCCCACCTATTTTCCTGCAACCCGTGGGGGTCGGCCACGCGCTGGACCTGAGGTAAACCCCGAAGCCACCGATGCCGCAATGAAAAAAGCGCCTCTGCCCAAAAAGGACCAGAGGCGCAAAGGTACGGAACGAGGGACAGTATTACACCACACGGAGGTTCCAGTTCCACGTGGGTGACATGCAGGTAAGTTCACCCGCTCGGTCATCCCAGAGCGTGTCGCAAATTTGTGAACGAACTGTGAAAAAATTGCGGCCACTTAACCTTTGGTCAACTTGGCAGGGCGCCCCAATGCGGCGTGCCCGAAATTAAGCGCGTCAAATCAACCCGCTAATTGGTAAACGCAAGTTTACATTTACACGACGATTTTTCTTATTTTTCGCGAAAAATCTGCGCTTTTGCGCCAAAATCGCTGAAATTTACCGCGGAAAGTCCAAAAGAGGGATTCGACTCCCCTCAGGTGCCCCGGCGCCCGAGGCTCGCATAGAGCGCCAACGCCGCCGCGTTCGAGACGTTCAGCGACCCAAAAGCCCCCGCTGCGGTGATGGAGACGAGCGCATCGCAGGTCTCTTTTGTCTTGTCGCGCAGCCCCGGCCCCTCAGCCCCCAAAACGAGGGCGACGGGCATATCTGCGCGGCCTTCGACGGCGGCCTCTACGGTCTGTTCGGCTGTCCCATCAAGGCCCAGCACCAAATAGCCCATGCCCTGTAACGCGGTGATCGCATCCGCCAAATTGCGCACCCGCAGGTAGGGTTGGCGCTCGAGCGCGCCGCTCGCCGTCTTAGCAAGTGCGCCAGTTTCAGGCGCAGAATGATGCCGCGTGCCGATGACCGCTTGCGCACCCAGCACCTCAGCCGAGCGCAAAATCGCACCGACATTATGAGGGTCCGTGACCCGGTCGAGCAAGATCAGGCGCGGTACTTCGGCCCCGATCGCCACATCCTCCAATCGGCCCCATTCCAGCGGCTTGACCTCCAACACAGCGCCCTGATGCACTGATCCCGGGTCAATCGGGGGGCGAAAGGTGCGCGGGTCCGCGATCTCGGGCGTGATCCCTGCGGCATCAATGGCGTCTTGCAATTTGGCTTGCGCATTCAGGGTCACAATCAGGCGCAGTTTTTCACGGCGCGGGTTCAACAGCGCATCACGCACTGCATGCAGTCCAAACAGCCAAAGCGTCGTAGCGGCTTCAACTTTTTTGGCCTGTTCTTTGGCCACAACCCACTTTGGCTTTTTCAACTTATGTCCCCTTTGACGCAGGTAATCTGGGTCATTTGCAAAGCTGCTATTTCCCACAACATTCAGGCTTGACGCCCCTTGGAGCCGCTTGTAATCACGCCCTCACGTTAAGCGCAACGCGTTAGAACGTAGTGGGCGACAGGCCGCAAGGTGTGGCAGGGGACTGTAACTCCCTCGCGGAGACGCACGCCTGGTTCGATTCCAGGGTCGCCCACCACTTACCCCCCTTTCAACGCGTCACGACCACTTCGGCACACGCACATTCTTTCCTAACTTATCCTGTTTAGGCTGCGCACATGGTCTTTCGCCAGCGCGCCTCTCGCGTTATGGTTGCATCCATATTTTGAGATATTTTACAGAGCTAATTCATGACACAGCGCGCTCACGCGGTCTCGCCTTTTAACATCGCCATCGTGGGACAAGCCGGGCGCTTGGGCTTTGAGGCGATCCTTTTTGCGGCCTCCCTTCGGCATCACAGCCCCAAATTTACGGGGCGCCTACTGATCGCAGAGCCACAGCCCAGCCCCCTTTGGCCCAAAGACCCACGGATGAGTGACGCCGTGCGCAACACCCTCACAGACCTTGGCGCCGAGATTGTTCCGTTTGAAAACAAAGTTTTCGGCGCCGCCTATCCCCATGGCAACAAGATCGAGATGCTCCGCACCCTGCCCCCTGAGACACCTTTTGTGTTCTTCGACAGTGACACGCTCATCACGGGCGATATCACTACAGTACCCTTTGATTTTGAGCGGCCCAGCGCCTCTTTGAGGCGAACGGGCACTTGGCCGACGCCCGCGCTTTATGGGCCGGGCCACGGCCAGATTTGGCGCGCACTCTATGAGCGGTTCGATCTGGATTTTGCCAGCTCGCGCGACATGCGTTATGCCGAAGACGACTGGCGGCGGTACCTCTATTTTAACGCCGGTTTTTTCTATGGCCGTTGCCCTGTGGAGTTTGGACGCCTGTTTGAGCACTACGCCCAAAGCATTTGGCACGCCCCGCCCGAGGCTTTGGCCTGCCAATCGCTTGATCCGTGGTTGGATCAGATCGCTTTGCCCTTGGCTGTACACGCGTTGGGGGGCGGGCGCGATGCTCTGCCGCAAGGATATCTGGACGATTGTATCAGTTGTCATTACCGACTGCTGCCACTGCTCTATGCCCGCGAAGCCGATCATGTGATTGAGACGCTGGAAACCGTGGCCACCCCGCACAAGATCAAAAAGGTTCTGAAGCTTTCAGAGCCCATTAAGCGCATGGTCTACCAACAGCGCGGCGCCAAGGTGCGCGCGCTTTTCGCCGGCGCCCCCCTGCCCAAGCGCGAGCAGGTCTTGCGCAACCGGATCAAATCCGCAGGCTTTTGGATGCGCTAAGCGCGCAAGGGGTAGCGCAAATCGGTGCGAACAGTCAGTTCCCCCGGCAATCGGGTTGTAGCGCCCTGCGCCATAGCTTAATCATTGCACACCCTTTACATGCGGAGATTTCAGATGACCCACGCCCCCGGTTTCGACACGTTGCAAATCCATGCAGGCGCGCGCCCAGATCCGGCCACAGGCGCCCGGCAGACCCCCATTTACCAGAGCACAGCCTATGTGTTCCGCGACGCAGATCACGCCGCGGCGCTGTTCAATCTGCAAGAAGTGGGCTTTATCTATTCCCGCCTGACGAACCCCACCGTTGCCGTTTTGCAAGAGCGGATTGCGACGCTTGAGGGTGGTGTCGGTGCCGTATGCTGCTCGTCCGGGCACGCAGCGCAGATCATGGCGCTCTTCCCACTCATGATGCCCGGCAACAACATCGTCGTGTCCACGCGCCTTTACGGCGGGACAGTGACCCAGTTCAGCCACACCATCAAGCGTTTCGGCTGGACAGCAAAATTTGTGGATTTCGACGATCTCGATGCGGTCACAGCGGCCATCGACGACGATACGCGCGCGGTCTTCTGCGAAGCGATCGCAAACCCCGGTGGCTATATCACCGACCTCGACGCGATCTCGGCCATTTCAGACAAGGCGGGCATTCCACTGATCGTGGACAACACCACGGCCACGCCGTACCTGTGCCGCCCGATTGAGCATGGCGCAACCTTGGTCGTGCATTCCACCACCAAATACCTGACCGGCAACGGCACAGTCACAGGCGGCGTTGTTGTCGACAGTGGCAAATTCGACTGGTCGGCGTCGGACAAGTTCCCATCGCTGAGCGCACCGGAGCCTGCTTATCACGGCCTCAAGTTCCACGAGACCTTTGGCGAATTGGCCTTCACCTTCCACGGGATTGCAATTGGCCTGCGCGATTTAGGCATGACCATGAACCCGCAAGCGGCGCATTACACGCTGATGGGGACCGAAACCTTGTCCCTGCGGATGGACCGCCATGTGTCGAACGCCATGGAGATTGCAAAATGGCTCGAGAATGATCCGCGCGTGGATTACGTGACCTACGCCGGTCTGGAATCGTCGCCCTATAACGACCGCGTGGCCAAGATTTGCCCCAAAGGCGCCGGCGGGCTGTTCACCTTCGCGGTGAAGGGCGGTTATGACGCCTGCGTCAACCTGGTGAACGCGTTGGAGATCTTTAGCCACGTGGCCAATTTGGGCGATACACGGTCGCTGATCATCCACTCCGCCTCGACCACGCACCGCCAGCTGACACCAGAACAGCAAGTGGCCGCGGGCGCCGCACCAGAAGTTGTCCGCGTCTCCATCGGGACGGAAAACGCCGCCGACTTGATCGCCGATCTGGATCAAGCCTTGGCCGCTGCCACCGCGTAAGGCACGTCCAACTATGAGCAAGGGCCGGTGCAGAGCGCGCCGGCCCTTTTTCGTTTGATATGAGCGGGTTTCAACTGATCCGTCGCCTTTTCATTTGAATGCCGCATCAGGTTGGCTACACTGGTAGCAAGACTTCTGGTTGCCCGCGGTAACGCATCTACTTTTGAAGGCCCCCGATGAAGCCGAACTTCGCACTCCGCCTGTCTTTTGATGGCATCCGCCTTTTACACCGCGCCGCAAGCGGGTGGCGGGTTGTGGGTGATGTGTCCCTCGAAACGGATGATTTGGGCGCAGAATTGTCAGCGCTGCGTAAAACAGCCTCTGATTTGTCTCCGCAAGGGGTGCGCAGCAAGCTGATCATTCCGGATGAGCAGATCAAATATCTGAGTGTTGAGACGGGCGATATGGACATGCCTGCCCGTTGGGCTGCGGCGAAACAGGCGCTTGATGGGGCGACCCCCTATCCGGTCTCTGAGCTGAGCATCGCCATTTGCGTCGACGGCCCGCAAACGCATGTCGCCGCGGTGACCAAGGACACGCTGCACGAGGCCGAAGCCTTTGCCGTCACCCACCGCTTTCATCCCGTCAGCTTTGTCGCGCTACCGGAGGCGCCCACCTTCACGACAGAGCCTTTTTTCGGCGTCACGGATCATGCCGCAACTGTGTTGGCGCCCGGGGATGAGGTCGAGGAGGATGACGCCCCGATGGTCGTGCTCGGCGACATTCCGGTGCCCGACGGTCCCGTGGCGGCCGAGGCTCTGACGGCCGCAGTTGTCGTACCTGAGACTGAAGCCATTCCCCCTGCCGCTGGGCCGCCGCCAACACCGCCAGAGCCGCCTGCACCAGATGCTCCAATCCCAGCGATTTTGGAACCCGAACCTATAGAGCCATCGCCTGAGCTGGGCCAGGAAGAGGCCTTTGCCAGCAGCCACAGAGCGCCGCAAGCGCCACCCGCATTTCAGCCGTCTGAGCCCCCCGCCGTTGGTGGCAAGCCCCGTCACTTGGGCCTTATCCTGACTGCGCTTCTCTTGATCGTGCTCTTGGGGGTGGCCGCATGGGCTTCTATTTATGTGGATGACGGGCTTGCGCGTTTTTTTCGAACGGAGCCGAACGCAACGCAGCGGGCGGCGATGGACGACGGCCTGCCAGATGATTTCATCTTTGATATGCCCCCACCAGAAGAAGAGGCGCTGCAAGACGCGCTGTTGATGGATTTCGATGAGGATGCAGGCGCCGCACCCGCGCCAGCAACACTTGAGCCAGCGCTGAGCGAGGTGGAGGCCGCCATTTTGGATGCGATGCGGCGGCAACAGGCCGCGCAAGCCGCTGAGGCGGCAGCCCGCACTGCCGCCGAAGAAGAACAAGCACGCGCTTTGGCCGCCGCTCAGGCACGCTATGCGATCACCCGCATCTGGGCCATGGCACCTACGCCACCGCGGACAGGCACCGCTACGACGCTGGACGATTTTTACCTTACGTCCATCGATCCGATCAGCTCGGCTCAAGACGCCGTTGCCCTGCCAAGCGTAGGCAGCTTCGACACCGACACCGCATTGACCCCACGCGTTTCACCGCCGCCGCCGGGCACGGCCTTTGTTTTTGATGATCTGGGCCGGGTGATCCCCACAGCGGAAGGCGCGGTGTCGCCCGATGGCGTGACCGTGTACCTTGGCCGCCCTGATGTTGTCCCACCGCCAACACCCACCCGGTTTGAAGCTCCCCCCGCCATTGACCCTGCGCTCGCGATCCTGCGCGACATCCGCCCGCGCACCCGTCCCCAAGACCTCGCGGAGCGGATCGAACGGGCCGTTTTTGGCGGTGTCACGCTGTTGGAATTGGGTCAAATCCGTCCCAAATTGCGCCCCAAAGGCGCTCAGCCGCGCGTCGATCCAGACGCCATACCCACCGCACAGGCCGCAGTACAATCGCCCCGACCCCTGACACGACCTGAAGGGTTTGCCGAGCGCGTGGCCCAAGCGCGCAGCACGGCCGCCGCCGCGCGCATCGCCGCTGCCGCACCCAGTATCATTGCCCCGCGCACCGTCTCGCCCAGCATCCCAAGCAATGCCTCCGTGGCCCGCGCCGCAACGCAAACCAATGCGCTGAACCTGCGGCGTATCAATCTGATCGGCGTTTACGGTCAGCCAGCTTCGCGCAATGCGCTGGTACGGCTGGCGAATGGGCGCTTTAAAACCGTCAAAGTCGGCGATCAAATCGACGGTGGGCGCATCTCTGCCATCAGCGATACCGAGCTGCGCTATCAAAAAGGCAGCCGTAACATCGTTCTGAAAATGCCGCGCGGCTGATCCCGCCCCCGACGCAGACCACCGATTGCGTCATCTTTAGGCAGCCGCTCGAATAAGACGCACCCAAGCCAGAAAATCGCGCCGCTTGGCCTTGTATCACAACACTCTAATGCTTTGTTAAAATTACACCTTTCATCCGTTTGCCTTTACGGCATCATTCATGTCATCACGACACTAAATTTTTCCAAGACAGAGGCCCGCCATGGACAGTTTCTTGTACCAAGCGTCAATTTACCTGCTGGCTGCCGTAATCGCGGTGCCGATCGCGGCGCGGCTCGGGCTGGGCTCTGTTCTGGGCTACCTCGCCGCTGGCATTATGATTGGCCCCGTGCTGGGGCTTGTCGGATCCGAGACCGCAGATCTGCAACATTTTGCTGAATTTGGCGTTGTGATGATGCTGTTCCTCATCGGGCTTGAGCTTGAACCCCGCGCCCTGTGGGACATGCGACACAAGCTGTTGGGGCTGGGCGGCTTGCAGGTGGTGCTGTCCACCTTAGCACTGATGGGTATCGCGATGGCCTATCATCAACCCTGGGGTATTGCGCTAGCAATCGGCCTGTCGCTGTCGCTCAGCTCCACCGCGATTGTGCTGCAAACCCTTTCGGAAAAAGGATTAATGCAAACCAGTGGCGGGCGCTCAGTTTTCTCAGTTCTTTTGACCCAAGACATCGCGGTAATCCCAATCTTGGCGTTTCTCCCGCTCTTGGTGGTGACCTTGCCTTCCAAAATTGTCGGCAGCGACGAGGTGTCACACGGTACAAACCATGACGCCGGACACCACGCGACCATGAGCCTCGTCGAAGGCCTGCCCGCATGGGGCGTGACCTTGGTCACCTTGGGCGCCATTGCCGCCGTGATCTTGGCAGGTGTGTTCCTGACCCGCCCCGTCTTCCGCTTTATACACGCCGCACACCTGCGCGAGATGTACACAGCACTGGCCTTGTTGATCGTCGTCGGCATTTCCTTTTTGATGATGCTGGTTGGCCTTTCGCCCGCCTTGGGCGCCTTTCTGGCCGGTGTCGTTTTGGCATCTTCCGAGTTTCGCCACGAGCTGGAAACCGACCTTGAACCGTTCAAAGGTCTGCTCTTGGGCCTCTTTTTCATCACCGTCGGCGCAGGCATCAATTTCCCACTTCTTTTCGACAAAGCCCCGGCGCTTGTGTCCATGGCGATCCTTGTCATTGTGATCAAAGGGGCGGTTTTGTGGCTCTTGGCGACGGCGTTTAAAATTCGCGGCAGGGACAAATGGCTGTTCACCCTTGCCTTGGCGCAGGCGGGCGAGTTTGGCTTTGTCCTCGTCGGCTTTTCCACTGGTCTGAACATTCTACCGACGCGTATTGCAGAAACGCTGCTGTTGGTGATTGCGCTGTCGATGCTCATCACCCCGCTATTGTTCATCCTTTACGAAGTCATCAGCCGCCGCATCGGCACCCTCAGCGCGCAGCACGAGCCAGATGAGATTGACGACGACGGCCCTGTCATCATCGCAGGCATCGGCCGGTTCGGCCAGATTGTGAACCGCTTGGTACAGGCCTCTGGGTTCAAAACGGTGGTTTTAGACAACAACATGGAAACGATTGCGCTCATGCGGCGCTTCGGATTCAAAGGTTTCTTGGGCGATCCGACCCGCGCGGACATCCTACATGCGGCGGGCATCGACACCGCACGTGTGTTGGTGGTGGCCCTCGATGATCCGGAGGCGGCGATTAAATTGGTCAGCTTTGCGCGCAAACACCGTCCCGACCTGCACATCATTGCGCGCGCCTATGACCGCACGCATACCTACAGGCTCTACAAAGCGGGCGCTAATGACATCGTGCGCGAAATGTTCGACAGCTCGCTGCGTGCGGGACGCTATGTGTTGGAGAATATCGGCCTGAGCGAATATGAGGCTGCCGAGGCGGAACGCGTGTTCTACCATCACGATCGGGACACGTTGCGCCAATTGGCCGAACTGTGGCGCGCGGATATCCCGACCTCAAAGAACACAGATTATATTGAGCGTGCCAAGGCGCTTCAGCGCGATCTGGAAACGGCGTTACTCACCCGCAGCAATGAGGACCGCGGCGCGCGCTAGCCGGCGCCTGCCACACTTGCTTCTTCAAAAGTCGCCATCCCGCTGAGGCAAGCAACCGCGCCTTGCAGCACGCCAATCGCCAGCGCTGCACCAGATCCTTCGCCCAAACGCAGTCCCAATTGCAGCAACGGTTCTTTCTGGAGGTGCCCCAAAAGCGTTGCATGCGCTTGTTCTGCGCTTTGGTGCCCCGCAACCGTGTGATCCAAGGCGCCCACCGCCTCTGTCTCAAGGCAGGCAGCAGCCGCGCAGCAGATAAACCCGTCCAAGATCACAGGGATACGCGCGGTCCGCGCCCGCAAGATCGCACCCGCCATGGCCACCATTTCACGGCCACCAAAAGCGGCCAGCGTCGCCAATCCACGCGCCCCCGCATGGCGCTCAACGCCCTCGGCCACCACCTGGGTCTTGAGGCTCAGGCCCGCATCATCCACGCCAGTGCCGCGCCCGACCCAATCAGAAGGCGTCCCTTCAAACAGGCTCGCGCAGATGGCTGCCGCAGCGGTCGTGTTGCCGATGCCCATTTCCCCAACGACCAAAAGGTCCGCTGCCGGATCAACCGCGTCCCACCCGGCATTGAGGGCCGCCAGCAGGTCATCATCGCTGAGGGCCGGACCGGTTGTGAAATCCGCGGTGGGGGTGTTTAAATCCAGCGGCACAACGCTCATTTTTGCGCCGAAAGTGCGGGCCAACTGGTTGATGGCGGCCCCACCTGCGTGGAAATTACCCACCATCTGCGCCGTTACCTCTTGGGGGAACGCAGACACGCCACGCGCCGCAACCCCATGGTTTCCTGCAAAAATGATGATTTGCGGCGCGGCAAGCATGGGCCGACCTTCGCCGCGCCAAGCCGCATACCAAATCGCCAGCGTCTCAAGCCGCCCCAACGCGCCGGGCGGTTTGGTCAACTGTCCATTGCGCGCCGCTGCCGCTGCCTCCGCCGCTGCATCCGGCCCGGGCAAGTCGACCATCAGCGTCTGCACCTGTTCGATGTTTTGAAATTGAACCATGGCGGCTGCCGCTCCTTTTGCTTGCTCCGACGGTTGGCCCTGTTTACCCAAGGCCCGACCCAGCACAAGGCGCAACAGAGGCCAAGATGACCCCAGAACCGACAGATCATAGCCATGACGATACGAAATCAGCGCCCGCAGTCTATTGGGATCTGATCGTCGCAGGCGCGCTGATGACCCGGCTGCCCCTGCCCCATGCGCCGGACACGGCATTTGCGGGCCAGGCCCGCAGCGCTTGGGCCTTCCCACTCATTGGTTTGCTTGTGGGCGGTATCGCGGCAGCGATCGGAAGCGTGGCACTCGCCCTCGGCCTTGGCACCGTGATCAGCGCGGGCCTCATGCTGGGCACGGCTATGTTGGCAACGGGCGCGATGCATGAGGACGGTTTGGCCGATACTGCGGATGGGTTATGGGGCGGCTACACCGCGCCGCGGCGACTGGCGATCATGAAGGACAGCCACATCGGGACATATGGCATTTTGGCGCTGATCATTGGTGTGGGCCTGCGGTGGGCGGCGTTGGCGGCGGCGCTGGCCAGCGGAACGAGCGCTTTTATCGTGGCTGCGGTCCTGTCGCGCGGCATGTTACCAGCGATTATGGCGACGGTGCCGCAGGCGCGAAACAGCGGGCTGGCGCATCACGTCGGCAAACCGGATCTGATGCCCGCCCTTGCGGCTGGCACGATCGGCCTCATTGTGGCGTTTGCGGTGACGGGATGGGCAGCCCTGCCCGCAGCGCTCGCAGCGATCGGCGTGGCGTGGGTCCTTGCGCGCGTGGCGCGGGCCAAAATCGGCGGCTACACCGGCGATATCTTGGGGGCTGTGCAAAACATGGCCGAGCTGGCGGTATTGCTTGTATTGATCCTGTGAACGCAAAACGCGCGCCCCTGTCCGGCTGAGCCATCTAAGGGACGCGCGCTTTGACAAGAGCAAACGTTAGGCCGCAGCGGGAGCGCGGCTCATCAACACGTCTGTGATCTCTTTGCCCGCAGCCAGCTCATCACCGCCGCTGACGGCCGCGACTTCGCGGGTCAACCGCTCAAGTGCCGCTTCATAAAGCTGACGCTCGGAATAGCTTTGCTCGCGCTGGTCATCCGTGCGGTGCAGGTCGCGCACGACCTCAGCAATCGCGATCAAATCGCCAGAATTGATCTTTTGCTCGTACTCCTGAGCGCGGCGCGACCACATCGCCCGCTTGACCTTCGCCTTGCCCTTCAGTGTTTTCATCGCCACGTTGATCACATCCGGGCTGGACAATGCCCGCATACCGATTTCCAACGCCTTGTGCGTGGGCACCCGCAGGGTCATCTTGTCCTTTTCAAAGGAAATCACGAACAGCTCCAACGAGATGCCGGCAACTTCTTGTTCTTCCACCGAAATAATCTGACCTACGCCATGTGCCGGATAAACGACAAATTCATTCGGGCGAAAGGCTAGGTTCTTGGTTTTCGTCATAATGGTCCTCGTGAGCAAACTGCATCGTCAAAAACCAGCCCGTCCGCCGGCAGTTTTACAACACGGCAGAATGGGATGGTTCAGATATTTCAGGTATCAGACCCGAGCAGGATCAAGATGCGGTGCAGCGGCTGATCTTTCATGTGTCATAGAAGCATAACATAAAAATGCGCCACATAAAAGTGTCCGCAACGTAAAGCCTGTCATTTTCGATTTAAATCAACCGTGTATGCAGCACGTGCAGCGGTAAACCCGCTCACAAGCACACCGAATCGCTTAGCCACCCTCGCCGGGCGCTTCGGAAAAGTATTTTTCCAGCTTGCCGGGTTCGCCGTCGCGGGCCTCTGCCTCGGGCAGAGGGTCCTTTTTGGTGATGATAACCGGCCACAGTTCGGAATACTTGCGGTTGAACTCTACCCATTTTTCCATGTCTGGCTCGGTGTCCGGACGGATCGCATCAGCAGGGCATTCAGGCTCACAGACGCCACAATCGATGCATTCATCCGGGTGGATGACCAGCATGTTTTCACCTTCATAAAAGCAATCCACCGGACAAACTTCGACGCAATCGGTGTATTTGCAGGCGATGCAGGAATCGTTGACGATATAGGTCATTGAGGCGAACCTTTGTGGCTAGAGTGGTGCACTCGTAATTGCTCGGGCCTGATCAATCAAGGTGGCGCGCACGGGAAAGATCAGCTTTGCGCCGATCCCGACCGGTGGGGCGCCCTTTTCCTTCAAACCGCGGATTTTCAGGAGGCTTTTCTGCAGGCGCGGATGCGGGAGGAGAAATATCCTCATAAAGGTCCTGCGCCTCTGGGGCTGGGCCGCGGCGCAGGCCCGTGGCGATGATCTTGATGACTTTCACGTTGTGTCCGATCGCAAAAGTCAGCACGTCGCCGGCGCTGATTTGGGTGGCGCGCTTGGTGACACGGTCGCCATTGACCCGAATGTCGCCCGCAGCGACCACACTGGCCGCCAAAGAACGGGTTTTGAAAAACCGCGAAAACCAGAGCCATTTGTCTAGCCGCAGCTTTTCCGGCCCGGCTCCTGCCGCCGGCGCAGGGTCGTCCCCTGCGTCGGTCACTGTAGAACCGGACCTCTTTGCCGCCACCTAGCTTTGGTCCTTGAGCCCCATCAACGCCTGAGCGAAGGGGTTATCGGGATCAATTTTCTTTTCGGGCTTGGCCGGGCGGCTCGAGAAGTTTTGTCCGCCTTTGTTGCCACCTTTGCCAGCGCCTGCCTTGCCGCCTTGCGGTTTGCCGCCGCGGCGGGGGCCAGCTTTGCCGCGGGGCGCGTCGCGGTTATTTTGCATTCCGCGCGCGGTATCCCCCCCGCGAGGGCCACGCGCCGGGCGGGCCCAAGTAAAGGTATAGAATGTCTCCATCTCCGCCGGCGTGTCATCAGAAGGTGCTTCCGCTTCGGCAGGCGCATCCACCACGGGCGTCTCAACAGGTGCATCAGCGGCTGAGGTCTTAGGCGCTGCGTCCGCCGTCTTGGCCAGCGTTTCCGTGCTTGCCGCGTCAGCTGCTTCTACAACTGCCTCCGCAGGCTTTTCCACCACTGGCTTTGCTTTCTCGCGCGTTCCTTGCTCAGCCTTATAGCCAAGACCGGCCATCAGGTCTGCGAACTGTTCCAGCGTCATGCCCGTGATCGACAGCATATCGGCTTTCGCTTCAAATCCGCCACGGCTGTCCTCTGCGCGCAGCATATCGGCCAGGCGTTCCAGCATGTCGATGCGAATGGCCCGCGCGCCTGCGATGCGGTAGCCTGACATCGTGTCGGCAGCTTCAACCGGATCGACGGGCACCGGGATCGTAACCAGACCGGCGGGCGGAGCTTCGGGGAATTCTTGCAGGCCGCGCGCCAAAGACCACAGTACCAGACGCAACCGCGTCGGCGCAGGTTTCAGCAGCAAGGGCATGAAAATCGTAAACTGGCCAAAGCGGATACCGTGCTTGCGCAGTAGCCCGCGTGCATCTTGGTCCAGCGCTTTGACGTCATCCGCCACCGCCGCGCGTGGCACGATGCCGAAATTTTCAACCATCTGGAAGGCAAAGCCGCGCGCCAGACCGACCAGCGCCTCATCCTTGCTCATCGCAATCATCGGCTCAAACAGGGCTGCAATTTTGCGATCGATAAAATGCTGCAAACGACGTTTGACCTTCTCGGCCACCTCGGGTTCCGCCACATCATCGACGAAGGCCTCGACCTGCGGCTTTAGCGGATCTGATCCGGCGACCAATTTGCCCACCGCAGATGACCCCCACATCAACCCACCCTGTTCGGTAAAGTCGATCTCAGTGTCGGCCGCGTTATAAAACCGGTCTGCGCGCAGATGGAAATGAGGGGCAAGCGCCTGCAATGCGGCAGTCTTGATCGTCTTGGTCTCGGCGGCGCCTGCGCCCTTGTCTTGGGTAAAGCGAAAGCCATCCAGCTTTCCAACAAATTCACCCTCGACCGTCACTTCGCCTGCGTCATTTACTTCGGCCACAATGGCCTCCTTCTGGCCCAGCCGGCGCAACAAAACAGAGGTGCGCCGGTCTACAAATCGTTTCGTCAGCGCGTCATGCAACGCATCCGACAGTCTGTCTTCTACATGGCGCGTCGCATCGCGCCAATGGCTAAGATCGGTTGTCCACCCCTGCCGTTGGGCGACATATGTCCACGTGCGGATAAAGGCCAGCCGTTTTGACAGCGCGTCAATGTCGCCGTCTACCCGGTCAATGCGCCGGATCTGGCGCGCGAGCCAATCATCGGGGATTACCCCGTCTTGGTGCAAATAGTTGAAAATCACTGCACATTGGTTGGCATGCTCATCATGGCTGATGCCGCGAAAATCTGGGATCCGGCACACATCCCACAGCAAGCGCACCGAGGGGGCATCACTTGCGCGGGCAAAAACCTCGTCCTCTTGGGCCAACGACTTCAGGGTCTTGAGATCGTCTGCCTCCCGCGCGCGCACAAGGGATTCGTGCGTCGAGGGCGCTTCAAGCGATTGGATCAACCGGTCAATTGTGCCGAATTGCAGCGCATGGTTGCGCCAGTTCAATTTCGACAACGGGGTAAAGCGGTGGTCCATGATGGCTTGCGCCACCTCTGGCTGAAGCGGGCGTGCATCGCCCGTGGTGCCAAAGCTGCCATTTTTTGTGCCGCGGCCGGCGCGCCCTGCGATCTGCGCCAACTCATTCGGCGCCAAGGGGCGCATCCGGCGGCCATCAAATTTACTGAGGCTCGAGAACGCCACATGGTCCACATCAAGGTTCAGGCCCATACCAATGGCGTCCGTGGCCACAAGGTAGTCAACCTCGCCGGCCTGATACATCGCCACCTGCGCATTACGCGTGCGCGGGCTGAGCGCGCCCATTACCACGGCCGCGCCGCCCTTGGTGCGGCGCAACAGCTCTGCAATGGCATAGACATTTTCAACCGAGAACCCAACGATGGCCGAACGCGGGCGCATTCGGCTAATCTTTTTCTCACCCGCAAAGGTCAGCTCGGACATCCGGTCCCGCGTCAAATACTCCACATGCGGCACAAGCGCTGAAATCGGGCCGCGCATCGTATGCGCCCCCAAAAACAGCGTCTCATGCTGGCCCCGACTGCGCAGCAAACGGTCGGTAAAAATGTGGCCGCGCTCGGGATCGGCGCACAGTTGCACCTCATCGACCGCCAAAAAGTCACAGCCCATCCCCTCGGGCATCGCCTCGACCGTGCAAATCCAATATTGCGTCCGCGGCGGGACGATACGTTCTTCGCCCGTCACCAATGCCACCACCGACGGGCCACGCAAAGCCACCACACGGTCGTAAACCTCCCGCGCAAGTAGGCGCAGCGGAAGGCCGATCACGCCGGTGCGGTAGGCCAGCATCCGTTCAATCGCGTAGGTTGTTTTGCCTGTATTGGTCGGGCCCAATACGGCCACGACGCGGCTATTGTCCGCCACTTGGTCTCCCGACTGGCAGCACTACAACGTGCGACCGATTCCTTGGCGCTCTAGACGCCTAAGCGCATTGGTGGCGTTTTCATGCGTTGGATTCAACTCTAGAACGCGCTGAAAAGCGGTCTCGGCGCGCACCAGTTGCCCAAACTCCTGCATTAAGACGCCCAAACCAAACATTGCGTTGTAGTTTTGGGGGTTCAAAACAAGCGCGCGCCATAGGTCATCGAGCGCAGGCCCGTAACGCTCCGTGCGAAAATACGCCATCGCGCGCTGGTTCCAGCCTTCGGCGAAGTCGGGCGCGTGATCTGTGAGGGCCGTAAAATGCTCGATCGCGGCACCAAAGTCTTCGGCCTCCATCGCGCGGCGCCCCCGCTCCAGCAAAAGGTTCATCGCCACAGAGCCTGATTGTGACCAAAGCCGTTCTAGATTGCGTTCAATCTGGCGCGCATCCGTTGGGTCGGCATCCTGCAACTGCTCCAACAGAGCGGCCGGGTCCGCGCCCGTTTCTGCATTTGCCTGCGCAGGCATCAAGATCGGCAATAGGCCGCCAAAAGCGAGTGTGCACAGCCACAGTGCCGCAAGGAGAGGCTGGAAAGAAGATTGTTTCAGCGCCATAGTCACAAAAGTAACAGACAACGCCCGTATTTCCAGATGCACACGGGCATAAACAACACAAAGGGCCACACAAATGAGTGACGTGATCAACCAAGCAGTCGCCGTTTTGAACGAAAAAGTAGCAAATGCGGATTTTTCGGGCACAGCGAAATTTGAAATCGAAGGCGAAGGCGCCGTGATCATCGACGCAACCGGTGCGCGGGCCTCTGACGATGACGCAGATGTCACACTGACAGCTAATGTCGACACATTTCAAGGCATCATGAGCGGCGACACGAACCCCACCTCCGCCTTCATGACCGGCAAGTTGAAAGTGGACGGCGATATGGGCATGGCGATGAAACTGGCCACCGTCCTTGCCTGATCGACCCTCAGGCTGTTAGGCCTGCACTAACGGGTCGAGGCGGGCAATAACAACCTGCCTTGGCCGCTCCGGTCCGGCTCGGCTCGGTCCGGCAAAGCCCAATTCCATGTGGCGGCGCCATATGGCCCCCGCGCGATAAGGGTAGGACAATGACGCTTGAGCAAGCGCCACTATTCGAAGACATTGCCCCCGGTCCCGCGGGTGGCGCGGCCTACTGGCTGCACGCTGAGGACCGCGTACGCATCCGCATCGCCCTCTGGGCACCGGACGCGCCCACAGGCACTGTCCTCCTTTTTCCCGGGCGCACCGAGTATATTGAGAAATACGGAGTTTGCGCACAGGAGCTGGCAACACGCGGCTATGCCACGCTGGCGGTTGATTGGCGCGGGCAAGGGCTGGCGGATCGGCTCTTGCAGGATGCCCGCATCGGTCATGTGGCCCGCTTTACCGATTACCAACAGGATGTCGCCGCTGTCCTCGCTGCGGTGCAAAAGCTGGGCGTGGTCACACCCCTCTATCTTTTGGGACATTCGATGGGGGGCTGCATCGGCCTGCGCGCGCTGACGGATGGCGCACCTGTGGCGGCAGCAGCGTTTTCAGGGCCGATGTGGGGCATCCGCATCGCGGCACCCCTGCGCCCCATTGCTTGGGGGGTTGGCAACCTCATGTCCCAGCTCGGCCGCGCCGAAGACCTTTTGCCCGGGCGCAGCATGGACAGCTATGTCCTGAGCGCGCCATTTGCGGATAACACCCTCACCACAGATCGCGACAATTGGGACATGATGGTGGCGCAGCTAAAAGCGCACCCAGAGCTGGAATTGGGTGGCCCCTCAGCCGGATGGCTCAGCGAAGCCTTGGCCGAAACGATGGCCCTGTCGCGCCTGCCCGCGCCGGACCTGCCGTGCCGAACCTTCCTTGGCACCAACGAACGGATCGTCCAAGTCGACCGCATTCAGCGTCAAATGGCACGCTGGCCAAACGGCGAATTGATCCTCATTGAGAACGGCGAGCATGAGGTCATGATGGAAGGCCCCGAAGTGCGCGCCAAGATCTTCGACAGTATGGCCGAGACATTTGCCAGCGCGGGTTAAGGCGCTACCCTTCGGTCCATGTCAGAACCACTTTTAACCTTCACCGAGCGCGGCATTTATTGCGCGCGCGGGGATTTTTATATTGACCCTTGGCACCGGGTGCCGCGCGCTGTGATTACACATGGCCATGCAGATCACGCACGCTGGGGCATGGGGACCTATCTCGCCACGGACATTGCCGCCCCGGTAATGCGCCATAGGCTTGGCGATATTGACCTACAAACAGTAACTTATGGCGAAGTATTAATCCTAAACGGCGTCGAGGTCAGCTTGCATCCCGCGGGCCATGTGCCGGGCTCTGCGCAAGTGCGTGTGGCCTATAAAGGCGAGGTTTGGGTGGCCTCGGGCGATTATAAAATCGAGGATGATGGTCTCAGCACGGCCTTTGAGCCGGTCGCATGCGATCACTTCATCACCGAAAGCACCTTTGGCCTGCCGGTCTTTCGCTGGCAACCACAGGCCGATGTGGCCCGCGGTCTGAATGCGTGGTGGGCGGCCTGTGCGCAGGCAGGTCAAACGGCCGTTCTGGGCGCCTATGCCCTTGGCAAGGCCCAGCGTTTGCTCAGCATGTTGGACCCCGACATTGGCCCAATTCTGTGCCACACGAGCACAGAGCACACCAATGACATTTTGCGCAGCCAAGGCATTCCTTTGCCGCACACGGTGCGCGCCACCGCCGATGTGACGGCCAAGACCCATCCCGGCGCACTGCTGCTGGCACCGCCGTCCGCTACAGACAGCAAATGGGCCACGAAATTTGGACCGCGGCAAACCGCTTTCGCCTCCGGCTGGATGGCCCTGCGCGGCATCCGGCGGCGCCGCGCGCAGGACCGCGGCTTTGTCATCTCAGATCACGCAGATTGGACTGGACTGCTCCAAGCTATCAAATGGACAGGCGCCGAAAACATATATGTTACACATGGTTACACGGAGACCTTCACCAAATACCTGAACGAGGAGGGCTATGCTGCGCAAGTTGTGCCCACCCAATTCGGCACGGAGGATGAAGACGCAGACACCCCAACTCCGGACACAGCCACTCAAACATCGGCGGAGGCACCTGCATGAAATCTTTCGCCGATCTCTTTCAAACCCTCGACCAAAGCACAAAGACTTCTGTCAAGACCGCAGCCCTCGCCGATTATTTCAAAACAGCGCCGGAGAGCGACCGCCTGTGGACCATCGCAATTTTTTCGGGCCGCCGCCCCAAACGCGCTGTCACCACAACAAAGCTGCGCCTCTGGGCCGCTGAGCAAGCCCGCATCCCTCTATGGCTTTTCGAAGAAAGTTATCCCGTAGTGGGGGATCTGGCCGAGACGATTGCGCTCGTGCTGCCACCTCCCCGCCGCACCTCGGATCACTGTCTGAGCCACTGGATCGACGCCCTGCGCGCGATCACCCCAGCGGAAGAAGAGGCCAAGCGCGCCTTCGTGGAGGCGACATGGGACAGCCTGCCCCACACGCAACGCTTTCTATTCAACAAACTGATCACCGGCGGCTTTCGCGTCGGCGTTAGCCAAAAACTGATGACGCGCGCCCTTGCGCAGGCCACGGGCAAAGCGGAGGCGGAGCTTGCGCATCGGTTGATGGGCAATTGGCACCCTGATGATGTGTCGTGGCATGATCTGATCGAGGCCGACGACACGCAGGCCGATGCCTCGCGACCCTATCCGTTCTACCTCGCGCATGGGATCGACGATACGCCAGCAACGCTCGGCCAGCCGGAAGATTGGCAGGCCGAGTGGAAATGGGACGGCATCCGCGGTCAGGTGATCCTGCGCGAAGGGGCCCTTTTCGTCTGGTCCCGTGGCGAAGAGTTGATGACCGACCGCTTTCCGGAATTCGCCGCCCTCAAGGATGTGGTGCCAGACGGCACTGTTCTGGACGGTGAAATCGTGGTGTGGGGCGATGACGGGCCGCAAAGCTTCAATGCCCTACAAGCTCGCATTGGCCGCAAAACCGTACCAAAAAAGCTGCTGCAAGAGGCGCCAGTTGCGCTTTATGCCTATGACCTTCTGGAGGATGGCGGCGCGGATATCCGCGCGCAGCCGCTCGCTACACGCCGCGCGCGGCTGGAGGCACTGGTGGCGCAAATTCCGCCTCAGGCACCTCTCAAGCTTTCCCCCGCGATGACCTTCGGGACATGGGATGCGCTGGCCGAGATCCGCAGCACAGCGCGCGCGCAGGCCGCGGAAGGTCTTATGATCAAACGCCGCGCCAGCCCCTATCTGGCCGGGCGCAAAAAGGGCGATTGGTGGAAATGGAAGCTTGATCCCCTCACCATCGATGCGGTGATGATCTATGCGCAATCGGGTCACGGACGGCGTGCTAACCTCTTTACCGATTTCACCTTTGCGGTGTGGCATGGCAATGAGCTGGTGCCCTTCACCAAGGCCTATTCAGGCCTCACGGATGCGGAATTTCGCGAGATCACTGCCTGGGTCAAAAAGAACACGCAACAACGCTTTGGGCCCGTGCGCCAAGTCACGCCTCATCACGTGTTTGAAATCGCGTTCGAGGGCATCCAAGCCTCGCGCCGGCATAAATCGGGCGTGGCTTTGCGCTTTCCGCGTATGCTACGTTGGCGCCAAGATAAACCAATGCAAGAGGCCAACACTTTGGACGATTTGAACGACATGCTGGCCCGCTATGGATAATCTTGCAACACCCCCCTTGGCATCGCCGCCGCCTGCTCCGACGTCGCCGCGGACCGTGCTGCCGCCACAGTCCTGCGATGCCCATGCGCATATGTTGGGTGGTGCGGATTTCCCGCTATGGGAAGGCCGTGTTGAGGGTCCGGCGCCCGGGATTGATTTTGACGGCTGGCTCAACCTCTACCGCCGGCATTTAGACACCTTGGGCCTAGCCCGCGGGGTGGTCGTACATTCGATTTTCTACGGGACAGATAATGCGGTCACACTGGCGAGCCTTGCGCGGCTTGGCCCCAATTTCCGCGGCGTGGGCCTGCTGCCGGACGGCGCGTCAGAGGCGGAGGTCACCGCTCTTGCCGCGGCCGGCGTCAAAGCAGTGCGCCTCAATTATGTGCATGGCGGTGTGCTGAGCTGGGAAGGTGCGATGCAGATGGCGCCGATGCTGGCAGCGCATGACATGCATATCCAAATGCTGCTACACGCAGATCAGCATGCCGCACAACTGGCCGCTGATATCCGCGCTTGCCCTGTGCCCGTGGTGATCGACCACCTCGGGTGGCCTTCGGCGGGCTTGGATGCACAGGGTGCGGGGATTGACACGCTCGCGCAGCTGCTCTCCGAGGGGCACGCCTATGTAAAGCTATCGGCCCCCTACCGAATGACCAACGCGCCTTATGATGCGGCCAGCGCGCTGATGGCGCGACTGATCGCTGCGAATTCAGAGCGGTGTCTTTGGGGCTCGGATTGGCCGCACCTCATGCTCAACGGTGCAGGCATGCCCATTGCGGCGCAAATGCTGGATCACGCTGCGGGATTGATGACGCCTGATCAGATTGCCCAGATTTTTGTGGACAACCCAGCGCGCCTTTATGGATTTGAGGGTTGAGGCCACGCCCGGTCGCCCATACCTAAACACGATACACAATAAGAGGTCCGATTATGTTCCAGCTGCCCTTCCCCGTTCGTGACGCCAATGCCAGCGCGGGCGATCAACCACTGGGCGATTTGCCAGAGTGGAACCTAGACGATCTGTATACCGGCGAGGATGCCGCCGAGCTGCACCGCGATCTCGACTGGCTTGCCGAAGAATGCGCAGCCTTTGCCGCTGATTACGAAGGCAAGCTCGCAGCGCTGGACGCAGCCGGATTGCTGCGCTGCATCCAGCGCCAAGAACAGATTAACCAAACCGCCGGGCGCGTCATGTCCTATGCGGGCCTGCGGTATTACCAACAAACGACGGACGCCGGGCGTGCCAAATTCATGTCCGACGTCCAGGAAAAGATCACCAACTTTACCACGCCTTTGGTGTTCTTCACGCTGGAACTGAACCAGCTAGAGGACGACCACCTCAGCAACGCCATGGCGCAGAACGCTGATCTGGCGCGGTACAAGCCGGTTTTTGACCGCATTCGCGCCATGAAACCCTATCAATTGTCGAACGAGATGGAGAAATTCCTGCACGACATGGGCGTGGTCGGCGACGCGTGGGAGCGTCTGTTTGATGAAACGATCGCAGGCTTGGGCTTTGAGGTGCAGGGCACACCCTTGACGATCGAAGGCACGCTGAACCTGCTGACCGATCCCGACCGCGACAAACGCCAAGCGGCGGCCACCGAGTTGGCGGCTGTCTTTGGCGCCAATATCAAAACCTTTGCACGGGTCCACAACACCCAAGCCAAGGAAAAAGAGATCATGGACCGCTGGCGCGGCATGCCCACTGCTCAAACCGGCCGCCATCTTAGCAATGATGTCGAGCCCGAAGTGGTCGAAGCGCTACGTACCGCCGTGGTGAATGCCTACCCCAAGCTTAGCCACCGCTATTATGAGCTGAAGCGCAAATGGCTAGGCCTTGACCGAATGCAAGTCTGGGACCGCAACGCGCCGCTGCCGCTTGAGGATCCGAGCCTTGTGAGTTGGGCGCAGGCGCAAGACACAGTGATGCAGGCCTATGCTGCCTTTGATCCGCGCATGGGCGAGTTGGCCGCACCTTTTTTCCAAAACGGATGGATTGATGCGCCCGTGAAGCCCGGCAAAGCGCCCGGCGCTTTTGCGCATCCCACGGTGACGAATGTGCACCCCTATGTGATGCTTAACTACTTGGGCAAACCCCGCGATGTGATGACATTAGCGCATGAATTGGGCCACGGGGTGCATCAGGTCTTGGCGGCAGAACAGGGCGAAATGCTCTCCTCGACCCCGCTGACCTTGGCCGAAACAGCCTCCGTGTTTGGCGAAATGCTGACCTTCCGCCGGATGCTCGATGCCGCAGAAAGCCCCGCCCAGCGCAAGGTCCTGCTGGCCGGTAAGGTCGAGGACATGATCAACACGGTCGTGCGCCAAATCGCCTTTTACGACTTTGAGTGTAAACTCCATGCTGCCCGCCGCGAAGGTGAGCTCACGCCTGAGGATATCGGCGCTCTATGGATGAGCGTGCAGGGCGAAAGCCTAGGCCCAGCCTTCGATTTCATGGAAGGCTATGAACACTTCTGGGCATATATCCCGCATTTCGTGCATTCGCCCTTCTATGTCTATGCCTATGCGTTCGGTGACGGCTTGGTGAACGCGCTCTATTCCGTCTACGCTAGTGGCGCCGAAGGGTTTGAGGACAAATATTTCGACATGCTGCGCGCAGGCGGGTCCAAGCACCATTCCGAATTGCTCGCCCCCTTTGGGCTCGACGCATCCGATCCTGCATTCTGGGACAAAGGTCTGGCGATGATTTCGGGCTTCATCGACGAATTGGAAGCGATGGAGGACTAGAGCTGCGGATCCGCTTTAGAAAGACCGTCGATAAAAAACGCCGAGGCCCTGTTTCAGAGCCTCGGCGTTTAGCTATTTAACCGGCGGTTTCGCGGAACTGATGGATCAAGCCGAGGCCAGCAAACCCTTTTCAGAGGCCAAGACCTGCATCCGCGCTTGTAACTTTTCAAACGCGCGCACCTCAATCTGGCGAATACGCTCACGGCTAACGTCATATTGCGCTGACAGCTCTTCGAGGGTCACGGGACGGTCTGCCAAGCGGCGCTGGGTCAGGATGTCCTTTTCGCGCTCGTTCAGCACATCAAGGGCAGCCACAAGCATTTCGCGCCGCACGCTCAACTCGTCTTTTTCCTCGTATTCGGCGGCTTGGTCGGCGTCTTCGTCCTCTAACCAGTCCTGCCACTGCATCGTCCCTTCGCCTTCGGACCCGACCGTGGCGTTAAGCGAGGCATCCCCGCCGGACATGCGGCGGTTCATGCTGACCACTTCGTCCTCGGTCACACCAAGGTCATTTGCAATGCGCGCAACATTGTCGGGGTGCAAATCCCCCTCTTCCAGCGCGCCAATGCGGGATTTCGCTTTGCGCAGGTTGAAAAACAACTTTTTCTGCGCCGACGTGGTGCCTAATTTGACGAGTGACCATGACCGCAGGATGTATTCTTGGATCGAGGCGCGGATCCACCACATCGCATAGGTGGAGAGCCTGAAGCCTTTTTCCGGATCAAAACGTTTGACCGCCTGCATGAGGCCCACGTTCGCCTCCGAAATCACTTCTGCCTGCGGCAAGCCGTAGCCCCGATAGCCCATGGCAATCTTTGCCGCCAAACGCAGATGCGATGTCACGAGGCGATGCGCAGCTTTGGTGTCCTGCTGCTCAACCCACGCCTTTGCGAGCATGTATTCCTCTTCTGGCTCCAGCAGCGGAAACTTGCGGATTTCCTGCATATAGCGGTTCAGGCCACCTTCTGGGGTGGGAGCGGGAAGATTTGCATAATTCGCCATCGGTCTGCGCCTTTCCGTGTTTAAGGGCTTACTAAAATATGGGCACCCGCCTGCCCTGAACAAGTGGGCCGCGCGCGATTTCAACAGTATGCATGAACATTGAGCGAGATATACCGATATGTCAGTGCGCTCACGCACAAGTGCTTTCTATTTGATGAACGACACTAAGGGGCGCGCGCACCGCGTTCTTGCTGGCGCAACGTTGCCTCAGCCCTTGGCCAGCACCTCTCTAACGCTGGCACCGCAATGTTCCGTCGCACCCTGCAAAAATATCGTCCTAAGACAGCGCGCCGCTCGCTATCCCGCGGGGCCCAGCGCAGTCATGAGGGCTTTCATGTCCTCCGGTATAGGCGCTTCAAAACGTACGTTTTCGCCCGTGACAGGGTGGACAAAACCCAACACGGCTGCGTGGAGGGCTTGGCGGCCAAAGGCCTCAATGGCTTCAATGGCTTCAAAGCCTGCGGGCGAAAGCGCATCTTTGGGCAACTTGCGTTTACCGCCATAGGTGGCATCCCCCACAAGGCCGTGACCCGCATGGGTCATATGTACGCGGATCTGATGGGTGCGCCCAGTCTCCAGCCAACACTCCATCAGCGCCAGAACCGCCGGCTGGCCAAAACGCGCGATGGTGCGGGCGCGGGTGACGGCATGGCGGCCGCCCTCAAACAGGACTGCTTGGCGTTGCCGGTCCGTCTTGTGGCGCGCCAATTGGGTCGTGAGCTTGAGGATATTGCCCGTCTCGAAGGAGGCGCCGCGCACCCCGCGCAACCTCGGATCATTGGCGTCTGGCACGCCGTAGACCAGCGCGCGGTAATACCGCTCCACGCTGTGATCTGCGAATTGTTGGGCAAGACCGTGGTGCGCCGCGTCTGATTTTGCCACCACCAACAGTCCGCTCGTGTCCTTGTCGATACGGTGCACGATGCCAGGCCGCTTGACCCCGCCGACACCCGAAAGATCCGCACCACAGTGATGCATCAAAGCATTCACAAGCGTGCCCGAGGGTGTTCCAGGGGCAGGATGCACCACCATGCCGGCGGGCTTATTCACCACGATCAGGTCGGCGTCCTCATAGACCACCTCCAGCGCGATGTCCTCTGCGGCGATATGTTCAGCCTCGGCAACATCGACGGTGATGGTGATCTCTACCCCTTCGCCCACGCGCGCTCGTGGGTCCTGCGTGGGCACGCCCGCCACGGCGACGGCACCCGCCTCGATCAAGCGCGCAAGCCGTGTGCGCGACAGCGCCGCAGCCTCTGGCACATCGCGGGCCAAAGCCTTATCAAGGCGTGCAGGCGGGGCCTCCGCAATCACAAATCGAACGAGCTGCTGCGCCATGTCACTTCCCAATCCTGATCCACATCCCGTTCCCGAGCCGCAGAACTTAAAAACGTTGCGCCGCTTGGTCACAGGGCTGACGGCCACCATGATCTTGGGCATTACCGGCATCTTTATCCTGATGGCGCTGCGGCTGACCACCCCTGCGGCGCCGCCTTTGCCCGACCAGATCGCCCTGCCGGCAGGTATAACAGCTACGGGGTTTACTCAAACGCCAAGCTACATCGCGATCACGGCCCAAGACCGCATCCTGATCTATGCGCCGGATGGCACGACGCTGCGCCAGACGATCAAGCTGACCCAACCATAACGCCAAAACCATGCCAGCATCTTGGCCACTGCGCGCTGAAAAGAAAGATGGTACCACCTCCTGGTCTCGAACCAGGGACCTCTTGATCCACAATCAAGCGCTCTAACCAACTGAGCTAAGGCGGCACTGGACGGTCGTCTACCCAATGGTCTGAGGTTTTGCAAGGGCTAGTCTTGGGCAATTTCTCAAGTTTGCGCGACCAAAGGGACCATGACGTTTTAGGCAGGTTTTGAGGCTGTGATCCGTCATTTGGTCTTGGCAAAAAGCGCAGGGCGTGACCGCGGACACCTGTTCGTCCAATCTTGCCATCCTGAGCGCAGCAGGCTAGCACAGCGCACGGTTAAGAGGAGGCCTAAATGGGCATCAACAGCGAACGCGACATTGAGGCGAACCTTCAAATTGGGCCCACGGACAAGGGAATGGTGCGCCTGTTCGTCGAAGGCGACGGTGCCGAAATTCCGATGGATTTTGAGCCGGATGAAGCCCGCGAAATCGCAGAAGAGCTGATGGCCGCCGCGAAGGCCGCCGAAGCGGTCAAAGGCTAAAGCGCCGCCCCCGGATCGCGCATCATCTGATATCGGCGCGCTGCATGCCGCGCAAAGGTGCGGGTCAATGATTTGCGCCGCGCGGGCGCAAGCGGTGTCTCTGGTGCCATGCGGATCAGATCGGCATCATAGGCATCTGCCAGGATCAAACCACTGTCTTCTGGCAAGATTTCTACCGGAAAATCCGCATCTACAGCCCAGAAAAACCGATCACACCACGGCAAATACCCCTGCCATTTCGCGTCGCTTTTGAAATCCGCAATGCTGGATTTACACTCGACGATCCACACTTCGCCTTTCGGGCCGAGCGCCATCACATCCACACGCAAACCACGGGTCGGCACCAATTCGTCCACGCAGGCAAAGCCCAGCGCACTCAGGTGCCGCATCACGCCCCGAGCAAGCAATTGTCCCGGTTGCATCCCCGGTTGCATCGTCGTGATCAAAGAAGGTTGCTCCATACCTATATCTTGAACAAACGGCGAACAAAGAGCAATCCATTTCCGGCGCCGGTGCACAGAACACTTGCCAAATGGGGGCGTGCCCCCTACCTGAGGGAGCGGCGGGTACTGCCCCTCTCGACACCGGTTACGTTCCAGTGGCCTTAAGCAAATCCGAGGGAGCTGGCTCTGTGCGGACCCTGGTCCACTTACCTGGCGCCCACCTGTACATACAGGTCCTCGGGAACAAAGAACCAACGGCTGCGGTGGTCCCGCCACATGACCCCCGCAAGACTTGTGCAAGACCCGTGCATTTATGCACAGCACCCGCGCAGCCCGGCACCTTGTCGGACCCCCTCTTGCCGCCTAATTTTACGTCAACGCAACACAATCCGGAGACAGTCATGTCCCTACGACCCACATTGGAAACCCGCCGCGCCCAACCCACGATGGAAGGCGCCGGCGTTCACCTGCACCGAGCTTTCGGCTTTCAGGATCCATCAGAAATGGACCCGTTCCTGTTGTTTGACGATTTCCGCAACGACGTCCCGGCACATTTTGAGCGGGGTTTTCCTTGGCACCCGCACCGCGGCATCGAAACGATCACCTATGTCCTTGAAGGCACGGTGGATCACGCCGACAGCCTTGGGAACACCGGCGAATTGGGCGCAGGCGATGTGCAGTGGATGACTGCTGGCAGCGGGATCCTGCATCAAGAGATGCCCCGCGGCAACGGGCGCGGTCAGATGCACGGCTTTCAGCTGTGGGGCAATCTGCCGTCTAGCCAGAAGATGACAGCGCCACGTTATCAGGACGTCTCCGCCGCCAATATCCCTGAGGTGATTGACGATGACGGCACCAAGGTGCGCGTGATCACCGGAGAGTTTTGGGGCAAGACCGGCCCCGTTGACGGGATCGCCGCCGATCCGCAGTATTTGGACGTGACGGTGCCTGCGGGCGTCAAGAAAACCTTTAAAATCGACACGTATCGCCGCGCGTTCGCCTATATATTCCAAGGGGCGGCCGCTTTTGCCGATGCTTCAGCCCCAAGCGGCGTTTTGTTGGAAAAGGAAGTCGCGGGCCAAGAGGTGAACATTCGCGATTTGTCCGGGGACCGCACATTGATCCGCTTTGGCACCGGTGATGAGCTCACCATGCAGGCCGGTCCCGAAGGTGTGCGGTTTTTGCTCATTTCGGGCGCGCCGATTAATGAGCCTGTCGCCTGGCACGGCCCTATCGTGATGAACACCCAAGCTGAGTTGCAGCAGGCCATGCGCGATCTTCAAAACGGCACCTTCATCAAGCCTGCGCACTAACCGCGTAAAAACAAATCGATCAAGTCTCGGGCGCTATTGCGTGCCCGAGATAGAGATTGGCGCTGAAGCCGCCTGCACCGACACCGACGCCCGCACCAAGTCCCAATAAATATCCTGCACTTGTGCTAAGTTAAGCCGCCCCGCCTCGCGGAACCATGTATTAACGCCGGTCAACATCGCGATCACCGCAAAGCTTGCGACCTTGGGGTCCGCGACCACAAAATCCCCCTGCTCCGCGCCCCGCCGCAGGATCGCCTCAAGCCGGTCTTCATAGGTGCGGCGCAGCATCTCGACTTGGGCAAAGTTCTCCGGCGTCAGATTGCGCAACTCCATATAGGCAATGAAGACCGCATCAGGGCGCGCGTGGTGAAAGCCGATGTGAAAGCGTACAAAAGCTTCAAGGCTCGCCACCGGATCGCCCGAGACGTCCGGCATCGCGGCAAGCAAGGCCTCCATATGTTCCACCATCAAACCCGCCAGCAGGCTTTGTTTATCCGGCGTGTAATTATAAAGCGCACCGGCCTGCACACCGACCTCTGCCGCGATCTGGCGCATTGAGACGGCTGCATAACCGCCACGCGCAAATAACCGAAGGGCGGCAGCGCGCACGCGCGGGCCGGTAAGCTCGGAGTGTGATCCAACTGTGCGTGCCATGAGGTGTTAATATCTGAACAGATGTTCAAAACCAAGCGCCCATGCGCGGAGGGTATGTGGAACGGGCGAGATGCGGCTAATTTTTGTGCCCTGTGCCGAGGCTGCTTGCCAAGAACAGCAGGGCTTGCGCATAAGTGCGGAGAAACCCATTGAACTGGCTATGATGGCCAAGTGAGTATGCCCCGAGATGCGCCCTTTTGCTCCCCTTACTGTGACAGTGACGCGCGTCGGCGCGGGTGCGGCGCTTTTGATCCTATTGACCGGCTGCACCCAATTTCCCGACATTGACGCGGCCACCTCTTCCGAGGCACGGCAGGCCCCCTACCCTGCGCCGGTTGATGTCACGCCGTTGCTCACGGGCGCGCCAGTATCCGTTACGCCAGCATCAGCTCTAGAAAGCCGCGCCGCAGCCCTCCGCGCCCGCGCGGCACGCTTGCGGACCGGGGATGCTGCGGAGGCCACAAGCAGTAGCCAAACGGCACCAAACGACACTTAATCCGACCGCTGCCGCCGCGCAGGCTGCGCGCCAGTTCAAACGCACAGACAGCCCCCGCACAGCGCGCGTTGCACGCCCCCACTGAACCCGCTAAACGGGGCAAGAGCCGCTCTGTGCCACGGAAAAGGAACCGCCATTATGACCCAACCTCTTCGCCTTGGAATTGCAGGATTGGGCACCGTGGGTATGGGCGTTGTTAAAATCATCCGCCAGCAAAGCGCGCTTCTAAGCGCGCGGTCAGGCCGCGAGATCACGATTTCCGCCGTCTCTGCGCGCAGCAAGGGCAAGGACCGCGGCCTGCCTTTGGACGCCTACGCGTGGGAGGACGATCCGGTCGCGCTGGCCACCCGCGGCGATGTGGATGTTTTTGTCGAGTTGATCGGCGGGGACGCAGGCCCGGCCAAGGACGCAACTGAGGCTGCACTTGCCGCTGGCAAACACGTTGTGACAGCCAATAAGGCGATGCTCGCCCATCACGGACTTGCACTTGCAGAACAAGCCGAAACAGCCAGCTGCGCCTTGAAATATGAAGCGGCCGTAGCTGGTGGCATCCCCGTTATCAAGGCTCTGACCGAGGGCCTTGCGGGCAACGAAATCACCCGCGTGATGGGCGTCATGAACGGTTCGTGCAACTACATCCTGACCCGGATGGAGGACGCCGGCCTGTCCTATGAGGAAGTCTTTGCCGAGGCTGACGGCTTGGGCTATCTTGAGGCAGACCCTGAGCTGGATGTGGGCGGCATTGACGCGGCGCACAAGCTCGCTCTGCTTGCTGCGATCGCCTTTGGCACACAGCCGGATTTCGATGGCATCGAGCTGGAAGGCATCGGCCGCGTATCGATCGACGACATCTCGGCTGCCGCCGACATGGGTTTCAAGATCAAGCTGTTGGGTGTTGCGCAAAAAACCGGCCGCGGGCTGGAGCAACGGATGCAGCCCTGTTTGGTGCCCGCAAGCTCTCCACTGGGCCAGTTGCAAGGTGGTACCAATATGATCGTTCTGGAGGGTGACGCAGTGGAGCAGATCGTGCTGCGCGGACCCGGCGCCGGCATGGGCCCCACAGCCTCTGCCGTCATGAGTGACGTGATGGACATTGCCCGCGGCACC
Source organism: uncultured Pseudosulfitobacter sp. (assembly GCA_965656435.1). Lineage (GTDB taxonomy): Bacteria > Pseudomonadota > Alphaproteobacteria > Rhodobacterales > Rhodobacteraceae > Pseudosulfitobacter. Next base: position 52,586 of record CBFHKQ010000002.1, on the reverse strand, counting down.
GCCCTGCCGGTCTTTGGCCAGCCCGCATCGACGCTTGCCGCGGCACCGCGCGCGCAATCGGTTCTGCCCGCGCCCTACTACCTGCGGATGGGTCTGATGGACAAACCGGGCGCTTTGGCCAAAGTGGCCGCCGCCCTCGGCGAAACTGGGATCAGCATCGACCGGATGCGCCAATACGGCCAAGCGAGCGCCGATGGCACCGCGCGCGTGTTGATTGTCACGCACACTTGCACCCGCGCAGCGCTCGACACGGCCCTTGCGGCCATGCACTCAACCGGCGTTCTGGCCGGCGATCCGGTGGCCTTGCGCATTGAGCACCTTTGATGAAACGCTGCGGTGCATGTGCGGTGTGCCACGAGATCGATACCCGCACCTCAGCCCCACAACTTGACCAAATCCTTTTATCTATTTCTTCGTAAGGACACGATATGACCGCCCCTCAAGATACAAAAACCGCCCAGTTCCAAGATCGCATGCTCTCGCTGGGCCTTGCCCGCGTGTCCGAGGCTGCGGCACTCGCCTCCGCCAAACTGGTTGGGCATGGCGATGAGAAAGCGGCGGATCAGGCAGCGGTCAATGCGATGCGCGAGCAATTGAACCTTCTGGACATCGCAGGCGTCGTGGTCATCGGAGAGGGCGAGCGGGACGAAGCGCCCATGCTCTTTATTGGCGAAGAGGTTGGCACCGGTAACGGACCTGGCGTGGACATTGCCCTCGACCCTTTGGAAGGCACGACCCTCACGGCCAAAGACATGCCAAACGCGCTGACGGTAATCGCCATGGGGCCGCGCGGCTCCATGCTGCACGCGCCAGACGTCTATATGGACAAGCTTGCGATTGGGCCGGGCTTTGCGCTCGACACTGTGACTTTGGCGATGTCGCCAGGCGAGCGGGTAGCGGCCCTTGCCGCGGCCAAGGGCTGTGATGTAGCTGACATCACCGTCTGCGTGTTAGAGCGGCCCCGGCATGAGGCCACGATTGCAGAAATTCGCGCGACGGGCGCCGCAATTCGTCTGATCACAGACGGTGACGTAGCCGGCGTGATGCACTGCGCCGATCCCGCGACCGGCATCGACATGTATATGGGGTCCGGCGGTGCACCCGAGGGCGTGCTTGCGGCAGCGGCGCTGAAATGTATGGGCGGGCAAATCTACGGCCAACTGTTGTTCCGGAACGATGACGAAAAGGCCCGTGCGGCCAAGGCTGGCATCACCGATTTGAACCGGATCTATACCCGTGATGAGATGGTTACTGAGGACGTTATCTTCGCAGCGACTGGCGTGACGGCGGGATCCTTGCTGCAAGCGGTGGAGCGCGAGCCCGGCTGGCTGACCTGCGAAACACTCTTGATGCGCTCGCGCACCGGGTCGGTGCGCCGTATGAGCTACCGCACACCCACCTCCGAAGTGTCTTGAGGCGGGATGATTGCGGGCGCGCCTCAAGCAGCGGCCCACACGGCGTGCCATCCGAGGACAGTATAAGGATCTGAGCAGACAATGTATCTGGGCGTTGAGGCATCACTGACCGGGCGGCGCTGGGTAGGGCCCAGCCTTGAGCATCAGCGCGCGGCAGACCTCATCACCCAGCAATGCGCCCTGCCCCCTGCGGTTGCACAAATCTTGGCGCGGCGTGGCGTCGCGCCGGAGGAAGCGTCTGCGTTTCTTGCCCCATCCTTGCGCGATCTGCTGCCAGATCCGCGTAGCCTGCGGGATATGGAAACGGCGGCTGCGCGCCTATTGCGTGCGGTGCAAGGCCGCGAGCGGATTGCCGTTTTCGCAGATTATGATGTGGATGGGGGCAGCTCGGCGGCACTGCTGCTTGATTGGTTGGCCCAGATGGGCCGCGGTGCGACCCTGTATGTGCCGGACCGGATCGATGAAGGCTATGGGCCCAATGAGGCGGCAATGGCAGCCCTCGCCCGTGATCATGATCTCATCATCTGCGTTGACTGTGGCACGCTCAGCCATGGCCCGATTGCAGCAGCACAGGGCGCGGATGTGGTCGTGTTGGACCACCACTTGGGCCTCGAAGAGCTCCCCCCCGCCCTCGCTGTTGTGAACCCAAACCGCCAAGATGAAGACGGCAACCTTGCGCATCTGTGCGCCGCAGCCGTGGTGTTTTTGGTCCTCGTTGAGGCGGGCCGGCACCTGCGTGCCGCTGGTGCCGCAGGTCCTGATTTGATGGCGATGCTGGATTTGGTAGCACTGGCCACCGTGGCAGACGTGGCTCCGTTGATCGGCGTGAACCGCGCATTTGTCCGGCAAGGGTTGCGGGTCATGGCGGCCCGTGCGCGTCCCGGCTTGGCAGCGCTCTCAGATGTCGCGCGGTTGGACACGGCACCTGCGGCTTACCATTTGGGTTATTTGCTAGGTCCGCGCATCAACGCGGGCGGGCGCATCGGTCAGGCGGATCTCGGTGCGCGCCTGCTCGCGACACAAGACCCACACGAGGCCGCAGCCATGGCCGCGCGCCTTGACCATTTAAACACCGAACGTCGTGATATTGAGGCAGCTGTGCGCGCCGCGGCCATGGCACAAGCGGAAGAACGCGGGCTAGATGGCGCGCTCGCTTGGGCCGCGGGACCCGGTTGGCACCCTGGAGTGGTGGGGATCGTTGCCTCGCGCCTCAAGGAGGCTGCGAACCGGCCCTCCGTTGTGATCGGCGTAGAGGACGGCATTGGCAAAGGTTCCGGCCGTTCCGTCAGCGGCATCGACCTGGGCGCACCGATCCAGCGTTTGGCGGCCGAAGGTCTGCTCATTAAAGGGGGCGGTCACAAAATGGCCGCAGGCCTGACCGTGGAGGAAGCGAAAATCCCCGCTGCAATGGCGCGCCTAAGCGATCTTTTGGCCAAACAAGGCGCGGACCAGATGCAAGTCGCTGACCTGCGCGTAGATGGGACGTTGATGCCTGCCGCCGCAACGCTTGAGTTGACGGAGATGGTTGAGGCCGCCGGTCCCTTTGGGGCCGCAGCGCCAGGTCCCCGCTACGCCTTTGCTGACACGCAGATCCATTTTGCCAAACGCGTAGGCGAAAACCACCTCAAGCTGACCTTCTCATCGGATGCAGGGCCCCGCATGGATGCGATTGCCTTTGGCGCCTATGATAGCGCGCTGGGGCCAGCGCTCGACAATCACGGCGGTGCGCGGTTCCACCTTGCGGGCCGCTTGGACGTTAACCATTTCAGAGGCCGCTCAACGGTGCAGCTGCGCCTTGAGGATGCCGCGCCCAGCTGATCCCAGTATAAGCGGCGACAGGCAAATGCCGGCCCCCACCGGCTTCCGCTTCGGAAACTAAACTTATCGACCGTGAATGTCATTTTTGCTCTTGCACCGGCGGGCGCGATTACCTAATCAGCTCCTCACAAGAGAGTGGCCCGTTCGTCTATCGGTTAGGACGCCAGGTTTTCAACCTGGAAAGAGGGGTTCGATTCCCCTACGGGCTGCCATTTTCCAAACATTATACATCAAGCCGATCCGACCCTACACAGTGCGCCTGTCTTTCAGTTGGCGGTTGTCGTGCGCCCGCAGGCTTTGATCAAAAAACGTGTGACGCCGCCGACCAGCGGTTTTTGAGGCATAAAGCGCCAAGTCCACGTCCTCGATCAAACGACCAGCATCCGCCTCGCCCCCCGGTTCGAAAAACGCGGTACCGATACTGCACGAGATCTCGCAGTTTTGTCCTCCGTAGGGAATCGCCTCCTCAATGCGCGAGATCAGACGCTCGCCCATCGCGGCCAGCCCCTTGCGGTCTTTCGCTCCCGGCACAAGGATCATGAACTCGTCGCCCCCCACGCGGGCGACACTGTCGTGGCTGCGCACTTCTTCAGCCATGATTTGGGCCACTTCGCGCAGCACGTGATCGCCCGCCACATGCCCTTGGGTGTCGTTCACCCGTTTGAAATAGTCCAAATCCACGAGCATCAGCGCAAACCCTTTTTGTGCCTGCACATGCCGGCGCAGGATCTGTTCAAACGCCCGGCGGTTCTTGAGGCCGGTAAGCGTGTCGGTGAAGGCTTGCTCTTCTGCCTCCCGCTTGGCCCCTTGCAGGCGCAGGCTGATGCTGCGCCATGAGGCCATGGCGGTCGATTTCGCCTCAATCAGATAGAGCATTTCCGTGGTCAGATCTGTGGGCGCAAAGTCCGCATCCGTCAGGTTATAATCCTGCACGCCCGCCACGACCGAAATGCCAAAGGACAGGTTCACGACCAAGGTTCCCACCGTGGGTCCCGGCGTCGCCACGCCCTTGAATTCGGTGCAGGGTTGCGTGCAAAACTGAAGATGCAGCTTGATCCCAGCACTGCTTTGCAAATCCGCATGGGTTTGCAATCCGCGGGGGCGCTTGACCGCAAAAACATCGCTAAAAACCGCACCCACCAACGGCAGCCCTGCACGCATTTTGCGCATGGTGGGGCCTGCGTGAATGATCCGCCCCTCCGCGTCCAAAATGACGTGCATCGGGCACAAGCGCGACAGCACACGCGCCAGCATAACGGTGTCTTTGGTCATGCCCGCGCCCCTAGATGAAAATCGCGTCCCTCGGAAAAGGCGGTCTCGATCAGGATAATCGAAATCATTTCGTCCTGTGCCGCCGTGCCGTCATGGCTCAGCAAGGCCAGCGCGCCGTAATCATCCGCCATAGCGCGCAAAAGCCCCATCATGACATGGCCAAAATAGGCAATCTCGGTGGAACAAATCAGCTTGAATTGCCCCGGCCCCACTTCGTGCAACTCAATTGGGGGTAGGTCTAGCTCTGGCACAGCCAAGCGCGCCCGCCCTGGCAAATCATCTAAAGAATGTAAAAACTCCACAAAATTGACCCCGCCAAAGCGCAGCAACCGGCGCAAGCCTTCCATGGAAGGATGGCTGACCAAATAGGTGCCGATATCCTCCATCACCTCCTCGCAGCTGCGCGCGAGCACATTGGCCACCGCGTCGATCAACACCGTAGCAAGCTGCGCGTCATAGCTCAGCATCGCCTCAAACTCGATGGTGCCCAAATTCGCTTTGCGCGTGGCGGCCGACCATTTCTCCGCGCCGTATGTGTTGGTCACAAAGCTCTGAATGGAGCTAAAAATAAGCCCGTGCATCGCCACCCCTTTCGTCCACTACCCAGGCGTGACTATGGCGCGCAGGTCTTAATGCGCCGCAAACAAATAAGAGTTTAGCTATTTCTTCTTAAAGGCTGAACAGGTTTCGAGCGCATGCTTGTTGCGCAAAGGCAAACGGCCCAGAGCGTGCGCCCCGGGCCGTTACGATCAAAACCAAGTCGCGTGAGTTAGAAATCAGTCGGCGCGCCACCTTCGGATTTCCGTCGCGCCACAAACTCTGCCAGCTCTTCGCGGATTTCGTCCGCCATGGGCGGCGCTTCAAAATTCGCGATGATGTCTTTGTACATATGGTGCGCGCGCTCTGGCGTCCAAACACCGCCTGCTGCTTCCCAACCTTCAAAGTTTTTCCAGTCGCTCAGGAAGGGCTGATAGAAGGCCGTGGTATAGCGGTCTTGGGTGTGTTGAATACCAAAGAAGTGGCCGTCATTGCCCACCGCCTTGATCGCGTCCAACGCAATGTCATCTGGCGTCGTCGCCGTCAGGGCCGGGTCCATATAGCGCTGGATTTGCTGCAAAATCTCGCAATCCATGATGAATTTCTCAGGGCTCGCGATCAAACCGCCCTCGAGCCAACCGGCCGCATGATAGACCATGTTCGTGCCCGATTGCACGGCCGCCCAGAGGCTGTTGGAGGTCTCCCACATCGCCTGGCCGTCCGGCACATTCGCTGCACAAACCCCGGACGAACGCATCGGCAGGCCATAAAACCGCGCCAATTGCCCCGTCATCTGCGTGGCGCGCATATATTCAGGCGTGCCAAAGGCAGGCGCGCCCGACTTCATATCCACGTTCGATGTGAACGTGCCGATCGCACAAGAAGCGCCCGGCCGCACGATCTGGGCCAGAACGACTGCGCAAAGCGCCTCGGCCAAAGATTGCGCCACAGCGCCCGACATGGTCACAGGCGCCATCGCACCTGCCAGCGTAAAGGGTGTGACCACCAAGCCTTGGTTGCGGCGCGCCATCCGCATCCAGCCATCCAACATCGGAATGTCATGCTTGAGCGGCGACGTGGAGTTGATGTTCGTGTACATCTTGGGGCTGGCTTCGAATTCCTCATCCGTCCAGCCGCCTGAAATACGCACCATTTCCATTACGTCTTCGACGCGCTCTTTGCCCAGCGAATAGGCGTGTGCGACTTTGTCTGTGATCGTCAATTTGTCGTAGAGTACGTCAAGGTGGCGCACGCTGGCGTGAATATCCACAGGCTCGACCGGATAGCCGCCGACAAAGTGGATGCAGTTAAAATACTGGCTTAGCTTCAGCAAATCCGAGCATTTCTCACGGGTGCCCGAGATTTTGCGCCCCACCTCCATGTCCCAATAGCTGGGCGGCGAAGACACGTTGCCAAAGTTCAAATGCCGCCCGCCGATGGTAATCTTGCGGTCCGGGTTGCGCGGCGTGATGTCAAAACTGGAGGGCGCCATGGCGATGTATTCCATCACCATTTCGCGGTCCATGCGCACGTTTTCACCGTCAATCCGGCAGCCTGCCTCGCGCAGGATTTCAAGCGCTTCGGCGTTCAAGAACTCAATGCCGATCTCTTCAAGGATGCGCATGGCCCCATCGTGGATCGCGGCCACCCCTTCGGGACTGAGCGGCTCAATCGGCGCGTCCGTTACGATGGGCGGGGACCACGGCATCTGCTCGATCACGGCCGCCCCCCGGCGGGCAGCGGCACCTGCGCGTCCACCGCTGCGGCCTCCGGCACGGCTTCGGGTGCGGGTGGGCGGTGTGGCGGCTGTATCGGTCATGGCTGGGTCCTCGTCTTGCATGTCGGTGCTCAGAAGGCCGTGAACCCGCGTAAATATGATGTCCGTCTGCGACACATCCCGTCGCAGTTGAACAACGCCAGCGATTCCTCGCCGGTTTAGGGGCTGATCAATGGCCCTATCATGCGGCTAGGACGGCGCGGCGCACCCATCCAACCAGCCCGGAAGATGCCCTATGTTGGGCAAAACAACATCTGCCAGCGGGGCCAGTTCACGCGCGTCCGCCAATCCGGTCAGGACCGCTGCCGTGCGCATGCCGGCAGCGCGGCCAGCGCGCAGGTCATGGGTGCTGTCGCCCACCATGACAACTTCCTCGGGCGCAAGGCCTGTGGCATCGCAAAAGGCCAGTAGTTGCCCGGGTTCCGGCTTGCCCCCAAACCCGCTGTCAAACCCTGCGATAAAGTCCAAAAGCGGGATAACATGCGCACGGCCCAAGTGCGCGCGCGCGGGTGTTTCGGCGTCATTCGTGGCAACGCCAAGGCGCAGACCTTTTGCACGCAGCGCCTCAAAAAAGGGGACGAGCGGCACGGCTTCGACCTGCGGTGCCGTCGCAGCCTCTTCATTCAAAAGCGTGAGCAAGCCGGATCGAGAAGTATCCGGGAAATGCGCTGCCAAAGCATCGACGATTTCGTCCGGCGTTCCTGCGATGACTACACTGCCCCGCGCAAACCGGCCCGTAGTCAGATCAAACCCAATGGCGCGCCCGACCTCTGCCGCCTTGGCCGCATTGCCTGCGCTGGCACGCAAGAGGAACGCTTTGGCCCATGCCTCCCACGTTGCGGCGAATTCAAAAAGGGTGCCGTCTTTGTCGAACAAAACCCCTTTGACGGCAGGTGATTGGTTCATGTCCAATTTACATCCTCTCCGCCCGGCAAGCACTGCCGGGCGCGCATTGGTGTGTCGTAGGAAAACCCATGGGCGTCGCAAAACGCCACGACCCATGCATCGTCCATCATGATAAAATCGAGCACTGACCCCAAAAAGACCGGATCCGTCGCGCCACCACGCAGCGTCTCTGCATCTGCACCGCTGGCCCCTTGGAACACGGGCAACAAATCCTCGTTTCCTGCCAGCCAAGCAAAAGCCTGAAGCGCTGTGGTTTCTGCGTGGTCTTGCTGCTGTGTCATAGTGCTTTCACTTTTAAAGAGCGTTGGAAACTTTTTCTTAACCAATAAACGCAAAAAGGGTGAAGCCAATATTAATTCGCCTCTAATGATACGCGGGGGAAGCCATGCACGCAAAAGTCCTGATTGTTGACGCGATTGCGACCAATCGCATCGTGCTGAAGGTCAAACTTGCGAGTGCATTTTATGAGGTCTCCCATGCAGCCACAGTGGCCGAAGCCAGCCAGCAAGCCCTTGAGGCCACGCCTGATCTGATTATTTGCGGCGCAAACTTGCCCGATGGGGATGCCGCGGGCCTGGTTAAAGCGCTTGCGCAGCTGGAAGAGACAGCGGGGTCCAGCGGACTGGCGAGTGTTCCGGTGTTGGCGCTGGCACCGGGCCTGAACGGGATCGCGCGGCAGTGCCTTTTGTCCGCAGGGGTGGCAGATGTGGTGGCCGATCTTGAGAATGAGGCGCTGCTCGTGGCGCGTGTGCGCAGCCTGATCCGCGCTCATATCGCAGAAAACGAATGGGAGATTCGCGACGATACCACGCGCGCACTTGGACTGAATGCAGCCCAGGTCAGCACACCACGTCCTGCAAAAGTGATCGTTGTGGCCGATGATATCGTGACCGCCGAGCGCGAGGCACGGGCTTTGCGCCCCCTGTTAGACGGGAACGTGAAGGCCAGTTTGCCATCTGACGCATTGAATTTTCCGCAAAAAGGGTTTGGCGCCCCCACCCGTCAACGTGCAACACGGACTGAACAATTTGCGGTCTTTTGGGGGTACCGTATTGCAAGATTATGCGAGCGACGCACCCGACAACGCTGCCACACCGGATATCTTCGTTTTGATCGCGTCGGCGGGGCAGCAAACTCATATGCTCTCACTGATTTTGTCCATCCGCTGTTACAACGACACCCGCCACTGCGGTATCCTGATGGTGCACCCAGCCGGGGACGCGACGCAGGCGGCGCAAGCCTTGGACATGGGGGCGGATGCCATTATGGCGCATCATTGTGATGTGGAGGAACTGACCCTGCGGCTGCGCCTTATGATGCAGCGCAAGGAGATCTCGGACCGCTTGCGCGCCACGATGCGCACCGGGCTGGAGGCTGCCGTAAGTGATCCGTTAACCGGCCTGTACAACCGGCGTTATGCGCTGCCGCATCTGACGCGCGTTGTGGAGCGCGCGGCTATAACCGGTCGCAGCTTTGCCGTGATGATTGCGGATCTGGACCACTTTAAGCAGGTCAATGATGCCTACGGTCACGCGGTCGGCGATGCGGTGCTGGTCGAAACCGCCCGCCGTTTGCGCGAGAACATGCGTGCCGTTGACATGATTGCGCGCATCGGCGGGGAGGAGTTTTTGATCGTTCTGCCTGGAATTGAACTGGGCAATGCGCGGCGGGCGGGCAAGCGGCTCTGTGATCTGATCGGCAGCACGCCGTTTCAAGTGCCAGGTTTAATTAACCAGCTCAGCGTTACCATCAGCATGGGCCTTGCGATCGGCGGACTGCCCCAAGACATTGCTCTGAATAATTCTAGCGCGGAGGCCCATGCCAATGCGCTGATCGCACGGGCGGACAAAGCGCTCTATGCCGCGAAAACGAAGGGCCGCAACTGTGTGACGCTGAGCAGGCCCGCGGCCTAAGCGCGTTCACGCATTGTGGCCGCGCTATTCGGCCGGTGCCGTTGCCCTATCATTCTCCCGCTGCGGCTTGCCCCGAGGCCGGCGTAACACGTCGGCAACCGCATCGGCATAGGCGGCGCGGGCGAGATCATCCATTGCCTTAACCCGAGCAAGCCAGATGGATTGCGACTGTGTTTGCACCTGTTGGCCAAGTGCCGCCTGTCGGGCCAGGATGGCTTCAACCGCCGCTGGATCGAAAGGTTGCGCGCGCAATGCACTGTCCATCTCAGCATAAAGCGCGCGTCCTTCAGTACGCATGCTGCGCAGATCAGCGCCCGATTGGCGGAGGGTGCGCATCACATCACGGCGCGCCTCAAAGGGCAGCGCACGCAAATACGGAACTGCATATTGCACCGTGTTCACGTATCGCGGCGCGCCGCCATGCCGCCACAACATGCCCGCGACAAGCCCCACACCCATCAAATTTAGCGCCAATGACAGACCAAACCCAATCCGCAGCCAACGCCCTGTTTTCTTATCCATCGCTCAGCATTCCTTCCTCAAAGGCCCAGCCGAAGGCGCCGATCTCGGCCGCACTTTCCATGTCAAAAGCCACTTCTGATCCCAAGAGGGACAGCGCCGCATCAGGCAGTGCCGCGGGCGGCGCGACACCGATCCAAAAGCCTACGCAAGTCGCCGCCGTCAATCCGCCCATGGCTGGCCACCCGCCCAGCGCACGCATCAAGCGCCACCAAAGGGGCACGTCCACGGCTGGCCCAACGGGCGGCATCTCTGCCACCGCGTGCTGCATCACCCGCGCCATCAAAGCCTCCGGCGGCGAAGCGTTCCCAGCGCGTAAATAGGCGTCGAACTTGTCATCGTCCACATCGCCCGTCTGAGCCTCGATATCCAAATCTTTGCGCGTCATCACATGTACCCCAAAGCGTCCTGTTGCGGCAAAAGCACCGCCTTTAAGCTGCGTTTTCCCCGTGCCGTAAGGTTCTCGACCGCCTCGACCCCGGTACCCAGGATTTCGGCAATTTCGGGATTTGTCAGCCCCTCAATGTGGCGCAGCACCACGGCTTGTCTTTGCCGTTCTGGCAGCTGCTGCAATGCCGCCCCCAAAGCATCAAGCTGTGCCCGGACCTGCAATTGCGATGGCGCATCTGGGCTCGGGTCTTCAGGCTCTGCGATTTGATCCAACCCTGGCGCATGATGACCACGCCGCCGCAAACGGTCCACACAGAGGTTGGCCACCACCCGGTAGAGCCATGTGGACACCTGCGCGCGGCCTGCTTCCCACTGTGGTGCGATTTTCCACAAGCGTAACATGGCGTCTTGGGCAACATCCTCAGCCTCCGCGCTGTCGCCCAAAACGCGGAAAGCATGACCAAACGCCTTTGGCGTCAGACGCTGCGTCAACACCCGCGCCGCGCGCACATCGCCCACCGCATAACGCGCAAGCAAAGCCGCATCATCCATGTCATCCTGTGCATCCAAGGGCCAAGCCGCGCCTGTCATTTTCACTATGAGGGGCCGATCATGCCGGCCTCTCGGATCTTTATATCACCTATTCGGGATTACTCACCCTGCGCTTGATGCCGTTTCTTGCCCCATTTTCGGCCCTGCATTTCATCACGCATCTGGGCCAGCTCTTCCTGAGAAATCCCGCCCGACCTGTCGGTATCAAGCCGCTCAAACATGCGCGCGCGGCGATCTTCATTTTCATCTGAGGGGTGCAGTTCTTCTAGGCTCAGGCGGCCATCGCCATTGGCATCGCGGCGCGACAGCATCCGCTCAAAACGCGAGGCAAAGCGCGCAGCCTTAGCACTCGCTGCCTCCTCGGCGGTCAAGAAGCCGTCGCCGTCCGTGTCCTGCGTGGCAAAACGCCCGCGCGCACCGGCGCGCATCTCAGACGGTGTGATTTGGCCATCGCCATCCGCATCCAAAGTCGCGAAATCCAAACGCGCACCGGATCCACCGCGATCCGCCCACGCGCTGCTGGCCAGAACCACGGCAACACCCGTTGCCAAGGCCAAAACTGGCAAGCGAGCTCTCTTTAGTGTCAACGATACGCTCATATTCTCACTCCATTTTTCGGTGGCCGCAGCGCCGTTTGCTGGGCCTTGTGCACTTAAAACGCGCAGCTCGCCTATTTCCGTCGCTTAAATTTTAGACAGTATTACGCGACATCCCGCCGCAAGGACAAAACGTGCCGTTTATTTTCGTCTGGTTCACACGCATACGGGACGCCTTGAGATAAGGTTTTTGTAATGCGTGATACGTTCAACCCCAGCCCACATGAGCCCTCCGACCGGTCAAGCGGCCCGGATGTGGATCATGAAAATGCACCTGCCAAAGTGAAAATCAGGCCGGCCATGCTGCGAGGCTGGCGCAATACCTGTCCGAATTGTGGCAGCGGTCGGATCCTCAAGGGGTACTTGCAAGTCGCGCCCCATTGCACCGTCTGTCGTCAGGATCTCTCAGGCTATAAGGCCGATGATGGGCCTGCCTATTTGACAATTTTGATCGTTGGGCACCTGATGGCGCCCTTGCTGCACTTTAGCTTTGTGACCTGGCGGCCCGAACCTTTGGTGCTGTTTAGCATCTTTGCGGTTGGCTGCGTTGCGTTATCGCTCTACCTTTTGCCAAGATTTAAAGGGGCCATTATCGGCTTCAAATGGGCCAAGCACATGAATGAGGGCGGAAAGACCATCTGACCCGTCAAAAATGCAGGGCCAACAAAATATGAGGCCCGCCTATGACTGACGCCCCGCTTTCTGATCCCGACCGTCCGATCCCCGTCGACAAGTCGCAGATTCGCCACGCCGCCACCGTGATCGTGTTGCGCGACCGCATGACCCAGCCGCGCATTTTGATGGGACAGCGCGGGGCGAAAGCGGCGTTTATGCCCAACAAATTCGTTTTTCCCGGCGGGGCAGTGGATCCGGGCGATCACGACGTGCCGTTGGCAGCATCGCTACCACAAGGCTGCGCCGCGAGGCTGGCTGAGGACAGCGCCCCCGGCATGGCACACGCCCTCAGCGTTGCTGCAATTCGCGAGCTTTTTGAAGAAACCGGCCAGATTTTGGGGCATGATGCCACTTGGCAGGGCGCTGTTCCCGAGGATTGGTCCGATTTTGCCAACGCAGGCTATGTGCCGGCGGCCAATGGATTGCAGTTTGTGTTCCGCGCCATCACACCACCTGGCCGTCCGCGCCGCTTTGATGCGCGCTTTTTCCTCGTGGATGCAGATGCCTTGCAGACGGACCCGGATGATTTTTCCGCAGCCTCGGACGAGCTGTCGCACTTGCAGTGGGTGGACCTGAAGGAGGTGCGCCAGCTCGATATGCCCTTCATCACTGAAGTGGTCCTATCTGAGGTGCAAAAGCGTGCCGCATCAACAGAACCGCCAACCTCCGTGCCCTTTTTCAAAAACAACGAAGAAGAGAACCTGTTTCTGCGTTTGCGCGGGATCGCGCCGCCCCCACCGGGTGTCGATTAAAGCACCGCTTAAATGACCAATATCAGCGTGATGATCGAGGCTGTGAGCACGCCCAGCCCGACCCATTCGCGCGGCCCGATCCGCTCGCGGAAAAACAAGGTGCTGGCGAGGACCGACAAGATCAGCTCAATTTGTCCCAGCGCTTTGACATAGGCCACGGTTTGCAGGGTAAACGCGACGAACCAGCATATTGAGCCTGCCATGGACATCACACCGATCCAGACGGCTGTGCGCCGTGCGCGCCAAACGGCCGCAATTTCAAACGGTTGACGCCACTGTAGCCACAGCGCCATGCCAACCATTTGCATCACGACAACGCAGGCCAAGGTGACGCCAGCACGGGCCAGAGGGTCCTCCACCGCCAATTCAAGGGATGCCGCCCGGTAGCACACGCCGGAGATGGCAAATAACCCCCCCGACGCCACCCCGAGGGCCGCCGCGCGGTTGACAAAGCCGCGCCATGACATCTGCTCGGCATCCGGCGGTGTGGATAGCAAGAGCACCCCGACCAATCCAAGGGCGATGGCACAAAAGCCGAGCAGGCTGACGCCTTCGCCCAAGACCACGAGACCCACCAAAATGGTCTGGATGGTTTCGGTTTTTTTGAACGTGATACCCACGGCAAAATTGCGCGATTTGAACAACATCACCACGCAAATCGTCGCGAGAACTTGGGTAAAGCCGCCTATCGCGCCGTATCCCCAAAAGGCGGGTGACAGCGTCGGCCAAGGCTGGTCCGTCGCCCACAAATACGCCGCAAGCCCTGCCCCAATCAGCGGCGCCGAATAGACAAAGCGCGCGAATGTGGCACCCGCCGCAGTCAACGCAGTGCTGGCAAGCGACTTTTGCAAGACAAACCGAAGCGTCTGAAAACAGGCCGCCGCGAGAGTGACAGATATCCACAAACTCATGGGGTTGTGTGGCGCAAAATCACTTTGATGGCCAGAGAGGATGCGCAACAGGATCCTTGGTGCGCAGGAAATACTGGGCAAAGATTTGGCCGTAGGATCGGTACACATAATGCGCGTTGCAGGCCAGATATCGGGCGCGCCCGGCCCGGTAGCGTGCCGGCAGGTCGTACCACGGCAGCTGTGGGTGCATGTGATGTACGGCGTGCAAGCTGTTGTTCAAAAACAAAAACGCCAACGGGCCTCGATCTTCGATGATCACGGTACGCCCACGGCTTTTCTCATGGGCGCGATGCTCAAGGAAGGTGCGGATTTTCAACACGCAGAGCGCGCCGTAAGCCGCCAGCAGATAGGCCCAGAAAGGCATAGCCGACAGTGTGACAGCATAAAGCAGCGGCGCAAGCAGCAGCACATGCCAAACCCAAGCCGCCAGCACCCCGCGGTGCCCCGCCCAAATCAGACGCGCATCGCTGCGCATAAAGGCAATCTGCGACACAATCGGGCCAATCAGCATCCGGCCGAGCAAGGTATTGTTCAGCCGCAAGATCAAGCGCCATCCTATCCACAGCCGGGCCCAGACCGCGGGATCGAGATAGTTGCTCTCTGGATCGTCATAGGGGTCGGTCAGCTGCGCATCTTTGTGATGGGCGCGGTGCGTGTCGCGAAACCGCAGGTAGGGGACAAACACACCCGGCTGCATCATAGCCAGCGCATCATTGACCCGTTGGTTGGCAAACGGATGCCCGTGCAGCGCCTCATGGCTGAGCGAGGAATGCAAAACCAAGATGGGTACCAGCAGAAGAACCGCGAGCGTCACAGAGACATCTGCCACCCCCCACAGGGTCGCACCCCACGCAAAGGCGCAGCCGATGCCCAAGGCAATCGTCGGCCACTCTAGCGGACGCGTAGGCGCCGCAGCGGGCGTATGGGAGGGAAGCGACAGCGTCATGTTCAAACTCAGGATATTGTTGTTTTTGAGAGCCTTGAGACGTGTAATGCAGGCCTACCGCGCTGCCCATTTGGAGAGTTGTTAACAAAGCCAATCAGATGTGATAATTATCACGGCATGATTGATATTAACGACAAACGTGGGCGTGCAACCCTCTTCAAATCGCGTCTGGCACAGGCCATGGCACAAACCGGCAGCACCCAGAGCGGGCTGGCGCGCGCCATCGGCATTGACCGCTCCACCCTGTCACAGGCGCTGAAATCGGATGATGCGCGCTTGCCCGGTGCGCATGTCGTTGGGGCCTGCGCCAGCGCTTTGGGCGTTTCGGCGGATTGGCTGCTGGGCCTGTCGGACAAACCGCAAACCGCGGCAGACCTGCTTTCAACTGCGTTGACAGTTACCCAAGCGCCGCGCGCCTTGGTGGACGAACGTGTCTTTGGCTGGCACAAAGAAGCGGCAGGCTACAAAATCCGCCATGTGCCCGCAGCGCTGCCCGATATGCTCAAGACGCATGACGTGCTGGTTTGGGAATATACGCCGCATCTGGGGCGCACCACGACGCAGGCGATTGGCGCATCGCAAGATCGGCTGGATTGGATGCAAACCTCTGGCTCAGACTATGAGATCGCCATGCCGCTCTATGAGATCGAGAGTTTTGCCTCCGGCGCTGGCTATTACAAAGGGCTGCCCGCCGCGTTTCGGCGCGCGCAACTGGCACATCTGAGCACGCTTGCCACGCAGCTTTATCCACGGTTGCGGCTGTCGCTCTTTGATGCGCGCAAGCTTTATTCCGCGCCCATCACCATCTTTGGACCGCTGTTGGGCGTCATCTATACTGGGGGGCATTACATCTCGTTTCGGGACCGCGCCCGCGTGGACATCCTGACCCGCGATTTCGATACGCTGATCCGCGAGGCGACGATTACCTCGCGTGATATGCCCGCGCATCTGGACCGCTTGAAGGCGCTTGTGACTTAAGCGAGCGCGCCTGCGCTAAACTTTCGGGTCCGGGTTTTCGGTGTGCCCATCCACGGCAATCACCTGACCCGAGATCATTTTCGCCGCGTCAGAGGCCAAAAAGACCGCCATATTAGCAACGTCTGACGCCTCCACAAAAGAGCGCAGCGAAGTACCCGCAGCATAGCCAGCATAGACTGCGTCGCGCGTCATCCCCTTGGCCGCCGCTTCACGCGACAGGACACCTTCCATCCGTGGGCCTTCGACCGCGCCCGGGCAAATCGCGTTGCAGCGAATGCCGTGGGGGCCCAGCTCCATCGCAAGGGTTTTGGCCAGGCCAATGACCCCCCATTTGGCCGCCGCATAGGGGCTGCGATAAGGATAGCCGTATTGCCCGGCCGTGGAGGAGGTGATGATGAGCGCGCCCTGCCCGGCCGCTTTCATAAGCGGAGCGGCATATTTCGCTGCTAAAAATGCGCCTTCTAGGTTGACAGACACGCAGGTGCGCCATTCCTCAAGCGCGACATCCTCCACCGCGGCGGTGGGGCCCGCAATGCCCGCATTTGCGCAGACCACATCGACTTGGCCCATCGCCGCAAATACATCCGCCATCTGCGCCTCGTCCGCGGCATTGGCCACACGGCAGGTCCAACGCGCAGGGCAATCCTCAAAGGCATCTTGATCTAGATCCGTAATCCAAACAGCATAGCCCGCTGCATCAAAAGCCGCGGCCATGGCCCGGCCAATGCCGCGCGCCCCAGCAGTGATCAAAACCGTTTTCATGGCCGTTGGCCCACGTGACGACCCACCCCTTCGGGCTGAGGCAAAGCGGCATGGGCGGCAGCTACTTGCGCGAGCGCTTGCTCAATCTCGCGGGACGGCACAGAGGGGCGGCGCGTCTCAAGGCTGACGTGCAACAAGAAATGCTCGCCCGAGGCCAACAAACGCTCGCCCTCGTACATTTCGTGAAAGAGGTGGAGCTTTTTACCCGCCCCGGCGAGGACTTGCGTACGCACTTCGATCAGGCCGCCTGCGTGCACCTCATCCACGTGACGGATGTGCGTTTCTGCGGTGAAATAGCTGCCGCCCTGCGCGATGTAGTCGGCATCGCAGCCGATCATCTCCATAAAGCGGTCGGTCGCATCGCCAAAGGCCTGAAGGTATTTGGCCTCGTTCATGTGCCCGTTGTAATCCACCCAATCGAGGGGCACGGCCCGGCGCACGGTCAACAGCGGCGCGCCCAAATCCGCGATGTCCGCAACCCGCGCCGACAGGCCTGTTTGCGATCGCAAGTCTTTTTCCTGAGCGTTCATTAGCGCGCCTGCACCCCAGTCTTGCGCTTTGAGACTGCGCATCATGGCGACCAGATTGTTGTCGCGAATACGCTCCAACTCGCGGATGCTATGCGCGCCAGACTGCGCATCGGACTGGTCCGCGATGGCGTTGACTAGATCCTCTGTAAGCTCTGGCACATCCATCAGCTTGGTCCAGGGCCATTCCAAACAGGGCCCAAACTGGGCAATGAAATGCTTCATGCCGGCCTCACCTCCCGCCACGCGGTAGGTCTCAAAAAGGCCCATCTGCGCCCAGCGGATACCAAAGCCATAGCGGATCGCATTGTCGATTTCTTCGGTCGTGGCGATCCCGTCGTTGATCAGCCAGAGTGCCTCGCGCCACACCGCCTCAAGGAAACGGTCCGCAATATGAGCGTCGATCTCGCGGCGTACATGCAGCGGATAAAGGCCGAGCCCTGTGAGCAATGCCTTGGCTCTCTCGATTGTCGCGGCGCTGTTTGCCTCTGTCGGGACCACTTCAATAAGCGGCAGCAGATAGACCGGGTTGAACGGGTGGGCCACCATGACCTGACCCGGACGCGCCGCTCCCTCTTGGAGTTGCGAGGGCTTAAACCCGGAGGTGGAGGAGCCGATAATGGCCTCCGGCGAGCAGGCCGCCTGCATCTCAGCGAGCGCACTGTGCTTGACGTCCAAACGCTCGGGCACGCTTTCTTGAATCCACTGCGCGCCGGTCACGGCCTCCGCAATGCTGGCGCAGAACTGCAAGCGGCCTTCCGCAGGCAGCGCCACATCCACAAGCCCCGGCATGGACCGGCGGGCATTGTCCAACACCTCGCCAATTTTGCGCGCCGCCTCTGGGTCTGGGTCATAAACTTGCACATCCCATCCGTTCAGCAAAAAGCGCGCGGCCCAGCCGCCACCAATCACGCCACCGCCCACAATTGCCGCTATTTTCGTCATCGTTATTTTCCTATGTGTTTTGAGGGGGAGCGCTTGGGCCGCCTAGACCGGCGCGCGCTTTTCCAGACCAAGCTTAGCGCGGGTTTCCTCGGGTCCGATCACGCGCGCACCCATGTTCTCGATCAAATTATGTGCCTGTTCTACCAGTTGCCAGTTTTCGGCCAACACGCCTTTGCGCAGCCACAGGTTGTCCTCCAACCCCACACGCACATTGCCCCCTGCGAGGACGGCCGCGGCTACATAGGCCATTTGATTGCGCCCCAGCGCAAAGGCGCTAAAGGTCCAATCTTGGGGCACATTGTTCACCATCGCCATGAAGGTATTTAGGTCATCCGGCGCGCCCCATGGCACGCCCATGCACAGCTGCACCAAGGCGGGGCTATCCAGAACACCCTCCGCAACCAATTGTTTTGCATACCATAAATGACCAGTATCAAAGGCCTCGATCTCAGGTTTGACACCCATTTCGGTCATCATCCGGCCCATGGCCACCAACATGCCAGGCGTGTTGGTCATCACATAATCGGCCTCGGCAAAGTTCATCGTGCCGCAATCGAGCGTGCAAATTTCAGGGCGGCACTCAAGGACATGGGCCACGCGTTCAGACGCGCCAGCCATGTCTGTGCCCGCTTGGCTCAACTGCATCGGCGTCTCCACATCGCCAAACACGATATCACCGCCCATGCCTGCAGTGAGGTTCAAGATCACATCCGTATCGCTGTCGCGCACCCGATCCGTGACTTCGCGGAACAGCCGCAAATCCCGGCTGGGTGCGCCCGTTTCTGGGTCGCGTACATGGCAATGCACGATCGCTGCGCCCGCTTTGGCTGCGGCAATGGCGCTGTCGGCAATCTGAGCAGGGCTGCGTGGAACGTGTGGGCTGCGGTCTTGCGTGGCGCCAGAGCCGGTGACGGCGGCGGTGATAAAGACTTCTTTATTCATGGCGAGGGGCATGAGGTTCTCCTTTTTGGACGGCAAACCCCTATGCCGGGCGCTTGCATTACTAATCAGTTTGCCTGCATTTGACGACATAACTTGTCAAAAAGCGAAAATCATTTGCCGGTATCCGAAAATATAACGCAGGTAACACTCTTGGTTTTGGACGGAACCAATACATTCAGCTTTGCCGCCGCTGTAGACCCGCTGCGCGCAGCCAACCGACACGCAGGCAGGACGCTTTATACATGGCAGTTGGCGACCCCGACTGCTGCGGATAGCCTGCTGACGTCCGGCGTGCGCATCCCTGCCGAGCCCATCCAGCGTATTGCAAAATGTGATTTCCTGATTGTGATCGCAAGCTTTGATCTGGAGCGGCAATGCACGCCGCATCTGCTCGCGAGCCTGCGGCGACTGGCCCGCGCGGCAAAAGAGGTCGCGGGGGTCGACGGCGGACCATGGGTGCTCGCGCAGGCGGGTCTTTTGGCGCATCACAGTGCGACCACCCATTGGGAGGATTTGGACCGCTTCGAGACGCAATTTCCAGAGATCCACACCGTCAATGCGCGCGTGGTGTCGAGCGGTAAGTTTCACACCGCAGCTGGGGCGGCGCCAACCTTGGACATGCTCTTGGCAAGGATCAGCGTGCAACATGGACCAACGCTGGCGCGCAAGGTTGCGGGCAGTTTCATCCTGGATACGCCGCCGTCAGAGGCGCTGCGTCAACCAAATGCAGCATACCCTGCGCCCTCTTCCCCCCGGCATGAACGAGCGCAGTCCCGCGGCGGCGCCCGCGCCCCACACACGCCCAGCACCGCCCGCGCGCATGCGCTGATGGAGGCGCACCTTGATGCGCCGCTGCCCCTGACGCAGATCGCGCGCCAAGTGGGTTTCAGTCTGCGGGCGCTCCAATTGCACTTTAAACGGGTATTGGGCGTCACACCGCAACAACACTATCTGCGCCTACGCCTCGAAGAGGCCGAGCGGTTGGTGCGCACCACCACCCTGCCCCTGCAAGACATCGCGTTGAGTACGGGATTTACCAGCCAGTCGAGTTTTGCCCGTGCTTATCGTGCAGCACGTGGATGCAGCGCACGGGCGGATCGCCAGAGGTGAAACGGCAGCGCTAATAGGGCATCGGATGCGCGCGATGTGCGGCCGCAATATCCGCCAGCACTGCATCAGAAAGGGTCAAATCCGCAGCCCCTAACGCGGTGTCCAGCTGCGCCATCGTTGTCGCCCCGAAGATGATAGAGGTCATAAAGGGCCGCGTTGCGCACCAAGCCAGCGCCATCTGCGCCGGGTCCAACCCGTGCTTTTGCGCGATGCTGGTGTAGGCTGCCACCGCCTCAAAAGCCCGCGGCGTGACGCGCCCGCCAAGATCCGTGTTCAAGCTCATCCTTGAGGCATCCGGCACCGCGCCGTTCTGATATTTGCCTGTCAAAAGCCCCGCCGCAAGCGGAGAAAATGCCAGCAAACCAACGTCTTCATTGGCGCTCATTTCCGCCATGTCGGTATCATATAGCCGGCAGAGCAACGAATATTCGTTTTGCACTGTTGCAACCCGCGGCCCGCCCACACGCGCTTGCGCCGCGAGCCATTGCGTTGTCCCCCACGCGCTTTCATTGCTCAACCCGAAGGCGCGGATGCGGCCCCGATCCACCTCGCGTTGCAGCGCACCAAGGCAATCCTCCATATGCTGGAGAGTCGCTGCGCGGTCCTGCCCGCTGGGGTCATATGCCCAATTTTGGCGGAACATATAGCTGCCGCGGTTGGGCCAATGAAATTGATATAGATCGATGTAATCTGTTTGGAGCCGGCGCAGCGAGCCATCGATGGCTGCCTCAATCGTCTCCGCGCTGATGGGCGCACCCTCACGGACATGCCGTAGGCCTGCGCCTGAATGTTTGGTGGCGATGACGACCTCGTTGCGGCTGTGCCGGTCTTCAACCCAAAGGCCAATAATCCGTTCGGTTCGGCCAATTGTCTCTTCTGACACAGGGTTTACGGGGTACATTTCGGCCGTGTCGATAAAATTGATGCCCGCGGCCCGCGCGGCTTCGATCTGCGCAAAAGCGTCGTCAACCGTGTTCTGCGTCCCCCAGGTCATGGAGCCTAAACACAGGTGCGATACCTTGATCCCGGTGCGGCCCAACTCTTTCATTTGCATTGTGTTTTCCTTTGGTACTGGGCCTGTGCGGGGTGATATTGGCGCGGTGCTACGGTAACCCGCAAAATCGGATGCGCAAGGTGATTTATCGCGGGGACTCCGGATGAGTTTTGTCAGAGTTTATGTAAATTACCGTCTATTTTTGGAAGAAACTCAGAGAGAGCTGTGCAATTTTTCATTGAGAACAAAATAAGAACATGTAGGCTGTGCTCATGTCGATTCTTGCCCATCCTTTGCTGGCCCGCGGCCCGGTGCGTAAACGTCCTGGCCTGGCTCTCTTGCCTGATTTGGAAGAGGCGCAGCTGCCCTTTGGTCGGGTGCACGAAGGATGCGGGATCGCGCGCTATACGCTCGCGCTTTGGCTGGCGGCGCAAACGCAGGGGCCGGTTATTTGGATTGCGCCCAGCTGGTTGCCACACCGCCTCAATCCGGACGGGTTTGCGCCACTGCTGGATCCTGCGCGCCTTATCCTTGCGCAGGCAACACGGCCTGAGGACATCCTGTGGTCGGTCGAAGAGGTTTTGCGCAGCGGTATCGTTGCCCTAACGGTGGCTGATTTACCGGGGCTGCCCAGCCTTACACAGGTGCGCCGCATGCATTTAGCCGCAGAACAGGGAGGGCAAAAGACAGGCGCAAGGCCGGGCCACGCCCCCTTGGCGCTGCTACTGACGCCTGGGGAAGGAGGCTGCGCCGGTGTTGAGACACGCTGGCACTTGGCACCGCGGCACGGGCGCCACCTTAAAGAACCGGCGGCACCGCCACCTACGCCACACGCGTACCGGACCGCATGGCGGCTGACCCGCCTGCGGGCCCGTACTGCGGCGCACAAACACTGGACCTTGGTCCAATCTCCAAACGCCGCCTTACCCGTACCAGCCTCGGCTCAAACCCCGCCCGAACAAAGCCGGCTTGAACGTGTAAATGCCTAAGCACCGAACATAAAAGAGGACGTGACCATGCAAAAAATACTTTGATTTCAGAACATAGCAGCTTGCACCTCGGAATATTTATCAAAAGGGCCCAAAACGACAAGAATTGTCGAATAACCACTTGGCCTGTCCGGCCGAACACCCCAAGGTGGTGTCACCATGCGCCTTTTGATCTCATTCGCCGCCCTCTTTTTATCCGTCATCTTGCTACAACTTTCGTCAGGCGGTGTTGGTCCACTGGATGCGCTATCAGGTCTTGCGTTGGGCTACAGCCGGCAAGAAATCGGGATGCTGGGATCGGCGCACTTCTTGGGATTTTTCATAGGCTGCTGGTGGGCCCCACGCCTCATGGGCTCTGTTGGGCATAGCCGCGCTTTTGCGGCCTTTACCGCGGCAGGAGCGATCGGCCTCTTGGCGCATATGATGGTCGTCAATCCCTACGCCTGGGCGGTGATGCGGATCGGCACAGGCCTCTGTGTCGCCGGGTGCTACACCGTGATTGAGGCATGGCTCCAGGCCAAGGTCACCAATGAAACCCGCGGGCGCACCATGGCTGTATACCGTGTGGTAGATATGAGCGGCTCTTTGGCAGCGCAATTGGTGATCGGCGTCCTCACACCCGCGAGCTACGTCAGCTATAACATGCTGGCGATCCTGTGCTGCGCCGCCCTATTGCCCCTGACGCTCACCACAGTGAAACAACCCGAAACGCCCAATGCCCCCCGGCTGCGCCCAAAACTAGCTTGGCAGCGTTCTCCTCTCGCGGCCGCCGGTGTGATTGTCGCTGCCCTCAGCTCGGCCAGTTTTCGGATGGTCGGACCCGTTTATGGCCAGGACGTCGGGCTCACGCCTGGCCAGATCGCCTGGTTTTTGTCCGCTTTCGTTTTGGGCGGCGCCATCGCGCAATATCCTGTGGGTTGGCTTGCAGACAAATATGACCGGCGCTGGGTGCTGATCTGGCTGTCCGTGGCGGCCATGGGATCTTGCGCTTTTACTGCGCTTTACACGGACGCCAGCACGGTGGGGATCATGTTCACCGCCGGATTATTCGGACTTACGACCTTTCCAATCTATTCCGTCGCCGCCGCCCACGCCCATGACTTTGCAAGCGCCGAGGAACGTGTGGAACTGTCGGCCGCGCTTATGTTTTGCTTCGCGGTGGGCGCAATCGCGGCCCCCACTCTGGCCTCCTTCCTGATTGATGCTTTTGGGCCACCCGCCCTTTTTGCCATGATCGCCATTGGACATGCCGCCCTCATCCTCTTTGGCATCTCCCGTATGCGCGTGCGCGCAACGAACCCAAATCGTACGCCCTATATTTATGCGCCGCGCACGTCCTTCTTGATCGGGCGCCTGACGGGACGCAGCCGCGACCGGCGGTGAACAAACCGCCGCCCCGCCTCTAGCACCGCCGCAAAGCTCCTGTTAAAGCAACGCGAAACACCCAAAGGTTCGCACACTATGACCCGTCACCTGATCACCTCCGCCCTGCCCTATATCAATGGGATCAAACACCTTGGCAATTTGATCGGCAGCCAGCTGCCCGCGGACCTTTTCGCGCGGTATCAGCGGGGGCGTGGCAACGAGGTTTTGTTCCTTTGCGCCACCGATGAACACGGAACGCCCGCGGAACTGGCCGCCGCCAAAGCAGGCAAACCTGTGGCGGACTATTGCGCCGAGCTGCACGAGGTTCAGGCCCGCATCGCGGAGGGTTTCAGGCTCAGTTTTGACCACTTCGGCAGGTCATCTTCTCCGCAAAACCACGCACTGACCCAGCATTTTGCCGCAAAATTATCCGACGCGGGCCTCATCGAGGAAGTCGAAGAAGAGCAGGTCTATTCCATTGCTGACGCGCGCTACTTGCCCGACCGCTATATCGAGGGTACATGTCCGAATTGCGGCTACGACAAAGCCCGCGGCGATCAATGCGAAAACTGCACCAAGCAGCTTGACCCGACCGATTTGATCGACCCGCGCTCTACCATTTCGGGCTCGACCGACCTTGAGGTGCGCAAGACCAAGCATCTGTTCCTGCGCCAGAGCAAGCTGCGGGACACGCTGGACGCTTGGATCGACAGCAAAACCGGCTGGCCCGTCCTGACGACTTCGATTGCGAAAAAATGGCTGCATGACGGGGACGGCCTCCAAGACCGCGGGATTACTCGTGATCTGGACTGGGGTATCGAAGTGCGCAAAGGGTCTGAAGAATGGCCCGGCATGGCCGGCAAAGTCTTCTACGTTTGGTTTGACGCCCCGATTGAATACATCGCCTGCGCCGGCGAATGGGCCGAAGCACAAGGCAAAGACGACACAGCATGGGAGCGGTGGTGGCGCACGGATAAAGGCGCGCAAGACGTGACCTATACCCAGTTTATGGGCAAGGATAACGTGCCTTTCCATACGCTGAGCTTTCCTGCAACGCAGTTGGGATCGGGCGAGCCTTGGAAAATGGTCGATCACCTTAAGTCGTTCAATTACCTGAACTATGACGGTGGTCAATTTTCGACCAGCCAAGGCCGCGGCATTTTCATGGACCAAGCGCTCGAGATTTTGCCAGCAGATTATTGGCGGTGGTGGCTACTGTCGAATTGCCCAGAAACGTCGGATGCGGAGTTCACTTGGGCGCAATTTCAGGCGGGCGTGAACAAAGACCTCGCCGATGTGCTGGGCAATTTCGTGAGCCGGGTAACAAAGTTTTGCCGGTCGAAATACGCGGAAGCTGTGCCAGAAGGCGGAACACCCGGTGCGGATGAGACCGCGTTGATCGCAGATCTGCAAGAGCGCCTGACCCGCTATCAGGACTTAATGGACGCGCGTGAAGTACGTAAATCTGCGGCAGAGCTGCGCGCGATGTGGAGCGCTGGCAATGAATATCTGCAATCTGTGGCGCCTTGGACGTTGTTCAAAACAGACCCTGAGCAAGCAGCCTGCCAAATTCGGCTCGCGCTGAACTTGATCCTGTTTTATGCGAACCTGTCGGCCCCCTTTGTGCCGGACGCTGCCGCTAAGATGCACGCGGCAATGGGGACAACGCCCTCTTGGCCGACGGACGTGAACGCGGCGCTGAGTGCGCTGGCACCCGGGCATGCGTTTGAGGTGCCCGAGGTTCTATTCGCCAAGATCACAGACGCCGAGCGCGAAGATTGGGAAGCCCGTTTCGCAGGCATTCGGGATTAAGTAATTCGTCCTCAAAAGGCCGAAAGAGAGCCTAAATAGCCAATCCTTTGAGCTTGCATTAGAACTCTTCCCAGCCTTCATCCAGAGGCGCGTCATCCATTTTCAAAGCTGTATTTCTTACGAAATGGGCCACGGGTTTCGTAGGCGGTGTCGGGGAAGCATCCGACCCGGCAGCCATTGCGCGTGGCACTATATCAGGCGCCCCCAACTGGAATGCCGACACGGCTGCGGCAAGGCCATCAGCCTCCGCTGTGAGCGCATGGCTTGCCGCTGTGGTTTCTTCAAACATCGCGGCATTTTGTTGGGTTACCAAGTCCAATTCATTGACCGCCGTGTTCACCTCACTCAAGCCCACTGATTGCTCGCGCGCGGACCCCGCGATGACCGCTACTCGCTCCGAAATATCCGATACGGACGCCACGATAGACGAAAGAGCCGTGCCAGTTCGGTCCACCAGATCAACGCCTTGGCGCACCTGATCGCCTGATGCAGAAATGAGCGCATTGATCTCGCGCGCCGCATCGGACGAACGTTGCGCCAGCGCCCGCACTTCGGTAGCGACGACTGCAAAACCCCGACCAGCCTCGCCCGCGCGTGCGGCCTCCACGCCTGCGTTCAAGGCCAACAGATTGGTTTGAAATGCAATATCGTCGATGACGCTAGTGATCTTGGAGATCTCTTGGCTCGACGTACGGATTTTATCCATTGCAGCCACAGCGTCGCGCGCCACCTCCCCGCCTTGCTCCGCGTTGGATTTGGCATCGGCGGACATGCGACTGGCCGCATCGGCACTATCAGCCGCCGATTGGACGGACACGGTCAACTCATCCAGCGCCGCCGCAGTCTCTTCCAAAGTTGCAGCCTGCTTTTCTGTGCGTTTTGACAGGTCATCCGCCGCACTCGTGATCTCGCCCGTCTCATTGCGGATCCGGTCGGCATTGCGCACGACAGCCCCGATCGCGGTGCGCAACCCAAGGCTTGCAGCATTGAAATTCTGCCGCAGGGCCTCGTAGTCTTGCGGGAAAGCCGCGTCAATTTCAGCCGTCAGTTGCCCTTCGGAAAGGTTTTTCAAGGCTGTGCCGAGCGCAGTAACAACGGTGGCCTGATCCTCAGCAACCCGAGCGCGTTCTTTTTCGACAGCGCGCAGGGTCGCCCGCGCCTCCGTCACATCAGCCCCGAGAAAAACCGCGCGTTCAAATTGACCGTCCGCCCCGGTGATGGCGGAAAACGCGCCTTCTACTTGTAACACTTCACCGGTTTCGGGACTGTTGATGTCAAACAAACCGCGCAGCGCCTCACCGGCCAAAATAACACCTGCAACGTCCGATGGCAGATTTTCATCCCTCTGATCCGCCGGAAATATCGCGTCAAAACGCTGTCCAAGGACCGCGCCAGCACGACCCCCGAATGCGGCGGCTGCCTGATCGTTCACCGCATCGCACAGCCCATCGCGATTGAACTCAAGACGCCATTGGTGCGCATCAATCGCCGCAAGCAGAGTCGCATCCCGGTGCGCTTGGGTGCGATCGCTCCACTCCATCACGGTCCCGATCAAAACACCATCGACATCCTGCACGGCGGCGGCTTTGATCCGCATAAAGGTCGAACCAAGCTGCACCGAAAAGGACCGTGGCAGGGCTGCTTCTGCGTCATGCGCCACGTCCTGAGCCAGGGCGCTCAGGTCGTGCATTGACGACAGGTCTGCGCCCACCCAATTGCCAGGCTCCGCGCCCGGCCAGCGGGCGATTAAATCTTCTGAAATCTCCTCGAAAAGCGCTGCACAAGCGGGGTTCACAAACGCGATGGCAAAGCTTGTGTCCACCATCAGCATGGGCGCAGAAGACCCCTCAAAAGCGCCGCCTTTGAACGCGCTATCAAGCTGTGCGCCTTGTGCTACATGCAGCGCGGCGCGGAATTCATCCAAGCGTTGGGCAATGCCGCCAATTTCGTCGTTGCGTTTCACATATGGCACAGCGGTGGCATAGTCCCGCGCCGCCACACGCACCATCGCAGCCATCAAACGGCGTAAAGGGACCGACATCGTCCACCGCAAATAGGCCCCAACCGCCACCATTGCAGCGACAAACATCAACGCGCTTTCCAAAAGTAGCGCGCGTTTGCCCGCATCGATTTCTGCCAAGGCCGGCGCTGCGGTCCACGCTGTCACCACCACACCCGCGAGCGCATTAACTTCGCCAAAAGGCGCAGGCACGGCGGAGATCAAACGCTCACGATCCTGGGCAGCCACGCCGGTGCTGCGCACGGTCTCAATCAATCGCGCGACGGCGGCCATGTCTACGGCGTCTTGGCCTTTTAGGTCTGATACGGTTTCAAAGATGATGCGCCCTTCAGCGTTGCTCACAAACGCACCAAGCGCCGCGGGGCCAGCGCTTTGCAAAATACCGTCGAACATTTCGCCGATTGCATTTGTGTTACCAAATTTGATCGATCCGCCAAGCTGTTGGGCGGCAATTTCCGTGGCTTGCTCTGATTTGGCATTCAAATCGGCGATCACATTTTCCACTGCTGCATTGCGCTGTTGCAGCAGGGAATAGCCCACCAAAACGCAAACGACCAATGCTACGCCCGCGAGCGTTTTGATCGACAGTTGGTTTAGGTTTGCCAACGCTGCATGCAATTTTTGGACCATGAAACACACCTTTTTGATCACAACCGCTCGGCTCAGCGGGCCCTTCAGGGTCTAGGTACGATGTGTTTCAGATGCCTTAACACAGGCCTTCAAACTGGCCATGACTTGCCCTGTTTATGGGAAATTTCGCTGAAAAGAGGGTTAAATTTTAGTGGTGCGGGCGGTGGGACTCGAACCCACACGGGCATACGCCCTCCAGATTTTAAGTCTGGTATGTCTACCATTCCATCACGCCCGCAGCGCAACCCCTTCCTAGGCCGCTGCGCGGCCGCACTCAAGCAGTTTTCGTCCAAATGAGCGTGCCAGCATGTTCTCTTTGGAAAATCGATGGTGGTCAAAATCAGATCGCCCACGGCAAGGCATTGACGCCCATGTCGTTCTGTCCCAGCTTGCCCGCATGTTTCCGATCCGTGATCATAACCCCTCGGGGCGCACGCCCTACGTAACTTATACGCTTATGGCGGCCAATATCCTGATTTTTTTGGGATATGTGCCACTATTTGAGAGCCCACGGGCGCTGTTTGATTTTTGGCAGGTCTGGGCCTTTGTGCCGGCAGAGCTTTCAAGCGGGCGCGGCGCCTACACGCTCGTTACTTCACAGTTTTTGCACGGTGGCTGGATGCATCTGGCAGGCAACATGCTGTTTTTGTTCATTTTCGGGGATAACATCGAAGATGAGCTGGGACATATCCGCTATCTCGGGTTTTACCTGCTTTGCGGCATTTGCGCGGCGCTCGCGCAGTATATAGCAGGGCCAATGTCGCAGGTACCGCTCGTCGGAGCCTCAGGGGCCATCGCGGGCGTCATGGGTGGCTATTTATTGCTGTTTCCCAAGGCGCGTGTCGATATCCTGATCATCTTCATCATCTTCTTTCGTATCTTTCCGATCCCGGCGTGGATCATGCTCTGCCTTTGGTTTGCCATGCAATTCTTGGGCGGTCTTGGCAGTAGTGGCGATGAAGGGGGCGTGGCCTATTGGGCCCATGCCGGGGGCTTTGTGGTCGGAGCGTTGCTGCTCCTACCACATTGGCTGAACCGTGGTGGCGCAGGGTTTTGGGCGCAAAACGCAGGCCAACCGCCGCACCCAGAGGCGCGATATACTCGCTCACGTATCCCCAAAGTCAAACGCTAACGCGCTGCCTTATGGGCAAATTACCTTAGCAAAGCTGGAGAAAATGCTCTCATTGGCGCAGATGACTTCACCGCGCCCAAGGATGTCTTCTTCGGCACGGATGGGCTCTACCAAGGCACCGGCCTCGCGCGCGATCACGATACCTGCGGCCATATCCCACGGCTTCAGGCGGCGTTCCCAAAAACCATCATAGCGACCGGCCGCGACATAGGCCATGTCGAGCGATGCTGCACCCCAACGCCGCACGCCAGCGCAGACAGGCAACAAACGCCCCAAATCCTTGAGGGTTTCAGGCAAATCGCTGCGCCCAGCGAAAGGTAGGCCTGTCGCAAAGATTGCCTCGATCATGCGGTGACGGCCCGACACGCGCAAACGCCCGTCGTTCATCCATGCACCCGCACCTTTTTCGGCAAAGAACATTTCGTCCTTGGCGGGATCAAAAACAACGCCCGACACGACCTGGCCTTTGTGCTCGAGCGCGATGGACACGGCCCAATGCGGCAGACCATGCAAGAAATTCGTGGTCCCATCCAGCGGGTCAACGATCCAGCGGCGGGTTGGATCTGCGCCCTCTTCTTCGGGGCTTTCCTCGGCGCACCAACCGTACGTCGGGCGCGCGCCCATCAATTCCTCTTTCAGGATCTTCTCGGCCGCGATGTCCGCTTTGGACACAAAGTCGCCCGCACCCTTCATCGACACCTGAAGCTGCTCAACCTCACGAAAGTCTTTGACAAGCGAACGACCTGCCTTGCGGGCAGCCTTGATCATGATGTTAAGATTTGCGCTGCCGACCATGTTCGGACACTCCTGATGGGATAGGTGCGTGCGTATACGCGGGTGTGCCGCGCTTGCCAAGGGGGCGTCGGCTGATTGCCGCGCTTTGCCAGTAGGCGCGTTTGCGATGGCGGGTTTAGGGCGCGTGTCATGACGGTGCGTCACAGCTTGCCGGATCGCACCAGAGCCGTCAGGCTATGCACAATCAGTCGCTTTATTAACAAGCCACCGTAGAACCGGATGCGCAAAACGCGACGTCCACGTCAGGGAGAAACGCATGACCGACCAAATGACCCGCATAACGCTTGCAAGCCGCCCCGTTGGCGCCCCAACGCCCGACAACTTTGGCGTTGAGCAGGACCCGATCCCGACGCCCGGCGCGGATGAGGTTTTGGTCCGGGTCCACTATATGTCGCTGGACCCATACATGCGCGGCCGCATGGACGACGCCAAATCCTATGCCGCCCCCGTGCCCCTTGGCGGTACGATGGAAGGCGGAGCGGTGGGCGAAGTGATCGCCTCCAACTCGGACGCATTTCGCCCGGGCGATTTTGCATTTGGCGCCTTTGGTTGGGCCACGCACGGGGTGCAACCGGCCAAAATGCTGCGCAAAATCGATCCTGCGCATGGGCCGATTACCGCCTCCTTGGGTGTTTTGGGGATGCCCGGCTTCACCGGTTATCACGGGCTGATGGAGTACGGCCGCCCCAAAGCAGGCGAGACATTGGTTGTGGCCGCGTGCACCGGTCCTGTCGGCTCGATGGTGGGACAGTTGGCCAAATCGATGGGCCTGCGCACGGTGGGCATCGCGGGCGGCGCGGACAAATGCGCCCTCGCCGTTGAGACGTTTGGCTTTGACGCCTGTATCGATCACCGCGCTTATGACGACGCGCGTGCGCTGCGCAAGGCACTCCGCAGTGCCTGCCCGGACGGGATCGACATTTATTTTGAGAACGTCGGCGGCAAAGTCCTTGAGGCCGTGATGCCGATGATGAACCCCTTTGGCCGCATCCCGGTTTGTGGCATGATTTCGTGGTATAACGCCGGTGGCTTGGGTGCAGGGGCCGCAGCACACATGTCCGCGCCGCACATCTGGCGGCCTATTTTGGTGAATTTCCTGTCGGTGAACGGCTTTATCATCTCAAACCATTGGGATCGCTTTGGCGATTTCCTACGCGAGGTGGGCCCCAAAGTCGCAAGCGGTGAGATCAAGATCGTCGAAGACGTGGCAGAAGGGCTGGAAAATGCGCCCGAGGCCTTCATCGGCCTGCTGGAGGGGCGCAATCGCGGCAAACAGATCGTCAAGGTGATCTAGACAATCAGCCTAGGTTAATTGCAGCTTGCGCGCCTCTTGCTGTGCAAGCGCGATCAAACGTTGGACGTAAGGTTTGTCCCGCTCATCACTGCGCACGGCCGCGTAAAGCCTGCGGGTAATCCCACCTGCTGTCAGCGGCCGCGTCACATAATCAGAGGCGTATTTAACCTCGCGCACCACCCAGTCTGGTAGGACCGCAACCCCACGGTTGGAGGCCACCAACATTAAGATCACCGCTGTCAGCTCCGCTTGGCGCACGGCGGCAGGCGACACTTTGGCAGGGGTCAAAAGCTGGCTGAACACATCCAGACGGCTCCGCTCCACCGGATAGGTAATCAGCGTCTCGCCCCGAAAATCGGCCGCCTCGATAAAGGGTTTTTGCGCGAGCGGATGGTTTTTAGAGGCCACAAAAACCGGCGCATAATCAAAGAGTGCGATGAAATCGATCCCCTCAATCTCTTCTGGATCAGATGACACAACCAGATCCACCTCCTCTTTTTGCAGCGCAGGCAGCGCGTCAAAGGCGAGGCCGGGACGGATGTCCACGTCGATCTCTGCCCAATCGCGCCGGAAATGTTCCAACACCGGAAACAGCCATTCAAAACACGCATGGCATTCGATGGCGATGTGCATCCGCCCCATTTGGCCGCTGCGCAGGTTGGAAAAGGCATCCTGAACCGCCTCAACCTGTGGCAGCACCTGTTCAGCCAGCCGCAGCAGGCGTAGCCCCGCCGAAGAAAGCTTGAGCGGCTTGGACCGCCGCACGAACAGAGCAACGCCCGCCTGCTCTTCAAGGCCTTTGATCTGATGCGACAGCGCCGATTGCGTCATGTGCAGCTGCTCTGCGGCGCGCGCAAGGCCGCCTGCGTCGTGAATGGCTTGAATGGTTTTGAGGTGGCGAAACTCTAAATGCATATCTACGTCATAATATATGTGACCTTTATGAGGATGTCTCATGATTTTCATGTGCAATCAAGCCAGCCCGGCAACGCGGCGTCAAACTTGGCTTTGTCACAGCCGCCCCCTAACCTGTGCACAACAACGCAAAGGACCCACCATGCCACGGATTGCCCAAAGCCCCGACGACTTGCTCAGCCACGCAGAGCTGACCGCGCTCTCTGGATTGGAATTCATGCAAGGCATTCTGGAGGGGCGCCTGCCGGGGCCCCCAATTGGGCACACGATGGGCTATGCGCTGCATGCGGTGGAACAAGGCCGCGTGACCTTTCGCGGCGCGCCAGAATTCAATGTAACCAACCCGTTGGGGACAGTGCACGGCGGTTGGTACGGCACGCTTTTGGACAGCGCGATGGCCTGCGCGGTGCAGACCTGCGTGCCGCGCGGTGCGCTTTACACAACGCTTGAATATAAGATCAACATTCTGCGCTCGATCCCCCTCGGGATGGTGATTGATTGCGTCGGCACCGTGGATCATGTCGGCCGCTCCACTGGCGTGTCCAAGGGCGAAATTCGCGGCGTTGAGGACGGCAAGCTCTACGCCACAGGCTCAACGACCTGTATTATTTTAAAGGCCAGCTAGAGCGATCTTGGCCTCGCCACCAGGCAAGCAATCTGTTGGGGCGCTGGCGCGCAATCGCGACGCTAGGATGTAGCCGCTCGGAGGGGTCCCGCCCAATCTTGCGTCGCCGCCTGCGCAAGAAAAGCCCGCTATAGCCGCGCCATGTACCAGCTGAGGGCGCCATCGGGTCCTGCACAAAGCGCCCGCGCCAGCCCGCGGGCGGAGGCAAGTCGCATTGCTCAAGCTTCTCCAGCATCCATACCAGCGGAATATTCGACAGTGGCCGCGCCGCGAGATAGCCGCTAAGCTGCCCACCGATGTCGCCGTGACTGCCGCGAAACCACATCTGCTCCACATGACCGGGCCAGTCCTGCACGGTTTCCCACATCACAGGCGCATAAGCGTGACGGGTTTCATCGCGCGCCAAGGCGTGAAATCCGTGCCGCACCGAAGGGCCCAGCGCATGACTGTGAAAGGCATGCTGGCTTTTGGCCAGGCCGCGCGCAAAAGGCAGGTTTAGGCCCAGCGCTTTTACCGTGTCCCAAACGCCGATCATCTCAATCGCGACCGGGTGCTCGGATCCTGCATGGCAATGTAGCTTTGCAAAGGTGCGTGCAGCCGCACTGTGGGGATCAAGGCGGTAATGGTGATAAATCTGGGTAATATGCCGCTCCGTTGCCGCATCCGCGCGTAATAGGCCAATCTGGTCAATGATACCCGCCAAAGAGCGCACAGCATAGGCACCGCGCGAATATCCCAAAAGATAAATTCGGTCACCCGGACGATAACGGGAGGCGAGCGCGCCGTAGGCGTCGCGGATCTGCGCGTTGATGCCCCGCCCCAACAGAACCGCGCCGGCCGCCCGCCAATCAGTCCATTGCAGGCCTGGCGCATAATAAAGCGTCACGCCACGCGGCACCTCTTGCAGCAGTTTGAAGGTCAGGCCCGCGTTGGTTTCGTGACCAGGCCAGAGGCGCGACATGGTGCCATCCAGAATGATGACGTGGGACATGGCTCCGCGTATGGGGCGAGCCGGCGGTGTCTGCGCCGGCGGATCTGCGCGCCCAAACCAACGGGCGCGCATCCAATTAAAAAGGTGCCTATTCCGCCGCAATCGGCTCTTTCCGCAGCAATTCCCAAACCTTCAGCGGGGTGAAGGGCATATCCGCCTGACGTACGCCAAGGTCCCAAACAGCGTCTTGGACGGCATTGGCAACGGCCGCCAAAGCACCGACGGTGCCAGCCTCGCCGCAGCCCTTCATGCCCATGATATTGGCGGTTGAGGGCACAGGCTCGGACGTGAAGCTAATCCACGGGACATCATAAGCGCGTGGCATGGCGTAATCCATGAAGGAGGCGGTTAAAAGCTGGCCGTCTTCATCATAAACCACATGTTCGGTGATCGCTTGGCCGATCCCTTGGGCAACGCCGCCATGCACTTGGCCTTCGGCAAGCATCGGATTAATAAGATTGCCGAAATCATCCACGACCGTATAGCGATCGACGGTCGTCACGCCCGTATCAGGGTCGATAACGATCTCGGCGATATGTACCCCGTTCGGGAAACTACGCGCGTCCAGAGTTTTGCGCGCCTCATGCGTGAGCAGATCCGCACGCCCCGCTCCGCGCGCCATTTCGGCCACCTCGAGCATTGTAGGCGTGAGGTTGCTACCCTCGGCGCGGAAGCGCTCGTCGTCAAAGTGGATGTCTTGCGCAGGCACGCCCATTTCGTCCGCCAAGAACTCCACAAAGGCGGTCTGAATCACCTCCACCGTGGCCAAAGTCGCATTGTTTTGCACCGTGACGGAGCGCGAACCACCGGTACCGCCACCCTGTTTGATCAGGTCGCTGTCGCCCTGCACCACGAAAATCTTATCCGCGGGAATACCGGTCTGATCGCTCAGGAATTTGGCATAGACCGTTTCATGGCCTTGGCCGTTGCTTTGCGTGCCCACGAAAATCGACACCGTGCCGTCATCGTTAAAGACAACCTTGGCCCCTTCGGACGGATTGCCGAGGATGCTTTCGATATAATAGCACAACCCCTGCCCGCGCAGCAGGCCACGCGCAGCGTCTGCTGCCTTGCGCGCCGCAAAGCCGCTCAGGTCCGCTTCCTGTGCGCCGCGGGTCAGAACCTTGTCGAAATCACCCACGTCATAGGTCTCGTCGGTGGCTGTTTTATAGGGGAACTGGTGGGGTTTGATGAAGTTGATGCGGCGCAGCTCCAGCGGATCAACGCCCAGCTCGCGGGCAGCCCGGTCCATCGCCCGCTCCAAAACATAGATCGCCTCGGGCCGGCCCGCACCACGGTAGGCATCAACCTGCGTGGTATTGGTATAATAGCCTTCAACATTCAGCCAAGTGGTCTGAACATCATAGCATCCCATCAGTACCCGCGAAAACAGCGTGGTCTGGATGGGCTGACCAAATTGCGAGTTATAGGCCCCCAAGTTGCAGCGGCTGTGGACCCGGTAGGCCGTGATCTTGTTGTTCTCGTCAAAGGCCAGCTCCGCCGTAGAGACCAGATCGCGCCCGCCGTTATCGCTCAGCATGGCTTCGGTACGCTCCGACATCCAGCGCACCGGGCGGTTCAAAACGCGGGCCGCATGGGTCATCACGAAGGGCTCATTGTAGCACATGGCTTTCATGCCAAAGCCGCCACCCACGTCTGGGTTGGTCACACGAATATCGTCCTCGCCAAGGCCAAAGGCGGCGACCATGTGGCCTTTGGGCACCCAAACGCCCTGCCCGTTCAAGGACAAGTGTACGCGGCCATTATCCACCTCGGCGAAACAGCCGCGCGGCTCGATCGAGTTCACGATGATACGGTTGTCATCAATCTCTAGACGTACGGTCTTGGCCGCTGCGGCGAAGGCCGCCTCGGTTGCCGCTTCATCGCCCATGCCCCAGTCAAAGGCGCGGTTGTCTCGCGCCTCGTCGTGCAAGGCCGCGCCACCGGGCGCGAGGTCCATCTTGGCGGGCAGGTCGTCATAATCGAGCATGATCAACTCGGCGGCATCACGTGCTTGTTCGTAGGTCTCAGCAAAGATCATCGCCACCGGCTCGCCGACATAGCGCAGCTTGCCGCTGGCGAGCACAGGACGCTTTGGTGCTGCGCCCTTGGTGCCGTCGCGGTTGTCGACCAAGGCGCCGGGCATGGCGGTGTTGACACCTGCCGCCTCAAGATCTGCGTTTGTGACAATGAGGTGCACACCCTCTGCCGTTGCCGCATCGGACACGTCCAGCTCGGTGATTACACCATGCGCAATCGGCGAGCGGAAAACAAAGGCGTGCAGCGCATCGCGCGGCGCAATATCATCCACGTACCGCCCTTCGCCTGTAAGAAAACGCAGATCTTCGACCCGAACGGTGGACTGCGACTTGCCGAACTTTTCCATGGTCATCTCCTGACAGTGTAATGCGGCACGAAAATACGCCCGCGTTTGCGGCAAACACTAGCGGCGCTGTAAGCCGTGTCCAGACGCACGCGGCCTTTTACCACAAAAGATCCACGTGACCGCGCGTGATTTCAACGCTCATACCCAAAGCCGTGATCCGCGCTTTTCCTTTGCGCGGCACTTTGCTATCCGGACGCGGCACATTGCTCGGAGAACTCCCATGCCCATGGAAAAATCATTCAACGCCGCCGAAGCCGAAAGCCGCTTGTATCAAGCATGGGAAGAGGCCGGCTGCTTTGTGGCAGGGGCGAACGCCAAACCGGGCGCGTCGACCTATTGCATCATGATCCCGCCCCCGAATGTCACGGGCGTTTTGCACATGGGCCATGCGTTCAACAACACATTGCAAGATATCTTGGTGCGCTGGCACCGGATGCGCGGGTTTGACACGCTGTGGCAGCCCGGCACAGATCACGCAGGTATCGCCACACAAATGGTGGTAGAGCGTCAATTGGCCGAAGCCAATGCGCCAAGCCGCTCGGACATGGGCCGCGACGCCTTCTTGGAAAAGGTCTGGGAGTGGAAAGGGCAGAGCGGCGGCACGATCCGCGATCAACTGAAGCGCCTCGGCGCGTCCTGCGATTGGTCCCGCGAGGCGTTCACGATGTCCGGCGCGCCGAGCGCCCCCGCAGGCCAAGAGGGCAATTTCCACGATGCCGTTATCAAAGTCTTTGTGGATATGTACCACAAGGGCTTGATCTATCGCGGTAAACGCCTGGTCAACTGGGACCCGCATTTTGAGACCGCCATTTCAGATCTGGAGGTCGAGAATGTCGAGGTTGCCGGCCACATGTGGCATTTCAAATACCCTCTGGCAGGCGGCGAAACCTATACTTACGTCGAGAAAGACGCAGACGGGAACGTCACGCTCGAAGAGGAGCGCGACTATATCTCCATCGCCACCACCAGGCCCGAGACGATGTTGGGCGACGGCGCGGTGGCTGTACACCCCTCCGACACGCGCTACACGCCGATCGTGGGCAAGCTTTGTGAAATTCCGGTTGGCCCGAAAGCGCACCGCCGTTTAATCCCGATCATCACAGATGAATATCCCGATCCCGATTTTGGCTCCGGTGCGGTTAAAATCACCGGT
The DNA here is from genome assembly GCA_965656435.1 of uncultured Pseudosulfitobacter sp. Taxonomy (GTDB): domain Bacteria; phylum Pseudomonadota; class Alphaproteobacteria; order Rhodobacterales; family Rhodobacteraceae; genus Pseudosulfitobacter. The sequence goes on along the minus strand of CBFHKQ010000002.1, from coordinate 15,242 downwards.
GCGCATGATTTCAACGACTATCAAGTCGCCAAGCGCGCGGGCATCCCGATGTACAACCTGATGGACACGCGCGCCGCGATGCGCAGCGATGGTGCGCCTTATGCCGAAACCGCCGCGATCGCACAGGCCATTGCCAACGGCACGCAAGCGTTTGACGAAGCGATGATCGCCGCGCTGAACCTCGTGCCCGAAGAATACCGCGGACTGGACCGTTTTGCGGCCCGTGAAAAAGTCATTGCTGACATCACCACCGAAGGCCTTGCTGTAATGCAATCGGTTATGCGCGAAGAAGATGGAGAGCAAATCCAAGAAATCGTGCCGCTGGTTGAGAGCAAGCCAATCATGCAGCCCTTTGGCGACCGCTCCAAAGTGGTCATCGAGCCGCTTTTGACGGACCAATGGTTTGTGGACACCGACAAGATTGTTGGCCCCGCGCTCGATGCAGTGCGCGGCGGCCGGGTCAAAATCCTGCCCGAAAGCGGCGAGAAAGTGTATTATAACTGGCTCGATAATATTGAGCCGTGGTGTATCTCGCGTCAGCTGTGGTGGGGGCATCAAATCCCCGTCTGGACGGACGCCGAGGGCAACCAATATTGCGCCGCCAGCGAAGCAGAGGCCCATGACCAAGCCCGCGAGGCCACTGGCACAGACGTGGCGCTCACCCGCGACCCCGATGTGTTGGACACTTGGTTTTCCTCCGGCCTTTGGCCAATTGGCACATTGGGCTGGCCCAATGAAACGCCGGAGTTGGCGCGTTATTTCCCAACCTCCGATCTGATCACCGGGCAGGACATCCTCTTTTTCTGGGTGGCGCGTATGATGATGATGCAGTTGGCCGTTGTCGACGAAGTGCCTTTTGACACCGTCTATTTGCATGGGCTGGTGCGCGACGCCAAAGGCAAAAAGATGTCGAAATCCACCGGCAATGTGGTCGATCCATTGGACCTGATCGATCAATATGGAGCGGATGCGCTGCGCTTTACCAACGCAGCGATGGCGAGCTTGGGCGGGGCGCTCAAGCTTGATCCCAAGCGTATCGAAGGCTACCGCAACTTTGTTACCAAGCTGTGGAACGCCGCGACTTACGGTGAGTTCAAAGGAACAATGGCCGTGCCGCATTCGGACACGCCACCGGCAACAACGCTGCCGCTCAACACTTGGATCAAGGGCGCGCTGGCGCAGACGCGCGAAACTGTCGATGAGGCGCTGGCCGCCTATCGCTTTAACGATGCGGCCAACACGCTTTATGCCTTTGTATGGAACACATTTTGTTCGCAATATCTGGAATTCACCAAGCCTGTGCTCGACGGTGAGGACGCCGCGGCGGCCGAAGAAACGCGGGCGACCTACGCTTGGGCCTTGGATCAATGTTTGATCCTGCTGCACCCGATCATGCCGTTTGTGACCGAAGAGCTGTGGCAGCAAAAAGCACGGCCCAAGATGTTGGTGCACACAGATTGGCCAAGCTATGGCACCGCTGATTTGCTGGATGACAAGGCCGATGCAGACCTGACGTGGACGGTCAATATCATCGACGCCATCCGCTCTGCCCGCGCTCAGATGAACGTACCGGCAGGTGCCTTCATCCCGTTGGTAGTCAAGGATATGGACGCCGAGACGACACGCATTTGGGACGAAAATGCCGCCCTTATCCAGCGCTTTGCGCGGATTGAGAGCCTGACACAGGTGACGGACATGCCCAAGGGCACGGTGGCTTTGGCCGTCGCAGGTGGCAGCTTTGGTATGCCGCTGGCCGATGTGATCGATGTGGCCACCGAAACCGCACGATTGGAAAAAACTCTAGGCAAGCTCGCCAAAGAATTGGGTGGCCTGCGTGGGCGTTTGAACAATCCCAAATTCGCCGATAGTGCCCCGCCCGAAGTTATCGCCGAGACACGCGCCAACTTCGCGCTGCGCGAAGCCGAAGAGGCCAAACTGAAAGAGGCGCATGCGCGATTAGCAGAGCTGGGCTAGAACGGAAAAGCTGGGCCTGTGCCGTTACAGGCCACCCGTCCACCCACAGGTCTGGCCCATATGGCCTAAGTTTCAGTCAAACTTCGGCGCGCGTTTTTCCATCGCAGCCGCCACTACCTCGCGTTGATCCGGATTGCCGATCAGGGCCGCTTGCTCAACGCTTTCCGCCATCAGAATGTCCTGCGCATAAGGGCCGTAGCTTTGCGAGATCAGGCGCTTGGCCGCGCGCATAGCGGATGGGCTTTTGCCGGCGATGTCGCGCGCCAAGGCAAAGGCGGCTTCCAGCGGATCATCGGCCAACTCCGTCACCAGACCCCAAGCCTGCGCCTGCTCGGCACCAACAGGTGCGGCCGTGTAGGTCAAGCGCCGCATCACATCCTCACGCACCAAACGCGGCAAGAGCACCATGCCGCCCATGTCGGGCACGATGCCCCATTTCAACTCCATCACCGCCATGTGCACATCGTGTCCCGCCACGCGGATATCTGCGCCCAGCGCCAGCTGACACCCCGCGCCGTAGACCGCCCCATGCAGGGCCGCAATGACCGGCACCGGCACACGGGTCCAGACCATCGCGACCTCTTGCCATTGGTTGGTCGTGCCCCCGCCATGGGTGCGCGGCAGGAGCGTATTTTCGGGATCAGCCCCCATTTGTCCTAATCCGAAGATATCAATGCCCGCGCAAAAGGCACGCCCCTCGCCCGACAGAACAACCGCGCGAACATCCGCGGCAGCAACCTCTTGGCCCGACGCAATTATGGCATCAATCATCGCCTGATCCACCGCGTTCATCTTGTCAGGCCGCGTGAGGCATACATGCGCGATATGGTCGGCGTAGGTGATACGCACGCGGGCCTCAGGGGACGCGCCTGCGGCGTTGGATGCGGATGTGGTCATTGGGGGCCTCCTCAGGATTGCACTCTCACTCCACACCACGCGCCGCAAAATAACCAGCACGACGTGAGGGCATTGCGCGCTGCCCCCCTCACCGCGGGCAAGCGCCACGCGCGCATTGGTCCTTTTCAAGGTCCCGCTCAGCTTGTAACGAATTGTGCCATGACACATGCTCGCTTTACCCCGCTCGCTGCCTCTTTGCCGTCCACCGTGCCTTTCGTCGGCCCCGAAACCCAAGAGCGCGCCCGCGGCGCCGCATTCAAGGCCCGCCTTGGCGCGAATGAAAGCGTTTTTGGCCCCTCCCCGCGCGCTATTGCCGCGATGGCGGAGGCGGATCAGTGGAAGTACGGCGATCCAGAATCCCATGACCTGCGCACGGCACTTGCCGAGCATCACGAAACCACGCCAGATCATATTGTGGTCGGCGAAGGCATTGATGGGCTGCTCGGATACTTAGTGCGCTTATGTGTTGCACCGGGCGATGCGGTTGTGACCTCAGACGGCGCCTATCCGACTTTTAATTATCATGTCGCAGGCTTTGGCGGTACTCTACACAAAGTGCCTTATCAAGGCGATCACGAGGACCCGATGGCCCTCTTTGCTAAAGCCGCCGAGGTTTCAGCGAAATTGGTCTATCTGGCCAATCCCGACAATCCGATGGGCACATGGCATGACGGTGCCAATCTGGTTGCGGCGTTGGACCACCTACCGGACGGCTGCCTGTTGGTGCTGGACGAGGCCTATATCGACTGCGCCCCGCCCGGCACAGCACCGCATCTGCCTTTCGACGACCCACGCGTGATCCGAATGCGCACGTTTTCAAAAGCCTACGGGCTGGCGGGGGCACGGGTCGGCTATGCTTTGGGGCATCCGACGCTCATCACCGCGTTTAACAAAGTGCGCAACCATTTTGGCATGAACCGTGCGGCACAAGCGGGTGCTTTGGCGGCCCTGCAAGACAGCGCGCATTTGGCCCATGTCCTAGAGGCGATTTCCACAGCGCGCGGGCGCATCGGCCAGATCGCAGTTGAAAACGGCCTCGCGCCGCTGCCTTCTGCGGCCAATTTCGTGACGATTGACTGCGGCCAGGATGGCGCCTTTGCACAGCGTGTTTTGCACGGCTTGATCGCACGCGGAATATTTGTGCGCATGCCGTTTGTCGCGCCGCAAAACCGCTGTATCCGGATCAGCTGTGGTGCGGCGGCGGACCTTGACGCTTTTGCCGCGGCCCTGCCCGATGCCCTCGCCGAAGCGCGCAGCGCATAACCTGCAAACCGAAAAAGTGACAGGCAGGCCGGCCCGCCTATGTTACAGGCATGCAAACTGCGAAACGCCTATGAACCGGCGCCCCACCCAAAGCGCCCCAGACTTTACCCAAGCCTGCATCGTCATGTTTGGCCTTAATATCACGTGGATATTTCTCGTCGTTTGGGCGATCTGGGGCCTCATCGCGGTTGCAGCGCTAGGCTGGGCCATCAACCGCTGGGTGGGTTGGCTGGAACAACGCCGCAGCGCGGAGTAAGTCACCCCACGGTCTAGCCATGCGCGTTAGGGTGCCGCAATCACACGGGACGCCGCCTCCAGCGCGCCATCGCCATGCGGGATCTCGCAGGCCTTGAGGCCCGCATCAATGCCACCCAACAGCCCCATAATCATATGCCCGCTGACATGCCCCATGTGGCCCAAGCGAAAATACCCGTCCGCCGTAGGCTCTCCCGGCTCTGCCATGCCGAGGCCGATGCCCAAGGTCAGACCAAGGTTATGTTCGGTCCACATCCGCAACGCAGTGCCATGCGGCGGTCCAAGGTCCAGCGCCGTTACCGCAGTGCTGCGCAGTGCCGAATCCGAAACGTTCAAACGGAGCGGGCCATCCCGCCCCCACGCCTCGCACGCAGCCCAAATGGCCCGAGCCAGCCGCGTATGACGCGCCCATACATTCTCCATACCTTCCGCATGGATGAGGTCCAGCGCCGCCCGCAAACCGTAAAGGTGATGCGTCGGCGCGGTCCCATTCCAATATTCATAGAACAGCTCTGGATGCGCGCGCGGCTGCCAATCCCAGTAACAGCTGACACGCGACATTGCCGCCCGCACCTCGACCGCTTTGTCATTGAAAAAGACAAAGCACATGCCCGGCGGCACCATGAGCCCTTTTTGACTGCCTGTAATCATCACATCGATGCCCCAGGCATCCATCTCAAAACGATCACAACCAAGCGAGGCGATACAATCGGCCATCAAAAGCGCCGGGTGGTCAGCCGCATCCAACACCGCGCGCAGTGCCGCGATATCGTTCTTAATCGAGGTCGACGTGTCGACATGCACCGCGAGGACGGCTTTGATCTTTCGCTCTGTATCTGCGCGCAACGTCTCTTCAATGCGGTCCAGATCGAAGGTTGCCTGCTTGCCAAAGTCCAACACCTCGACTTCAGCACCGAGGCCTTCGGCAATCTCGCCCCAGCCGATGCCAAAGCGGCCTGTGGCGAGGACCAAGACCCGCTCTCCCGGTGCAACGGTGTTGCTCAGGCACGCCTCCCATGCGGCGTGACCGTTGCCGATATACATCGCCACATGATGCGCGGTACGGGCCACACGGCGCAGGTCCGGCACGATGCCCGCCACCATATCAACCAAAGCACCTGCGTAGATGTTGGGTGCACCGCGGTGCATCGCCTGTAAAACCGCGTCCGGCATCACCGAGGGGCCTGGAATGGCCAGATAATCGCGACCGAAAGCGGCCTTCGGATGAGAGGGGTTGGTGTTTGTCATCACATGCTCCGGCTTTTCAGCACACCACAACGGGGTGCCGGCGTTTAACTCACACCCTACGCCCTTGGGCGACCGCGTCAATCGACGGCGCGCGCAGCCCACGGCCCCGTCGGCAGCCTTTTACTGGCCCGCGCCAAGCCGCTTGCACAGGGACGCGGGGGCGACTAAACCGTCCGGACCGATAACCTGAGGCGCCCGGCCAAAACCGGTGCGAAACATCAACATCGTGACATCCCCCACCGAAGAAATCGTATCCTCCGCCACTGCGACTGAGGAAGATGACACAAGCCACGCCTCGGCCCATCTGCTTGGCTGGCTGTGGCGCAATTACCTGCGCAAACATGTGCCGGTCCTGTTGATTGCAGTCGTGTTTATGGTGCTGGAGGGCGCGATGCTGGGCGCGCTGTCTTATATGATGCAGCCGATGTTTGACGATGTGTTTGTAGCCGGAAACGGTCAAATGCTCATCTGGGTCGGTGTTGTATTGGTGATCATTTTCGTGGTGCGCGCGTTTTCGTCCGTCATCCAAAAAGTGCTGTTGACCCGCATCGCGCAGCGCACGGCGGCGGCCCTGCGCATCGATTTGCTCGATCATATGATGAAGCTTGATGGCAGCTTTCACCAATCCCACCCGCCGGGGTTCCTGATCCAGCGGGTCCAATCCGATGTGAACGCTGTAGGCGATGTCTGGCGCGCGATTGTGACGGGGGCCGGGCGCGATTTTATCGGCCTTATCATCCTTATCGGCATTGCCATCAGCATCGATCCGATCTGGGCACTGATGGCCTGTATTGGTACACCGCTGCTGATCCTGCCGGCTGCGATGGCGCAACGCTATGTGCGCAACCAAGCACGCAGCGCGCGCGATCTGGGCGCAGGCCTGTCGACGCGCCTGGATGAGGTATTTCACGGCATCGTTCAGATTAAACTCAACGCACTGGAGCAGTATCAGTCGCGCCAATACCGGACCCTAACCCGGCAATTCGTCCGGACCGAGGTGCGCGCAGCCTTTGGTGGATCGGCGATCCCTGCGATGATCGACATCATCTCAGGCTTGGGGTTTATGGCCGTGATCCTTTACGGCGGTGCGGAGATTATCGCGGGCGAAAAGACGATCGGTCAGTTCATGACCTTCTTTACCGCGATGGGCTTTGCCTTTGATCCGTTGCGCCGCTTGGGCGGCATCGCGGGCCTCTGGCAAATCGCGGCGGCCGCGATTGAGCGCCTCAAAGAGCTTCTGGACGCTCCTATCAAATTGGAAAGCCCCGCAGCGCCAAAGCCCCTGCCCACAGGCACGCCGAACATCGCCCTCGAAGACGTTACACTTTCCTACGGTGATACCACAGTGCTGCATAATCTGTCGCTGCACGCACCTGCGGGCAAAACAACGGCACTCGTCGGGGCGTCGGGCGCGGGCAAATCGACGATCTTTAATGTGCTGACAAGGCTGGTGGATCCTGCTGTGGGCGAGGTCACACTAGGCGGTGTTGCCGCGAAGGATCTGGATCTGGATGACCTGCGCAGCCTTTTTTCTGTTGTGACCCAAGAGGCGCTCTTGTTCGATGAAACGCTGCGCGAAAATATCCTGCTGGGGCGCGAGGATGTGGCGGATGAAGACCTGCGCGCCGCATTGGACGCCGCTCATGTCACGGACTTTTTGGACAAACTGCCCCAAGGTTTGGACACGCCCGTTGGACCGCGCGGCTCTGCGCTGTCAGGTGGGCAACGCCAACGCGTCGTAATTGCGCGCGCATTGTTGCGCAATACGCCTGTGCTGCTGTTGGACGAGGCGACCTCGGCTCTCGATGCGCAATCCGAACATGTGGTACAAGAGGCGCTGGACAAACTGGCATCCGGACGCACAACACTGGTCATTGCGCACCGCCTGTCCACGATCCGCGGCGCTGATAAGATTGTCGTAATGGACCGCGGCCGCGTGGTGGATGAGGGCACGCACGAAGAGCTGCTTGATCGCGGTGGCGTCTATGCGGATCTTTACCGGCTGCAATTCCAAGATGGCAAAGCGGTTGTCGATCTGCATGACAGCACGCGCCCTGAGGCCACCTTTACCGCCGCGCAAAGCCCGCGCGCAGGCCTGCTCACCCGCATCAAGACGCGGCTCTTCGGCGGCGCGTGAACCCGCGCGACAACCGCATCTAGCGCCGATAGGCGCGCGCGAGGACGTGGGGGTCCGCGCCCAATGAATACCGCAGCAAAAACCAAATGTTGCGCGCGCCCCGGCGCAGCCACCCCTGCTTGCGGTAGGCCGCCGCACTGGTCACAGCAACGGCAGGCAACCCGACCAGCCTGCCGCGGAGGGCGCGCGCAAGGGCCACATCTTCCATCAACGGCTGATCCGCATAACCGCCAACTTCTTCATACATGGCAGTCGAAATAAGCAATCCCTGATCCCCATAGGGCAAACCCATGCGGCTGCGCAGGTTGGCCCAAGCCGCAACAGCCCGCCCACCGCGATCAAAGCGCAGGGAAAACCAACCAGCTTTGTGCGGCTGCACAGCCATGTGCGCAGCAACAGCCGCGGTCCAATCCGGCGACAGGACCGTATCTGCGTGCAGGACCAGCACCCATTCGCCGCGGGCGGCCGCCACGCCCCGCTTTAGCTGGCCACCGCGGGATGCAGCACCCGTAACCAGCTCCGCCCCCCAATTCTGCGCAATTTCACAGGTCTCGTCCACTGAGCAACCGTCGCTGATGATCGCCTCGCGGATCAGCCCCGCTTCAACGCCCGGCACGAGGGCGGTCATGCATGCTCCCAGCGTTTCTTGGGCGTTCAGTGTCGGGATAACGACAGAAATCGGTGCGCGCACGGCCGTGCCCCCTTTTTGATCAGGCTCGAAGGCCTTATATTCGACAGGCCATAGATTGTGGAGCCTACACCATGACGCACCGCACGATCCTGCGCCTCTTCGGCGCCGACACCCGCGATTTTTTGCAAGGTCTGGTGACAAATGACGTCAGCCAGCTAGATACTGGCGCTGTCTATGCGGCGCTCTTAACGCCACAAGGAAAATATATCGCCGACTTTTTTCTCGTCTCAGACGGCGCGGATGTCCTGATGGATGTGGACGCAGAGTTAACACAAACGGTGTGCACGCGGCTGAGCATGTATAAGTTGCGCGCGGATGTGACGATCGCACCCACGGATTTACACCTGCACCGCGGGTTGGGCCCCTGCCCGGCGGATGGCTACGCAGACCCGCGGCATCAGGCTCTTGGCTGGCGTGCCTATCGGCAGGCGGCTCAGAGCGATGATACAGTCGCTTGGGACGCACTTTATGTGGCGCATTTGATCCCCGAAACGGGCGTGGAACTGCACCCCGACACCTTCATTCTGGAAGCCGGGTTCGAGCGTCTCAACGGCGTTGATTTTCGCAAAGGCTGTTATGTTGGCCAAGAGGTCACGGCCCGCATGAAACATAAAACCGAGCTGCGCAAAGGGCTCGCTCGTGTCTCAGTCACCGGTGCTGCGGCACCGGGCACCCCGATCACGGCGGATAATAAACCAGTGGGCACCCTGCACAGCGTGGCTGGCGGCGAAGGTATCGCGTATTTGCGCTTTGATCGGGCCACAGGTCCAATGCAAGCGGGCGACGCAGAGGTCACGCGCATCCCATAAGCGGCAGAACAACGCCCGCCGGGGCGGAAGTTGTTTAAGATTTGTCAGAAATTACGCGCGCTCGGCGTATTCCATCGTCTCTGTGTTGACGACGATATCCTCGTCGTTGCCCACAAACGGAGGCACCATAACCTTAACGCCGTTATCCAAAATCGCAGGCTTAAAGCTGTTGGCAGCGGTTTGGCCTTTAACGACAGGCTCCGTTTCGACGATCTTGCAGACTACCTTTTGCGGCAGTTGCGCATTGAGCGCCTCTTCTTCGTAAAACTCCACCACGATGGTCATGCCGTCTTGCAGAAACGGGCGACGCTCGCCCAGAAGATCTGCGGACAGCTGCACCTGTTCATAGGTCTCGATGTCCATGACGATCAGCATGCCGCTTTCTTCATAAAGAAATTGTTGGTCTTTTTGTTCAAGCCGGACGCGCTCAACTTTATCCGCAGAGCGGAAGCGTTCGTTGAGTTTCGACCCGTTTCGCAGGTTCTTCAATTCGACTTGAGCGAAAGCGCCGCCCTTGCCGGGCTTCACATGGTCGACCTTTACCGCCGCCCAAAGCCCACCATTGTGTTCTAGAACGTTTCCAGGTCGAATTTCATTTCCGTTAATTTTTGGCATCTAGGTAAACCATAACAAAAGGTTGAGGGATTTCAGGCCATTCCTATATCTTGGGGGCGCCCTCGGCGCAACATAGCGATATCTCGTTTGGAAGTGGTTCGGGCTATGCGCTCTGCGCATGACAGGTATGCGAAACCGGGGTATCCGAATCGTTACAAACACGTCATAAGGAGCCTCACGCCGAAAACACAAGAGCAAGAATAAAGGAAGGACGAAGAATGAAAGACTTCGTTGACGGAACAGCCTTTAACAACGAACAAGGCAACCGTGCACGCAAACTCTTCGCAGCCGTTGTACTGGCTGCCCTTGATGATGCAATTGCAGATGACAAGAAATACGGCAATGGGCCTGAGCAAATTGCTCGGTGGGCACGCTCACGGGACGGACGCGAAGTCCTTAGCTGCGCGGGCATTGACCCCAACGAACGCGTTGTGTCCGGGTTGATGGAATTCGTGGGCAAAGGTGTCCGCACCTCTGTTGCGCTTTCGCGCGAAGAAAGCGAACGCCGCAACGCAGCCCAACAAGCTGAAGCCGCCTAAGTTCAACCACAGACTTCTACTCGAAAAGCGCGCCTTCTCAGGCGCGTTTTTTCGTTTGTGTGGCCAGCATTCCTAGGTACTCAGCCATCCACACTAAACCGCGCCACCTTGCACCGCGCCACAGCGCATGCCACCTCTGCTCCATGAGCAAAGCAATTATGATCCAAGGCACTGGCAGCAACATCGGCAAATCTATGCTGGTGGCAGGCCTCTTGCGCGCGTGCAAACGGCGCGGCCTGAATGTGCGTCCGTTCAAGCCGCAAAACATGTCCAATAACGCGGCAGTTACAGATGGCGCAGGCGAGATCGGTCGCGCCCAAGCGCTGCAAGCGCGCGCCGCCGGCGTGCCGGCGCATGTCGACATGAACCCCGTATTGCTCAAACCCCAATCTGAGACGGGGGCGCAGCTCATCGTGCAGGGCCGCGTCATCGGTCACCAAGAGGCCCGCGCCTTCGGAAGCCAGCGTGGTGCTTTGATCACACCCGTTTTGGAAAGCTTTGCGCGGCTAAAGGCACAGGCAGATCTGGTAATCGTGGAAGGGGCCGGGAGCCCCGCCGAGACCAATCTGCGCCAGGGCGACATTGCCAACATGGGGTTTGCCTGTGCTGCGCAGGTGCCAGTAATTTTGGTGGGCGATATTGACCGCGGCGGTGTGATTGCGCAGTTGGTGGGAACACAAGCCGTTCTGGACACCGCGGATCAAGCCATGATCAAAGGCTTTGCCGTCAATAAATTCCGCGGCGACGTGCGCCTTTTTGACAAAGGGCTCGCAGATATTGTCACACGGACCGGTTGGCCATCGTTAGGCGTGGTCCCATGGTTCGCCGAGGCTCCTCGTCTGCCAGCAGAAGATATGATGGACCTGCCAACGCAAAGTGCACCCGCGGCAGGTCGCACCTCGGACAAGCTGGTTATCGCCGTACCTGTCCTGCCGCGCATGTCGAATTTTGATGATCTCGATCCCCTCAGCGCGGAACCCACTGTCGACCTGCGCCTGATCATGCGCGGCACCCCCCTGCCCGCGGACGCTGACCTCATCTTATTGCCCGGCTCTAAATCCACCATCGCGGATCTAGCTGCCCTGCGCACGGAAGGCTGGGACATTGATATCACGGCACATGTGCGCCGCGGCGGGCATGTCCTTGGTCTGTGCGGCGGATACCAAATGCTGGGCAAGTTGATCGACGACCCAGAGGGCATCGAGGGACCGGCGGCATCGGTGCCAGGTTTGGGTCTGTTGGATGTGACGACCACGCTGGCACCGGTAAAAACATTGGCTAAACGGCACGGCGTGGACCGCGAAAGCGGCGCGCAAGTAGACGGGTATGAGATCCACATGGGTCAGACAGAGGGGCCGGATACCGCGCGGGGCTGGCTTTCTATCTCAAAGGCGGATGCCGGTGCGCGCAGCGCGACAGGGCGCGTGTCGGGATGTTACCTGCATGGGCTTTTTGCTTCTGATGCGTTTCGCGCGCAATTTTTGGCGCGTTTCGGCAAGGTCAGTGACCTTGCCTACGAGGCGCAAGTTGACGCCACACTTGACGCTCTAGCCGATCACCTTGAAGCACATTTTGACATTGATCTGATGTTGGCACTGGCGGCCTAGCCGAGGTCTTTGGCGGCCAATGCTCGGTGGATTTCACGACGCACTAATTTGCGCACGTTGCGCGTGATCCGCGCTCCAAGGGGGCCTTGCAGTTCTTCGCGCACGATCTCTGCCACGATTTCGCGCAACGCGGCCTCATCCACGAGATCTTCGTCTTGCACCGTTGCCTGTTGATCAGCCTGGGTTTCTGGCGCGGGAGACGCTTCCTCCTCTACAGGGCTCGTATCTTCCCAAACGAGGGCGGGATCTTCGGTGCCTGCGTATTCAGTTTCACCCGGGGCGTCCGGCTCCCAGTGATCGTCGCGCTGCGCCACAGCTTGTTCAACGGCAGCAAATCGCGCGGTATCAGTGAAGGACGTCGGTTCGGGTACGCTCGAAAGCTCAGGTTCCTGAGTGGTTCTATCGTCTGGCGCCATACCATGCGCGTCACCCATAACGGCTTCATTGTTGTGTGCTTCACTGGTCTCGGGCTGCGTGTCCTCTTCAGGCGCTGAAACCCGCAAAGCCGGCGTCAAAACCAAACGATCTTGCGCGCTGTCAGCCTTGGGTGCTGTGCGCCCATCCTCCGAAACCAGACGCCGAATGGATGACAATACATCCTCAACTTCTGGATTGGTTACTGCATCAGACATAAATTAATCCCAACTTCACCCAGCTTTTAGTGTAGGCAGATGGTCCTGTTGGCACAACCGATCACATCGATTGCAGTATATTTTTGCAAAAACAAAGGCGGGAGATGAGGCTTATTCGTCCTTGCCCAACGCGCGTAAAACCTTGTCCAACTGCTTGCCCTGACGGCTCAGCTTTGCTGGACCATCCTTGGCCAAATCGTAATAGGCGGCGGGGTCATAAAGCTGTACGTCGAGGTTCAGTTTTTCCGCGGTCAGCAACCCCATGGACGCCAAGACGCTATAGGCCGCGACATATTGCGAGGCTTGCGCCTGAATACGGGCAGCTTGCGCGTCGAGCAGTTCCTGTTCAGCGTCCAACACATCAAGTGTGGTGCGCGCGCCCAAAGCAGCTTCCTCGCGGACGCCGCGGAAAGCGACCCGTGCGGCCCGGATTTGGCGGTCAGAGGCCTCAAGCTGAACTTGGGTCGCGCGCAAATCTGCAATCGCGTTGCCGACATTGCGCACCACATCGTTGCGCTTGGCATGAAGATCACCGCGTGCGGCATCGCGTTGTGCGATTGCCCGACGTTCAACTGCTGACAAGCGCCCACCAGCGTAAATCGGCCCGCCGATATCAAGGCTCACACTGCCACTTTCGCGGTAATCCGGCGCCCCAAATTCTTCTTGCATCTGCAACCGCCCGCTAAGCGACACCGTGGGCAATAGATCCGCCTTTGCGGCCTTTACCAGCAGATCGGTTACCGAAACCCGGTGCTGAGCGGCCAGCATGGTCGGATGTCCACGCGCGGCGATATCCTTGGCCGCAGCGATGTCACCCTCGGTACGGGGTAGTTTAGGCGGCTGCGCCAGAGTGCCCGGCGCGCGGCCAACAACACTGCGATAAAATTCGAAGGCTTGCTGAAGGTCACGCTCAGAAGCAGCGACACCGCTGCGCGCTTGAGCCAGGCGCGCTTCGGCGAGGGCGACGTCCGTGCGGGTCACTTCGCCCACTTCGAAACGATCCTCTGCGGCCCGCAACTCTTCGGTCAAAAGGCGCAGATTGCTTTTCCGCAAAGCGACAAACTCAGAGGCCTGGCGCACGGTCATAAAGGCCGACACCGCGTTCAAAAGGACCTGTTGTTCAATGCCGAGGAGGCCCGCGCGGGTCGCCAAAACCGTTTCTTTGGCGGCAGCGGTGCGGAACCGTGACGCGCCCGCATCATAAAGGCGCATCTGTGCGATCAGTGACAAATTTGCCGTGCTACTGGCGATGTCTACTTCGGTAAACGTGGCCACGCCACTCGTACTGCCCGACACGCCGCTGGTGCCAAAAGTACGCGTAGCGTTGGCTTGCCAGTTCAAAATTGGGCGCAGGCTACTGGCCGCAATGGCAACATCTTCATCTGCGGCCCGTAAGAGTGCACGGTTTTGATCCAATAACCCGCTGTGCATATAAGCGCCCGCCAATGCGTCCGCGAGGGTATCCGACGCCGCCGGCCCCGCAATCGCGAGCGTAGAGAAAGTAACAGCAAGCACGCGAGAGCGCCATACGTTCCAGCGAAAATGGGTCCGTAACATCTTCATTTTGCGTGCTCTCCTTGGCCGCGGAAATTAAAGGTTTTACCCTGCTGCGGCGGATTTAATCGCCCTCACTTGGTGTCTGTCTTGAACCGGAGCCGACTGCGCGGCGCCGACCCTTTTGGTTAGAGCGTAAAGTTTAGTGCACGGGCAAAACCCGGCAAGATTGGCGCACCTGCATTGAAGGCCAGCCGCCAGTTCACGCGGCCTTCTTGCTTCAGCCCAATCCGCACTTCGCCCAGCGGCCCATCCATAAAGATCGCTGCGATGCGGCCACCCTCTTTGAGTTGATCAAGAAGGACGTCAGGGATCTGGGCGACACCACCTTGCAAGATGATGACATCATAGGGCCCGTGCTGCGGCGCGCCCTCGACCAAGGGCGCCATATGCACCGCTACGTTGTCGATCCCGGCAGCTGACAGCGCCTCTTGCGCCTCTCGGGACGTGGCCTCATCTTCTTCGACAGCGACAACCGCTTCGGCGATATGGGCCATGACCGCACTGGAATAGCCGTAATTCGAGGCTACGTCCAAAATCAAATCATCGTTTGAAACATCCAATGCGTCCAGCATCTTAGACAAAGTACGCGGCTCAAGGATCACACGGTTTGGCCCAATATCGAGGTTTTCACCAAGATAGGACGCCTCGCGCATCGCGGCAGGCACGAAATCCTCTCGCGCAATGTTCAGCATCGCATCAATGATCGGGAATTTCGTCACGTCCGAGGGACGCACTTGCGTGTCCACCATCATCGTGCGCCGTGTGGCAAAGTCTGTCATTTGCTAAACTCATTAGTTCAGATTCTATTCAGGATCAGATGTGCCACATAACGACAAGCACAGCAACGCGGCATTCAAGCAATTTAGCATGCACCCTCTTGCGGTACAGATTGGGTTGCGGTAGGCAACGGGACGCTCATCGGCGGCGGGTTGGTAGAGTGGTTATGCAGCGGATTGCAAAAACAGTTACACTCACCCAAATTTCCTGTTTAATTATTTAAAAACAAAGACTTAAGAGA
>CBFHKQ010000001.1:0-122808 GCA_965656435.1 uncultured Pseudosulfitobacter sp. | reverse complement strand
GGAGCCGGGCGAGGATGACATCCTTGACGCCGAGTTCGAGGATCTCGACGACGACAAGCGCGCGTAAGATCATGTAACGGAACAATATTTAGGGCCGGTCCGATCTAATCGGCCGGCCCGATACGTTCCAGACAAGGACATATTCCATGGCAAAACGTGACTATTACGAAGTCCTTGGCGTTGCAAAAGGCGCATCCGCTGACGAAATCAAAAAGGGCTATCGGACCAAAGCCAAAGAGCTTCATCCAGATCGCAACGCAGATAACCCAAAAGCCGAAGCTCAGTTCAAAGAGGCCAACGAGGCCTACGAGGTCCTGAAAGATGCTGAGAAAAAAGCCGCCTATGACCGCTACGGTCATGCGGCGTTCGAAGGTGGCATGGGCGGCGGAGGCGGCCGACCCGGCGGCGGCTTTGGTGGCGGCCAAGGTGATTTCGGCTCTGCTTTTTCAGACGTCTTTGATGATCTGTTTGGTGATTTCATGGGCGGCGGCCAGCGCGGTGGCGGACGACGCGCAGCGCGTGGCTCTGACCTGCGTTATAACCTCCGTGTCACCCTAGAAGATGCATATTCCGGCCTGCAAAAGACGATTAATGTCCCAACAGCGGTCGCATGTTCTGGCTGTAACGGATCAGGTGCCGAAGGCGGCGCTGAGCCCAGCACCTGCCCCACCTGCTCCGGCATGGGCAAGGTCCGCGCGCAGCAAGGCTTCTTTACGGTGGAGCGCACTTGCCCAACATGTTCTGGCCTCGGCCAAATCATCAGCAACCCGTGCAAGGTATGTAACGGTGCAGGCCGGACGGAAAAAGACCGTGCCCTCTCCGTCAACATCCCCGCGGGCGTTGAAACTGGTACCCGCATCCGTCTTTCTGGTGAAGGGGAAGCCGGAATGCGCGGCGGGCCGGCAGGTGATCTTTATATCTTCATCGAGGTTGCGGAGCACAAATTATTCGAACGCGATGGCAATAATCTTTATTGCCGCGTGCCAGTATCCATGGGCACTGCCGCTTTGGGTGGCAGCATCGAAGTCCCCACCATTGATGGCGGGCGCGGACGCGTACAAATTCCCGGTGGATCGCAATCAGGGCGTCAAATGCGTCTGCGTGCCAAGGGCATGCCCGCACTGCGGGGCGGCACCGCCGGCGATATGTTCATAGAACTGGCGGTCGAAACACCTGTTAATCTGACCAACCGGCAAAAAGAATTGCTGCGCGAATTTGAGGACCTCTCCGAGGAGAACAATCCAGAAAGCTCGTCGTTCTTTTCCTCTGTGAAATCTTTTTGGGACTCGATGAAGGGATAGAGCACCCTTTTTCAGGCGCATTAACGACTTGGTAACCATGCGGGCGTCAAACTGCCCGCATGTCCAATTTTGCAGAGCGTCCGCTCCCCTTTGATTTTGACGAAGCGGTCCCGCAGCCACTGCCAGTGGGTCCTCGGCCATCTTACATCGCGGATCACCGCGCGAGGTTGCGCGCCCGGTTCAACGCGGGCGGTGCGCAGGCAATGCCTGATTATGAACTGTTGGAACTTGTTCTATTTCGCGCCATCCCGCGCCGAGACGTTAAACCTTTGGCACACCGGCTGCTCAAAACATTTGGGGACTTCAACCGCGCGATAAGCGCAACGCCCGCGCGTTTGCGGGACATCGACGGTGTGGGCGACGCCATCATCACAGAATTGAAGATTATTGAGGCCGCGGCACAACGCCTTGCGCGGGCCAAGGTGCTGCACCAGCACGCTTTATCCAGCTGGGACGCCGTCGTCGATTATTGCCACACTGCAATGGCGCACCGCGAGATTGAACAATTCCGGGTTCTCTATCTCGACAAGAAAAACACCCTTATCGCGGATGAGGAACAGGCTCGCGGTACGGTGGATCACGTTCCAGTCTACCCACGAGAAGTGGTAAAACGCGCGCTTGAATTGAACGCATCCGCGCTCATTTTGGTACACAATCATCCATCTGGTGATCCAACACCCAGCACCGCAGACATTGATATGACGACGCAAATAAACAGCGCCTGCGCGGCCCTCAGCCTGACGTTACATGACCATCTCATCGTCGGAAAATCACGGGAACTAAGCTTTCGATCGGAAGGCTATTTATAGCGCAGCGAGTGCTTTCAATTAGAAGCAACGCGCACAGGTGACAAAATATCCGTCAAGATCAAAAAGCTACCCACAGCCTCGCAATCTGGCATTTGAAGTCTCAAGTCTCGTGCAATTGCTCGGCCCATCCGGGATGAAATCACTTCGACCGCGATGTCTCGTCCACAATTATCAACGGTGACTTCGGCCTCTATTTTCAGATTGACATCGCCTTCGCGGGCAGTCGCAGCGCGCGGGAAAGTGTACACATCCGCTTGCCTTGCCTGCTCGCCAGCCTCGTCCCCCAACCGTACCAAAAAGCCCTCTGCACCAAGGGACGTTACAACAAAACCACCTGGCCTCCCAACCCAGCGGTGCCCCTCTGCGCCATAGCTTGCCCCAAACTCACGCGCGTGCATTTCAAAGCCAGCAGGCTGACGCCACTGGAGGGACAAGCGATCTACCTCCTCGACGGCGGGCACATAAGCTTCCGCCATGGCGCCCTTGCCATCGGAAAATGCGACAAAGAACACAGCGTCCGCAGACAAGGCGGGATGAGTAAGCTGTAAGCGACCGTCGGCATCCATCAGTTGCGTCGTGATCATACCATTGTGATGCAGATTGATACGCGCCGCCTTGGCGCAGGGCGCGCTCAAATCCAAAGACACCATACCGACTGGTGCCGGCGTTGCTGTGAATGCAATTGGACAGCTGACATAATCTGTCACGTTTTGAACTTGTATGCGCTCAACAGAGCCAAAACCAATTTCGCGGCCGTCGTTAGGCACAAGTGGCGCACTGTCCAAAGCTGACGTCAAAATAACCTCTGAGATCTCCAATACGGGTCCGTTAACGAAATGAACGTCCTCACCTGAAGTCGCGGCATTAAAAGCCGTCATCACTTCACTGCGCTCACTGCTGCCCGGCGTGCTTTGCACCACAACACCGATCCCCATGGCGCAGGCGAAGGTCGCACAAGCGATCACAATTTCCTTGAAAAAGGCCATAAGATACTCCTGAACCAAGTTTCTGGTTCAGGCCATACCGGCCAAAACAGGCCAAGCGATGACGCACCTAGGGTCTAATTACGGCAAAGGCGCAACAGCCTACCGCTTAAGCCAGCCGCCCGTGACAGTGCTTGAACTTCTTACCTGACCCGCAAGGGCACGGTTCGTTTCGACCGGGGTTGCCCCAGGTGCTGGGGTCATTTTCGTCAAACCCAGTCAACAAAGCCTCATCAGTTGGCGCAGGGCCCGCCGCCGCCTGCGCCGCCTTTTCGACCTCCGCCTGCATTTCTGCGTTCTGGGCAACCATCTGCGCGCGCTCCTCTTCCGTCATGGGACGGATAAGTGACAGCTTTTGCGTCACCTCTGCACGAAGGCTATCCAACATCGCTTCAAACAGTTGAAATGCTTCGTTTTTATATTCGTTCAGCGGATCGCGCTGCGCATAACCGCGAAAACCGACGACGGACTTCAAGTGATCCAAACGCAACAGATGCTCCCGCCATTTGTCGTCAATGGCTTGAAGGACCAGCTGCTTTTCGATCATGCGCATATTTTCGAGGCCGAATGCCTCCGATTTTTGCGCCATCAATGCATCGCTAGCTGCGATCAAACGCTCGCGAACCTGCTCATCATCAACGCCTTCTTCGTCCCCCCATTCCACCACAGGAGCATCCAAACCAAGGCTTTCCAAACACGCAGCATGCAAGCCCTGCATATCCCACTGATCGGCATAGGAGCCTTGGGGCATGAATTGGTCGATCAAATCATCAACAACCTGATCGCGCATGTCAGATGTGATGTCATGCAAATCTTCGGCTTCCATTATTTCACGGCGCTGGCCAAAGACCACTTTGCGTTGGTCGTTCATAACGTCGTCGAATTTCAATACGCTTTTACGCATGTCGAAATTTCGGCCTTCAACCTTGGCCTGCGCCCGCTCAAGAGATTTGTTCACCCAAGGGTGTACAATCGCTTCGCCTTCCTCAAGACCAAGCGTTTTCAATACCTTATCCAAACGGTCCGAGCCAAAGATACGCATCAAATCGTCTTCGAGAGAAAGGTAGAAAGAGGTCCGGCCCGGGTCGCCCTGACGGCCGGAACGACCGCGTAGCTGGTTATCGATGCGGCGGCTTTCATGACGCTCGGACGCCAAAACGAAAAGACCGCCCGCCTCGAGCACCTTCTTCTTTTCACCCTCATGTTCCGCCTCGATGCGTGCCCGCAAGGCTTCTGGATCCGCCGTCGGATCTGCGGTCAGCGCCTCAAGGACCTTCATCTCAACGTTGCCGCCCAACTGAATGTCGGTGCCGCGGCCCGCCATGTTTGTCGCGATGGTGACCGCGCCCAGCTTGCCGGCGTTTGCGATAATCTGCGCCTCTTGCTCATGCTGACGGGCGTTCAAGACACTATGTTCGATGCCCTCCACCTTCAGCAAGGCGCTGAACATCTCCGATTTCTCGATGGATGTTGTGCCAACCAATACGGGCTGTTTATTGCCATGTGCTGCTTTGATCTCTTTGACCATGGCCACGTATTTTTCGGCACCTGTGCGATAAACCCGGTCATCTTCGTCAATCCGTGCAATCGCGCGGTTGGTGGGCACTTCGACCACGCCGAGGCCATAAATCTCGCCGAATTCCTCAGCTTCGGTCAACGCAGTGCCGGTCATGCCGGCCAATTTATCGTAGAGCCGGAAATAGTTTTGGAATGTGACGGAGGCTAGGGTCATGTTTTCAGGCTGAATTTGCACCTTCTCTTTGGCCTCGATTGCCTGGTGCAGACCTTCGCCCAAACGGCGGCCCGTCATCATCCGCCCGGTGAATTCGTCAATCAAGACGACCTCACCACCGCGCACGATGTAGTCTTTATCTCGCTGGAACAACGTATGTGCGCGCAAACCCTGGTTCACGTGATGCACGATCGTGGTGCTTTCGGGATCATAGAGGGAAGCGCCCTCTTCGATTAGTCCGCCTTGGCGCAAATGCTCTTCTAAGAATTCGTTGCCCGCTTCGGTAAAGCTCACACCGCGGGTTTTTTCATCCAGTTCGTAGTGCGAGGCATCCAACAACGGAATAATCGCGTCGATTGTAACATACAGCTCGCTGCGATCTTCCAGTGGGCCAGAAATAACCAAAGGCGTCCGCGCCTCATCGATCAGGATACTGTCAACCTCATCTACAATCGCAAAATGATGGCCGCGTTGGACCATCTGTGCGAGCTCGGATTTCATATTGTCGCGCAGATAATCAAAACCAAGCTCGTTATTCGTCGAATATGTCACATCACACGCATAGGCTGCGCGCTTGTTCTCTTCACCCATACCGTTCCAAGCAACACCCGTCGTCATACCCAATTGAGCAAAAACTTTGCCCATCCATTCGGCATCCCGCTTGGCGAGGTATTCGTTCACTGTCACCACGTGAACACCCTTGCCGGTCAACGCATTCAGGTAGGCCGCGAATGTCGCAGTGAGCGTCTTACCTTCGCCTGTTTTTTGCTCGGCTATGTTGCCTTGGTGCAAAAATATGCCACCCATCAATTGAGTATCAAAGGCCCGCAAACCCAAGGCCCGGCGCGCGCCTTCGCGGCAATTTGCAAAGGCTTCGGGCAGCAAGTCATCCAATTTCTCGCCACCAGATGCGCGCTGGGACAGGCTTTTCGTTTTTTCGATTAACTCGGCGTCGTTCAGCGCCTCAAACTCAGGCTCTAGCGCATTGATCTGTGCGATTAAGGGCCGAACTGCCTTGATCTTGCGATCATTTGGAGTCCCAAAGACTTTTTTAGCGAGTGTTCCGAAACCCAGCATGCGTTCTCCAGCCGATCTTTTGTCCTTGGCGCAGCATCTGCTTGCCGGGGACAACAACAGCCCATAGGAATATAGACAAGCCGATCCGGGTCACGCCCATGAGGCGATGTAAGGATCACAGGAAACAGTGTCAATGTCGCGACGCGTCAGAGGCTTAACGCCAAGTCCACACCACCGTGGAGCGGCACAGAATTCAAAGGGGAACGACCCGTGTTCAAGCACCTAAAATACATATCCGCAATCGCAATTGTAACCGCGTTTTCAACGCCAGTGCACGCCGGAGGCGACCTGTCCCTATCCAGTGTGATGGCAACGGTGAACGGTACAGAAATCACATTGGGTCACATGGTTGTGGCCAAAGCGACACTGCCTGAACAATATCAACAGCTGCCTGACGATGTTTTGTTCCCCGGCATTTTGGAGCAGCTGGTTCAGCAAACCGCATTACAACAATCCTACGATGGCGAGCTGCCTGCACGGGTCGCACTTGCACTGGAAAATGAGCGCCGCTCACTCATCGCAGGCGAAGCGATTGAAGACATCCTTCAAACCGCAGTAACCGAGCAAGCTCTACAAACGATCTATAACGCAACTTATGCAAATACCGAAGGCGGGACAGAATACAACGCGTCGCATATCCTCGTCGAAAGTGAGGAGGAAGCGCAGGCGCTTGTGAACGCGCTGCGCGAGGGTGCTGATTTTGCGACAACAGCCCGCGAAAGCTCTACTGGGCCGTCCGGTCCAGGAGGCGGCTCATTGGGTTGGTTTGGCACAGGCGCTATGGTCCCTGCGTTTGAGGCGGCTGTGATCGCGCTAGAGGTCGGCACCATTTCGGAACCTGTGCAAACGCAATTCGGCTGGCATGTGATCAAACTGAACGAGACGCGCCAAGCAGAAGCACCCACGTTGGAAGATGTCCGCGCAGAGCTGGAGCAGCAAGTACGCAATGCCGCTGTCACAACGGCCCTAGAGGCGCTGACTGGACAAGGCAACGTAGATCAGTCCGGCGCCGAAGGCGTTGATCCGGGCATCCTCAGCACCTTAACGCTGGACTAAATCATGGCCGGCACTCTCCCTGTTTCACCCTTGGCGCCAGCAGCGTTTCCAGTGCTGCCTGTTGTTGAGGGCGTGTCCTTTGCAACTGTGGCCGCAGGCGTCCGCTATAGCGGGCGCACCGATCTGATGCTTGCGAAGCTATCTCCCGGCACATCAATCGCAGGTGTTTTCACACGCTCCTCGACCCGTGCAGCACCTGTTTTGGACTGTCAGGCAAAACTCGGCGGGAAGACCCGGGATGGGGCTGCGATCTTGGTGAATTCCGGCAATGCAAACGCGTTTACCGGCGCATTGGGCACAGAGGCGGTTGCAAAAATTGCAGCTGAGACTGCCGCCGTTTGCGGGATACCGGTGGAACGGGTGTTTACCTCCTCGACAGGCGTGATTGGCGAACCGCTGCCCTATGATCGCATTACAACATGCCTGAAAACGCTGCACGATAATCTTGACCCAGGCGCAGGCAAAGCGGCCGCCGAAGCAATCATGACAACCGACACCTATGCAAAAGGTGCGGTGCGGGAAATCAATCTGGGCGGTAAAAAGATCACCCTGGCAGGCATTGCCAAAGGGTCCGGCATGATTGCCCCCGACATGGCTACCATGCTGGTTTATATCTTTACCGATGCCCTGATTCCACAGGATGCCCTGCAACAGCTTGTGGGGCAGACAGCGGACAAAACCTTCAACTGCATCACAGTGGACAGCGATACGTCGACCTCCGACAGTCTGATCATGGCCGCCACAGGAGCGTCAGGCGTGAGTGTCAGAGAAAGCGTGGAATTTGCCGATGTCTTGTTCGACATCATGCGCGACCTCGCGCATCAAGTCGTCCGGGACGGTGAAGGCGCGACAAAATTTGTCACGATCGCCGTCACAGGCGCGGATACCGACGCAGATGCCCGCACACACGCGCTCGCCATCGCAAACTCGCCGTTGGTGAAAACGGCAATCGCTGGCGAAGACCCCAACTGGGGCCGTGTCGTTATGGCAATCGGCAAATCGGGCGCAGCCGCGGACCGCGACCGCCTTGCCATCCGCTTTGGCGATGTGGATGTCGCCGAAAACGGCTGGGTCAGCCCTCGGTATTCAGAGGCCCGTGCCGCTGAACATATGAAGGGGCAAAACATCGAAATTGCGGTCGACATTGGCCTTGGTACGGGCAGTAGCACTGTCTGGACCTGCGATCTGACGCATGGCTACATCGACATCAATGCGGACTATCGGTCCTAAACGCGCAATCAAGGAGAAAACGATGAAAGTGGTTCTGGTCTCTGCGGTGGCGTTGATTGATGTGGATGGGCGCGTGTTGCTGGCACAGCGACCTGAAGGCAAATCGATGGCCGGCCTGTGGGAATTCCCCGGGGGTAAGGTGGAAGCGGGAGAGACGCCAGAAGCGGCTTTGATCCGCGAGTTACACGAAGAATTGGGGATTGAGACATGGGAGAGTTGCCTCGCCCCGCTCACATTCGCGAGCCATAGCTATAATAATTTTCATCTGCTGATGCCGCTCTTTGCCTGCCGGAAATGGGGCGGCACGCCCACATCGCGCGAAAACCAGGCTTTGAAATGGGTTCGTGCCACCGACCTCAAAAACTACCCTATGCCCGCAGCCGACGTGCCTCTGATCCCAATTTTACGCGACTGGCTGTGACGCAGAGTTCATGAAAAACGCGTTAAAATTGCGCTCATTCGTTTAAATCCACACCGCATTATTCGCATTTCGTTAAGTTAATCATGTGTACCTCTGGGCGCCCAATGTCCAAGGAGAGACACCATGCTGCGCACCATCGAAGTTGGAACCTCCGTTTTTGTCCAAGGCACGTTCGTCAGTATGCTGCCGGACGGACGCATGAAAGTCTGCGTTTTTGACAGGTTTTATGCAGGCATGCCAATGCCCGCATTCATGCAACCGAACCGTCCAGAAACTAAAAAGGGACGGGCCAAAGCGCCGTCCCTTTTCATTGTTCGATAAACGCCGGAGCCTTTAATCCAAGGTGCGGGTGACTTCTTCGCGCTCAAAGATTTCGATCACATCATCGGGACGGATATCATCATAGTTGTCGAAGGCCATGCCGCATTCTTGACCAGATTGCACTTCGGCAACCTCATCCTTGAAACGCTTGAGCGTTTTGAGCGTTCCCTCGTGAATAACCACGTTGTCGCGCAACAAGCGGACACCTGCTGAACGGCGCGCAACACCTTCGGTGACCAAGCAGCCTGCAACTTTGCCAACACCTGTGACCTTAAACACCTCTTTGATGGAGGCGTAGCCAATGAAGTTTTCCTTGATCTCGTTGCTGAGCAAGCCACTTGCAGCCGCTTTCACGTCATCAACCAAATCGTAGATGACAGAATAATAGCGGATTTCTACGCCTTTTTGGTTCGCCGTATTTCGCGCGGATGCATTCGCACGCACGTTAAAGCCCATGATCGGCGCGCCGCTAGCTTCGGCGAGGCCCACGTCTGTTTCGGTGATCGCGCCAACGCCCGAGTGCAGAACCCGCACGCGAACTTCGTCGTTACCGATTTTTTCCATCGCTTGGACAATCGCCTCGGCAGAACCCTGCACGTCTGCTTTGACCAAAATCGGCAATTCGCTCACGTTTTCGTCGGCTTTGGCATTTGCCATCAGCTGTTCAAGCGTTGTCGCAGCGCCTGCAGCCGCACGGCGGTCTTTGGCTGCGTTGGCACGGTACTCCGCGATCTCGCGCGCTTGGGCTTCGGTCTCGGTCACGTTCAAAACGTCACCCGCCTCCGGTGTGCCGTTGAGGCCCAGGACCTCTACCGGAACGGAAGGGCCTGCCTCTTTTACACGCTCGCCTTTGTCGTTGATCAGCGCGCGGACCTTACCGTACTGTTCGCCTACAACGAAAATGTCGCCCTGACGCAGCGTGCCGTTTTGAACCAAAACAGTGGCAACAGGACCGCGGCCCACATCCAACTGAGCCTCAATTACGGCACCCTGTGCTGCACGATCTGGGTTGGCTTTCAACTCTAGGATTTCGGACTGCAGGGCAATCGCCTCGAGCAGGTCATCAAGGCCGTGTCCCGTTATCGCGCTGACCTCAACGTCCTGCACATCGCCTGACATTTGCTCAACAATCACTTCGTGCTGCAACAGGTCTGTCCGCACGCGGGTGGGGTCCGCACCTGGTTTGTCGATTTTATTGATCGCCACAATCATCGGCACATTCGCCGCCTTCGCGTGGTTGATCGCTTCAACCGTCTGCGGCATCACAGCGTCATCCGCCGCCACGACCAAAACAACAATATCCGTGACTTGAGCACCGCGCGAACGCATCGAGGTGAACGCAGCGTGGCCGGGTGTATCGAGGAACGACAACAGCGTGCCGCCATCAGTTTTTACCTGATAGGCGCCGATATGCTGCGTGATGCCGCCAGCTTCGCCTGCAACAACCTTAGCATCGCGGATCGCATCAAGCAGCGATGTTTTGCCGTGGTCAACGTGGCCCATGATTGTGATCACTGGCGGACGCGCGCGCAGGTCGGCATCGGCGTCGTCAATCTCGTTGATGACCTGCTCGACGTCGGCGTCCGAGACGCGGTTCACGGTGTGGCCAAACTCTTCAATAATCAACTCGGCAGTATCCGCGTCGATGGTTTGGTTTTGCGTCACCATCATGCCCATATTCATGAGCGCTTTGACAACGTCACCGACCCGTTCGGTCATCCGGTTGGCCAATTCACTGACCACAATGGCCTCGGGCAGGTTCACGGTGCGCATGACCTTTTCACGCTCAACCGATCCGCCCATTGCTTTTTGACGCGCACGTTCTTGTTTGCGCTTCATCGCCGCCATGGAGCGGTGGCGATTGCCGTCTGCGCCGCCAGTGGCTTGGCTGAGCGTCAGCTTGCCAGAACGGCGTCCATCGTCGCCACGACCGCGGCTGGGGCGCTGTTGTTGTTCCCGCTCTTGCTTGCGGGGGGTGGCAGCAGGCGTTGCTGTGCGCGGTGCAGCACGCGCAACAGGCACTTCAGCGGGTGCAGCGGCGGCAGCCTGTGCCGCAGCAGCGGCTTCGTCAATCTTGCGCTGTTCTTCGGCCGCTTTGGCCTCAAGCGCTTCGACACGCTCACGTTCTTCGCGCTCTTTTGCTTCAACCTCGGCACGGCGGCGTTCACGCTCGTCTGCGCGGGCCTTTTCTTCCGCAGCGCGCGCTGCGGCTTCTTCTGTTTCGCGCGCCTTAGCGGCCTGAACTGCCTTCAGGCGGCGTTCCATCTCGCTGTCGGTAATACCCTGAGGGCGACGCGACGGATCGCCAACCGGACCTGCACCGGGCCCTGTTGGTTTTTGACCACCAGGCTTTGGGACGATGACACGCTTGCGCTTTGTTTCAACGACAACGCTGTTGGTCCGCCCGTGGCTGAAACTCTGTTTCACATTCCCCGAACGCGCCGCACCGCCGCCACGCAAACCCAATGTCTTTTTACCGTCTGTATCGCTCATCTAAATCGTCTATCCTTCCAGAGACCTCTGTGGATCTCATGCATTTGGGCGCAAACCCTTTAGCCGCTGGGCTTCCTCTACAACACGTTGCGTGAGTCCACCAGAGGCCAGCGCTCCATGTATCACAGTTTGGCGCCCGAATGCCAAACCCAATTCATCCGCCGTCAACCAACCGATGTAGCTGCCATAGTGCGGCGTGCTTAATTTCGATTTACCGCGGCTTGATCCGTCTGTGGCTTGGATCAGCACTTGCGCCTCTTCGGCTTGCAGCCACGTTTTGACCTTTTCATAGCCCGCAACAGCCCGTCCGGACTTGCGCGAGAGGGCGATCAGATTGACGACCTGACGCAGCAATTGTGCCTCGACCTGATCCACCAAATCATCTGCCACCTGCACCGCCATCTTCGCGCCGCGCGCAAACAGCTTTTTGGTCACAGCCTTTTGCAAAGCATCCCGATCCGCGGCGACATAAATTCCGCGCCCCGGCAATTTCCCTGAAATATCAGGGAAAATGACGGCATCCGGCCCAACGACGAAACGGATGAGCCCAAACTTAGGCTGCACTTCACCAGTGGCAATGCACTTGCGTTCGGGACCGTCATCGCGGTCTTTTGAGGCGCCACCGCGTCCCATAGGCGTTCCCCGAGACCTGCGGTCAGGCCTCGGCTTCCTCTTCGATGTCGTCTTCTTCAACGGCCGCTTCCAGCTCGGCGGGATCGACCCAACCCAACAGCACCCGCGCAGTCATGATCATGCTTTGCGCTTCTTCCAAGGTGATGCCAAAGGGCTCCAACACACCGTCATCTTTGACGCGCTCTCCCTCAACGGTGGTCCAACCGCCGGCCAACTCCCAATCCGCGCAGGTCGCAAAATCTTCGAGCGTTTTTACATCATCTTTCGCCAATGCCTCAATCATCTGCGGCGTGAGGCCATCGAATTCTACTAGGCTATCTTCAACGCCCAGCGCACGGGCCGCGTCCATCGCCGCTTTGTTCTGCGCCTCAAGAACGTCACGCGCACGCGCCTGAAGCTCTTCTGCGGTGCCTTCGTCCACACCATCGATCACCAAAAGCTCTTCCAATTCGACATAGGCAACCTCTTCGAGACTGGTGAAGCCTTCAGAGACCAAAAGCTGGGCAAAAAATTCATCCAGATCCAGGTTGTCGACGAACAGCTTCGTGCGCAATTCAAACTCTGCCTGGCGGCGCGCCGATTCGTCCGCTTCGGTCGTGATATCAATATCAAGACCAGTCAGCTGACTTGCCAAACGCACGTTCTGACCCCGACGACCAATCGCCAGCGACAGCTGCTCTTCCGGCACAACAACTTCGATCTTGCCTGCTTCTTCATCGAGAACCACTTTGCTGACCTCAGCGGGCTGCAACGCGTTCACAAGGAACGTGGGCTGATCGTCATTCCATGGAATGATGTCGATTTTCTCACCCTGCAATTCGTTCACAACCGCTTGTACGCGGCTGCCGCGCATACCTACACAGGCGCCCACAGGATCAATCGATCCATCATAGGAAATCACGGCAATCTTGGCACGCGAACCGGGATCGCGGGCCACAGCCTTGATATCGATGATGCCATCATAGATTTCGGGAACTTCCATTTTGAACAGCTCAGCCATGAATTCTGGCGCCGTCCGGCTTAGGAAAATCTGCGGCCCACGCTGCTCACGGCGCACATCTTTGATGTAAACGCGGATCCGATCGTTGGGGCGATAGCTTTCGCGGCCGATTTTTTCGTTGCGGCGCAGGATAGCTTCACCGGCACCCACATCGACGATAACATTGCCGTATTCTTCACGCTTAACGAGGCCATTGATGATCGTGCCGGCGCGGTCTTTGAATTCCTCATACTGGCGATCCCGCTCGGCTTCGCGCACCTTTTGCAGAATCACTTGCTTGGCGGATTGCGCGGCAATCCGGCCCATCTCAACGGGTGGGACCTCTTCGATGAACTCTTGGCCAACCTCTGGGTTTTCCATGTACTGTTTCGCCTGCTCAACAGTGAACTCAGCCTGATAGTTTTCCAGCAACTCTTCTTCGACCACAGTCCGCACACGAGTGAATGTCGCGCGGCCCGTTTTGCGGTCGATCGAGACGCGGATGTCCATTTCTGCGCCGTAACGCGACTTTGCCGCACGAGCGAGGCTTTCTTCCATTGCCTCAATGACCAGACTTGGGTCGATCATCTTTTCGCGAGCCACGGCCTCTGCGGTTTGCAACAGCTCAAGCTGGTTTGCGGATGTAATCGCCATCAGTTTTTCTCCTCATCGGACACTTCGGTCTCAATTTCGTCAAATGCGTCTTCGTTCAGTATGCCGGCCTGTTTGCGTTGGCGCAGCATCTCCTTGATCAGGTCGTCGGTCAGAACCAGTTTGGCATCGCTCAGCCAATCGAACTTCAAACCGATGGTTCCTTCGGCGACGTTGATCAAAACCTCGTCGCCTTCAACACCAGCCAACATACCTTTGAACCGGCGACGGCCGTCGATCAGCTCATCTGTTTCCAGCTTGGCCTCATAGCCCTCAAATGTCTCAAAGTCCTTCAACCGCGTGAGCGGGCGGTCAATGCCGGGGCTGGACACCTCAAGGGTGTAGGCATCCAAAATCGGATCTTCGACATCCAAGCTCGCGCTGACGGCGGTCGAAATCTCGGCCAAGTCATCCACCTCAACACCGCCATCAGGGCGATCTGCCATAATTTGGAGAATCGATTCCTTGCCGCTCATTAGACGAACACGGACCAACTCAAACCCCAGATCCTCGATCACGGGGGTGATGATCTGCACCATCCGCCGGTCAATGGCCGCTTTCGCAATCAAATTGTTGATGGGGTATTCCGTCACGTGCGGTTCTTTCGTTCTAGACTGAGTGATGCCGCGATTGGGCACAAAAAAACGGGCGCGCGGCCCGTTATACTTTCCGGTGGTGCGCTGGGTGTGGACCCCAGCACGCCGCTGTTGATTGGTGCTATACGCGCAAGGCCGCGATTTCACAACCCCATACTTCTGGGTCCAGAAGTACAGACCTCGGTGTGTAACGCTTCTAGTCGCCTGACGCCTAGACCCGCCACCAGCGGGCGGCCATGGCCAAATCATCCAGCGGTTGGCGCATCCCAATGTTCAATGGCAAACCAATATCGCGGCGGATCGCCTGCGCGCCAATATGGGTCAAGCTACGGTCCTGCCGTACGATATCTGCGGACACATCCGCGACATCCGCCATGCCACTACGCAGCGCTTCGGCACGCACGGCCTGATCCGGGATCGACACAAATTCCACGGTGTCAAACCATCCCGCCTGACCATCGCGCCAGTGCTGGGCGACGCGCTGGCCAAGAAACTGGCGCCCCGGATCAAAACGCACAGCGCGGTAGAGCCCGGTCCCATTTCCGTTCGGCCGCATGATCAGGGTATTTGCTATTGTGAAGGGATAATGGCGGTCCGGCACATGCAGTGTCACCTGCACTTGCCGCGGACCCATCCGCACGGCTTGGGGGCCAAGTGCAGCCACAACATCCTCTGCGCTCAGGGTCGGGCCCGCATGAAATGCGGCTGGGCGCAGGGTAAATTCCCAAACGCGCCCTGCCTCATGCGAAGTCCAGCTTTCCGCCAAAGCAGGGCGCAATGTCCCATCAGCGGCGACCTCGGTTAGCGCTTCAAAAACCGTGTGACGTACCGCCCTCACGAACAGGCCATCACCTTGCGTCCAACAATCACTGCGCGCCGCACCAGATAGCGCGGCACGCAACCGTCCGCCGGATCTCGGACCCGCCTGCGCCGACACACCTGAAGCGGCCAACAATGCGGTCGCTGCGGCAGAGGTAAACATCGCCCGTCGGTCAAAATCACGGCGTCCCGTCATACGCTTGCACTTCCATCGGCGGCAATCCGGTCCATCGTCCGAACCAACTCGGCGCTGATCCCCGGCTCAGACAGCGCGTGGCCGGCGTTGCGCACCATTTTCAGCTGCGCCGCAGGCCATTGCTTTGAGATCGCATAGGCGCTTTGCGGTGGGCAGATCAAATCATACCGCCCCTGCACAATCGTGCCCGGTATGTGCGCGATGCGGTCCATGTGAGCCAAGATTTGACCATCGAATTCCAAAAAGCCGGCATGGGTAAAATAGTGATTTTCTAACCGCGAAAAGGCCCGGGCGTACTCACCCGGCGCATCACCACCGGCCCCTATCGAATGAATCGACGCCAGCGCATTCTCCCAAGACGCCCAACTGCGCGCAAAGCGCGTCTCCATCTGCAAATCACCGCTGAACAAACGCCGGTGATAGGCCCCAATTAGGTCGTCACGCTCGTCCTCAGGAATGGGGGCGATGAATCGCGCCCAAACCTCAGGCCAAAAACGGCCAGCACCACCGCCATAAAACCAATCTAACTCGTCCTGCGTCATTGTGAACACGCCGCGCAACACCAGCTCGGACACACGGCTCGGGTGGGTCTGCGCATAGATCAGCGCGAGCGTTGCCCCCCAACTGCCGCCAAAGGCGATCCACGCCTCAATATCCAGCGCTGTGCGAATGGCCTCAATGTCAGCCACCAGATGCCAGGTCGTATTATCTTTGACCGACGCATGCGGACGCGAGCGGCCGCATCCCCGCTGATCAAAGAGGATAACGCGAAACACCTCGGGGTCGAAATAACGCCGCATCGCAGGGCTGCATCCGCCGCCTGGCCCACCGTGCAACACCACAACAGGGACCCCGCTGGGATTGCCGCACTGCTCAAAATAGATCTTGTGGCCATCGCCAACATCCATCATCCGCTGATCAAACGGATCAACGGGTGGGTAAAGATACTGCACAGCGCGCTTTTGATCCGGGTTTTTGTCCATGAAAGACCTATATAGGGCGTATCCGCCACTTGAGCATAAGGAGAGCGAAATGCAAGCGCATCAAACGACGGTCGACGCAAGCGAGATCGCGAAATTCGAGGCAATGGCCGCGGAGTGGTGGGACCCAAATGGTAAATTCAAGCCCCTTCATATGCTGAACCCTTGCCGGCTGGATTATATCACGCGTCAAATCGCAGCAGAATTTGACCGCGATGTCACTCAAGCCAATCCGTTTGCCGGATTACGGCTGTTGGACATCGGCTGCGGAGGAGGTTTGTTGGCCGAACCAATGGCCCGTTTGGGCGCCGAGGTGGTGGGCGCAGATGCGGCCGAACGCAACATTCCTGTCGCGAAAGTGCACGCTGAACAATCCGGCCTGTCAATCAATTATTGTCATACCACGGCAGAAGCGATGGCCGCTGCGGGCGAGCAATTCGACGTAGTTTTGAACATGGAAGTGGTCGAGCATGTCGCCGATCCGTTGGCCTATTTAACCGCCTGTCACGACCTGTTGAAACCAGGTGGTGTACACGTCTGTTCGACCATCAACCGAAACCCGAAATCCTATCTCATGGCCATTATCGGCGCCGAACATGTGATGCGGTGGCTTCCAAAGGGCACGCATGAGTGGTCGAAATTCATTACACCAGATGAACTCTTTGATCTGCTGCGCAAAGCAGGGCTCGACCCAGTGGATCGACAGGGTTTTGTGTTCAACCCACTGACCTGGGGCTGGAAGCTTTCGAACCGCGACCTGAGCGTCAACTACGTCACAACCAGCCTGCGCCCGGCCTAAACCTCTCGCGCCGCAGTCAAAGCCTCGACCAATATGGCCGGATCGCCGATGTGATTGGCAAGGATCAGAACCAGTTTCGCATTCAAGGCGTCACTTTCTGCTTTTGACAGCGTGTCATGCGCTGCGATCAAACTGTCATAGAACCCATCGGGGTCGGGTAGATTAGGGTTTAGGTTCAACGGCATATCAGGCTCCTACCCCCATAGCTTGTTGCAATGCTGACGCGATTTCCGACGCGTCCGTTGTGCGCCATCGGGCGGCAATGTGTTGATCTGGTCGAATGAGGTACATGGCCTGTTCGGCGGAACCCAAATATCGCTCGGAGAGCGCGCCGGTTGGATCGTCTGCTGCAGTGCTCAGCTCTAAGAGGCGAAGCCTAATTCCGTCCATTAGGTGAACGTCTGGCACCGCACAGTTAATCGCCAAAAGCGTAAAATCACTGCCCAGCATATTCAGCAAAAACCCATGTGCCAAAGGTGCATCAACACAGGCCCCTCCAACGGACGTGACCGTTGGTCCTTTTAGCGTATCAGGTCCATTCAATATGCTGCACTCATACCGGCAAGGCACAGACAAACGACCCGAATTCACCAACGGCCGGGCAAAAGCGTACTTGCCTGCGAGCGTAAGTACCGCATTGCGGAACACCTTGCTGATCTCGCTCTTGGGCGTCAAAAAATCGGTCGCACGGGTAGAGTTCAAGATATTCTCGTCCGCAGCCTGCACCCGCTCGGCACAATAGCTGTCCAGCAGCCCCTCCGGCGCATAGCCTTTCACCACAAGGTCCAATTTCCATGCAAGATTGTCTGCATCCTGCACTCCGGAATTCGCGCCACGCGCACCAAAGGGCGAGACTTGATGCGCGCTATCCCCGGCAAAAAGCACGCGTCCATGACGGAACTTTTGCATCCGGCGACATTGAAACGTGTAAATTGATGTCCATTCCAAATCATAGGGAGTGTCCGGGCCCAACATGGAATCGACCCGCGCTCGAATACGATCTTCTTGAAGCTCTGCCGCGCGGTCAATGTTCCAGCCCAGCTGAAAATCGAGGCGCCAAATATCGTCGGGCTGTTTGTGCAACAACGCCGACGCACCGGCCTTTTCAAAGGGCGGATTGAACCAAAACCACCGCTCCGTCGGAAAGTCGGCCTTCATCTTCACGTCGGCAATGAGGAAGTTATCCTCAAACACGCGTCCCTCAAACCCAAGGCCCATCATCTTGCGCAGAGGGGAGCGCGCCCCATCGCAGGCAATCACCCAATCCGCCACAATCTGGTAGGGGCCGTCTGGCGTCTCCACCTCCAAACGCGCGTGATCCGACTGCGCACTGATTCTCGTTACCCGGTGCTTGCCTCGCATCTCAATCGGCGCACCTGCGGCCTGCGCCTTCCGGATTTCATCCACCAGGAATTTTTCAAAGTAGGGCTGTTGCAGGTTGATAAAGGCAGGCAGCTTGTGCCCCGGCTCAGGTTGCAGGTTAAATTCAAACACGGTGTCAGCACCGTGAAACACCCGGCCCACGTTCCAAACAACGCCCTTGTCAACCATCGGAGACACGGCACCCAATCGGTCCGAAATTTCCAACGTGCGCTTTGCAAAACAAATGGCGCGGCTGCCTTGGCCTGCCCCCTCACCCTCGTCCACCAACAATACTGGCGTGCCTTTGCGTCCCAAATCTAGCGCCAGTGCCAAGCCAACGGGCCCCGCCCCGACAATCACAACCGGATGCGCTTCAGGGTCATCTGGTAAGGCACGCGGTAGATAAGGATAGAGCGTGAAGGCCACATCATGGCCCGTCCCCGTCATCTGCCTATCAGCCGGCTTCACGCGATATTACTCCGCGCCTTGCAAAGCGGCCCACATCTCCAGATCGCGGGCGGCAGTCCAAATGCGCGGATGCGCGATGCCGCGGGCCTCATCATAGGCGCGGCTGACGTTGAACGGCAAACAATGTTCATAAATCGCATAGCCAGCAAATTTTGGATCACATTCCGCCCGTACCGCATCCCAAGCATCGCGAAGGCTGCCGCCTTTCATCGCAACGCGGTGCGCTGGGCGATAGGTGCTGTCAACAAAATCACGCGTGCTTTCAATGGCAACGTTCACAGCTGGTTTGCCAACCAGCGCACCGCCGCGTCCGGGAGCAATCGCATCCACGTCATAGGTTGCGATCGCGTCCAGCGTCGTACCCCATTCCCCGAAATATCCATCGCCACAATAGCAGGCCGAGCGGTCTTCCACGATATCGCCGGTAAACATCACATTTTGATCCGGCACATGGATCACCGCGTCGCCAGCCGTATGCGCGCGGCCAAGCTGCATAATGTCCACTCGGCGATTGCCCAAATGTACTGTCATCCGGCCTGTGAATGTTGTTGATGGATAGGTCAGACCCGGAATGCTCTCATGCCCTTCAAACAGTCGGGGGAAGCGTTGAAATTCACTGTCCCAATCCTCTTGTCCACGCTCAACTACCATCGCGCGGGCCGCATCCGACATAATGACCTGCGGCGCGCCAAAAGCCGAAGCGCCCAAGACGCGCACCGCATGATAATGGGTCAAGACCACATGGCTGATCGGCTTGTCCGTGATGCGCCGCACCTCGTCGATGACCTTTTGCGCAAGACGTGGCGTTGCTTGCGCCTCAATGATCATCACGCTGTCGTCGCCGATAATAACGCCGGAGTTCGGATCGCCCTCGGCGGTAAAGGCCCACAGGCCTTCGCCAATTTCGTCAAAGGTGATCTTTTTCTCGGACATGTCCCCTTGGGACGCGAATGCTTTGGCCATGGTTGCTCCTGTTGATCGCGGGGGAGTGCGAGGTCGGCTTCACATCAGGATTAACAGTTACTTTTGTAACCAACAACGGGGCTACGCGCCCTAATCAGTGGGTTTTTCCGACAGCCTATTGCGCAAAGCACGAAGCGCAGGGATGGCGCTGCGCACTTGGTCTTGACCCACCTGATCCACAACACCGCGCAACAAAGGCGCAATCGCAGCAAGCGCTGCATCACGCGCAGCAACGCCGGCCGGACTGATCGCCACGAGCTTGCGCCGCGCATCGTCCCAATCTGGCCGGATGTGAATATAACCAGCCCATTCGAGCTTCGATAGGGTGTTGGTCATTGCCCCGCGGGTCACGTTGAATGTATCCGCCAAAGCCGCAGGCGTGCGCTCTTCCCCATGGCGCGCCAAATTATGCAGCACCGAAAAATGGGAAATCTCCATCCCCTTGGGCATCACCTGCCCAAGGCGCCCGCGCACAATATGATCCGCGGCCAAGACCTCACTAAAAAGTGAAATGGCCAGTCCGTCCTTGTCCTGCGTCATGCATCTTTCCGGTCGTTAAGGGCGTCCATACGGGACCAACAGCAGCGTAAAATCAAGACCCTAGAGGAGAGGGAACGTCAAATTGTCGTTTATTTTGTAGCACTGGAATACGGCGACGCGCATCATCCACGGCGGCTAACTCCAAATCAAAAATACCGTAACCGGGGACGGCACCCAAATCACAAATCACCGTACCCCACGGATCCACAACAAGGCTATGACCATAAGTGCGCCGTCCGGAACCTGCGTGGTGCCCGACCTGCGCAGGCGCTAAAACCCACGCACCTGCCTCAATCGCGCGGGCCCTCAGCAAAGAATGCCAGTGGGCAGCACCAGTGACCGGAGAAAATGCAGACGGATAAAGCAAAACCTGCGCACCCGCGGTCACAAGTGCGCTGGCAAGATGTGCAAAACGCATATCGTAACAGACACCGAGACCAAGGGTGCAGTCCCCCATACGCGCGACGACAGCCTGTGTTCCTGCCTTATAAGTCGCTGATTCTTGGTAGTTTTCGCCCGGACCAATCGCCACATCAAACATGTGAATTTTATCATAGCGCGCGGCGATAGTCCCATCCGGCGCAATCAAAAACTGTCGGTTGGCAAGGCGTCCGTCCGCATCCTCTGTCTTGAGAGCCAGCGATCCGATCAAGACCCAAATGCCGTGTGTGCGCGCCTCAGCTTGCAGCGCCGCGAGCGTGGGATCTGCGGCCTCTGTGTGCAACACCCGCGCCCGCTGCGCAGGGTCCGTTGTGATGCAGTTGGTCACCTCTGGCGTTAGGATAAACCGCGCGCCCTCTGAAACCGCAATACGCAAAAAGCGCCGCGTCTCTTGCAGATTTTGCTCCGGATCATCCGAAACCGAGAGCTGCAAAAGCGCCGTTTTCATTCGGCGGACAACAGCGCGTCCAATTTACCAGCCCGCTCAAGTGCAAAAAGATCATCACATCCCCCGACATGCACATCGCCCACAAAAATCTGCGGCACAGTGCGGGACCCTCGAGCGCGTTCAATCATCTCTGGTTTGCGCTCTGGATGGACCAAAACGTCAACCTCAAGGAAGTTTACCCCCTTAGAGGACAACAGATGCTTGGCTTGATGGCAAAAGCCACAGAGCGGGGAAGTGTAGATTTCAACAGGCTGCATTGCGGCGATCCTTTTGATGAGGTTTGCGCTTTCCTACGCGGGTTTTGCCGCCCGCGCCAGTACCGCCACATGGATTGCACCCGCACCGGCGTCCTTCAGTACGCGGCACGCCTCGCGCAATGTCGCACCCGTGGTCAGGACATCATCGACCAGCAAAATCGGGCGCCCGCCTGCCACCAGATGCGCCCGTTTTTTGGTCAGATCAAAGCTTCCCGTAAGAACATTATGCCGCGCGTCTGGCGACATTTTGTCCAATGAAGGCGTGCGGCGCACCCGCTTCAGCAGATCCAGCGAATAAGGCATATCCATCTTTTCTGCCAAGGCCTTGGCCAGTAATGCCGATTGATTGTAGCGCCGCTTGAGCAAGCGCGTCCAATGCAGAGGGATTGGCACCACGAGCATATTACGCGTTGGAATATCCTTGCAGGCCAGCGCCATCCAACCAGCTGCTGGCACAGCAATCTCTGTCCGGTCACCATGTTTTAGACCCATCACCAGGCCACGCGCTTTTTCCCGGTACAACACAGCCGCCACACCTGATTTCCAAGGTGGAGGGTCCTGTAAACACCCATCGCAAATCGCATCATTCACTACTGCGGAGCCGGGCAAGGGCGCTGCGCAAACTGAACATTTAGCACCTCGAATAAAATCCGTTTGCGCCCAACAGGTTGGACAAAGGCCAAAGTCACTGTCAACGACCGACCCACATCCCAAACACCGCGGAGGATACACAAGGTGCAAGGCGGTTTGTATCTGAGCGTTAAGCATCCTATCTGTGCCGCATGACTGGACAAAGCCCTTTAACCGATCTCACAGCGCGCACCGCATATGCCGGGCGCCAACGGCCGGACGCCATGTTTTTGCATGAAACGGCCGCCGCCGAGGTCAATGATCGGATAGGCTTGGTTAACAGACCGTTTACGCAAATGGCGATTGTCACGCCTTTCACCGATTTTTGGTCAAGTCTTTGGCCGACAGCCACTATTGTGGCAGATCACGACACTTTGGCCTTGGCGCAGGGGTCTTATGATTTGGTGGTGCATGCGATGGGCTTGCATTGGGCAAATGACCCTGTCGGCCAATTGATACAATGCAAACGCGCGCTCAAACCCGACGGCCTATTTATCGGGGTATGTTTCGGCGGTCAGACTTTGCAAGAACTACGCGCCTGTCTGGCTGAGGCTGAGATCGCGCAAACGGGTGGCCTCAGCCCCCGCATTGCACCTATGGGCGAGGTCCGAGATTATGGCGGCCTGTTGCAACGCGCAGGGTTTGCTTTGCCCGTAGCCGACACACTGAGCCAAACGGCAAGCTACCGCGACACCTATCACCTGATGCGCGAATTGCGCGCGATGGGGGAGGGCAACGCGATGACGGCGCGGCTGCGCCATACCACGAAACGCGCGCTATTCGCCGATGCTGACGCCCGCTATCTTGCCGCTTACGGTGATGAGGCGGGCCGCATTCCAGCCACCTTCGATCTGGTCTTTTTGACCGGATGGGCTCCTGATGCCTCGCAACCGCAAGCGCTACGCCCAGGTTCTGCGCAGGCGCGACTTGCCGATGCACTCAATGTCGCAGAGACGCCGTTGCCAGATTGACGAAGGGGCAAAACCCTCTATGTGAGGTTGGTCCCACTATACGGAAAATATGATGCTCGACGCTACACCGATCAAAACTGAAGCCGCCGTGCCTGCACATGCTAAGCCAGATCATCCAGCCGTTCCGCGGGAACGCGTCGGCGTTTTGTTGGCAAACTTGGGCACGCCCGACGGCTATGACTATTGGTCGATGCGCCGCTATCTGAATGAATTTTTATCTGACCAACGGGTCATCGATTATTCCCCATGGCTGTGGCAGCCGCTGTTGCAATTGGTGATTTTAACCAAACGACCCTTCACATCTGGGGCCGCGTATAAATCCATCTGGAACGAGGACGATGGCGAGAGCCCCTTGATGACCATAACCAAGGCGCAAACCGCAAAGATCACCGCGAACATGAAAGAACGCTATGGCGATGACGTCATGGTCGATTTTTGTATGCGCTATGGCAACCCGTCGACCAAATCCAAGGTTGAAGCGATGACAGCGGCTGGGTGCACCAAAATTCTATTTTTCCCACTGTATCCGCACTATGCTGGCGCTACCTCTGCCACAGCATGCGACGCTTTCTTTGCCGCTCTCGGTAAAGAAAAACGCCAACCAATTGCGCGCGTGGTGCCGCCGTATTTTGACCGCCCCGACTATATTGAAGCGTTGGCTCAATCCATTGAAAAGGCCTATGCCACCGCAGAAAAACGCCCTGATATCCTGATTTGTTCCTATCATGGCGTGCCCATCCGGTACCTGATGGAGGGCGATCCCTATCATTGCCAATGTCAGAAGACGACGCGCTTGCTCAAAGAGCGTTTGGGCTGGGACAACACAGAGATCATGACCACTTTCCAGTCCAAATTTGGACCCGAAGAATGGCTACAGCCGTACACAGTTGAAGAGGTGGCGCGCCAAGCTGAAGCTGGCAATAAAAACATCGCCGTCTGTGCACCCGCGTTCTCAGCCGACTGCATTGAGACGCTCGAAGAGATTAACGAAGAAATCAAAGAGAGCTTTGAAGAAGCGGGCGGCGAACACTTCACCTATATCCCTTGCCTCAACGATGATGACGCCCATATGGCGGCACTCTCGACCGCAATTGAAGAGAACCTGCGCGGCTGGATCGATTGAGACTAGGTCTAAGCACTGTGTGCTAAGGCATCCTCTGCGAAGAAATAGGTCTTAAAAGCAAAAAAGGCGGCCCGTTCGGAGCCGCCTTTTTTGTAATTCGGAACCAGACTTAGTCTGCAACAGCCGCAGCAACTAACGCCAGCAGAACCAACGGCAGCAAGATGCCTGTCGAAGAGCTAGCCGCTTCGTTCGCGATTACGGGTGCTTCGATCATTGGATCGGTTGGGCCACCAGCAAATGCTGTGGATGCGGCTGCTGTGAAAGCGGCGGCGAGTACGAGTTTTTTCATGATAACCTCCAGAAAAAGCGCATCATCTTGAGACCAAAGACACGCGGGAATAGATTTACCTCATGCGAGGTGTAAACAATATTGCACTGCAATTGCAAAGCTAGTTTGAAAGTGCCTAGCCCTAATCGCAGCGATGTCGTCAAATAAGCAACACCTGCGTGCCTACCTTAGTCATCCCGAACAACTCTGCAATATGTTCATTGTAAAGACCAATGCATCCGTTCGATGATTTTCGCCCAATCTTGCGCGTATCATGCGTGCCGTGGATACGGTAGTAGGTCCAGCTCAGATACAAAGCATGCGTTCCCAATGGGTTATCTGGACCCGGCCCGATAAAGCGCGGCCATTCTGGATTACGCTCCAACATAGCCGGCGTTGGACGCCAACTAGGTCCATCGACCTTTTGGATCACTGATGTGCGACCGCGACGGGTCAAATCTTCGGTCAGCGGCACGGACGAAGGGTAAAGTTTATAGATCGCCTCGTCTTCGCTCCAGAAATGGACTGCGCGGCTGTCGATATCCACCAAGACCGCCCCGTTTCTGAGGCTATCGAAATAAGGACGCCAATCGAGGGTGCGAAAACTTGAAATGTTGCGCCGAACAGCTGTTTCGGCGTCCCGGGCCGCTTGTCCGGCTGGGATTTGCTGCCCCAACGCGGGGGCGGCAAGGAACGCCGCCGAACCAGCCAAAAAAGCACGTCGAGCCGCAAGGGGTTTGGGTGTGTTGGATGTCTTGATCGACATTTATGCCTCAAAAATTCTGTGTCCTGCGGTTCTGACACTATGACCGGAAAGACGCAGTCGCAATTCAAACAACCGTTATCCTGCCACCTGCACCAAGATGTGCGTTTGAATTGCAACGCGCAGCACGCTATCCCTCACACGACCTTTGGTGACGGAGCCCGCGACATGCGACTGATTTCTTTCTTGATGGCAGGCCTTATTTTTTTGGCTGCCTGCGCGGCACCTCCCACGGAACCCATCCTAGGGGCGGACGGTCGCCCATTGCCCAAGCTTTATAAAATTCGGCCAAATGATACTGCGAAGCTGCAATTTCGGATGCTCGACAGCGTCAATGCACTGCGCGGTGCGCAAGGCTTAGAACCTGTGGAACTCAACCCCCAACTTAATGCCGCCGCAGCCACCCACGCGCAGGACATGTCGCTGCAAAACCGGCCTTGGCACTTTGGCTCCGACGGATCATCGCCAATCGACCGGCTTTTCCGCGTTGGTTACGAAGGCCGCCTCGTCGGCGAAAACATCTCCGAAACGTATGAAACAGAGTTGGAAACTCTGGCTGCGTGGATGGAGCAAGAAGACACCCGCCGCACCCTTCTCGCCGCGGAGGCGCGTGACCTTGGCTTTGCTTGGTTTCAAGAGCAGAATGGTAAAATCTGGTGGACTTTGGTCATGGGCAACCCCGAAGCAGAGGCGCAAATACCCGAGGCGAACCCTGCTGCCACCCGACTGGTCCCAGAAGACGTGGATGATCCAACGCTCACCGAAGAAGATACCACAGAGGCGGAAGTCGCTGAATAATCAGGGGTTAATCTGGATTGGCGTGCCATTTTTAATCATGGCATAGATCTCTTCCATCTCGCGATTGGTCACCGCGATACAGCCCCATGTCCAATCGTTACGACCCTTTTTGAAGGGGTTGGACTCGCCGTGAATAAAGATGTCTCCGCCTGGTGATTTACCCAAGGCCCTGGCCTCTGCCCGATCTGTGGCATTGGGATATGAAATACCCAACGACAAATGGAACGCACTGTTCGGGTTGCGCCGATTAATCGTGTAGCGGCCTTCCGGTGTGCGCCCGTCCCCCTCGACGAATTTGTTGCCCACGGGAGCAAAGCCCAGATCAATCGTATAGGACCGCAACACTTTGCTCTCATGCATGAGGAACATCTGACGCTTGGCCTTGTTCACGACCACAAATGTGACCTCTGGCCCATCATAGGTCCGGAACTTGCTTGTGCTACATCCCGACACCAAGGCCGCGCTGCCCGCGCCAAATAGGAAAAGCCTGCGTTTCATCTACCAAGTCTCCGCTTGTGTTACCCGCGCCATACCGCGTTTGACACCACCGACCAAGAAGTAACTGTGTTAGCGCGAAACCCGGCGGAGCTGTGCCACAAGCTCCACATGGGACGACCAGCGAAACTGATCTACGGGCTGCACCCAGTCCAACTCAAAGCCCGCTGCATGAAGCACCTCAACATCGCGCGCAAAGCTCACGGGGTTGCAGGACACATAAGCAACTTTTTTGACCTTACTTTGCGCAATTTGCGCAATCTGTGCCGCCGCACCGGCCCGTGGTGGGTCAATCACAACCACGTCAAGGCCCGCCAACTCGTCTGGCAATAAGGGCCTGCGGAAAAGGTCCCGTGCCTCGGCACGCAAAGGCCGAAGCCCCTGCGCATTGCGCGCGCCTTTTTGCATCGCAGCAATCATGTCTGGATCACCCTCAACCGCATGCACCTCATGTGCCGCCAGCAGCGGAAAAGTGAAGGTGCCGCAACCCGCAAAGAGGTCCGCGACCCGCCCAGCGCCCTTGCTAATCTCCACCACAAGACTTTGTAGGGTCTGTTGTCCATGCACGGTTGCCTGCAAAAATGCCCCAGCGGGCGGCGTGACCTGTGCGTCGCCAAATGTCTGATAGGCATTGCCGCGCGCTGCGATCACCTCGCCCTCCCATGCCAACCGGCACAGGCCCAGCGCCTCGCAGCTTTGTGCCAAAAGAACCCGCAGCGGACCATCAAGCGGCTTACCACCCGACACCGCGATATCCAGGCCCTCATCCGTCTGGGTCACAGCCACAGCCATCTCACCTTTCCGGCTGGACCCAATTTGCGCAAGCTCTTCGGCAATCTTGCGGCCACGCAACACGTCTGGCGTCAGCAACAAGCAATCCGTGATTTCGATGATGGTGCCAGACGCTCGCCCGTGAAACCCTGCCAAGGCGCCCTTTTTCGTGCGCCGCACGGAAAAGGTAGCGCGTCGCCTTGATTGATTTGGGGATGTCAGCGTCGCACGCACCTCCGTCCTTAGCCCATGTGCGGCCAAAGCAGCCGTCACCACGTCCCGCTTAAACTGCGCAACCAGCGGATCCGACGCGTGTTGTAACTGACACCCACCGCAAGATTTATAATGCTTGCACGGGGCCGCCACCCGGTCCGCAGAGGGCGTATCGATGCGCACATCCATCAACTGCGTCCCCTCAAGGCGACCTTGCACCACCTCGCCCGGCAAAGCGCGCGGCACAAAAACGGGACCCTCGGCAATGCCGTCGCCCATGTGACCCAATCGGAGTATTTTACGTTCTGTCATGGCCTTCGCATAAACAATTGCGCGCGGCGCGTCACCCTCGCTTGCCAAGCTCCACAAAGAGCGCAACACTTTGAGCAAAACAGACAGGAACCGCCATGACCACGCCCCTTACCCCTCTGCTGTCCGAAATCCGGTCAAAATTCGCACATGTGGACGCATGCCCCTTCACAGGTCCGCGGGTGTTTTTTGAAAACGCAGGCGGTGCATTGACCCTCAACAGCGCGGTTGAGACGTCCGCAAGGTTCGCGGCCATTCCCGATAATCAGGGGCGCAATAACCCAGCCGCACAGGCGTTGATGGGCATCATCACAGAATCCAAGGCAAAAATGGCCACGTTTTTCAACGCGCCGACTGGGAAATTCTTTGTCGGGGAAAGCGGCACCGAGCTGTTGTTTCGACTGATAAGAACCGCTGTTACAGGCACACGCGGCGCCGTCATCAGCTCAACGGTTGAGCATCCCGCCTCCCGCAGCGCAGCGCAAATTTGGGCAGAGCGGGCGGGTGTCCCCTATATCAGCGTTGCGCA
Source organism: uncultured Pseudosulfitobacter sp. (assembly GCA_965656435.1). Lineage (GTDB taxonomy): Bacteria > Pseudomonadota > Alphaproteobacteria > Rhodobacterales > Rhodobacteraceae > Pseudosulfitobacter. The sequence continues at coordinate 94,383 of CBFHKQ010000001.1, read as the reverse complement.
TGACCCAGCTCTTGGGCTCGTAACGCCAGAGGCCTATGCCGCACAGATGTCGCCTCAAGTCTCTGTCGCCACGATTTTGCACACCTCGCCGGTGTCCGGCATGGCAATGGATGTCGCAGGGATTGCCGCCGCCATCCGTAAGGTGTCGCCCGAGTGTCTGATCATCGTGGATGGCATCCAACATGCAAGCCACGGGCGCATCGACATCGAGGCCTGCGATATCGATGGGTATGTCGTCAGCCCCTACAAAGTGTTTTCGCGCCACGGTTATGGTGTGGCTTGGGCGTCCGAGCGTCTTAACGCGCTGCCACTTGAGGCGCTGATCGACGGGCCTGCGGAAAATTGGGAAATGGGCACGCGGGATACTGGCGCCTATGCAACCTTCACCGATGTCGTTGATTATTTCACATGGCTTGGCGGTAGTCTTACACAGGACACTGATCCGCGCGCCCAGATTGAGGCCGCTGGCGCTGCGATCCACGCACATGAAAAGCACCTGACGGATGCAATGCTGTTTGGGGCGGGCAACTTGCCGGGCCTGACAGAAATCGACGGCGTGACAGTCATTGGTGGCGCAGATAATCCCGCCCGCGAAGGCCTTGTGTGTTTCGCGCTTGCCACCGTGCCCGCCGCAGAAATCGTTGCGAAACTAAATGCCAATGGCATTCGCACCCACATACGCAAAGCAGACCATTACTCGGGCAATATCCTGAACCCATTAGGTTTGGACGCCGCCGTGCGCGTTTCGATGTGCCACTATAACAGCATTGCCGAAGTTTCCGCATTTTTGTCCACTATGAAAGACATCGCAGAGCATGCTTGACCGCGCCGGACCTCTGCGCGGCCTACGCGTGGTCGAAATGGCAGGGCTTGGGCCTGCGCCCTTTGCCTGCATGATGTTGGCCGATATGGGCGCCGAAGTCGTCCGCATCGCGCGCCCGGGTCAGAAGCCCCTGTTCGGCCTATCACAAAAACATAACCTTTATGACCGCTCTCGCCGCTGCGTGACATTGGACCTGCGCGACCCAGTTGATCTGGGCAAAGCCCGCGAAATGATCACCCGCGCGGAGGTTTTGATCGAAGGCTTTCGGCCCGGCGTGATGGAGCGTTTAGGCCTTGGCCCCGATGCCGTGATGCCGGGAAATAAAAAGCTAGTGTACGGGAGAATGACCGGCTGGGGCCAAGACGGTCCTTTGCGCGATCGAGCCGGGCATGACCTCAATTATATGTCTTTATCAGGAGCTTTGTGGTCCATTGGACCTGCGGGCGCACCGCCACCCCCGCCACAGAATATCATCGCTGATTTGGCGGGAGGCGCGATGATCTTGGTCACAGGTGTTTTGGCGGCCGTGATGCATGCGCGAGAGACGGGAACCGGGCAAGTCATTGATGCAGCCATGTCTGACGGCGCTGCCCTCATGATGACACTACAATATGGGCTGCTTGCGGGCGGGGCATGGGACGATAAGGCCAGAGGCGGAAACGTCCTGAACGGGGGCGTTGCATGCTATCGTTGCTATGAAACATCCTGCGGTGGTTATGTTTCTATCGGACCGTTAGAGCCACAATTCTTTGAAATCCTACTGCAACATCTGGGCCTCGCGGATGATCCGGCCTTTGCTGTACAATATGACGAGCAGGATGAAATGCATCGCCGACTAGAGACGCTCTTTGCCACCAAGACGCGGGCGGAATGGCAAGAAATCTTAGAAGATGTTGATGCCTGCTTTGCACCTGTTCTGTCGATGACAGAGGCCCCGCATCATCCACACAACGCGGCGCGCCACACCTTTGTCGAGACAGATGGCGTGGTGCAACCCGCACCCGCGCCACGCTTTTCAGAAACACCACTGGACCCGCCCACACATGGTGATGCTGGCACGATTGCCGCTGCGGAAATTTTGGAAAAATGGCGCTAGGCTTGCCAAAACTAAATTGAGCAACCACGGTGTTCGTATGACACTTAGCGCGCGCATCAAGGCAAAAGAAGATGATCTGGTCCAGCTGACCCGCGACCTGATTGCCATCCCTACATTGAACCCACCGGGCGAAAACTATCACGCGATCTGTGATTTCCTGAACAAGCGCCTGCAAGCGCACGGATTTGAAACGCAGCTGTTGCGTGCGCATGACGCGCCCGGCGACAGCGAAAAATACCCGCGCTGGAACATCATCGCCCGACGAGAAGGTACAGGCGCAGGCGATTGCGTCCATTTCAACAGTCACACAGACGTGGTGGAAGTTGGCCAAGGATGGAGTGTTGATCCATTCGGCGGCACCGTCCTTGATGGCAAAATCTACGGGCGCGGCGCCTGTGACATGAAAGGCGGCCTCGCTGCCTCTATCATCGCGGCGGAAGCGTTTATCGAAGAACACCCCCATTTTAACGGTGCGATTGAAATTTCTGGCACTGCAGACGAGGAATCAGGCGGCTATGGCGGTGTGGCGTTTCTGGCGGAACAAGGCTTTTTCGCCCCGTCCCGCGTGCAGCACGTCATTATCCCAGAGCCGTTGAACAAAGACCGCATCTGCCTTGGTCACCGCGGCGGTTGGTGGGCAGAGATTGAAACAAAAGGCGAGATTGCCCATGGCTCCATGCCTTTTCTGGGCGACTGCGCAGTTCGCCATATGGGTGCTGTGTTGGATGCGTTCGAAAACACGCTTTTCCCGGCGATGGCCGCGCGCTTTACCGATATGCCGGTGGTGCCCGAAGGAGCGCGGCAATCGACCATGAACATTAATTCCATTCACGGTGGACAGCGTGAACAGGATGTCGATTTCGACGGCTTGCCCGCCCATTGTGTGCCAGACAGTTGCCGCATTGTGATTGATCGTCGTTTCTTGGTCGAGGAGCCATTGGATCAAGTGCGCGGCGAGGTGCGCGCCATCTTGGACGATCTGCGCGACACACGGGTTAATTTCGATTATCGAATGACCGAATTGAACAGTGTTTTGCCCTCAATGACAGACAAGCAAGCGCCCGTAGTGCGCACCATCGCGCACGCGATTGAACAAGTCCTTGGTAAAGCGCCTGATTATGTCGCCTCGCCCGGCACTTACGATCAGAAGCACATCGACCGGATTGGCAAGCTAAAAAATTGTATCGCTTACGGTCCCGGCATCTTGGAATTGGCGCATAAGCCGGATGAATATATCAGCATTGATGACATGATTGACAGCGCCTGCGTTATGGGTGCGGCGCTCGAACTGCTACTTTTGCCCAAAAGTTAAGGCACGTTTTCTGATGCGATTGCGAGGCCTTGGACAATGCCCGTCATCGCCGCCCCTTCTTGAAGCGTTGCGCGGGGAAAGGCATCTTTTAACCCGCGCTGGACGACACCCATCAGGCTTGAACCTCCAACGAGGATCAACTGGTCAATCGCGTCTGTTTCCATGCCGGCTTGATGCACTGCATGACGCCCGGCATCTGTGATCTGACCTGAAATCTCGGCCAAACCCGCCCACATCAGGGCCGCAGGTAAAGGCACCCGCAGCCCCTTTTCGACGACACCCAAATTAATTTCTGGCAGGGCCAGCGCACCTGGCGTGTTGGCCGAGATCTTCCCGGCCTCAACTGCGAAGGCAATATCATGCCCCACTTCTATGTCCAGAACAGTGACTAAACGGTCCAAGAGCGCAGGTTCGACGGCGAACTTTGCCAGATCCGCCGCATCCCGGCGCGGCTCAGGCGCATAAAGAAAGGGGATTTTTTGCCAGGTCGCGAGGTCCGTGAAAAGCGCGCGCGGTGCGGGGTGTGTTTGATCCCCAAACGCGTGGCGGATTTCCGTGCCCATCCCCAAAAGCGGCATCACGTGATCCAAACTCAACCGGCGGTCAAAATCTGTCCCACCCAAGCGCATACCGTGGCTTGACAGAATTTCAATGTTTTCGCCCCCGCCATGCCGGAACACAGTAAAATCTGAGGTGCCGCCCCCGATATCCACCACAAGACCCACATCGCCCGCGCGCAACAACGCTTTGCTTGCCAAAGCCGCGGCCTCTGGTTCGGGCATAAAGGTCACGCCCTTAAACCCTGCCGCCGCATAACAGGCGGTCAGATCGTCAAGAGCCTGCGCATTCCGTTTTTCATTGCTACTATGGAAAAAGACGGGGCGACCTGACAGAGCATGCGTAAAGGTCTGGCCCGTTGCCGCCTCTGCACGCGCCTTTAGCGTTGCCAAAAAGCGCGCAATGATTGTGACGAAATCCTGTTTTTCGTTCAAAATCGTCCGTGGCTCATGCATCAATGCGGTGCCAAGCAAGCTTTTGAGTGCGCGCATATACCGCCCCTCTTCGCCTGCGATCAGGGCGGCGTTGGCGGGACTGCCGTATAGGGTCTTGCGCGTTTCAAAGTCGAAAAACACTGATGTAGGAAGCGTTTGCGCGCCACCCTCCAACGGCACAATCTGCGCCACCCCATTGACAGCAAACCCAACGGCCGAGTTGGAGGTGCCAAAATCGATGCCAAGTGTCGCCATCTGATCTACCTATGCCGCGAGGTTACGCCTTGCATTAAATCGGCGCAGACCGTCATGCAAGCAAGGCGGGCTGGTCACCAAGACCTTAAAAGCATAGGGTACCGCGCATATCATTTCTGGAGGGTTCCATGTTTCACATCCGCTCACTTTTCGTCGGGGCCGCTGCGGCCGCGGTTTTTGCGGGGTCCGCGCTGGCAAAGGACGACATTACGGTCGCGTTGCAGTTGGAACCACCCCATTTGGACCCCACCAGCGCTGCTGCGGGCGCCATTGACCAAGTGCTTTATTCGAACGTGTTTGAAGGACTGACGCGGTTTATGGCGGATGGGTCGGTTGTGCCGGGCCTTGCAGCAAATTGGGATATTTCCGAAGACGGCTTGCAGTACACGTTCTATTTGCATCCCGGCGTGCGTTTTCACGACGGCACGACAATGGATGCAGCCGACGTCAAATTCAGCTTTGATCGCGCCCGCGCAGAGGACAGCACAAACGCCCAAAAAGGCCTGTTCACAGGCATCACAGATGTCACCGTTATCGATCCCTTGACCGTCCGCGTAACGCTTGAGGCGCCGAACGGAAATTTCTTGTTCAACATGGCTTGGGGCGATGCAGTCATCGTGGCGCCCGAGAGTATCGACACCATCAAACAAACCCCAATCGGGACAGGCGCGTTTAAATTCGTCAACTGGGTACAGGGCGACAAGATTGAGCTGGCACGCAACGACGCCTATTGGGGCGACGCGCCTGCGCTGGGTACCGCCACGTTCAAATTCATCTCGGACCCGACTGCCGCTTTTGCCTCTGTGATGGCAGAAGACGTGGATGTCTTTGCAGGCTTCCCCGCGCCCGAAAACCTGCCTCAATTTGAGGCAGACCCCCGCTTTCAGGTGCTGATCGGCAGTACCGAGGGCGAAACGATCCTGTCGACCAACAACAAAATGCCCCCCTTCGACAACCCGCTAGTGCGCGCAGCGGTTGCCCATGCGATCGACCGTCAGGCCATCATTGATGGAGCAATGTTCGGCTACGGCACACCAATCGGGACGCATTTTGCCCCCCATAATCCCGCCTATGTTGATCTGCGCGCAGACAGCGATTTCAACCCCGATGAATCGCGCGCGCTGCTTGCGGAGGCCGGCATGGCCGACGGTTTTGAAACCACGCTGCACCTGCCGCCCCCCTCATATGCCCGCCGCGGCGGTGAGATTATTGCCGCGCAATTGGCACAGGTGGGCATCCGTGCCGAGATTATTAATGTTGAATGGGCACAATGGCTTGAGACCGTTTTCAGAGGCAAAAATTTTGGTCTGACCATCGTGTCGCACACAGAACCCATGGACATCGGTATCTATGCGAACCCGGATTATTACTTTCAGTATGATAACCCTGCGTTCCAAACCCTTATGGAAGAGCTGAATACAACCACAGATCCAGATGCACGTGCCGCTTTGTTGGGTGACGCGCAGCGAATGATCTCGGGCGACTATGTGAACGGGTATCTGTTCCAGTTGGCCGCGATGTCGGTGGCAAAAGCAGATATTCGCGGACTGTGGGTCAACGCCCCGACGCAAGCCACAGACCTGACGGGTGTCAGCTGGGCAGAATAACTGGCTCAGACGGTAGAGATAAGGAAAGGAGGGCCAGTTTGGCCCTCCTTTTAAGGCTTGAAACCGCTGCGCGCACGCCGGACTAAATACTGCACATCCGCGCGCAGTGGGTCGCGAATAGGCCCAAAACGCCGTGCATCTTGCAAGGCTTCAAACCAGTGGTCGGGCGGATTTCGTCCTCGGCGGTTCCCATCAAAATGCAGCGCGCGCAGAACCTTCTCCGCCTCCGCAGGCAAGCGTTCTGGGATGTGATGCCCGTTCAACGTTGCCCAAACCCCCGCCCATAAACGCCCCACTGTCCAAGGGTTATAGCCCCCACCGCCCAACACCAGATACCGCGGTGCAAACGGTTTAAGCGCACGCACAACGGCCCAATGGGCGTTGTTAGAAAGCGCCAAATGCGAAAGAGGGTCATCTAAAACGGCGTCTGCTCCGCATTGCAAGACAATCGCCTCTGGCGCAAAGACCTCCACGGCAGGTAAGATCAAGTGCTCTAGGATCAGCGTCATTTCATCATCATTGAGCCCACGCGCCACAGGCAAGTTAAAGACGTTGCCCACCCCCTGATCGTTCAATGGCCCCGTCCGCGGCCAAAGGCCTGCCTCGTGGATGGACATCACCAACGTGTCTGGGTCCTTTTCAAAGGCATGCTGAACACCGTCACCGTGATGCGCGTCGATATCGACATAGGCTATGCGCCCCACACCATTGCGCCGAAGCGACCGGATCGCCAAAACCGGGTCGTTCAAGTAGCAAAATCCGCTCGCGTGATCCGGCATTCCGTGATGCGTCCCGCCGCCGGGGTGATAGAGCACACCGCCCTGCGCCAACAGCTCACCCGCCAGCAACGAACCGCCGGCCGCAGTCGCAGGCCTGCGGTACATTTCGGCAAAAATCGGATTGGACGGCGTGCCCAGCTGGTGACGCTGCCGGATATCCTCAGTCACACGCTGATCCCGCTCAGCCCGTGCCAGTGCGTCGATATATTCCGGCGTGTGCCAACCCTTCAGCGTGTCCGGCTTTGCGCGCGGGCTGGTAATATAAACATCTGGCGGCAGCCATCCCATGGCGCGGCAAAGATCTATCGTAGTTGAGACCCGCGGCACCCGCAAAGGATGCCCAGCGCCATAGCTCAATCCGCGGTAAATTTCGGAGCCGATAAAAAGAGGGGGGTGCGACGCTGCCTTCATATGCCCCAAGATAATGCAGACCGCCCATAAGCACAGCAACAACCCTACGCTTTTACCAAACCATAGCCACGCCGATGCTTGCCTGCGCTAAACTGCGCGCATACTCTGCCGTCATCATGTTGCGCTATGCCCTGAAACGCTTTTTCTCTTTATCCGTCAGCCTCGTGATCGCGTCGCTGGTCATTTTTTTTGTGATCGAAATTGCGCCGGGCGATCCCGCTTCTTTCATGCTCGGCATCAACGCCCTGCCTGAAACAGTAAGCGCTCTGCGCGCTGAATTAGGCCTAGATGTTCCAAAATGGCAGCGGTACCTAACATGGGTCAGCGGCATGGTGATGGGAGATTTTGGTATGTCCTATACTTACCGCACACCGGTGGCACAGATGGTAGCGGACAGGCTCTGGGTCTCGGTTCCGCTGGCGATTTATGCGCTTGTAATCAGCACAGCCATTGCTTTCCCCGCAGGGATCTATGCCGCAGCACGCCGCGGGCGTCTGGGCGATATGAGTGTGATGGGGGCGACGCAACTGGGTTTTGCCATCCCAAATTTTTGGTTCGCCATGATGATGGTTCTCATTTTTGCGATCAATCTACGGTGGTTTAGTGCCGGTGGCTTTGTCGGTTGGGAGGCAGGCATTGGTTCCGGTATCTGGTCACTAACCCTGCCAGCGATCTCTTTGGCGCTACCACAAGCGGCTATTCTTGCGCGTATTATGCGCTCAGCCTTGTTGGAAGTAATGGGCGAAGATTACATCCGCACGGCCCGCGCCAAAGGCCTGACCCGCGGCCAAGCCCTGCGCCGACATGCTCTGCGCAACGCAATGATCCCTGTTCTGACGATCATTGGACTTCAGTTTTCATTTCTGCTCGCGGGCGCAATCATCATCGAACAGGTCTTTTATCTTCCAGGCCTCGGCCGGCTGGTGTTTCAGGCCATCAGCGCGCGCGATTTGATCGTTGTTGAGAGCGTGGTGATGCTCCTCGTCTTTGCTGTGATCGTGGTAAATTTCGCTGTCGATCTGGCTTATGCTGCGCTGGACCCGCGGCTGCGCTACCGCACATGAGGTCCGCCCTGATCCTTGGTGGGACGCTCACCTTCGTGATGGTGCTTGCCGCCTTGCTTAGCTTTATCTGGACGCCGTTTGATCACGCAGCCCTCAATATTCCGGGCAAACTGCACCCCCCAAATGCAGTGCACTGGCTTGGTACAGATCACTTTGGGCGCGATATTTTCTCGATGATTATGGTGGGTGCCCGCACGTCTATTTCCGTCGCACTGCTCGCTGTCGGCATTGGTGCGGTGATCGGTGTGCCGCTGGGCCTGTGGGCCGCACTTCGGCGCGACGGTTGGATCGATGACGTGATCATGCGCGGCAACGACCTGATCTTTGCCTTTCCCAGCCTGGTCATCGCCATCCTCATCACGGCTGTCTTTGGCGCCAGCGCTGTGAATGCGATCATCGCCATTGGTATTTTCAACATTCCCGTTTTTGCGCGGGTGACGCGCGGGGCGTCTTTGTCTGTGTTAGAGCGTGATTTCATCCGAGCTGCACGCGTCTGCGGCAAGGGCGACATGCGCATCGCCTATGAGCATATCGTCGGCAACATCGCGCACCTGCTCATTGTGCAAGCCACCGTTCAATTCAGCCTCGGCATCCTTGCGGAAGCCGCGCTGTCATACGTGGGCCTTGGCGCTCAACCCCCCACACCCAGTTGGGGACGCATGTTGGCAGATGCGCAAACCCTCGTCAGTATCGCACCCCACATGGCGCTCGTGCCAGGTTTTGCGATTATCATTACGGTTTTAGGACTGAACTTGTTAGGCGATGGACTGCGCGACGCGTTAGACCCGAAACTGCGCAGGGCGCGCACATGAGCCTACTTCAGGTCTCAAATCTGAGCCTCAGGATCGGCGAGGACGCGATCCTGCGCGACCTGTCGTTTGATGTGGCCGCAGGTGAGGTTATAGCAATCACGGGCGAAAGTGGCTCTGGCAAGTCAATGACGGCCTTGGCGCTGATGGGCCTCACACCGACGGATAGCACCGTTTCAGGCAAAGTGACATTAGACGGCACAAGTCTATTGGACCTGACCGACGCGCAAATGTGTCAGCGGCGCGGTGCGGAAATTGGCATGGTCTTCCAAGAGCCAATGACGGCACTGAACCCTGTGCACAGTATTGGCGCGCAAGTGTCTGAGGTTGTGCGTATTCACCAACCGCACCTTAGCCGCCGCGCCGCAAAGGATATTGCGTCCCAAACACTTGCGCGGGTCGGTCTGCCACAGGACCGCTTTCCCCTATCGCGGTTTCCACATGAGCTATCAGGCGGCCAACGCCAACGCGTGGTGATCGCGATGGCGATCGCGTTGCGTCCAAAGTTGTTGATCGCAGATGAATCTACCACCGCCTTAGACGTCACAACCCAAGCGCAAATCCTCGCGCTGCTGTCCCAGTTGGCCCGAGAGGATGGCATGGGCCTTGTGATGATCACCCATGATTTGGCGGTCGTGGCGCAGATGGCCGACCGTTTAATGGTGATGCAAAAAGGCGTTATCGTTGAGCATGGTCAAACCCAGTCCGTTCTGAAACGGCGCGCCCATCCGTATACACAGCAGCTTTTTGCAGCTTCCGCACACCGTGTAGCACTGCCGCCGCGCCGGGGGTCAGGTACTCTTCTGAATGTCGAAAACGTCTCGCGACGATATGCCAAACCTCGGGCGCATCTCTTTGCCAAGTCCAGCACATTTGACGCGGTTAAAAACGTTAGCTTTCATATTGAGCGAGGCGAGCGTTTGGGCCTCGTTGGCGAAAGCGGTTGCGGTAAATCGACCCTAACACGGGCAATTTTAGGCCTAGATCCTATTCAGACCGGCCGCATCACGCTGGACGGCGTGTCTGTTTTTGACAAAGGCCGGCCCAGCAAAGATCTGCGGCGGAAAATGCAGGCCGTCTTTCAAGACCCATACAGCAGCTTTAACCCACGCCATACCGTCGCTCGGCTGATCACAGAGCCGTTTTCTCTGTTGCGAAATCCGCCCACAGGCGTCGGAAAACAGGCAAAGGTCGCAGAAATGCTGACCCAGGTGGGCCTTCGCCCTTCGGATGCCGACAGATACCCGCATCAATTCTCAGGCGGACAACGCCAACGCATTGCAATTGCACGCGCACTGATTGTCCAACCAGAGTTGATTATTTTCGACGAAGCTGTGAGCGCTTTGGACGTGTCTGTACGGGCCCAGATTTTGGATTTGCTGGCCGATCTGTGCCGCACCTATAATTTAACTTACTTGTTCATCAGTCACGATCTGGAGGTGGTGCGCAGTGTAACTGACCGTGTGCTGGTGATGAAATCTGGCGAAATTGTCGAAAAAGGCCACACGGAAAAGGTTTTTGCCAACCCTAAACATCCCTATACGCGGTCTCTGATCGCAGCCGCACCGGTTCTGCCCAAGATGTAGGCCGCTGCAAAACTTCGCCTTGCAGCTCGGACGCCGATCCGCTCTCATGTAGAAGGCCGATATCGTCTGTCAGCAACGCGTCACAAATACGAGGAATGGATCATGCGGCTGAAGGGAAAAACAGCGATCGTCACCGGTGCGGCTTCTGGATTTGGCGCAGGCATCGCGCGCCGTTTTGCCGAGGAAGGTGCTCGGGTCATGGTGGCTGACCTGAATGCCGAAGGCGCTGCGGATGTTGCCACACAGATTGGCGGCATCGCAACCACGGTCGATGTGTCAAACGCCCTATCCGTAAAAGCAATGGCGCAAAACGCTCTGACGCAGTTTGGCAAGGTCGATATTCTCGTAAACAACGCCGGCATTACCCATCTGCCCCAACCGATGGAGGAGGTGAGTGAAGCCGATTTCGACCGCGTAACAGCCGTGAACATGAAATCCGTCTTCTTAACGGCTCAAGCGCTTGTCCCACACATGAAATCCCACCAATCAGGCACTATTCTGAACATTGCCTCCACAGCGGGCGTGTCACCCCGGCCCCATCTGAATTGGTACAACGCCTCCAAGGGCTGGATGATCACCGCGACCCACGCCATGGCCGTTGAGCTTGCGCCTTTCAACGTGCGGGTGAACGCCTTAAACCCGGTGGTCGGTGAAACACCGCTGCTAAAATCATTCATGGGCGAAGATACACCTGAGATGCGGGAAAAATTCCTATCCACCATACCGCTGGGAAGGTTTTCCACCCCCCAGGACATGGGCAACGCCGCCTTGTTCCTCTGCTCGGATGAGGCCAGCATGATCACAGGTGTTGACATGCAAGTAGACGGAGGCCGCTGCATATGAAGACGATCAACCTGACAGAAAAATTGGCGCAGTTTACCACCCATTGGGATCCGCACGTGGTGGCCGACTATAATGACAACGATGTGATGGTCGTCAAATTCCAAGGCGCGTTTCCGTTTCACCTGCACGAGGAGACCGATGATTTTTTCTATGTGCTTGAGGGTCAAATGACGATGGAGCTGGAAGGCGAAACGCATTCGGTGCAGCAGGGTGAGCTGTTCATTGTCCCCAAGGGCGTTGTGCACAGGCCAACAGCAGATCAAGAGTGCAAAGTTTTGCTGATCGAGCCGAAAGGCGTCCCTAACACTGGCGATCCGTCCACCGCTGCGCCGAAACCGCGCATCTGATAGAGGACACAGAATGATATGAAACCGGGTCCTAAGAACTTGTTGACGGACGTGCCGGGTCTAAAAGTCGGCAATGCCACCGATCAAACCCTCAAATCAGGGGCGACTGTGGTGGTCGGGGATCAACCTTTTGCTGCCTCTGTGGCCGTTATGGGCGGCGCGCCGGGCACGCGAGAGACGGACCTTTTGGCGCCGGACAAATCTGTGGCGGCGGTGGATGCGCTGGTGTTGTCGGGGGGCTCAGCCTTCGGTCTGGACGCCTGTTCCGGGGTGGTGGACGGGTTGCGTGCCATAGGACGGGGGTACCGGGTGGTCGATACAGTGATCCCGTTGGTGCCCGGCGCAATCATCTTTGACCTGATGTCGGGTGGCGACAAAGAATGGGAGCAAAACCCCTATCCTGCTCTAGGACGCGCGGCTTTTGACGCCAGATCAGACGTCTTTGATATTGGCAGCGTGGGCGCCGGCACAGGTGCGATGACGGCAATGATGAAGGGCGGATTAGGCTCTGCATCTTTGGTTTTGCCCAGTGGCATCACGGTTGCCACCCTTGTTGCCGCCAACCCCATGGGCAGCGTGACAACCCCAGGCGACCGCCATTTCTGGGCAGCGCCTTTTGAAATTGATGACGAATTTGGCGGGCTCGGCCCGGACCCTGCCGCAGGATTGGGGCGCACCCTCGAAAGCAGACGTCTGACCGCGATGATGGAGCGCGCCAATACAACCATCGCCATTGTGGCCACCGACGCGGCCTTGGATAAAGCGCAGTGCCAGCGCGTCGCATGGGCCGCTCATGACGGGATTGGCCGCGCCTGCGTGCCAGCGCACAGCCCCGTAGACGGCGACCTTGTCTTTGCGCTTAGTACCGCGCAACGCCCTATGCCGTCTCCACAGGAAGACCTGACATTAATCGGTCATGCGGCCGCCCTATGCTTGTCGCGTGCCATTGCGCGCGGCATATACATGGCCCGACCATATCCAGGGGATGTGTTACCGTGTTGGGCCGAATTCAACGTTTGACCACACAATCTGCGCCATTACCTTTTCCATGACCAAGCCATAGGACGCGACATTCATGAACTCCGATCCGTTTGACATATTCATCATCGGCGGCGGCATTAATGGCTGCGGGATCGCACGCGATGCGGCGGGGCGCGGGCTGCGTGTGGCGCTTGCGGATCAGGGAGATTTAGGAGGTGCGACGTCCTCGGCCTCGACCAAGCTCTTCCACGGCGGGCTGCGCTACCTTGAATTTTTCGAATTTGGCCTTGTACGTTCTGCTCTGGCGGAGCGGGACATTCTTCTGCAAGCAATGCCGCATATCAGCTGGCCCATGCGCTTTATCTTACCTTTTTCCAAGGATATGCGCTTCGACACAGAGACACCGACCTCGCGGCTGCTGACATGGGTTATGCCGTGGATGAAGGGGCGGCGGCCGCGCTGGTTGATCTGGCTAGGTCTGACCCTTTATGATAACCTTGCAGGGCGCAGCGTCCTTCCTAAAATGCGCAGCATCGATTTGGCCAAGGATGTCGCTGGCAAAGCGCTGAAACCTGAATTTGCCAAGGCATTCGAATATTCCGACTGCTGGGTCGAGGATTCGCGCCTTGTTGTCCTTAACGCGCGTGATGCCGCAGAACGAGGCGCGCAAATCTTACCGCGCTGCCGTGTAATTTCAGCCCACCGTAACAGCGGTCTGTGGCAGATCGAAACTGACCAAGGCACCTTTCAATCTCGGACGCTTGTGAACGCAGGCGGGCCGTGGGTCGCGGATATCCTGTCGGGCGTGTTGCATCAGAATACACAGCATGATGTGCGCCTTGTCCGCGGCAGTCACATCGTCACCCACAAGCTTTTTGAGCATGACAAATGCTATTTCTTTCAGGGACGCGATGGGCGGATCATCTTTGCCATTCCTTATGAACAAGAGTTCACTTTAATTGGTACCACTGACGCCGATCACCCAAATCCAGACGAAAAACCCGAGATTAGTGACGAAGAGCGTGTATATCTGTGCCGGTTTGCAAGTGAATACTTCGAGAAACCTGTCACCGAGGCCGATGTTGTGTGGTCCTATTCTGGGGTCCGGCCGCTTTATGATGATGGCGCGGCATCAGCGACAGCGGCCACCCGCGATTATGTTTTGGCCCTGGATGCAAATGGTCCCCCGTTGCTCAGCATTTTTGGCGGTAAAATCACTACGTACCGCAAGCTCGCCGAACAAGCGTTGGCAAAGCTAGACTTGGGCGCAAATTGGACGGCGGGTGTGCCTTTACCAGGAGGGGATTTCGAAATTGAGGGCGTATCCTCATTGGTGGACGCGCTGTTGAGCCAATACGCCTTCCTGTCCGACAAATGGGCTTGGCGGCTCGTCCGCGCCTATGGACGCGACAGCTGGAAAATTCTGGGCCCCGCAAAATCTGCGGATGATTTAGGGCAGGATTTCGGCGCCACATTAACCGAAGCAGAGGTACGCTGGCTTATGACACATGAATTTGCGCAATCCGCCGAAGACGTCTTGTGGCGACGCAGCAAGCTGGGCTTGCGCCTTGACGCAGAGGCCACGACCGCTCTCGACGCTTGGATGAAAGAGCACCGCTCATGAGCTATATTCTTGCGATTGATCAGGGAACCACCTCGTCTCGCGCCATCCTGTTTGACCAAGACATGCAGCCCGTCACGACGGCGCAACAAGAGTTCAAACAGATCTTTCCCGCCTCTGGTTGGGTCGAACATGATCCGTTTGAAATCTGGGAAAGTGTTAAATCAACCTGCAAGGATGCCCTAGCACAGGCGGGTGTAGCGCCAAATCAGGTGGCGGGCATTGGTATTACCAACCAGCGTGAAACGACGCTTGTGTGGAATGCAGAAACGGGTCAAGCGATTTACAACGCGATTGTCTGGCAGGACCGTCGTACCGCACCCTATTGCGATAGCTTGCGCAGCGCAGGTCACGGCGAGACAATATCTAAGCGTACTGGCCTTCTGCCTGACCCTTATTTTAGCGGCACCAAGCTGCGCTGGATTTTGGAGAATGTCGACGGTGCCCGCGATTTGGCCGATGCAGGAAAACTACGATTCGGAACCATCGATACATATCTCGTTTGGCAACTCACGGGCGGTGCGCGCCATGTGACGGACGCGACAAATGCCGCGCGTACGATGCTGTATGACATCCACTCAGGTGCATGGAGCAGCGATCTTTGCGCGCTTTTAGAAGTGCCAATCGCGATGCTGCCCAAAGTACAGGACTGCGCATCGGACTTCGGCACCACCAATTTGTTCGGCGCCCCCATCCCGATTTTGGGCGTCGCGGGCGACCAGCAAGCCGCCACCATAGGACAGGCCTGTTTCGCGCCTGGCATGATGAAATCAACCTATGGCACTGGGTGTTTCGCCCTTTTGAACACTGGCACAACTGCAATTCGTTCAGAAAACAAGCTGTTGACTACCGTGGCCTATCAATTGGACGGCATGGTGACCTATGCGCTGGAAGGCTCCATTTTTGTGGCAGGTGCCGTGGTGCAATGGCTGCGCGATGGCTTGGGCGTGATTGACGCGGCGCCTGAAACATTAGAACTGGCGCCCAAAGGATCGGGTGACATAACGCTGGTTCCCGCCTTCACCGGCTTGGGTGCGCCTTATTGGAACCCCGATTGTCGCGGTGCCATCTTTGGCCTGACCCGCGATAGTGGGCCTGCGGATCTGGCGCGCGCAGCGCTGGAAAGCATCGGCCTGCAAACCAAAGATCTATGGGAAGCTATGCGCGCCGACTGGAAAGGCGATGCCCAAACCGTGTTGCGGGTAGATGGCGGCCTAAGCGCGAATGACTGGGCCATGCAGTTTTTAGCCGACATGTTGGACGCACCCGTGGACCGGCCAAAAGGGGTTGAAACAACAGCCCTTGGCGCGGCTTGGCTGGCGGGTATGCAAGCCGGAATTTACCCTGATATGGCAGGTTTTGCTCAGAAATGGGCGAAAGACGTGACCTTCACTCCCGATATGCCCAGCGCACAGCGCATCGCATTATATGAACGTTGGGGACGCGCCGTGGCAGCCGCACAAATGGTTTAAGCCGCAGCGCCAATCTCTACCTCAAACGATCCGATGCCATCCACACCCCCGGTCAGGATGTCGCCGGGAACCGCGGCGCCGACACCAGCGGGCGTGCCAGTCATGACCAGATCACCGGGTGCCAATGTCATCGCTTGGCTCAGTGTTGCGATGTGGTCGCGCACAGGCCAAATGAGGTCTGCGATGTCGGCATCTTGTTTGATATTGCCATTCACTGCCAACCAAATACGTCCGTGATCAAGGCTGTTCACCTGATCGAGCGGTACGATAGGCGCAATCGGCGCAGAAAAATCAAAGGCCTTGGCCCAATCCCAGGGTCGGCCCATCTTTTTCGCTTCTGCCTGCAAGTCACGGCGCGTCAAATCAATGCCAACCGACGCCCCCCACAGGTGCTTCATTACGTCTGCCGGCGCAATGTTGGACCCGCCTCTGCCAATAGCAACGACCAGCTCAACCTCAAAATGCAGTTCTTGGGTCAGCGGCGGATAGGGCACCATGCAAGGCGTATCTACGGCCGCATCCGCCGGTTTGGTAAAAAAGAATGGCGGGTCCCGGTCTGGATCGTTGCCCATTTCGCGCGCATGCGCGGCATAGTTGCGCCCCACACAGAAAATGCGCCGTATCGGAAAGCGCGCCTCGGACCCTGATACCGCCAAAGAGGCTTGCGTGTTGGGCGGGAAAACAAAATTCATAGGAGCCTCCGATAATAAGCGCGCCATAAATGTATGCGGCAGCGTCACCAAGAAGCCAAGGCCGCTTATTCTGCGGCGCGTGTCCGCAAAAATCCACCCGATTGCCGATGCCAATATTGCGCATAAAGCCCCCCGCGCAACAGAAGGCTTTCATGGTTACCATCCTCAACGATCTGGCCAGCATCCATCACGATAATTCGGTCCATTTCGGTCAGGGTTGAGAGGCGGTGCGCAACCGCAAGCACGGTTTTACCGGTCATCACCTGACCCAATGCCGATTGGATGGCGGCCTCTACCTCGCTATCGAGCGCACTGGTGGCCTCGTCCAGGATCAAGATCGGCGCGTTTTTCAAGATCGCGCGCGCAAGAGCGATGCGCTGGCGCTGCCCACCTGAAAGCTTGACCCCGCGCTCACCCAGATGCGCGTCATAGCCGGTCCGACCTTTGTGGTCCTCAAGCTGGCAAATAAACATATCCGCCTCTGCTTGTTTTGCCGCTGCAAAAACCTCAGCGTCTGTGGCGTCCGGACGGCCGTAACGGATGTTATCCAGCGCCGAGCGGTTAAACATTGCCGTTTCCTGCGTGACCATGCTGATGTTGCGACGCAGGCTTTCTTGCGTCACGCTGCGAGTATCAACCCCGTCGATCTCAACCAATCCGTCTTCCGGGTCATAGAGCCGCAAGAGCAGCGACACCAAGGTCGACTTACCCGCACCCGAGGCGCCGACAATACCCACTTTTTCGCCAGCGCGGATTGTAAGGTTAACCTTTTCAATGCCCCCCGCTTTGCGCCCATAGGCAAAGCTGACATTGCGCAACGTGATGGCGCCCCCTTGGACCTGCAAATTGGTGGCACCTACTGGATCCTCAAGGCGGTTGCGCGGAGTTAGCGTGCGCATGCCGTCCTCAACTTCGCCGATGTTGGCATAAATCGCCATCAGCGTGAAACTAACCCAGCCTGTCATCTGTGCGATCCGGATTGCGACCGCACCTGCCGCGACAATATCGCCTTGGGTTGCCTGCCCTTGGTTCCACAGCACAAGGGTCCAACCGAGCAGCATCACCGGCAGCAAACCCGCCACTGTCATGAGCGCAAAGCGAAAACCCGCAGCCAAGTACCCGAAATGCAAAGCCGCAGTGCGCAGTTTGTGCATAGCTCCCAACGCAGCACGATCCTCAAACGCGTCGTGAGCAAAAAGCTTAACCGTTTTGATGTTGGTAACCGTGTCCACAATCTGACCCGACACCATCGCGCGCATCCCGGCCCGCGTGGCAGACCGCGTTCGAATACGGGGCAAAAACCAGCGGATCAGCCCGAAATAAAGAGACAACCAAACAGAAAACCCGAGCGCGATTTTCCAATCAATCGACATCAGTAGCACAACAGATCCCACCAAAGACGCCAGTGCAAAAGCCACCACATTGATGACTTCAACAACAACATCCGTTACCGCCCGCGCAGTCTGCATCTGCTTTTGGGCGATCCGCCCCGCGAAATCATCATCGAAAAAGCCGACCGCCTGACCCAAAGTCCAACGGTGCAAGCGTGACAAAACCAAAGGCGTGACATTCGGACCCACAACAATCGAATTCGCAGTCGCGGACAGACCGAAAAAGAAGGGTCGCGCGATCAAGAAAAACGCGACTGAGCCCAATACAAGGGCGAGATTTTCAACGGCAAAAAACCTATCGGGCCCCAAGCGGACGCTGGCATCAATCACCCAGCCAAGGATTAGGGCCGTGCCCGCCTCCAAGGCACCAGCCATTGCCGAAACACAGGCGGCTGCGAACAAAACGGGCCACGCACCAGACAGACACCAATGCAAAAAAGCACCTAAGGTTTGGGGTGGTGGGCCATCGGCGGGATCAAAAGGCTTGATCCAATCGGCAATTTTCATTCAGCAGCCTCCGCGTTCAAAAAGCCGCCAGATTGCCGCTTCCAGAACTGGGAATATAGCCCGCCCGACTGCAAAAGCGCGTCATGGGTGCCGTCCTCAACAATTTTCCCGGCATCCAAAACCAAAATGCGGTCCATCTGCGCGATCGTCGAAAGGCGGTGCGCAATTGCGATCACCGTCTTGCCCTGCATCATCTCATAGAGCGTGGATTGAATGGCCTCTTCGACTTCACTGTCCAGCGCGCTTGTCGCTTCATCCAGAAGTAGGATTGGCGCGTTTTTCAGGATCACCCGCGCCAGCGTGATGCGCTGCCGCTGCCCACCGGAAAGTTTGACACCCCGCTCGCCCACACGTGCATCATAGCCGCTATTCCCGTTTGGATCACTGAGGTTCATAATGAAATCATGGGCTTGGGCCTGTTTCGTGGCCTGAAAAATCTCTGCTTCTGTCGCGTCGGGCTTGCCATAAAGCAAATTATCCCGCAGCGAGCGGTGCAACAGTGAGGAATCCTGTTGGACCATGCCCACATTTCGGCGCAGGCTATCTTGGGTCACCTTGGTAATATCCTGACCATCGATGCAAATGCTCCCCGCCTCTGGATCGTAAAACCGCAACAACAGCTTAACCAAGGTCGATTTGCCCGCGCCAGAGCGCCCCACCAAACCTACTTTTTCCCCCGGCTCTATCGTGATGTTGATCCCATCAAGCCCACCTTGATCCCGACCATAATGGTGGGTCAGGTTGGACACTTCGATTTTGCCAGACTGCATCTCAAGATCTTTGGCATCTAGCGCATCCACCAAGGTGATTGGCTGAGCAATGGTTTCCATACCCTCAGCGACAACGCCCAACTGACGGAAAAACGTGGTCAGCGCCCACATGATCCACCCCGTCATCGCGTTTAACCGGAGGGTCAGTGCGGTTGCCGCGGCGACTGCGCCGACGCTCGCCTCGCCTTGCATCCACAACATGATCGCCCAACCGACGACGCCGACAATCAGCAACCCGTTCAGCACCATAAGGCACACGTCCATGATCGTATAAATGCGCATCTCGGCCTGCATCGTTACGCGCGTGGCCTCAATTGCTTCTTTGGCGTATGATAATTCGCGGTCGTGATGCGCGAACATTTTGACCGAATGAATGTTCGAATAAGCATCGACGACGCGTCCTGTCACCGTGCTGCGCGCGTCGGACGCGGCCTTGGATGCCGGGCCAACGCGCTTTGTCGTCCAAGCGATCAAGGCCGCATACAACACCAGCCAAAACACAAGCGGCACAAGCAACCTTGGGTCTGATGTCGACAGCAGAATCGCGGCGCCAATCATGTAGGCAAGTGAAAAAGAAATCGCGTCAAAGACCTGAAAGACCACCTCGCCCGCCGCAGGCGGCGTTTGCATGATACGGTTTGCAATCCGGCCGGCAAAATCGTTTTCAAACCACCCAACAGATTGCTTTAAAACGTGTTTATGCGCGCGCCACCGGATCAAGGTGCCAAAATTTGTGATGATGGTATTGTTGAGGACCATCACGTCAAAAAGCTGCATTAATGGACGCAAGGTGAGCACAAAAATCGCGACCAGGACCAACTCCGTCCCGTGATTTTGCCAAACCTCTTCGGGCGATCCGTTCAACAGATCCACAACCCGGCCCATGTAATAAAGCAACCCAACTTCAACCGCTGCGACCAGAACGGAGAGGACACCAGCAATAATAAAAACCGTTTTGAAGGGCCGCGAATAATCCCGCTGAAACGGCCAGAGGCGCGTCGGTGGCGTGTTTGTTTCGGGATAGGGACCGTAGGGGTCCACCAGATTTTCAAAAAATTTGAACATCGGAGTAATCCTCGAATAAAAAAAGCGGAAAAAGTGTCATCACGGCATCTCTAGGCGGACCCTAGCGGGACAACGAAAATTTGTCAGACCAAAAGCTCTGCCCGGGTCAGTTGAAAATCAGACGCGATCCAACGCGCTTCAAGTTCTTTGATCTTATCCCCCAATGCACGACCCTCTAGGGCAGGTTGCAGGTCAACCGCTTGGATTGGGAACTGCGCTTTGCTGCCACGCTCTATATCTGCGGGCGTGGCTTTTGGGGGCGGCCTGCTGCTCTGCGCCGCGCGCAGTGCAACCACGTCCAAAGCGGCGGCCTGCCCTAATCGATAGCCCAGCGCCGCCGGGCCGTCTGATGCATACATATTCTGTTGCAAGAGATCATACCGTCGGGCCTGTGCTTTTGAGAACCGCAGGCGTTTTGGCGTGTCCTGCCCCCCCAAAATAGCAAATCGGCGGATCGGACCAGGATCAAGTGACAAGAGTTTTTCCAAATGAACCAAAGGCGCAAGCTGCGTATCAGACGCCCCTGGGATGATCCGCGTCAGAACGCCCAATGATGACATTGCTGCAACTGCGGGTGCAGGATCGGCAGCTGCAAGGAGTTTGAACATCTCCGCGCCAATCCGCTCGGCAGACAGTGTGGCCAGGCCCTCTTGGCTATGTGCGATGGCATCAAGGGTGTCGGGGTCAAACCCGTTGGACGGATCAGCATACCAAGCACTAAACCGAAAGAACCGCAGGATACGCAGATAGTCTTCACGCATCCGATCCACTGGGCTGCCTACAAAGCGCACCCGCTTGGCCAACGCATCTGGCAGCCCACCCAAAGGATCGATAACCGTGCCGTCAGACCGCGCATAAAGCGCATTCATGGTGAAATCGCGGCGTTGCGCATCGGCAGCAACATCGGATGAAAAAGCAACCACCGCTCGACGACCGTCTGTGGCAACGTCTTGACGAAAAGTTGTCACCTCAAACGTTGCGCTATCGATGATTACCGTAACCGTGCCATGCTCAATCCCGGTCGGCACGCAGCGCATGCCTTGATCGGTGCACAACTGGATCACGGCTTCGGGGTGCGCGTCGGTTGCGATATCGACATCCGATGCCCCCACGCCCATAATCGCGTTGCGCACGGCGCCCCCTACAAAGAGCGCCTGATGACCCGCATTCATCAGCGCATGGCAGAGCGCTTGGGCCCGCGGATCTGCCAGCCAAGGCACATCCATCGACAGCTTCATTTCATTTGATCCGACCATGCCCACAGAATACGCGCAGTTGCGCCCCAAATGTAATAGGGGCCGAACGGCACCGCATAATAGGCCCGCGACCGTCCCCGCCAACGTCGAGATTGCACCCTGAAATTATCTTGCATCAGCACATGAGCCACCGGCACGCGAAAGACTTCTGCCACCTCGCCCGGTTCCGGCTGCACAGTGAATTCATCCTGCACAAAGGCGACGACCGGCGTCACATTGAACCCCGTCACGGTTTCATGCGCGGGCAAAGTTCCCAAAACCTGCACCACTTCGGAGGGCAAGCCGATTTCTTCGCGCGCCTCGCGCAAAGCTGTTTCGATGACGGTCGGATCGCACGCGTCTTTTTTGCCGCCCGCAAAGGCAATTTGGCCGGGGTGATGTTTCAACGCGGAAGAGCGCTTTGTCAGGATCACATCCAGGCCGTTTTTCCCCGCGATCAGCGCCACCAATACCCCTGCTTCGCGCAGCGCCATGGCATGATCGCTGCGCCCATCTTTGTTTAAATCAAAGTCCGACGACGGCCGTCCTGACCGCAAAAGCGCGGCTTTGATCTGGTCAAGATCAGGCATCGCCAGCGCTATTTTCAGCCTCAAACCCAACGGTAGCGGGATCGAGGTCATAATGAGCACCGCAATACTGACAATCGGCGGTCACGCGGCCCTCGTCCGTTGTCATCGTTGCAATGTCGCGCGCCGAATAGATCGACAAGCTTTGACGCACTCGGTCCTCGGAGCAGGTGCATCCAAATCGGACCGGCTGTGTTTCAAAAACGCGCGGTGTCTCTTCGTGGAAAAGGCGCAACAACAGCTCATTCGGTGGGACTTGTGGACCAATCAGTTCAAGTTCTTCAACCGTGTCGAGCAGCACATTCACCCGGTTCCAATTCTCGGCCTTATCTTCTGGCAACAAATCCGCCGCCTTGAGGACATCGCCATCCCCCGGGCCCGTCGCCGTAAGCGGAGAGGCCTGTGGCATATGTTGCAGCATCACACCGCCGGCACGCCAATGCTCTACCCCGTCTCCTTCGGTACTCTTGCCAAAGCTCAGCTGAAACCGCGTAGGCAATTGTTCGGACTGCGCGAAATACGCCTCAGCACTCGCAGACAAAGAGTTCGTATCAAGCGGCGTAATCCCTTGGTAAGGCTTCATACCTTTGCCTTGGTCGATCATAATGGCGAAATAGCCGTCGCCCACATTGTCCATCGGGGCACCTTCGGAAATACGGTCGGCATCAAAGCTCGCGTAGGCCCGGATTTTAGCCGGTTGGCCCTCCGCATCGGGACCATAATAATCCGTCGCAATCATGCGCACTGGGCCTTTGGATTGAACCTGCAATTGCAACTTCCACCGCAACTTAATCGTTTGCCCAATCAACGCCGTGAGCAAGGCCATCTCCGCGACCAAAGCTTCGACCTGCGCCGGATAATCGTGCTGTTTCAGGATACCGCCCAACACACCGTCCAAACGGGCCACGCGGCCCCGCACGTCAGAGTCATCAAGCTGGAAGGGCAGGACGGTGTCGTCCCACGCGATTTGAGAAGCAATGGTCATAGGGGTTTCCTTAAACGCCAGCGGTTGGCATACCGCGCCAATATAGGTCGCAGACCCCAAACAAAAAGAGGCAGCCATGATACCGCGGATTGGCACACCCCCTAAAAAAGGGCAAGTCTACACACCCCGGCCCGGCGCCTATGCGATCTTGCCGACACCAGATGGGCTGCTGCTGACGGGGGTTGAGGATGACATTTTCGATATCCAACTGCCGGGCGGGGGGATTGATCCAGGCGAATCGCCTCTTCAGGCGTTGCACCGAGAGGTGCTTGAGGAAACAGGTTGGTCCATCGCGCATCCGCAGCGCGTGGGCGTATTCCGACATTTCGTTTTCATGCCTGAATATGATCTTTGGGCGGAGAAAATTTGTACTGTCTACGCAGCGCACCCCGTACGCCAAATGCAGCCGCCATCAGAGCCAGACCATTTTACCGTGATTTTACCAGTTCTAGACGCGTTGGACGCTTTGCAAAGCGATGGTAATCGGCTGATGTTGCGGCGCTATCTGGCGATGCGAGACGCTTAACGCTCAAACAAAACACCAGAAATATCATCTGGGAAATCATCAGAGCCTGAAAATTCGCTGAGCCGCCACATCAGCGTCTCAAAAAAGGCTACACCTTTGATATCGCGCAAATCGTCCACAATGCGGACAAGGCCTGCATCTTCCAACATAGCACCAGAGGCGTCTGGACATTCACTTATCCCGTCTGAGCATATCAAAAGTCGGTCCCCGGGTGCCAGGGTGCAGGAAAATTCCGCAAATGTTGCGTCCCGAATTAAACCAACCGGGAAACCGCCGGGCCCATGTGCCGCGACCTTTCCGTCTTTGCGTTGCAGCAGGGGTTTCGGATGCCCAGCCTGTCCGATGATAACTTGGCCAGATTTGAGATCGATGTCCGCCAAAAGCATCGTAAAATAATGCTCAGTTTCCACCTCGGCGAGGACCAAATCATTAATGTCCTGAAGGGTCTCACGCGGTGGTCGGATGCGATAGAGGCCATCCCCATCCAAACGCAGGGCCACGTTATGATCGGGCGCAGATGCCGATAAATAACCCGCCAGCCGCGCGGTCATCAGGGCGGAGCTGATGCCGTGACCCGAGACGTCGATGGCATAAATGCCAAGATGATTATCACCAGACAAGAAATAACCCACCAGATCGCCCCCCACATGCCCGCTGGAGCGCAGGTGCAACGACAGGTTGCCCTGCTCCAAGGGCACAAAACGCACCGGCACAAGAGACTGTTGCAGCTTTTTCGCAGCACGCAGGTCCTTATCGACAGAATCGTAGAGGTGCTGAAGCTCTGCCAAAGTGGCTGAAATAACTTGGTTTTTCTCTTCTAGCGCACGCTGCATCTGCAAAATACGTGCGCCCGCGTCCATCCGAGCGCGCAGCTCATCCAAATTCACGGGCTTGCTGACAAAATCATCCGCGCCTGCCTCAAGGCCTTGGGCCACGTCCTCTTTTTCGCTCTTGGAGGTGAGCAAAATGAAATAACTGTATGCCGCATGATTGAGCCGCCGGAACGCGCCGCAGAACTCGAGCCCATTCATGCCGGGCATCATCCAATCGCTTAGCACGAAATCCGGTGGGCGCGTTTCACATTGGGCAAGCGCTTCTTCGGCAGTGGCGGCCTCAATCACTTCAAACCCCCATTTGCGTAGAGTTGTGGCCAGAACACGCCGCTGCAAACCGCTGTCGTCCACGACCAATGCGCGCGGCACCTCGCTCACCGACTGTGAGCGAAGAAATTGGTCAGAAGGGTGTGGCGCGCCATGCATAGAAAATTCCAAATGAATGCAGCGCATTTATCCGTCACGTGGGATTAAATTCCCCTCAATGACCCCGGTAAGTTTCATAAAACTTGATCTACTTACGAGGTCTTTACGCTTGTTGCCTAGACTAGGCGAGGTTCATGGAGCGGTAGATGATTGACTGGGAACAAGTAGCGGAATTGCAGGACCAAATGGGGAATGCCGATATGGTCGAGATCATTACCCTCTTTGAGAAGGAGGTTGAGTGCATCACGACCCAATTGGGTGCGGGGCCTGAAGGCCGCAACCTCGAAGAGGATTTTCACTATCTCAAAGGGGCAGCCCTCACGATGGGGTTTGCCCAATTTGCCGATACATGTGCAGCAACCGAAGCGCTGGCAAGATGCGGAAGCGTCGAGCCCGCCAGCATCGATGCAGTGCTATTAAGCTATCATCAATCCATCACAGAATTTAAGGCGAAAAAGGCCGATATTC
This sequence comes from uncultured Pseudosulfitobacter sp., assembly GCA_965656435.1. Lineage (GTDB taxonomy): Bacteria > Pseudomonadota > Alphaproteobacteria > Rhodobacterales > Rhodobacteraceae > Pseudosulfitobacter. Next base: position 68,900 of record CBFHKQ010000001.1, on the reverse strand, counting down.
TTGGGGGCTGACTGCCGAAACTTAGATCACGAACTGCGCCACAGTTTCATTATTAGTGATGTCGGTATAGCCAAAGCCACCCTGCTCTAGCCGCGCCAAAAAGCCCTTAAAGTTCTCCGGCTGCGTGGTCTCTATCCCGATCAAGACCGATCCAAAATTACGCGCCGACTTTTTTAGATACTCAAATCGCGCAATATCATCATCAGGTCCAAGGAGCGTCAGAAACTCCTTCAACGCGCCGGGCCTTTGCGGCATCCGCAAAATGAAATATTTCTTCACACCCGAATAGCGTTGGGCGCGTTCTTTGACCTCGGGCAAGCGCTCGAAATCGAAATTGCCCCCCGATGCGATACAAACAACCGTTTTGCCTGCAATCTGATCGCGCATCTCAGACAGCGCCTCAATCGAGAGAGCGCCGGCGGGTTCCAACACGATCCCTTCGACATTCAACATCTCAAAAATTGTGGTGCATATCCGATCCTCAGAGAGGTTCATCACCTGACGCCGTTCCACCGATTTCAAACGATCAAAGGTTCTTTGACCCAGCTTGGCTACCGCAGCGCCGTCCACAAAACTGTCGATCGGAGAGACATCAACCGGCTGCCTTTGCTCGATCGCAGCGGCCATGCTCATCGCGCCCGTTGGCTCTACAAAAGTGAATTGCGTTTTTGGATCAAAATAGCTGTAGGTGCCGGCAGACAGCCCCCCACCCCCGACGGCCAGCACCAAATGATCCGGCGCGCGACCCAATTGGGCTTCAATTTCAACGGCGACAGAGGCTTGCCCCTCAATCACATCCTCATCATCAAAGGGCGACAAAAAATGCGCGGCGGCGGTCTCACAATAGGCCTGTGCCGACGCCAATGTGTCGTCAAAATAATCTCCAACAAGGCGAACTTCGATGGCATCCCCTCCGAACATGCGCGTTTTTTGGATTTTCTGCTCGGGTGTGGTGACCGGCATGTAAATCACGCCTTTGACCCCAAAATGCCGGCACATGAACGCCACCCCTTGGGCGTGATTTCCCGCCGAGGCACAAACAAAAACCTTCTGTTCCGGGATCACCTTGCGCATCGCGTTAAAGGCACCGCGCAATTTATAAGAACGCACAGGGCTTAGGTCTTCGCGCTTGAGGTAAATATCCGCGCCGTACCGCGCTGACAAAAGGTCGTTGCGCAACAAAGGCGTGGCAGGAAATACCGCCCGCATCAGCTCTGTTGCAGCTTTTGCTCTATCCTGAAACGTCATAGGCCTTCTACCCCTCTCTCTATGGCCTAAGGGCATGTGCGGCACGGGTCAATCTTGCCCCGCTGGGCGAAACCCGCTAATTCGCTGCAAACGCATATCCAGGACATATAAAATGAGCGCTCCCAAAAAAGTCGTGCTGGCCTATTCAGGCGGCCTCGATACCTCCATCATTCTGAAATGGCTGCAAACGGAATATGGCTGTGAGGTTGTGACCTTCACCGCCGATCTGGGCCAAGGCGAGGAACTGGAGCCTGCGCGCGCAAAAGCGGAATTAATGGGCGCTTCCTCAATCTACATCGAGGATCTGCGAGAAGAGTTCGTCCGCGATTTCGTATTTCCGATGTTCCGCGCTAATGCGCTCTACGAAGGGCTGTACCTTTTAGGTACCTCCATTGCCCGGCCTCTGATTTCCAAGCGACTGGTTGAGATTGCAGAAGCCGAAGGAGCAGACGCGGTCGCCCATGGTGCGACAGGCAAAGGCAATGATCAGGTCCGGTTTGAACTGGCCGCTTATGCGCTGAACCCCGACATCAAAGTCATCGCGCCATGGCGGGAATGGGACCTGTCCAGCCGTACAAAGCTTATTGATTTTGCTGAAAAAAACCAAATCCCGATCGCCAAGGACAAACGGGGCGAAGCGCCTTTTAGCGTAGATGCGAACCTGCTGCACACATCGTCCGAGGGCAAAGTCCTTGAAGATCCTGCGGTTGATGCACCGGATTACGTTTATCAGCGAACAGTAGCGCCCGAAGCCGCGCCAGATACGCCAGAGTTTATTGAAATCGGGTTTGAAAAAGGCGACGCGGTATCGATCAACGGCACAGCCATGTCCCCCGCTACTCTTTTGACGGAACTAAACCGCTTGGGCGGCCTGCACGGGATTGGGCGTCTTGATCTGGTTGAAGGGCGTTTTGTCGGCATGAAGTCGCGCGGCATTTATGAAACGCCCGGCGGCACGATCCTGTTGGAAGCACACCGCGGCATTGAGCAGATCACCCTCGACCGTGGGGCGGCGCACCTCAAAGATGAAATGATGCCGCGCTATGCTGAGCTGATTTACAACGGTTTCTGGTTCTCGCCCGAGCGTGAAATGTTGCAAGCGATGATCGATCACAGCCAAGCGCATGTGACGGGTACCGTGCGCTTGAAGCTCTATAAAGGGTCCGCACGTACCGTCGGGCGCTGGTCGGATCACAGCCTTTATTCAGAGGCACATGTAACTTTCGAAGATGATGCGGGTGCCTACGATCAAAAAGACGCTGCGGGTTTCATTCAACTGAACGCCCTGCGCTTGAAACTGTTGGCCGCGCGTCAACGCCGACTTAAATAAGCGACTAAGCAGCTAAGGCTGCAACTTAGCGTGCACTAACTCTAAATAATAAGGCATCGCCGCATCGGCGATGCTTTGAAACGCCTCAGGTAATTCTGGCAGCGGTCCCTCTGGGCCCGAAAAGCCCGTTGATGCGTGGACAGCGCCATACCAATGTTTGGCCCAAACACCGTCCTGCGCATGCCCGCCTTTAGGCCAAGACAGCATCTTATCATCCCAACATACGCCCAACGCTTGTGTAAGTTTTCCCAACATTTTTCGCGGGTTGTCACGGATATCAGCGGAGTCGATCACAATTGAGGGGCCAAAACGATGATACAAGGCAACCTGTTGAACGATCCCAATATCTTCTAGACTAACAGCCTCATGCTTGCGCGCATAGCTTGCTAAAACACGCACAGGATGCCGGATGAGGAACACGTTTTGACAGTCTTCCGCCCAGTCCAACGAGATACCGGGCAGCATGTGATGCGCCATGTGTTTTTGATACTGAAGCGAAGTTTGTATAGGTCTAGTGAGAGCCTGAATTACTTTTCTAGGCTCGATTTCATGAATAGAGAGGATGTCATCCCGCATCGGATGATCCAGACCCGTTTGATGCAGGTAACTGGCATAGAACGGCTCATCCACCACGCTGCAATCGGCCCGCGCGCCAAAGCTGTACATCAATGCCGTGGACAGGTTACGCGGACCCGACCACATGGCAATCCGTTTTGGTCGATCGATATCCCGGGTCAAAGTAAACATCCTTATCTCAAGCAGACGTCACGATAAGCCGCGCAACTTGAAGTCCTCAATATCTTTGAGGTCTGGGATCACTTCCGCTGTGCCAAGCCGCGTGACCATCAAAGCGGCGGCCGTCGTCGCCAAATCAATCGCTTGGGCCATCGGCAGCCCTCTGTCGCGCGCGGCCACCAAATATCCTGTAAAAACATCACCAGCACCTGTCGTATCCACCACATCGACCTCCAGCGCGGGATAAGCGGTGCAGACTTTGATGGTATTGTCGTAATATACGCAGCCCTCCGCACCCAAAGTGACAAGGATTTCTCCAACCGGAAGGTTGCCCAACTCTGTCCCCATTTCAGAAACTAAGTCGGCCGCCTCGCCTTCGTTCAGGATAAGAAAATCAATATAGGGCAACACGGCCCGCACCGCTTCTGCATCAAAGGGTGCGGCAGCGTAAACAACTTGAAGCCCAAGTTGGCGCCCCATCTTAGCGGCTGCTTCTTGGCCATTCGTTTCATTTTGAAGCAGCAAGGTATCGCCCGTATGCGCAGCGCTCAGCGCCGCCGCAACCCCATCTTCAGCGATATTTCGGTTGGCGCCAGGATACAAAACAATGCTATTTTCACCCTCGCTGTTCAGCAGGATAATCGCATGCCCTGTCTCACTCGGAAGAGTAGCGATATGTGAAATATCGACACCGAATTCCATCATCAGATCGCGCGCCCAAGCGCCATCAGCGCCAATTGCGCCGATATGGTTGACACGGGCGGCAGCGCGGGCGGCCGCAACGGACATGTTTGCCCCTTTGCCGCCCAATCCCCGCGTCACTTCATCGGCAGCGAGCGTTTGCCCCGGTGCCGGAAATTCCAGAACCCGGTACACCATATCGATGTTTATCGAGCCGAGGTTCCAAATCGCCATTAGCCGACCTTACATGCCGCAAGTATGGCCATGTTCAAAATATCATTGGCCGTTGAGACCGAGGAGCAAATCTGGATTGAACCATCAACCCCAGCAAGGATTGGCCCAATAACCGTTGCCCCGCCCATTTCCTGCATAAGCTTTACAGAAATACTGGCGGAATGGCGCGCGGGCACGACAAGCACATTTGCAGGACCACTTAAACGCGAAAACGGATAGGCCGCCTGCGCCTTGGGGTTCATCGCGACATCAACCGTCATTTCCCCTTCATATTCGAAATCAACACCGCGCTTGTCCAAAACCTTTGGCGCGAGGTGCATTTTTTCTGCACGCTCGGACACCGGATAGCCGAATGTCGAAAAGCTAACGAAGGCAACGCGCGGATCCAGCCCAAGGTGACGCGCAACACGGGCGCCGTGCTGGGCAATATTGGCTAGATCCTCTTGATCCGGCCATTCATGCACCAGAGTATCAGCAATCAACACAATCCGGCCTTTGTGCAAAATTGCTGTGATGCCCGCAGCTCCGTTCGCGGCATCGGCGTCAAAGACGTGGTTTATCCGCTCCAGAACATGCGCTGATTTTCGGGTCGCACCAGTGACCAGGCCGTCCCCGTGACCATGCGCCAGCATCAGCGCAGAAAAGACATGCCGGTCGCGCGTGGCAAGACGGTGAATGTCGCTTGCATCAAAACCGCGGCGTTGGAGCCTCTGGTAGAGAAAAGATTTATACGTCTCCAGATGTGTGGTGTTGGCCGCATTCACCACCTCAATTTCGCGCACAGCATCGTCAAGGCCAGCAGTCTCTAACTTGGCCTTAACATCATTAGTCCGCCCAACAACCAAAGCTTTGCCAAGGCCCGAGCGTTGGTACATGACGGCGGCACGCAACACCCGCGGATCATCCCCTTCGGCGAAAATCATACGCGCCTGATTTGCCCGCGCGCGTGCATTGATACCCCGCAGAATGTTTGCCGTTGGATCCATCCGCGATTTCAGCGACAGCTCATAGGCTTCCATGTCGATAATGGGGCGTCGTGCGGCCCCCGTGTCCATGCCCGCCTTTGCCACGGCAGGCGGCACGCGGTGGATCAGGCGCGGATCAAACGGCGTCGGAATGATATAATCACGCCCAAAGGAAAGATTTTTTCCATAGGCGAGCGCCACCTCATCCGGCACATCCTCGCGCGCCAATTGAGCCAAGGCATGTGCACAGGCGATCTTCATCTCGTCATTGATCGCGCGCGCATTGATGTCCAGCGCGCCCCGAAAAAGGTAAGGAAATCCCAAAACGTTGTTGACCTGGTTGGGGTAATCGCTGCGCCCGGTGGCGACAATCGCATCGGCGCGGACCGCACGCGCTTCTTCAGGGGTGATTTCAGGGTCTGGGTTTGCCATCGCAAAAATAACCGGGTTTTCCGCCATTGATGCGACCATCTCTGCCGTGACTGCCCCCTTGACAGAGACGCCTAAAAACACATCTGCCCCACTCATCGCTTCGGTCAGGCTGCGCAGGTCCGTGTTAACAGCATGTGCAGATTTCCACTGGTTCATACCCTCGGTACGTCCCTGATAAATCACACCTTTCGTGTCGCAAATGATGCAGTTTTGATGCCGCGCACCCATGGATTTCAGCAACTCGATGCAAGCAATCCCAGCAGCTCCTGCGCCGTTCAGCACAATCCGCACATCTTCGATCTTCTTGCCAGAAATGTGCAACGCATTCAGCAAGCCTGCGGCACAAATCACTGCTGTCCCATGTTGGTCGTCATGGAACACAGGAATGTCCATTTCTTCCTTAAGGCGTTGTTCAATAATGAAACATTCGGGCGCCTTGATATCTTCAAGGTTGATCCCGCCAAAGGTGGGGCCCATCAAGCGCACAGCCTCGCAAAAGGCGTCTGGGTCTTCGGTGTCCAGTTCGATGTCGATGGAGTTCACATCTGCGAAGCGTTTGAAAAGGACCGCTTTGCCTTCCATTACGGGCTTTGATGCCAGAGCGCCAAGATTACCGAGGCCCAGAACAGCCGTCCCATTTGATATGACAGCGACCAAATTACCTTTGTTTGTATAATCATAGGCAGTTTCCGGGCTTTCCGCAATTGCCTCGCAGGGCACAGCAACGCCGGGAGAATAGGCAAGGCTCAAGTCGCGCTGGGTGGTCATCGGAACGGTTGCAGAAATCTCAAATTTGCCAGGCTGAGGCTCCAAATGGAATGCAAGCGCCTCTTCGGCTGTCACTTTGGTCTTCGACATATATCCCGTCCTTATTTTCTTTCCCTAACGTCATAGCTCAGCCAGCCAACTGCCTCAATCCGCTTTGCAATTTGGGCCGTCTTGTGCGTTTGTGGGCCGCACGCGACGCATGAGGATGAACATGACTGTAACGCCAATGATGGCGCAATATCTGGAGATTAAGGCAGCACACCCAGGCTCTTTGCTCTTCTACCGGATGGGCGATTTCTACGAGATGTTCTTTGATGATGCCGTTGCTGCTGCTGAGGCATTGGACATCGCGCTCACGAAGCGCGGTAAACATGACGGCGTTGATATTCCAATGTGCGGCGTGCCTGTACATGCGGCCGAGGGGTATTTTCTGACACTGATCCGCAAAGGTTTTCGCGTGGCTGTCTGTGAACAGATGGAAAGCCCTGCGGAGGCGAAAAAACGCGGCTCTAAATCGGTAGTAAAGCGCGAAGTTGTGCGCTTGGTGACACCTGGCACACTGAGTGAGGATTCACTCTTAAACGCGCGGAAACACAACTTTTTGGCGGCCTATGCTACGATCCGGGGTGAGGCCGCTTTGGCTTGGATTGACATGTCTACAGGCGTTTTCCGCGTTGAGGCAATAAATCCGGTAAAATTGGGTCCTGAGCTGGCGCGCTTGGCCCCTTCTGAACTGATCATTCTGGATGACGATTTTGCGGAAGTGACCGAATTGGTCTCTGATTTTTTGCTGTCTCTAACACCACTGTCCCGCGCAAGTTTTGACAGCACGGCGGGTGAGGCCCGGTTGTGTGATCTGTTCAAGGTCCAGACCCTAGACGCCTTTGGTGGTTTTTCGCGGGCGCAAATTTCGGCGATGGGTGCGATTGTGGATTACCTTTCCATCACACAGAAGGGGAATTTGCCGCGCATCCGTCCCCCGCAACAAGAAGACCAATCCCGCCGCGTACAAATCGATGCCGCAACGCGCCGCAACCTTGAGCTGACCTCGGCTCTTTCTGGCGGCCGCACTGGGTCTTTGTTAGCGACGATGGACCGCACATTGACGGCGGGTGGGGCGCGGCTATTGGAACGGCGGCTTTCGAACCCATCGCGTGATCCAAGTGAGATCAATAACCGGCTCGACGCCCTTGGCTTTTTTCTGGAAGCACCACAAACAGATCAGGTGCGGGACGCTTTGCGCCGTGTGCCCGATCTGGACCGCGCGCTGTCCCGTCTATCACTTGGACGCGGGGGCCCACGCGATGTTGCGGCCATTCGGGACGGGCTGGGCCAAGCTGCACAAATTGCGGCGATCCCCTTAACGGAGGGAAAACCCATCGATATCGAAACCGCCATAAGCGACCTTGGCGGTCACGACACCCTGATCGCGCAGCTGGAAGACGCAGTGGTTGCCGAGCCGCCCGTTTTTTTACGCGACGGTGGTTTTATTGCGCCTGGTTTCAATGCCGATCTGGATGACGCGCGCACCCTACGAGACGAAGGCCGAGCCGTGATCGCAGCAATGCAGCAAGATTTCATTACGCACACAGGTATCACGTCACTTAAGATCAAGCATAATAATGTGCTTGGCTATTTCATTGAAATAACAGCGACACATGCAGAAAAAATGCTCTCTGCACCGCTATCAGAGACATATATTCACCGACAAACCACCGCAAATCAGGTCCGTTTTACAACCGTAGAGTTGTCAGAACTGGAAACTCGGATTCTGAACGCTGGCAACCGGGCGCTCGAAATCGAGAAAGCATTATTTGAGAGCCTCGTAGACGCCGTTCTATCAAGTGCGGACCGTATTTTTGAAACGGCAAACGCGCTCGCGGCATTGGACGTCGCTGCCGCATTGGCACAACTCGCCCAATCAGAAAATTGGTGCAAACCCAAGGTAGACGACAGTCGCGCTTTTGCCATTACCCAAGGTCGTCACCCCGTTGTAGAGCGTGCACTGCGCGATCAAACAGGGGATCCATTCATTGCCAACGACTGTGATCTGAGTGCGGATGGCGCAACGCCCATCTGGCTTTTGACTGGCCCAAATATGGCGGGTAAATCGACGTTCTTGCGCCAGAATGCGCTGATTGCGATCATCGCCCAAATGGGCAGCTATGTGCCCGCCGCCAAAGCACATATCGGCGCGGTGAGCCAGATCTTTTCACGTGTTGGTGCCTCGGACGATCTGGCGCGGGGGCGCTCCACTTTTATGGTGGAAATGGTGGAAACCGCCGCCATTTTGAACCAAGCAGATGATCGAGCCCTGGTTATTTTGGACGAGATTGGGCGCGGCACCGCCACCTATGATGGCTTGTCTATCGCTTGGGCCACGCTGGAACACTTGCACGATGTCAACAAATCGCGTGCCCTTTTTGCTACGCATTATCATGAGCTTACGGCCTTGGCAGGAAAATTGGCAGGCGTAGATAATGCAACGGTGTCCGTGCGCGAATTCGAAGGCGAAATCGTCTTTTTACATGAGGTCAAAAAGGGCGCTGCGGATCGTTCATATGGTGTACAGGTCGCGCAGTTGGCAGGCCTGCCAACCGCTGTTATCGCGCGTGCCCGGACCGTTTTGGAAGCACTCGAAAAAGGAGAGCGCGAGGGTGGTGCGACGCAGAAGGCTCTGATTGACGACCTGCCACTCTTTAGTCTGGCACCGCCGCCCCCGTCAAAACCGCAAAGCACGCCCGCTTTGGACATGATCGCCGAGATACATCCAGACGAACTGACCCCAAAACAAGCGCTTGAGTTGATCTATAAGATTAAAGAGGCCGCCAAGGAATGACGACTTTAAAGCGCGCTAGGACGCTGGAGCGGATGACACACCCACTTGTGCCGGCCGCAACAACCGATCGTGCAACATAAAGCCTTCGGCTGCGACTTGGATAATGTCACCTGCATTCGTACCAGGCACCGGCGCCTCAAACATTGCCTGATGCATCTGCGGATCAAAGCGGTCGCCAACTTGCGGTGCAATCACCTCAATCCCGTGCTTTTTGAAAACGTTCAAAAGCTCGCGCATGGTCAGTTCAACACCCTCTAACAGGGGGCCTGCTACTTCGCGCTGATCGTCTGTCGCGGTTTCCAGTGCACGCTTCATGTTATCATAGACCGGCAACATATCGCGCGCGAGTTTGGAACCGCCATAGTTTTCAGCTTCGCGGCGGTCTTTGTCTGACCGCTTGCGTGCATTTTCGGCATCCGCCAAGGCGCGCATGAAGCGGTCTTTTAGATCGTCCCGCTCGGCACGCAGAGAATCCAATTCAAGAGCCTCGTCGTCGATCTCTGCCATTTCGTCCGCATAGGCGTCGGCCTCGGCCGCGTCGATGTCGTCCAAAAAGTCTTCGTTGTTCGGATCGGCCATTTCGTTCCTCTATCTTTGGTCTGTCAGCAGCTTTCCAACCAACTGCGCTGTGTAATCAACAATCGGTACGATGCGCCCGTAATTCAACCGCGTGGGTCCAATAACCCCGATCGCACCGATGATCTTTCGGTCCGCGTTCATATATGGGGAAACCACCAGAGAGGAACCCGAAAGTGAAAAAAGTTTGTTTTCTGAGCCGATAAAAATGCGCACGCCATCTGCTTCTTCGGTCAGATCGAGGAATTGAGCGATATCCCGCTTGCGTTCTAGGTCATCAAAGAGGGTGCGGATCAATTCAAGGTTCTGACCGTCACCCGTTCCTTCCAGCAAATTCGCCCGACCGCGCACAATCAAGCGCTCGTGCGTGTCGCCCGCGTTATCCCAACTGGCAACGCCTTGGTCGACCAGCTCGGCAGCCAAACTATCGATCTGCTGGCGTCTTGCAGCAATCTCTTGTTGAATTGTTTTTTGCGCCTCAGTCAGGGTTTTACCTTCGATGAGCGCGTTTAAAAAATTCGCAGCCTCGCGCATCGAACTTGGCGTTTGTCCCGGCGACGGTGTGAACAGACGGTTTTCCACATGACCATCAGCCAAGACCAAAACGCTCAGAGCGCGGTCTTGGCCGAGAGAGACAAATTCGATATGCTTGATCGGTGCCTCATGCTTGGGTGCAAGCACAAGCGACGCACCTTGCGTGACACCCGAAAGCGCAGAGCCGACACGATCGAGCAGTCCGCTGACATCCATTTCATTTTGACCGAGGGTTGCATCGATCTTTTCGCGATCCTCAGAATTGGGAACGCTGACCTCCATCAACCCATCCACAAACATCCGCAGGCCTTTTTGCGTCGGAATGCGACCAGCACTTATGTGCGGGCTGTCCAGCAGGCCCAAAAACTCAAGGTCCTGCATCACATTTCGGATCGTCGCGGCAGATACTTTTTCACTGAAATCCCGCGTCAATGTCCGCGAGCCAACGGGATCGCCGTTATCTAAATACCCCTCTACCACACGACGAAAAACCTCGCGGGAGCGGGCATTCAATTCATCCATGATATTCGGTGTATCTTGCATAAAATCCTACGTTTGAGACTGTCATTAAAGAGTGCCCAAGCAAAAGGTCAATCACACTTGCATCACAGGGCTGCGGGGCGTTATCCCGACAGTATCAGCAAAAAGGACATGCAATGCGACCCTCCGGAAGAAGCTTAGATGATATGCGCGCCGTTTCAATCGAAACAGGCTTCACCAAACATGCTGAAGGGTCTGCATTGATTAAGATGGGCGACACGCATGTGTTGTGCACCGCGACGATCGAGGACCGCGTGCCCCCGTTTATCAAGGGATCCGGTCTGGGCTGGGTAACGGCGGAATACGGTATGTTGCCCCGCGCAACAAACACGCGGATGCGGCGCGAAGCTGCGTCTGGCAAACAGGGCGGCCGTACCGTAGAAATTCAACGCCTCATTGGCCGCAGCCTGCGCGCCGGCGTTGATCGTTCTGCTTTAGGGGAACGTCAGATCACGGTGGACTGCGACGTTTTGCAAGCGGACGGCGGAACGCGCTGCGCCTCTATTACCGGCGGTTGGGTCGCACTTCGCCTCGCTGTAAACAAGCTGATGAAAGCGGGAGACATCGTCTCTGACCCCCTAGTTGATCCCGTTGCTGCGGTCAGCTGTGGCATCTATGCTGGCCAGCCGGTGCTGGATCTGGATTACCCTGAAGACAGTGAAGCTGGCGTTGATGGCAATTTCATCATGACGGGTTCCAGAAAATTGATTGAGATCCAGATGAGCGCAGAGGGTCAAACCTTTAGCCGCGGTCAAATGGACCAGCTTTTGGATCTGGCCACCAAAGGCGTATCCGAGTTGATCGCCATTCAGGCGGCAGCAAGCGCATGACACGCAAATTCGAAGGCTCCAAGCTGCTATTCGCAACGCATAACGCGGGCAAGCTTGAAGAAATGCGTGAACTTTTTGAGCCATTTAATGTTTCTGTTATCGGGGCCGCTGATCTTGACCTGCCCGTGCCGGAAGAAACCGAAGACACATTTATAGGCAACGCCCGGATCAAAGCTGTATCAGCAGTCCAGGCTTCTGGACTGCCAGCGCTTGCGGACGATTCAGGCATTGAAGTGGATGGACTGAACGGTGCTCCGGGGGTCTATACCGCTGACTGGGCAGAGACTGAAAACGGTCGCGACTTCATGATGGCCATGACCAAAACACATGATCTACTGGAAGCAGCGAAAGCGCCCCATCCCCGGGGCGCTGCCTTTTGCGCAACGATGGTGATGGCTTGGCCCGATGGTCACGAAGAGGTGTTTGAAGGGCGCGCTCACGGCACATTGGTATGGCCCGTACGCGGCGCGCTGGGTCACGGCTATGATCCGATGTTTCAGCCAGAGGGACACGATCGTACCTTTGCCGAAATGAGCCATGCGGAGAAAAACGCCATCAGCCATCGCGCGGTTGCATTCAAACAAATGATTGAACGCTTGTTTTGATCGAAGACTGGCGCAACGGCGGATTTGGGATCTATATCCATTGGCCCTTTTGCGAGGCCAAGTGTCCCTATTGCGATTTCAACAGCCACGTTGCCCGTTTTATTGATCATGCAGAGTGGCAAGCAGCCTACCTAGAGGAAATCGAAAAGGCCGCGATAGAGACACATGGGCGGGTTGTCTCGTCCATTTTTTTCGGTGGTGGCACGCCGAGTTTGATGGAGCCGCGTGTTGTTGGCGCGATTATCGACAAAATCCAATCTCTTTGGCCGCTCGCCAATAATGTGGAAATCACACTCGAGGCAAATCCAAGCTCAGTAGAGGCAACACGGTTTGCCGCCTTCAAAGAGGCGGGTGTGAATAGAGTTTCCATGGGAACTCAAGCGCTTAACGATATTGATCTGAAACGGTTGGGACGATTGCACACAGTATCAGAGGCAGTTGCCGCCTTTGATATCGCACGCAATACCTTTGATCGCGTCAGCTTTGATTTGATCTATGGACGACAGGACCAAACGCTATCGGATTGGGAGGCGGAGTTGCGTCAGGCACTGTCCCTATCCTTGGATCATTTATCCCTTTATCAGCTCACCATAGAGCCTGATACCGCATTTGGCGCCCGCTACGACACTGGCAAACTACAAGGCCTTCCTGACGAGGGATTGGGCGCTGATATGTTTACCTTAACCCGTGAAGTATGCAGCGATGCAGGAATGCCAGCCTATGAGGTCAGCAATCACGCAAAGACGGATGCGCAATCGCGTCATAATCTAATATATTGGCGTTACGGCGATTATTTAGGCATAGGCCCAGGTGCACACGGGCGTGTAACAAATGAAAGCGGGCGTTGGGCGACACAGGGCCCGTCAAATCCAAATCAATGGCTCAAAGGCAAAAGGTCTCTGCCGCGAACGCAGCTTAGCAAATCTGATCAGGCCGCAGAGTTCCTCCTCATGGGGATGCGCTTGTCAGAAGGCGTCGAAATTCGTCGGTTTGAACACCTAGCGGGTCAGTCACTCACACCATACAAAATAGACGAATTGTCAGCGCTTGGATTAATTTCCCTCATTGACGGAAGAATTGTGACAACAGAACAAGGGGTTACAGTTCTAAATGGTGTTTTAAGAACCTTGTTGGCGGACTAAGAACCGCTCAACTTGCGGCACAAATCATCCAACTCCTCTAGGTTTTTATACGACACAGACAACTTGCCCGCTTCTCCGCCGCCCTCGTGTTCCAAAGCAACTTTCATCCCAAGTGCGGCAGACAGATCAGCTTCTAAAGCACGCGTATCAGCGTCTTTTTCAGTTGGCGACTTTGGCGCTTTTCGAACGCTCGGCGCGTTGGAAAAGCTTTTCACCAAGCGTTCCGTCTCACGTACGCTCAGATTATTAGCAATCACCTGCTGAGCAATTCCCAACGGGTTCGGCGCTCCAATGATTGCTCGTGCATGACCCGCAGATAACACGCCTTCTTGAACATAAGTCTGAATTTCTGCTGGTAAGTTAAGCAATCGCAAAAGATTGGCGATGTGACTGCGGCTTTTCCCAAGCGCTTCTGACACTTTTTCCTGCGTATGGCCAAAGCGGTCCATCAACAAACGATAACCAAGCGCTTCCTCGATAGCATTCAAATCGGCCCGCTGGACGTTCTCAATTATGGCGACTTCCAATACTTCAGTATCGCTAAATTCTCGAACAATCACGGGGATTTGGTGCAACTGTGCCATTTGGGCGGCGCGCCACCGTCTCTCACCCGCAACAATTTCGAAACTGCTGCTAGACCCGCTTAGCTTTGACCGAACGATCAATGGTTGGAGAACGCCTTTTTCCTTGATCGAAGCTGATAGGTCCTCCAACTCCGGCTGCGTAAATGTTTTACGTGGCTGCTCTGGGTTAGCGAACACCTTCTCGATGGGCACCATGCGAACTGACGAACCATCAGATTGGGTTTTTGCCGCCTCAGGCTCCGCGACATCTGCCATCAAAGCAGATAACCCACGACCAAGCCCACGTTTTTTATCATTATCAGCCACTATGATGGTTCCTTCACTAATTCATTCACGCGCAAAAATTCATCCGCCAGTTCCGCATAGGCTAAGGCGCCGCGCGATTGCGGGTCATATTGCGTAACAGGCATGGAAAACGAGGGCGCTTCACTCACCCTGACATTACGCGGAATGACCGTCTGATAGACCAAATTCCCAAGATTATCGCGGGCATCCTGTTCTACCTGAACCGACAGGTTGTTTCGGCGGTCATACATCGTCAAAACAATTCCTTCGATGCGAAGACCGGCGTTACCCGCGTGCCGTACTTCCCGGATGGTCAGCATAAGTTGCGACAGGCCTTCCAGGGCGAAAAATTCCGACTGTAGCGGAACAAGAACTGAATCCGCTGCGATCATAGCGTTCACAGTCAAAAGGTTCAGGGATGGCGGACAATCAATGAAAATATAGTCAAACCCATATTCAGCCATGGCTGCTTGACGCAGGACTGTGCGTAATAGCTGTGTTCGCCCCTGATTTGCGACTAAATCAACATCGGCCGAGCTTAAATCTACGGTCGCGGGTATGATCAGTAAGTTCTGCGTATTCGTCTCTTGGATTGCATCTGAAAGGGCAGCATTTTCTAGTAAAAGATCATAGGTTGTGACCTTACGATCATCCCAAGAAATCCCCAAACCAGTTGACGCGTTTCCTTGCGGATCCAAATCAACGAGCAGGATTTTGTAGCCCTTAGACGCCAAAGCGGCGGCCAAATTAACAGACGTTGTTGTTTTACCAACGCCACCTTTCTGATTTGCAACGGATATGATCTTAGGTGAGGAAATCACTGGGCCTTCAGACACGTCGTAGGTTCCTTATCTCCAATACAGCCGCAACCGGATTGACAGTGCTCGGGTGTGCTTCGTAGTCAAAAATCCACTCCTGGAGTGCAATTTCCACCTCTTCTTGCCATTTTTCACCTTTCAGAAAACAGCATGACCCATTGTCATCCAAATGTGGAAAAGCATAGCCTAGGAGTGTATCCAAACGCGACAGAGCACGGGCTGACACAACATCGGCGCTTAATGAAGGAACAGCTTCAATACGATCCGCGTAAACTGTTGCATTAAGACCCAGATCGCGAATGACAGTTCGCAAAAAAGCGCACTTTCTTTTGTCACTCTCTACTAACGTAAACTTGCCTGTATCGCCTGCGTTTTTCGCAAGTATAGCGCAAACTAGCGCTGGGAAGCCGCCTCCACTTCCTAGATCTACCCACGTATTGAAGTGAGGGACGGATTGATAAACTTGCGCAGAATCTTGGATGTGCCGCTCCCAAATCGAAGTCACATCTCCTTTAGAAATCAGATTAATTGCTGGGTTCCATTTAATCACCAGATCCGAAAAAACCTCTAAGTCTCTGATTGTTTCACGTGAAACATTCAAACCATTCAAAACAGGTATCATGCGGATTTGGGCTTCATCTGGTGTAACTTAGCCAAGATCAAAGCCAAGGCAGCCGGGGTCATCCCATCAATACGAGCCGCTTGGGCCAAAGTGTCTGGCCGGGTATTGCTAAGCTTTGCTTGCAGCTCGTTAGAAAGGCCAGGAAGCTCAATATAATTAAAGTCTGGCGGAATAACCTGCCTCTCGTCCTTTTTCATCCGTTCTATGTCTGAGCGTTGCCTATCAACATAGTTTGCGTATAGAGCATCCCGGGCAATCTGTACTGCAATTTGTGCTTCGACGGCGTTTAATTCTGGCTTCAACGACAATAGGTTATCGAATTCTACATCGGGGAATGCGAGCAACTGGAACAAAGAGCGTTTTTGACCATCCTCTTTGACCTTGAGCCCGGCCGTGTTTGCTTGCTTTGGTGTAACTTCCGTTTCCTTTAACAACGATAGACCAGAACTCAGAGCAACCATTTTCTTATCAAATACCAGCTGACGTGTATCTGAAACGAGGCCGAGATCCATTGCAAGAGGCGTTAAACGTTGATCTGCATTGTCTGCGCGCAAAGATAACCGATACTCTGCGCGCGAAGTAAACATCCGGTATGGTTCAGAAACACCACGTGTGATTAAATCGTCAATCATCACACCGATGTAGCTTTCAGCGCGGCTGAAATGCACGCTTGGCTTTCCAAGCGCAAACTGGACAGCATTAATGCCAGCCACCAAACCTTGCGCAGCTGCCTCTTCATAGCCTGTTGTACCGTTGATCTGACCAGCAAGATACAACCCCGACAGCGAGCGGACAGATAGCGCAGCGTCGAGCGATCGTGGATCTACATAATCATACTCGATTGCATAACCGGGCTGCAATATAATTGCCCTCTCTAACCCAACAATTGATGAAACATAATCCTTCTGAACCTCAATTGGCAGGGAGGTAGAAATCCCATTGGGATAGACTGAATTTCCGTCGAGAGTTTCTGGTTCCAGAAAAATTTGATGGGACTCTTTGTCCGCGAAACGCACAACCTTATCCTCAATTGACGGGCAGTAACGAGGACCCACGCCATCAATATGGCCGCCGTACATCGCGGAATGCTCAAGGTTCTTTTGTATTATTTCATGTGTTTGAGTGTTTGTGTGTGTAATTCCACACGAAATTTGGCGTGTAAGCGGACCTTGTGGCATGAACGAAAAAAGTTCTGGGGCCTCGTCCCCCGGCTGCATATCCAAAATATCCCAATTTATACTTTTGCTATCAAGTCGTGGCGGCGTTCCTGTTTTTAAACGCCCCATGCGTAGACCGAACGAATCCATCCTTTTCGCAAGTTTGTTTGACGCCTTGTCTCCCATGCGGCCGCCAGGGCGCTGTTGATCTCCGATATGAATAATACCGCGTAAAAATGTGCCCGTGGTGAGAATGACTGAACGCGCATTTATCTCAGATCCATCTGAGAGAACCACACCCGTCACTCGATCACCGTCCATCGACAGGTCGACAACCTCACCCTCAATAATATTCAACCCCGATGCACTTTCCAACATCGACAACATTTCGCGCTGATAGATGTTTCGGTCCGATTGCGCACGCGGACCTTGGACAGCTGGCCCTTTACGCCGATTAAGCAACCTAAACTGGATACCGGCACGATCCGCAACAGCGCCCATTACGCCATCCATCGCATCGATTTCACGCACCAAATGCCCCTTACCAAGCCCCCCAATAGCCGGGTTGCACGACATAACGCCGATTGACGCCTTGGTCATCGTTACAAGAGCCACATCCACGCCCATCCGTGCCGCGGCATGTGCCGCCTCACAGCCCGCATGACCGCCGCCAATGACAAGCACATCAAATTGTTTCACGTGAAACACTTCCCTTACTTACCCAAACAAAAGCTAGAGAAAATCTCATCTAACAGATTTTCCACATCAATGCGACCGACCAATCGCGAAAGACTTCGCATCGCACTATGCATTTCTTCCGCGCTTAAATCGCTATAAACTGCACCCAGATCAAGCAACCTTTTTGCTTCGATCAGGCTAGTGGCCGCTGATTTAAGCTCATCCCGATGTCGCACGCGCGAGGCAAGACCCCTGTTTGAAACTCGGCCCTTTAACTGCTCAACAATTTCCAAGGTGAGATCAGATACCCCCTCTCCAGTAACACCAGAAATTCCCGAGTTTGAGGGAAAAAGATCAGCTTTCGGCGACCGATGAATATCCCCTCCTTTCGCAGTAATCTGTAAGCCTTTTGGGAGGTCACCCAGAAACAAACGCAGGTCAGCGGCTTCGGCCCGCTTTTTGGTCAATGCAACGCCTTTGGCTTCTACAATATCATCTGTTTCTCTAACGCCAGCAGTATCCAAGAATGTCACCGGCAGACCCTGTAGATCCATCCTCACTTCAATCACATCCCGCGTGGTACCCGCAATTTCGGACGTGATGGCAGCCTCTTTACCAGATAAGTAATTGAGAAGGCTTGATTTTCCAACGTTTGGTGCACCAACTATTGCGACCTCGAACCCAGTGCGAACGCGCTCCGCAACATAAGATTGCTCGACTTGCACCTCTAGCTCTTCGATCACATGAGATAGAAGCCTGTGTACCTCAGGACGCACATCAACGGGAACGTCTTCGTCCACAAAATCGATCGTGACCTCCAGCAGTGATGCCGCCCGGATAAGATCGCTCCTCCAACGGTCCACGACGCCTGCTAAGGCGCCCTCAACAGTCTCCATCGCTTGCAGGCGTTGTTGCTCCGTCTCTGCATCAATTAGATCTGCCAAGCCCTCAACCTGTGTGAGGTCCATCTTCCCGTTCTCCAGCGCCCGGCGTGTAAATTCACCAGGCTCGGCTAAACGTAACCCATCACATTGAGAAAGCTCCGATAAAACTGAACGGATGATTGCGATGCTTCCATGCAAATGCAGCTCGACTACATCTTCACCCGTGAAGCTATTTGGCCCCTCAAATGTCAAAACAAGCACACGGTCAATCAAAGCCCCTGCCCGACCTTTCACAGGCC
This sequence comes from uncultured Pseudosulfitobacter sp., assembly GCA_965656435.1. GTDB lineage: Bacteria > Pseudomonadota > Alphaproteobacteria > Rhodobacterales > Rhodobacteraceae > Pseudosulfitobacter. Next base: position 50,114 of record CBFHKQ010000001.1, on the reverse strand, counting down.
GTACAGCAAACATACTCGGCTTCGGGATGCTGCCGCATAAAGCTGCACCAGCCTTGTGCGCTTGCGGACCAGACACACGGACAACAGCCACACCTGCGCGGCCTTCGGCACTTGCGAGCGCAAAAACCGTATCCATGATGACGCTCCTACAGAGGTATATCAGGTGTTCATTGAATCGAAGAAGTCAGAATTTGATTTTGTTTGCTTGAGCTTAGAAATCAAGAACTCAATCGCATCAGTCGTACCCATCGGGTTGAGAATACGGCGCAGCACAAAGGTTTTCGCCAAATCAACCTTATCAACCAACAAGTCTTCTTTTCGCGTGCCTGACTTCAGAATATCAATCGCTGGGAAGACGCGTTTGTCTGCAATCTTACGATCCAGGACGATTTCGCTATTACCGGTGCCCTTAAATTCTTCAAAGATAACCTCATCCATACGCGATCCCGTATCAATCAGGGCCGTCGCAATAATCGTAAGGCTACCGCCCTCTTCAATATTCCGAGCAGCGCCAAAGAAACGCTTTGGTCGTTGCAGTGCATTCGCATCCACACCACCCGTTAGAACCTTACCGGACGACGGCACGACTGTGTTAAACGCACGACCTAGACGGGTAATCGAATCCAACAGGATGACTACATCCCGCTTGTGCTCAACCAAGCGCTTTGCCTTCTCAATGACCATCTCTGACACTGCGACGTGGCGGGTTGCAGGCTCGTCAAAAGTAGAGCTGATAACTTCACCCTTCACAGAGCGTTGCATGTCCGTAACTTCCTCGGGCCGCTCATCAATCAACAGGACGATCAAATAGCATTCAGGGTGGTTTTTCTCGATGCTATTGGCAATGTTTTGCAGCAAGACTGTCTTACCTGTCCGCGGCGGTGCTACGATCAAAGACCGCTGGCCCTTCCCGATCGGCGATACAAGATCGATGATACGCGCAGACCGGTCTTTGGTCGCCGGATCACTGGTTTCCATCGTCAAACGCTCATCTGGATACAGCGGCGTCAGGTTATCAAACGCAATTTTATGGCGCGCTTTTTCTGGGTTTTCAAAGTTGATATGCGCCAGATCTGTCAGGGCGAAATAGCGTTCAGTATCATCAGGCGCACGAATAACACCGTCGATTGTGTCACCTGTACGCAATGAAATTTTACGGATCATTTCTGGCGAGACATAAATATCGTCCGGACCGGGCAAGTAGTTCGCTTCAGGGGACCGCAGAAATCCAAAACCGTCCTGAAGTACTTCAAGCACACCATCGCCGGAAACTTCCCAACCTTCATCCGCGCGCTCACGCAGAATTTGGAACATCATCTCACCTTTACGCATGGTGGATGCGTTTTCGATCTCAAGCTCTTCTGCCATAGCCAAAAGGTCTTTGGGACTTTTGGCTTTGAGGTCGGCAAGCGTCAGGCGTTCAGATGTCATGTGAGAATAATGCAGTGCACCCGACTGGATGACCGTCCTTTTAGATTTTCATAGGCTAAATACAGTCCTCGGACGAGGCGTTAAGGCTATCTATGCTGTCCTTTAGGCCGAGTCAACGACGTCAAAATTTCACTACGACAGATAGCACTATCGCGATCATCAGGACTGTTGGGACCTCGTTCATCAACCGATAGGTACGGCCCGCCATAATGGCTTCCCCTCCAGCGATTTTTCGTCGTTGGCCAGCTAACCACATATGGAAGGCTGTCATCGCGATCACAGATACCATTTTGATCCAAGGCCACACAAATGACCAATCTACGATACCTGGTGTTAGCACGAGGCACAGACCAAAAATCCAAGTCGCGATCATCGCCGGATTCATGATCAGGCGGAGTAATTTATTTTCCATCATAGCAAACAAATCATGCGTTTCACCTGAGAGCCCCACACGCTCTGAATGGTGCACATAAAGCCTTGGTAGATAAAACAGACCGGCCATCCATGCGATGACAGCCATTATATGTATGGATTTTATCCAAGGATAAGCGATGCTGAGCATATCGTACATAAACGGTCTCCTTCTTTGTTCTCCTTACAATATAAATATAGAGAGAAAGAAAGAATGATGATTATGTAGGAAGCATGAGTTCTGTGGATTATTTTTTCACTAACATGTTTATCCACAGAGTGTTTGGTTAAAGACAGAACTTGTTCGGCGCAACGAAGATTGAAAATAGCTAAATAAAAACAAGATATAAAATCTGAATTTAGCGCGTTTCAGATATCAGGAAGCTCTGTGATGAGACGCAGTGTCAGCGGATATCAACATCAGCGTTTAATGCTTTTCCTAAGCGTATAACTACACCATAAATCAGACGATCACGCTCAATCTATGATCGTTGTAGTGACATCGATGTTTTCCCACAAACAGTCGTAGGAAAAGCACATGAGTTTTACACAAGGTTAACCCCATGTCCCAGCGCGTCATATTGGCCTCCGGCTCCACTATTCGAGCGCAGATGCTGCGCAACGCGCGTGTGTGCTTTGAAGTCATAAAGCCACTTATTGATGAACAAAGCGTTAAAGATGCTATGATTGCGGAGGCGGCATCTCCGCGTGACGTTGCCGATACCCTCGCAGAGATGAAGGCAAAAAAGATCAGCCAGAAAAAGCCAGAAGCATTTGTAATTGGGTCTGACCAGGTACTGGATCATCAGGGTCGAATTTTATCCAAACCCCACACGCCACCCGAGGCAGTTGCGCAGATCACCGCCCTTTCTAATGATAAGCACAGTCTTTTTTCAGCCGCCGTTATCTATCAAGGCGGCGCGCCGCTTTGGCGACATGTGGGTCAGGCCCGCCTCCAAATGCGAGAATTGACCGATGCCTATATTGCCGACTACGTTGCACGAAATTTCGACCACATCCAACATTGCGTCGGGGGATATCAACTCGAAGGCGAGGGTGTGCGCTTGATGGCTGGTATCGAGGGCGACTATTTTACAGTTCTTGGAATGCCCCTTATTCAAATTCTTGGCTATCTGGAGCAGCGTGGAGTGATCGAAACATGACATTATCCAAAATCCCCCTTGCTGGCGTCATCGGTGCACCAATCGCTCATTCAAAGTCGCCTCAACTGCATGGTCATTGGCTGGAAAAACACGAAATATCGGGTTATTACGTCCCGCTCCATGTGGAGCCGAATGATCTTGAGAAAGCTGTTCGAACACTCCCTGATATGGGGTTTGTAGGGGTAAACCTGACCATTCCACACAAAGAGGCAATTTTGAAAATTGCTGATCTTGTGACCGACCGCGCGGCATTAATTGGTGCGGCGAACACATTGATCTTTCGCGAAGATGGTAAAATTCAAGTGGATAACACAGATGGGTATGGCTTCATTGAGAATCTGAGAGCTGGTGCACCAGATTGGGATGCGACTTCCGGACCTGCTGTGGTCCTTGGTGCGGGTGGTGCTGCGCGCGCAGTCATCTTTTCACTTTTGGAGGCTGGGGTTCCGGAAATTCGTTTGACCAACCGTACCCGGGGTCGTGCAGATCAGCTGGCATATGATTTTGGCAGTCGAGTACGCGTGTTTGATTGGTCGAGCGCTATAAATCTTCTGGATGATGCGGCTTTATTGATGAATACGACGTCGCTTGGGATGGTTGGAAAACCTGAATTACAGGTGCCGCTGGATCGGTTGCACTCGGGTACTGTCGTGACAGACTTGGTGTACGCTCCGTTAAAAACCGGCCTCCTCCGTGTGGCGGAAGAGCGGAACTGCACAACCGTTGATGGGCTTGGGATGCTTTTGCATCAGGCCGTACCAGCATTTGAAAGGTGGTTTGGAGTGCGTCCCATTGTGGACAGCGCGACGCGCGCGGCTGTTTTACGATGACGTTCAAGCTCGGCCTAACCGGATCCATTGGGATGGGAAAATCCACGACAGCGCAACTGTTTGTAGCCCAAGGGTGTGCAGTTTGGGATGCTGATGCTGCTGTACACCGGATTTATAGCAAAGGGGGGAGTGCGGTTGCCCCGGTTCAAAGTTTAGTGCCTGAGGCGGTTATAGATGGTCTGGTCTCGCGAGATATCCTGCGTCAAAAAATTGCCTCAGATCCTTCTCTATTACGCCATATAGAGACGATTGTTCATCCTTTAGTCAGCGCCGATAGAACGAAATTCCTGAACGAAACAGACGCCGAAATTGTAGTTTTCGACACTCCTTTGTTGTTTGAAACGAAGGGCGATAAAAACATGGATGCGGTGGCTTGTGTCACGACCTCGGAGGCTGAACAGGAGCGTCGTGTGATGGCGCGTGGTATCATGACGTTTGAGCAGTTTCAGCAGATCAAAGCGAAGCAAATGCCCAACGCAGACAAAGTCGCAAAAAGCGATTATGTTATTGAGACTGACACTATCGAATGCGCGCAAACGCGTGTGCGTGAGATCATAAAATCAATATCGGACTGCCTAAATCATGCGTGAAATCGTCCTTGATACTGAAACCACCGGCTTTGATCCCTTTTCAGGGGACCGCATCGTTGAGATTGGTGCCGTTGAGTTGCAAGGCCACATGGCGACGGGCAAAACCTATCATCAATATATTAATCCAGAGCGTGAAATGCCGAATGAGGCTTTCGAAGTGCACGGATTAGGGGACGATTTTCTGCGTGATAAGCCGAAATTTGCGGCGATAGGTCAGGATTTCCTCGATTTTATTGGCACATCGAAATTGGTGATCCATAACGCCGCGTTCGATATGAAGTTTCTGAATGCGGAACTGAAATGGATGGGTTTGCCGACTATTCCAAACGATCGCGCTATCGATACGCTTGATATTGCGCGTAAGCGTTTTCCTGGCTCGCCGGCCTCTCTTGACGCGCTGTGTAGACGTTTTGGGATCAACAACGAGGCGCGAACACTTCACGGTGCTTTGTTGGACAGCGAGATCCTCGCTGAAGTTTACTTAGAACTGATTGGTGGGCGCCAGCCTGGCTTGGTCCTGTCAGGGCAACAGCAAAGAACAAAATCTGAGGGAACAGTCGAGGCTTGGACGCCGCCATCGCGACCCAAGGCCCTGCCCGCTCGAATTACTGCGGGAGAGGCCGAAAGCCACAACGCCTTCATCGCAAAGCTTGGCGACAAAGCGTTGTGGGCCAAGTAAAATTACGCGTTTTCCGGCGCTGGTGTTTCGGCCTGACGGCGCGCAATTTCATTGCGGTACATGGCTATAAAATCAATGTTTTCTAGGTTTAGTGGCGGGAAACCACCGTCGCGCGTGATGTCGCTTACGACCCGGCGCAAGAACGGGAAAATCATCCGCGGGCACTCGATCAGCAAAAACGGATGCAGCTGATCCTCTGGTACGCCTTCAATGTGGAAAATACCGACATAATCAATCTCAAGGACAAAGAGAGTTGCATCGCCCTCTTTTGCCTTTGATGTTACGTTCAGCTTAATCGAAGATTCATAGTGATTTTCGGTAGGTCGCTTTTTTGCATCAAGGTTAACTTGGACCTGAACGTCAGGTTGCACATCCGCGGGCGCACCTTTTTGGGCCATGATGTTCTCAAAGGACATATCGCGAATGAATTGACCCAAAACGCTCATGCTGGGTTGCGCTTGTGCGGGGGCTTGACCGTCTGTTTCAGCCATTGAAATCTCCTGTGGAATATGGGCTTGACGCTGCTCTAGCAGGTTGTGGGAGACGCCTCAATGCTTGGTCCAGCCTGACGGCTGATTGCGCGGGGGTACTTCGTGGTAATCGCCATCAATCACGTCCGACCGGTGGTTTTGTGGCTGCGGTTGATCTGTGAAATGCTGTGTTGAAATCGAGCTACGGATTAAATGAAACAGTTGAATTCGGACAGCGGGTACCATGAGGGAAAACCCAACCGCATCTGTGAAAAACCCGGGCGTTAATAGCAGAGCGCCGGCAAAGAGGATCATTGCACCATGGACCAAAGGTTCCGTCGGATCAGTCATATCGGCAAAAGAAGATCGGATTTGACCTAAAGTGCGCGCGCCTTGTTGCCGCACCAAAAAGGCACCTAGGAAAGCAGTCAAAACCACGATCGCGATTGTCGATAGTGTTCCAATCATACCGCCGATTTGAATGAACAGAGCGATTTCAATCACGGGAACAGCGACAAAAGCCAAAAACAACCACATACAAACAATCCTTTCGCCTTCGGTGCGGTGGACTTGGACCACCTCACCCCCTACATAATGTCCAATCGTCGTTGTTACCACTTTTCGTCTGAAAGAGGTCTTTCATGAACGCACCATTAATCCAGCTGCTGGTGCTTGCTGGCATCGCTGTCTTTTTGATCCTGCGCCTCAAAAGCGTTCTTGGAACCCGTGAGGGATTTGAACAACGCCCCGAGGCGACACCAGCGCCAAGTCGCACGCGTCCGGAGTTCGAGGTGATCGAAGGTGGTCCTGATTTGGACATTACAGATCACGTTCATGAGGGCAGCCCTGCGGCAGAGGCGCTCGCGGCGATGAAGCGGATTGAGACGTCTTTCAACGTCAGTGATTTCCTCGCGGGCGGTCGTGGTGCCTATGAAATGATCGTGATGGGTTATGAAAACGGCGACCTTTCAGATATCCAGCCATTTTTGTCTGAGGATATCTATGAAAGCTTCGTTGAAGGCGTTGCAGCCCGTGAGGATCAAGGTCTGACGATCGAGGCCAATTTCTTTGGCGTGCGCGAGATTAAATTGGTTGACGCGGCATTTAATAAAGACACCCAAGAGGCTGAGCTGACCCTGAAATTCATTGCGGAACTGACTTCCGCCGTCTGTGATAGCGACGGAAATGTCGTAGAAGGCAGCAAGACAGAGGTAAAACGCCAAAAAGACACATGGACGTTCGCCCGTGTCATGGGTGCTGATGATCCAAATTGGCTATTGGTCTCGACGGACGCTTAATTTCAGGCCTTCGCCAAAAGGGGAACAGCATGAAGCGCCGCCGGCTGCGTCCAGATGAATTGGCTCTGTGGAATGAGGTAGCGCGCAAGACGCATAGGCTCGATACGGGTCAAGTTGTCAAAGACGCAGTTGAGCAACCTGCAAATCCAAGTCCGAAACCTGTTAAACCCGAACTTAATTTTACGCTTTTGACGCCGACGCCCCGCAAATCTGGGGCCCAAGTGACACAAGATACCCTGCGCCCGATCGCAGAACGTGTTGCCGCGGCGCCCTTGCGGATGGATCGTAAAACGCACGACCAAATGCGCCGGGGCAAAAAACGCCCAGAGGCGCGCATCGATCTTCATGGTATGACGCTCGAACGAGCACATCCAGCGCTTAGCGGTTTTATTCTGTCTGCACATTCGGCGGGGAAACGCTTGGTTTTGGTGATTACCGGCAAAGGTAAAGCGCGTGACGAAGGTGGCCCGATCCCCGTGCGGCACGGTGTTTTGCGCCATCAAGTGCCTCAATGGCTTGCGATGGCACCGCTGTCGCAAGTAATTTTACAAGTTACGCCAGCCCATCTTCGGCATGGTGGGGCAGGGGCCTACTATGTGTATCTCAAGCGCAATTAGGAAGCCGTGGTTGTACGAATGCCAATCCACATCATTGCTGATGAAAATACGAAATAGGCAGCGATCCCAAACATTTGAAAATTAAAACTGACACCGAAATCGATTAAAAGACCGGTGATCGCTGGCCCGATCGCAGAACCTAAAACCATAATCGCGGCTGCCATCGCCTTGATAGATCCAAGGTGTGCTGTGCCATAGAATTCCGCCCAAAACGCATTGATTAGGGTCGAATTTCCTCCTTGTGTCATCGCCATCATAACAAAAGCGAAAAAGAATGCAGAGGGCCCAGCGCCAAGCGCAAAAATGACAAAGCTGAAAACCAGCGGCAGTTGGTAAAAGGGAAGCAGGCGCGCCGTTCCCAACCGGTCCAACGCCCAGCCTGACAACACTAAGAACACCACGGCACCAACCGCGTAAATCGGGAAAAGGGACACCAACGACAGATGCGATAGCCCCTTGATATCAGCAAAGTGGACCTGATGAAAAAAGAACGCAGTGTTGAAAGCTGATGGTCCGACCAGAGCCGGAAACATGAACCAAAACAGTGGATGGCGGAGGGTTTGGGCCCGCGTCCAATGGCGTGACTGCATGCCAAGGCTGGCGTTATCTTGGGCCATGGACTGTGGCGTCCGTTCGCTTCGCAATAGCACCAATAGGGTCGGTGCACCAAGTACGGCAATCACAGCCGCTAATATCCACAAAATCCGCCAATCCACGAAAACCATTAAGGCAACGAAGGAAAGCGGTAAGATCGCTTCGCCTAGAGAAAACCCCAATGATGCGATTGCCAAAGCACGGCCTCGGGTCGCAACAAACCAGCGGGACATAGCGACGATAGCGATATGGCTCGTCATACCTTGCCCAGTGAACCGCAGGGCGAAAATCAAAAAGGGCAGCAACCACACCGTTGGATTAACTGCCATCAACAGGCAGGACGCAGCTAAGACCGCCAGAATGATCGCCCCAAGGTGGCCCGCGCGAAAATAATCCGTGAGGTTTCCTGCCCAGAACATGACAATGGCAGAAGCCAAAGTCCCGATCGAATAAATGCCACCCCAAGCGCCATGAGACAGATCAAAGGCTGCTTGAATGTCAGCAGCAAAGATCGAGATAAAAAAAGTCTGTCCAAAGCTGGACATCAGTGTCAGCAACCCACCGGCAAACAGCCAGCGGGCGTTATCCATCACAAAACGGACAGTTGAAGGTGCCGCTAAAGAAGATGTGTTATGCTGCACCGACCAAGATCAGAGTACGTAGCGGGATAAATCAGGGGTTTTGACAAGTGCGCCCAGATTTTCGTTCACAAAGGCTTCATCCACAACGACGTCTTGCCCGCCGCGGTCCGGCGCGTGGAACGAAAGATCCTCAAACACGCGTTCCAAAACAGTGTAAAGCCTACGTGCCCCAATGTTTTCCACTGACTGGTTCACATCCGCTGCAATCTTCGCAAGTGCGGCAATACCATTTTCGGTGAACGAGACCGCCACATTTTCTGTCCCCATTAGGGCGGTATATTGTCGGGTGAGGGCGTTATCTGTCTCGGTGAGAATCCGCACAAAATCGTTTTCAGTCAGCCCGCGCAGCTCGACGCGGATGGGCAGGCGTCCTTGTAACTCGGGCAATAGGTCAGATGGTTTTGCGATATGAAACGCGCCAGATGCAATGAAGAGGATATGGTCGGTTTTCACTGGGCCATGGCTTGTGCTGACTGTTGTACCCTCAATCAACGGCAGCAGATCGCGCTGGACACCTTCGCGGCTGACTTCGGCGCCGCGCGCGTCGGAGCGGGCGCAAACTTTGTCAATTTCATCAAGGAACACGATACCGCTGTCCTCTACCGCGTTGATTGCGGATCTTTTAACGGTTTCGTCGTCCAGAAGTTTGTCTGCTTCCTCGCCGATCAGCACTTCGTAGCTCTGAGCGACGGTCATTTTGCGCCGTACGGTGCGATTGCCCAAGGCTTTTCCAAAAATGTCGCCAAGATTCATCATGCCTGCGCCATTACCGGGCTGACCTGGGATTTCCATACCGCCAAAGGGGTTTGTGGTGTCGGCGACCTCAAGCTCAATTTCAGTAGCGTCCAATTCGCCACTTTTTAGCTTTTTGCGAAACATCTCGCGTGTGCTGTCACGTGCATCAGACCCGGCAATCGCATTTATAACACGCTCTTCGGCCGCGAGATGCGCCTTGGTTTTGACGTCATCGCGCATATGCTCGCGCGTCATCACAATTGCCGCATCCACGAGGTCGCGAATGATCTGCTCCACATCGCGGCCGACATAGCCAACTTCGGTAAATTTCGTCGCTTCTACTTTCAGAAATGGTGCGCGCGCTAGTTTCGCCAAACGGCGGCTGATCTCCGTTTTGCCGACCCCTGTGGGTCCGATCATCAGAATATTTTTTGGATAAACTTCATCGCGCAGGTCATCGCCCAATTTTTTGCGCCGCCACCGGTTGCGCAGAGCAACGGCGACCGCCCGTTTTGCGTCCTGTTGTCCGATGATGAACCGGTCTAGTTCGCTGACAATCTCGCGCGGTGTTAAATCAGTCATGGCGCAATGCTTTCGACGATGAGGTTTCCGTTGGTGTAGACACAGATATCGGCTGCGATTGCCATGGCGTCACGGGCAATTTCTTCGGCAGAACGTGTGCTGTCCATCATTCCGCGCGCTGCGGCTAGGGCAAAGTTACCGCCCGATCCGATGGCCGCTACATCATGTTCGGGGGCTAAGACGTCGCCTGCGCCTGTGATGACCAACAACTCGGTGCCATCTGTTACGATCAACATTGCCTCTAATTTTTGAAGGTATTTATCTGTGCGCCAATCTTTTGCCAGCTCCACGCTCGCGCGCGCCAACTGTCCTGGCATCGCCTCAAGTTTTGCCTCAAGGCGCTCCAAAAGGGTGAAAGCATCCGCAGTAGAGCCTGCAAAGCCAGCAACAACGTCAAAACCACCGGGGGATAACCGCCGAACCTTGCGTGCGCTGCCTTTGATTACGGTCTGTCCGAGCGAGACTTGACCGTCGCCTGCAATCACGACCTGGCCGTCCTTTTTGACACCAATAATCGTTGTGCCGTGCCATCCGGGAAAATCGGTTTGTCCCATCTGTGAACTCCTTGCTTTCGCACAGTATATGGCGATCCAACAGCGTTGACACAAGGGTGGCCCCATGAGGGCTTTGATACATAGAAAAAGGGCGCCCGCGTGGACGCCCTCAACCTTAAATCAAACATCAGATTAGATCGATTCTTCGATCCAGCTCTGAAGGGCGGCCTTTGGCTTGGCGCCAGCCATGTTGGACACAACCTCACCGTCTTTGAAAACAAACAGCGCTGGAATGCCGCGAACACCCATCTGCGAGGGCGAATTCGGATTCTCGTCAACGTTGACTTTGACGATTTTCACTTTGCCTTCCATCTCGGCTGATAGCTCTTCCAGAGCGGGGCCAATCTGTTTGCAGGGGCCACACCATTCGGCCCAAAAGTCGACGACGACGGGGATGCTAGAATTTCGGACTTCGGCGTCAAAGGTGGAATCTGTAACTGCTACGGTGGCCATGGGTCTCTCCTGCCGGCGTGAATAGGGTGTAAACTTAGGTTTCTGCGTGTTGCGCGTCAAGATGAAGTGCGGCGTTCAGGGCAGATGTCACCACTTCTTGTGGCAGGGGCATGAGGCTCTGATCTTTGGTCCACAAAAGAGCCACTTCAATCCGATGTGATGGGAAAATCTGTTGCAGCGCGAGATGATAGGCTCCCATCTGCCGCAACAAGCCGTCGGGGCAATCGGCAACGCTGTGCGGGACAACTCGGTTTGTTTTGTAGTCAACGGCCAAGACCTGATCACCATTAATCAACAGCCGGTCGATAATGCCGTACATCGTGTCGTCGCCCATCTGCGCAGTCACAGGTACTTCGCTGAGACCAGATTGAGAAAATATAGGCTCTAAATGGCTTGCATTCAGAGTTTTTTTAGCCTCTGTGCGCGCTTCTGCCCAGTGCGCGTCGTCCAATTCGGAAAACAGTGCTCGGCAAGACTTGGCAATGCCGTCCCACGCAGATCGCGGCTTATTCAACAGCCGTTCCAACAGCATGTGGACCGCTGACCCGAATGCCATCGCAATAGTTTCATCTGCACCCGCCTCGCCCGGTAATGCCTTGGCGCCCCCTAGGTTGGATGGCGAGATCCGCGTCGGACCAGCGCCCGGTTCTGGCGCCTTTTGGCGGAACATATCCCAGAGCGCCGCCGCGCCTTTTTGCGCCTCGTCTGTTTTGATTAAATCAGGCCCGTGCCAAGACCCATGCTCAAAGCGCAAAATTTTGCCAGCTTTCGTTTGCGTTTCCACCGCATTGATTTGCAGCAAAGCGTTCTGCGCAATCTCGTACCAACTGTCTCCGGTTTTACCTAAATCTCCCGCCGCCGCGACGATCAGCCATTTTTCGGCTCGCGTCAGCGCGACATATAAAAGCCGCAACCGCTCTTCGGCGATGCTGATCTTCATCTGATCTAACTTTTCTTGAACAAGCGGCGGAGTTGCGTCGGATTTTGGACGCCATACCGCCATATCATCCAGATCTATAATCTCGTTCTTGATGTCCAGTTTGCGCGGCGCGGTATCCGGCAAGATCACGATAGGGGATTCCAGACCCTTGGAGCCATGTACTGTCATGACGCGAATTTGATCCGAGGCGCTGTCAATTTGGCGCTTAATTTCCAGATTGTCCGCCTTCATCCACACCAGAAAACCGGTCAAGCTGGGCGTCGCGGTGCGCTCATAGCCAATCGCCTGAGCCAGCAAGGCGTTGATCCCATCCTCTGCTTCTGTCCCCAAGCGCGCCAGCAGCTTTTGGCGTCCGCCATGCCGGGTAAGGATCCGTTCAATCAGCTCATAGGGCCGTAAAAAGTCGATATTGTCCCGCAGATCATTGAGAACGCGAAAGGTCTCGGGAAAGTCGCCTTGGCGGTCTCGTAAAGCGGGCCAAAGGTGGGTCTGTGTGCGGCGGTGCGCGAGATCAAAGAGATCTTGTTCAGACCATTCAAATAGGGGCGAGCGGAGGGTGGCCGCCAGTGACAGGCTATCTTCTGGCGTTGCTAAAAAGGATAAAAGCGCTGTGATATCTTTCACCGCAAGCTCGCCGCCCACTTTCAGACGGTCTGCCCCGGCAATGGGCAGCCCACGTTCTTTGCAGGCGCGAATAATCTCTGAAAACAGGGTCTTGCGCTGCTGGACGAGGATCAGAAAATCGCCTGGTTTTACTGGCCGCCGGTGTAGACCGTGGTCTTTGCTATTATCTGGGATGGTTTCATGAGCGATCATATCGGCGATTTGATCTGCAACCTTTTCGGCCAGAATAATATGGTGATGCGTCGGATCGAGCCTGTCCACGGGCTCGTACCATGGTGTTTCATCGGGCTTCGCTTGTGGCTCAATATCGGGCCACAGATCAACGCGTCCGGGCAGGTCTGATTTGAATGCGATGTGCTGTGTTTGTTGGGCAAAGCTTGGCCGAAGCGTCGGATCAAAACACTGATCTACCATGCGTAGGATCGCAGGCGAAGAGCGGAATGAGTAATCCAAAGTAAGGTTCTGAAAGGGCTGCCCCGCGCCGCTGATCCTGGATTGAAATTCCTGCTGCATCCGGTGGAATTCGCGGGGATCGGCGCCTTGGAACGAATAAATCGATTGCTTTGTGTCCCCGACAACAAAGATTGTGCGCAAAACGTCCGCGCGCGCCCCATCGCCGCTGGCAAATTCTTCACTTAGCTTGCGCACCACATCCCATTGTGCGGGGCTGGTGTCCTGAGCTTCATCCACAAGGATGTGGTCGATGCCGCCATCAATCCGGTAGAGCACCCAGGCTGCGACGCGCGGATCGTGCAGCAAATCGCGTGCTTTGTGGATCAGATCGTCAAAGTCGAGCCAGCCGCGCAATAATTTTGCATCTGTATAGGCTTGGACAAACGGAACGGCGAACTGGTGTAGGTCTTGGGTGCGCTGCACTGCTGCGAGCGCAAGGCGCTTGGGACGCGCTTGTTCCACGCGCTGCATTAACGCCTCAAGTGCGGGCATCAAATGATCCACGGCGGCGCGTGTTGCCTTTGTGGGAAAGCGGCCAATTTTGGCGCTAAATGGGTTTTGCGCACCTCCCTTGGTGAGAAAAACATTCTCTAACGGACCTAAGCTACGCGCATCTAACTGAGTTATCTCCCGCAAAAGAAAGCCGGCTTTGGCATCCTCACCCCCCTTGGCAATTAGAGCGGGCGTTAATTCTGCGGTCAAATCTTCTTCACCGCCCAGAAATACTTCTGCTGCCAGAGTGTCTTCGTCAAAACCGGGGGAAAGCCCGAAATTTGTATACAGCGCGCCTTGCGAAACAGGTTTTTGAAACAACGCGCTATGGGACACGATTTCTTTGGTGAGCCGGGTGAAGTCTTCTCCAGTGTAACGCTTGGCCAATGCCGCGACCGCCGCAGCATCGGGCCCATCAGCCATCTGGTCCACAAGTTCTGCGCGCAAAAGGTCTGCGGCGCGGTCTTCAATCTCTGTGAATTGTGGGCTGACCTTGGCCTCCAACGGAAAGCGACGCAATAGAGCTGAACAAAAGGAATGAATGGTCTGAATTTTTAGCCCGCCCGGCGTCTCAATCGCGCTGGCAAAGAGCGTCCTCGCGCGTCGTAGATCTGGGGTCGCGCGTTGGATATCAATCCCAAGTTCTTCTAACGCTTCAATGAGTTTTGCGTCAGGCAGCATCGCCCAAGCGCCCAAACGTTTGAACAGGCGGTTCTGCATCTCAAATGCGGCGGTTTTAGTATAGGTCAGGCACAGAATATGTTGAGGTGCCACACCGTCGAGCAACAGGCGCGCCACACGGTCCGTCAACACCCGCGTTTTTCCGGATCCAGCATTCGCGGATAGCCAGGTTGAGGCGTCCGGCCGAGCGGCCTGCAACTGGCGGCGGGTGGCTTCGTCAACCGTGCTCATGTGACTTCCTGCTCCGTCGGTGACGTGCCTGTGTTCCATTCACCGTAGCGGGCCAAATGGTCGTAATCCTCTTCACGATCCTCGCGGTGCGGGGCGCGACGTGCCAAATAACCCTTGTTCGGGTCTAAGTAGGCCAAGAGTAATGCGCGTAGGTCCGTGAGTGTTTTTGCAGGCGGATCTTCATCCAAAGGAGCGCGCATTTCGACTGGGTTAGAGCCTAAGCCGATGTAAACCGCGTTTTCCACCGACCGCGGCCCGAGGTTGGCGAACGCGCCTTCTTCCATCATCGCGGCCTCGATCAACAACTGTTTGTCGAAGGTCTTTTGCTCCTTTTTGGTCGGCGGTGACCCAGTTTTATAGTCGTACAAACGCACACACCCGCGGTCATCCAGATCAATGCGGTCGGCAAAACAGCCGATCTCCATACCAATATCCGCAAGGTTCAGTGCGCCTCTTGCGTTATCCTCAAAGGCGACAGGCTGACTGATTTTACGGCGCTCAAGCTCTTGTTTCACGAACCACGGCGCAATGCGCTCGATGCGGGCCTGCCACAAAGCGCGCGTCGTGGGCCACGGAACCTGATTTTCTAATACCGCACGGGTGGTTTCACGCAGGCCCGCAACCGAAAGCGCATCCGGATCACCTAGGCTGCGTTTTAAAAAGGCCTCCATCACCGAATGGAAAACAGTGCCGCGCAGACGAGCATCAGCATCCTGCACAATCGGGCCGAGCGGCTTCAGGCGCAGGCAATGTTTGGCATAGATAGCATAGGGATCGCGGATAAGCTTTTGAATTTCTGTGACATATAGTTTGCGCGGCCGAGCCGAAACAGGTGGTTTTGGTGCGGGTCGAGGGGCAGGCGCCACAGGGGTGATCTCCTCCAGCGCTTGAGCCTGTTCCAGCCAAGTGGCCCCGCGCGCTACCGCGGCGTTCCACGCATCCTCGCCTCCTTGCGAAGGCAAGCCGTTCAGTAAGTTTTGCACCCTGTTTATCCAGCGCGACGGCACGGTTTCAGCCTCATCGGACCGGATTGCCCGTGTGATCCAAACCTCTGGCGCGGCGACAGCTTGTTGAAAATCATGCGCCGACAGGCCGATGCGCCGCTCGGGCAACAGCAGGCCTGCTTGATGGCGCATGACCCGGTTAAGCCAGGGATCAGGTTTTGGCGCCTCCGGCCACGTCCCTTCGTTCATCCCGCCAAGGATCACCAGGTCTGCCCCTTGAACACGGGCCTCCAGCGTTCCCCAAATCATGATTTTTGGATGGGGCGCGTCGCGGTCGCGCACCTCGCCTTGCGCAAGCAGTGCGCCTATCAGATCAGCATAATCGGCGGCTGACATGTCTCCGCTAAATGCGGCCTCCTCTGCCAAGCCTGTCAGAATGCCCAGCGCCTTTACCCCGGCCTGTTTTTCCCACAGCTGGCCCGTGCCGCCCCCCGCCATTCCGCGGGCAAGGGCCTCGGCCGTATCACGATGTTGCGCGA
This sequence comes from uncultured Pseudosulfitobacter sp., assembly GCA_965656435.1. GTDB lineage: Bacteria > Pseudomonadota > Alphaproteobacteria > Rhodobacterales > Rhodobacteraceae > Pseudosulfitobacter. The sequence continues at coordinate 34,162 of CBFHKQ010000001.1, read as the reverse complement.
CCCACTCTGTCAGAGGACGTTCACCTGCATTATCAAGCCCGCAGAGCGTTTCCCCAACCCAATTAGCCCAAGCTTGCAACTCTGACTGTGCCGCGTCGTCGGACATCGCGCGCGTGGCCAACGCAACCAGGCTGCCTTGTTTGGGGTAGGGCAGGCCGTCCTTGCGCATCTGCAACTCGAGGCGCTGCGTGTTTAATTGGTGCTGGTTTCTTGTTTCTGTGCTGTGCGTCAGGGGATGTTTGAGCAACGTCAGCAACAGTTCCGCATCCAATGGTTTGCGAAAAAGCTGTGCGATGTGCCGCAACAACCGCCCTGGTGGGCTTAGATGCAATGGCATTCCTGCGCTGTCGTCCGGGATGATGTCCCAACGGTCTAAGGCGGCCGTGACCTGTCGTGACAACATCCGGTCGAGCGTGATCAAAGCGGCCGTTTGCCCATCCTCTGCTGCTTGACGCAAGCGCAGTGCAATCGCCAACGCCTCGGCGCGCGGACCATCCGCGTTCACGAGTGTGACACCATCAAGGGCACCTGACACATCTCCAAGCGTGCTGCCCTCAATCAGCCAAGCATCTGTAACCGGTGCGGGGCGCAGAGCGAGCGAAAGAACGCGGTTGCGCTGCGGATCGGGCGGAGGCGCATCTGTCCAAGGCTTAACCTGTGCGGCATGCATGTTAAGGCTGCCTGCCAAGTCTTGAAAACGGTATTGTGGATGGTCCTCGGACAGCAGCCCGTCGGACAGGTTCGACCAAATTTCGGTGGGCATGTCAAAATCAAAACCGGGAAGAATAACCGCGCCGTTTGGCAGTTTCGCTGTGGCCTGCATGAGCATCTGGACCGTACCGCGCGATCCGGTGGAGCCTGCAATAATAATGGGGTGCGTTGGCGGGGCCTCTGTCCATTCCTCAATTAGCTGCGTTACAACCCGTCGATGCCGCGCTTGGCCGTCCAACTGGCCCGGATTAAGGTCAAGATATTGATCTGCAATGCGAATAAAGGATTGCGCCCGCTCCCAATGTCCGGAGGTGTCTGACACATCTAGGCCGGTAACGGCTGATACGGGTACGCCCTCACCCTGCATTTCTTCAATCAGCGTGGCGAGGGAATCGGTCAAATCGTATAAGGCTGAGCGCGCACCGATGTCGCGCTGCTGCTCCAACAGTTTTGCCACCAATTGCACCAATTCCAAGCGTCGCCGCAGGGGTGGGATGCTGGGTGGTGGTGGCGCGTTGCGTAGGAGAGAATCCAACCCAGTGACCAAATGGATGCGCGGCAATAAACTCGGTGGTCCATTCTGGAACAACTCCAGCATCCGCCGCTGCATTCGAGTTGTGTTCACGATCAAATCAACGCGGGCCAAGGCGGTTGGATCCGCTGGATCAACGCGGGCGCGCAAACCATCCAAAAGCGTGCGTGGGAAATCGACCCCAGGGGGCAAGCCAAATAGGCGCGGGTGAGGTGACGGTTCAAACATGGTTCAAAAGCAATCTTTCAGCGGCGGTGATCCCGTCAGGATGGCCAACATCGCACCATTTTCCAGCGTGCTGCAAACCATAAAGGCGCCCCTGTGCAATCATGATGTCCCATACCAAATTGAGCGAAAACACAGGTTCGTTTATTGTATGCAGTAGCGACGTTTTCAGTATTTGAACCCCGCCATAAATGGTGCCGGAACCGCGCCGCAACTGGCCATCAACGCCATGCACAAAATCGCCCACACCTAAGTGACTGATCGCGTTTTCGACAGGAACAGTCATTAAGAGGGCGTCCATCCTGTCTGGATCCCATGCCGTCCGCAGAGCCTCAAATGGGTTCGGTCCTGTCCAGATCGCATCCGAATTTGTTGTGAAAACTGGCCCGGCGCCTAATAAAGGCAGGGCGTTTTTTAATCCGCCTCCAGTATCCAAGATCGCAGGCTTTTCGGTGATTGTGGTGACTTCGCTAGCGTCCAAATGGGCCGCAAGTTGTTCGCGGAGGTAGTGTATGTTGGCGACAGTCACGCGGGGCGATGTGGCACGCACTAAATCGCGCGTGTGATCAATCAGTGTTTTCCCTGCGACGTGAAGCAGGGGTTTTGGGGTGTTTTGCGTTAAAGCGCCCATACGAGTGCCGAACCCGGCTGCAAAGATCATCACAGCGTCTGGCATGAGCCACTCTGGGATTTGAGATGAGTGAGTATTTCCGGGGTTGGGACCGGAAGCTTTTCCAACTTAGGACGTAAATGAGATAAGGAGGGATGCGCTAGGTTAGTCTCAATATGCGCCCAAACCTGAGGGATCAAATCGATATAATGTGATTTGGCATCCCGCAGGCAAAGGCGCGCAAAAACGCCCAAGATGCGCAGGTTCCGCTGTAGACCGAGCGCGGCGTAGGATACTTTGAATTCGCTACGCGGATGATCCATCTTACTGCAATAATAGGCGATCATCTCCGCTTGAATCTGTAATGGAACCTTGCGGCGCACATCCTGAAGCATTGAAACTAAATCATACGCAGGATGGCCGACCAACGCGTCTTGAAAATCCAATAGACCCACGCGCGTGAGCCCTGATCGCTGTGGCAGCCAAATCAGGTTTTCAGCGTGATAGTCGCGGTGGACTAATGTAGCAGAGGTGGTCGGAAGATCGCTCAGCACTTTATGGAATGCTTTTGCAAAATCAGACTTTGCGTCCTGCGAAACTTCGCCTGTTGCGCCAAACATATACCAATCAAAGGCCAAAGCGGCGCGATCTGTCATTACGCTTGCGTCATATGCCGGCAAATCTGGGGGTGGCTGTCGGTGTAAATGGCATAAGACATCTACGGCTGTTTGATAGAGGGTCGCCTCATCTTGGGGATATTGTGTCATGTGGCGTGCAAAAAGAGCGTCGCCTAGATCTTCGAGTAGTAAGAAGCCATTGCTATCGTCTTTAGCTATAATTTGCGGCGCGCTTAAACCCGTTTTCAAAAGGTAATTGGCGATTTCCATGAATGGAGCGATATCTTCCCCGAGTTGCGGTGGTGCGTCCATTAGTATGGCTGTTGCACCGTCTGGTTTTTGCAAACGCAGGTAGCGACGGTTTGATGCGTCGCCAGCAATGACGACCTGCGCCGCGTTGTCCCAACCTGAAATCTTGATGAATGCGTTTTGGATTAAGGTGCGTTGCCTCACAAGATGACCCCGCCAAGCACTTTCTGCCATCGCGCAGATTGCCATGTGGCTGTGAGCATTCGGGTCGTTTCGTCTCTTTGAGCGAAGCTAATGTGCAACGCGTCATCCGGCGCAAGAGCACCAAGGCGGTCTGGCCATTCAATCAGGCAAATAGCTGTTTCCAGCGCCTCACGGATGCCAAGCTCGTCGATCTCAAATGCGTCAGAGAGCCTATATAGATCCGCATGCCAAAGTGCGCCGGCGGCCGTCTCATAGGTTTGAACCAACGTGAACGTTGGCGACGGGACATCTTCTGGAACGCGCAAAATGGATTGTATCAACGTCCTTGCAAAATGCGTTTTGCCGGCACCAACGGGTCCATCCAATAAAATACAATCACCAGGTGCTAATTGCGGACCGATTTGGTGCGCTATTTGGCTGGTGTGATCAGCGGATTGGAGGAGTAAAGAAGCAGTGTTTATCGCCATATCCTAAGTGTATCGCGCCACCTTGTGGCTGCAAGGGGAATGGCCGCTCGCTAATCTGGAAACGCATCCGGATGTACATTCAGGGGCGCGATTTTAGCGTCGTTGATGTAATGAAACCGGATGGCGGTCGAATGGGCGGCCGCAGGGCTTATCACGCAGCCCATCTTTTGACCTGATTTCATGACGAAATAGCCTTCCCATTCTGCGCGCTCGCCACGGCGTTGGATGAATTGTTCAATGTCATGCCACAAAACATTTGGCGTGGTTTTGTCAGCCCAAATTTTCAGGGCGTTAACCAGCGTGAAGGAGGCAAAGCTGCTCTCTGGGTCGACACCCCATAATTCGGAAAAGGCGCTGTTATAAAGCGTCACAACACCACTCGATGAAAACATGACAATGCCGTCCGGGAGAGTGTCCAACAAAGATTGGCCAAGGTTCAACTCGGCCCTGAAATTACGGGTCATCAACATTTCGGCGCTGATGTCTTCCATCAAAAAAGCGACAGCACGATCTGGGTGGGGTCGCCCGCTAACGCGGTAGGTTTGCCCTGTTTCTAAGGACCATGTTTCTTGGTAGTTGCCGTCTGAGGCTGCGGCGATGACGTTGGAAATTTCCTGTCGCCATGTTCGGTAATTCTTAGGTTCGGGCATAACCCGGCGATCGCGTAACCTGTCAAAGAACGACAGTAAATCCGGGCGGGCGCTTAAAAATTCGGCGGGTAACCCTGTTAAATCAACAAGTGCAGGGTTGAACAGCGCCAGGCGCCCTTCACGATCAAAAATAGCAAGACCGGCAGATAATTGAGCAAAGGTTTTGGCCAAGGTTTGGACGAAATTGCGCTGTGCAACTTCGGCATTAATCACCGCATCAATGTCAACAGCATGCGCGATCGTTGTATTGTCCCATTTTTGATAGCTTACCTCAAACCAGAGCGTTTTTCCGTCCGTTTTGCGAGTAAGTGCGGCCCGTGTCGATGCGGTGGGATGGGTTAGCGGCAGGACATCCGCAAACAAGGGCTTGGTGATGTCTTTAGCCGTGATCCCGTTGTCTTGTGCGATTTTGGCGTAGGCTTCATTATGCCAAAAAACATCGCCTTCTGCATTTAGTAACCACATCGGATAAGGCGCGCTGTTGCTGGTCCGGCTGAGCGTTTCTACTTTGGCTTGGCTTTGCAGAGTTTGCTGTTTGTCGATTATAATATCGAGGGGGTCGCTTTGCAGCATGATCTCCACCGACGCGCCTCGTTTGTTGAGCGTAAGGTTGGACGGGTCGCCGTCGACGTTCGCGGTCAAATGATACTCGCCATCCGCAAGGCTGTTCGGCTCGGCCGGCACACCATGAAATCGGTGGCGCAAGTGTTGATAGATGTCGCTCCAAGTGGTGCGCCCAACGCTGCTCGACAGCGCGGCAAGGGCTGCGGGGCTTGCATGTTGCAGTTTTTCATTTTGAAAGAGCATTGAAAAATCATCGTAGCTTGGCGCATCTGGCGCTGTGCGTCCCGACGGTGTTTTGTCCAGCCATAACAGAGCTATACCAGAACTGAGAAAGGCCGTGAGGCCGATAAACAAATACTCAATAATAAACATTACAACGCTTCCGCCCCAAACCGGGTAATCGAAACCTTAACGATGCGTTAGTTAATGAGTTGTTAAATTACGAACCTGAACTTGTGCTTATCGCTCGAACTTGGGATTCTCGCCAAAGCCTGCGGGATCACGGCGATCCTGTGCCTCGATCGCAGTACGAGGCCAAATAACCTCGACGATTGCACCTATTTTGCGGTCCTGAGTGGATTTTGGCAGGTAGGGGTCCGCGCCATTGGCAAAGATTAATTCCGCACCCGACCGCTCCAGCAGCGTTTTGGCGATGAAAAGGCCAAGGCCCATTCCATCATAGGCGGGCCGCGCGCTGTCCGAGACCCCGCTGGGCCGGTGGCGCATGAATGGATCACCGATCCGTCCGAGCATGTGGACAGGAAAACCGCGCCCGTCATCCGTGATCCGGATCGATACTGCGTCCTCTGTCCATTGTGCTTCGATCCACACACTATCGTGGGCGAAATCTACGGCGTTTTGAACAAGGTTACGCAGCCCGTGAATAATTTCGGGTTTGCGCAGCACTGTTGGTTGGCCAAGCGTTTCGCCTTGCGTGTGGTGGATCGTCTTGCCGCGATTGGTATGGGGTTCGGCGGCCTCGGATATGACGGTGGATAGGGGTGCTTGGCGTAGATGCAGATCATCTTTGCCGGCGCGGCCCATATTGCGCAGAATATCGCGACACCTGTCGGCCTGATCGCGGATCAGTTGCGCGTCCTCGCGCAGGTCCACCCGGTTCTCCAACTCTTCGACCAATTCCGCGCTGGCCAGTGTGATTGTGGCCAATGGTGTCCCAAGCTCATGCGCTGCTGCAGCCACCACACCGCCCAAATCTGTCAGCTTCTGCTCCCGCGAAAGAGCCATTTGGGTTGCGGACAGGGCATCTGCCATGGCGTTCATCTCGGACGCAACCCGGCGGGAATAAGCGCCAATAAAGGCCACGGCGATCACGAGGGCCGTCCAATTCCCGAACACAAAGACATCTGGAATCCGCAGGATGAAACCTTGTTCCGTGCGCAAAGGAAAGTGGTAATTTGCCAAAATAGTCACAAGGATGATTGCCATACCTCCGGTCAAAACGGTCGACCGGGTGGTCAAAACAGATGCCGAGACGGTCACGGGTCCCAACACCAAAAGCGCAAAGGGATTGTGCAGGCCCCCTGTTAAAAACAACAGAAAACAAAGCTGGAGCAGGTCAAACATCACCATCATGAGGTTCTCAGCTTCAGAGAGACGTTTGTTTTCGGGAAAGACGAAAATCGCGATCAGGTTGCCGATTACCGAGACGCCGATTGCCAGATAGCATAGGCCTAACTCTAACTGGAGACCGTAAAGGCGTTGCGCCACGGTGATGGCGATCAGCTGGCCGATGATCGCAACCCACCGCAAAAAGATCAGCGTCCGCAGTCGGATCCAGTTTGATCGTTTGCTGCCGGCGATCAGGTCCATGTCAGATTGTGCCATTTTGTCACGACGCTGTTTGTTGCAATGCCTTGTCCCACCGGTAACAGTGTTCCACGCGCAGTTGTGGTGCGCAATCATAACTCATGAGGCTAATAATGCGTTCGATCGCCCTTGTTGCTGTGGTTGGCACCCTTGCGTTTTTAGGTGTCACATATTTTGTCACCCGTGACACAAGCGACGATCCCTTCGCACCTTGCCGGGCAAGCGCTGTTGCAGGCGGGGGTGGCGACATTGGCGGTCCTTTCACGCTTGTGAACGCATCAGGCGAGACTGTGACTGAACAAGACGTGATTGACGCACCGACACTGGTCTACTTCGGCTATACATTCTGCCCGGACGTGTGCCCCTTTGATGTCTCGCGCAATGCGGATGCTTTGGATATTTTGGGTGAGGCTGGATATGATGCGAAAGGTGCCTTTATTACGGTCGACCCTGCGCGCGACACACCAGAGGTTGTGGGCCTTTATGCCGAGGCGATGCACCCTGAAATGATTGGCCTGACAGGCGCGCCTGAGCAGATCAAAGCCGCCAGCCAAGCCTACAAAACCTATTACAAAGCGCACCCGGCGGAGGACGAATATTACCTCGTGGATCATTCGACCTTCACCTATTTGATGTTGCCAGAACATGGGTTTGCAGATTTTTTCCGGCGCGATGTAACGGCAGAGGCTATGGCCAGCCGCGTTGGATGCTTCATCGACAATATGTGACAAAAAGACATGTTCATTTGACGAACGCCGACGGGGCCTACATAATCGCCTAACATATTGAAAAACCGAAAGGGCCAGACATGGTGAGCGCGAGCACATTGGATCTAGGAGAAGATAAATCCCTCCTATTGGTCGACGATGATGAACCGTTTTTGCGCCGTCTTGCCAAAGCAATGGAAAAGCGCGGGTTTGAGATTGAAACCGCGGATTCTGTCGCGGGTGGCCGTGCCATCGCGACCGCGCGCCCGCCGGCCTATGCGGTGATTGACCTGCGTTTGGAGGATGGCAACGGCCTGGATATCGTTGAAGTGTTGCGCGAACGCCGGCCTGAAGCGCGGGTTGTTGTCCTGACGGGTTATGGCGCGATTGCAACGGCTGTCGCGGCGGTCAAAATTGGGGCGACAGATTATCTATCAAAGCCTGCTGATGCGACAGACATCACAAACGCGCTTTTGGCAAAAGGCGATGATTTGCCCCCGCCGCCGGAAAACCCCATGAGTGCGGATCGTGTGCGGTGGGAGCATATTCAGCGTGTTTATGAGCTCTGTGATCGCAATGTGTCTGAAACAGCGCGGCGCTTGAATATGCACCGGCGTACTTTGCAGCGGATCTTGGCAAAACGCTCGCCGCGTTAAAGTTCAAAGCATTTCAGTATTTTGTCGACCTTTTGCCCATTGGCAAGTGCGACATCTTCAAGTCGGCCGTAAGGCAGGAAGCCACGCGATTGATAATAAATCAGTCCCCCTTCGTTGTCAGCGCGAATGGTGGCATTAATCCACTGAAAACCAAGCGTTTTAGCCGCATTTTTGGTGGCCTCAAACAAGGCCGATCCAATACCTAAACCCGTTTGGCCCACTTCTACGAAAGTGGCAATGTCCGCGGCAACGGGTGGCAGATTCGGGTGCGGCGCGATCCACTGAAAACCGACAACGCGTTCCTCTTTGTCCACGGCGACATGCCATGCTGTACGCTTGTCATCGTTATGCATCCAATCAGAGAGATCTTGCGCAGTGACCGGAGACGTCTTGGCCGTGGTGCCGCCGATTTCGATGATGCGGTTTAATAGGACCGCCATCGATCCGGCGTCCAAGGAAATGGCTGGGCGCACGTTGATCATGGCAGTTCTGCCATCAAAGCAGCGCAACGCGCGGCAAAGGCGGCACGCGCCTCTAGCGGTGGGCGCAATAGAATATCCAGCCCGTGGAGCATCTCAGGATCAGGTGCGCCAAAAAATCGATCCGCCTCATCTTGTGAAAAGCCTGCGATGTTGACTGCCTCCATCCATGCGCTGACTTGGTCGGCCTTTTTAATCAGCTTTTTGGTGGCAGCAGGTACTTTGGCGGGCAGGCCGAATTTGATGTGTATGGCCGCCTCAAGCCGTTCGTCCAAGGCCTTGTACCCCGGCCCAACGGCGGTTTTTACAGGGGAAATCATGTCGCCGATCACGTATTCCGGTGCGTCGTGCAGCAAGGCGGCCAATCGCCATTTAGGGTCCGCTTTAGGTGCTAACCGCCCGAAAACAGTCTCAACCAACAAAGAATGTTCGGCGACTGAATAGGCGTAATCGCCGCGCGTTTGTCCGTTCCAGCGTGCGACAAAGGACAGCCCGTGCGCAATGTCTTCGATCTCAATGTCCATCGGGGTTGGATCCAGCAGGTCCAACCTGCGTCCTGACAACATGCGTTGCCATGCGCGCGCTTGTTTTGCCATATGTGAGTGCCGACCTTTTTCGGGGATGCTGACGCCTTTGTAGGCAAGCGCGCCCGGGCAATAAAGCACCTTGGGCAGAACGATAAACGCTGCGGCACTAATGCCGTTGTTTCGCTGGGGGGCCGCTGATATGTGCCCAAAGAAATGACGCTTTTAAGGGAACTGACCCAATGACAACGGATTACATCGTTAAAGACATTTCGCTGGCTGAGTATGGCCGCAAAGAATTGAACATCGCCGAAACTGAAATGCCCGGCCTGATGGCGTTGCGCGACGAATATGGTGAAAGCAAGCCTTTGTCAGGCGCACGTATCGTTGGCTCTCTGCACATGACGATTCAAACTGCCGTGCTGATTGAGACGCTTGTGGCTTTGGGGGCGGATGTGCGCTGGGCGTCGTGTAATATTTTCTCTACCCAAGACCACGCCGCCGCGGCAATTGCTGCTGGTGGGACGCCTGTCTTTGCGATCAAAGGCCAGTCTTTAGAGGAGCATTGGGATTATTTGGACAAATCCTTCATGTTCTCGGAAGGGCCCAACCTGATCCTTGACGATGGCGGCGATGCGACACTCTACATCCTTTTGGGTGCGCGCGCCGAAGCGGGGGAAGAAATTATTCCCGTACCAAGCTCTGAGGAAGAGGTGGTCATCAAGGCTCAGATCCAAAAGCGCCTGAAGGCGTCGCCCGGCTGGTTCACCAAAATGCGCGATCAAATCGTTGGCGTGTCCGAAGAGACAACCACCGGCGTGCACCGTCTTTATGATCTGGTGAAACAGGGCCAGCTGCCGTTCCCTGCGATCAACGTGAACGATTCGGTCACGAAGTCGAAGTTTGATAATAAATACGGCTGTAAAGAATCCCTGGTCGACGGTATCCGCCGCGCCACCGATACCATGATGGCGGGTAAAGTTGCCGTTGTGATGGGGTACGGCGATGTGGGCAAAGGTTCGGCTGCGTCTCTGCGCGGTGCGGGTGCGCGCGTGAAAGTCACTGAAGTGGACCCGATCTGTGCGCTACAGGCTGCGATGGACGGTTTTGAAGTCGTGTTGCTTGAGGAAAACCTCGACGCGGACATCTTCATCACGACAACGGGCAACAAGGACGTCATCCGCATCGAGCATATGCGCGAGATGAAGGACATGGCGATCGTTGGCAACATCGGCCACTTTGACAATGAAATCCAAGTTGCAGCGCTTAAGAACCACAAATGGACGAACATCAAAGAACAGGTGGACATGATCGAAATGCCGTCCGGCAACCGGTTGATCCTTCTGTCCGAAGGGCGTTTGTTGAACCTTGGCAATGCGACTGGCCACCCGTCATTCGTAATGTCAGCGAGCTTTACCAACCAAGTTCTGGCTCAGATTGAGCTATGGACCAAAGGCGATGAGTATAAAAACGACGTCTACATCCTGCCCAAGCATCTGGATGAAAAGGTAGCGCGTCTGCACTTGGCGCGGATTGGCGTGAAACTGTCGACGCTGGATGCAGAGCAAGCGGCCTATATTGGTGTCGCGCCCGAAGGTCCGTTCAAGCCCGAACATTACCGCTACTAATCGATATGAAAACCTGAAGAAAGCCGCGGCGCCTATATGTGCGCCGCGGCTTTTTTTAAAACTTATGGTGTTTTGTGCGCCTCAGGTGTCAGGTCTGGATCGGCGAGATCATCTGGGTCTTCCAGATCAACAATATCGACATCCATATCATTGGGACTTTGATCCACCCCCGCGCCGACGATCATCGGCAACATTTTAATACCGCCCGGCATTGCAATTTCCGTATCGGGTGCTTGGGTCCATGCAAGCGTATCAAAACTCTCACAATTTGCGCAGACAGGTTGCCATTGGGCATGCGCGGTTTGACAGTTGTTGCACACCCATTGCGGCCCCCGCGACACGGTTAGGGCACGGGCCAGCCAGCCTTTTACGATCGCGTCTGACGCGCCTGCGCCCCGCTCAATCGCGGCCATCAAGGTTGCGGACCGCGCGGTGGGATCCGTTTCAAACAGATCGCCAAGCGCACGGCGGGCTTCGGGAAAATCTTCGTTGGCTAGATGTAGCTCTGCTTGCAGCATACGGGTTTCGGGATGCGTTGCCTGTGCGCGCAGCAGGGGCTGGAACCGTTTCAGGCGTTCGGTTGGACCCTCATCCGGCGCGATCGCGGCGAAGGCAGCGGCCAAATCGGGATGCGGTGTCTTTTCCCACGCTTTTTTCAGCACGCGCGTCGCAGATTTTGCGTTACCCTGCGCAATAAAGCCTTGTGCTGCCATCACTGCTGCTGGAATCAGGTCTGGCGATAGCCGGTTCGCCTCAATTGCCGCTTCGCGTGCTTCGATCGTTTCATCATCAGCAAAGAAACGCTTGGCCTCTGAAAGGGCCAAAACAGCATCCCGTCTGCGATGCACATCGCGGGGCAGTGCACCTGACTTTAGTTTCTTCGCCAAAGTATTGCGGGCCCCGCGCCAATCTTCTGCCTGTGCCTGTAATTTCAGCAAGACATCGCCTGTTTCCTGATGTTGGGGCTTTAACGCGAAGGCTTTCTCAGCCAGCTTCATTGCGGTTTCGGTATCACCCTCTGCCAGCTTTTGTTTCATGATCCCGCGGACACCGACAAAGCGTGTCTTTGGGTTTTCAATCAACAAGCGATAGCTGCGTTCCGCCAAAGCCTTGTCACCGGCCAGATCCGCCGCTTGCGCTGTCAAAAGCTGTGTTAGTTCTGGTGCTTGCAGATATTTATCCGCCTTTGCTGCTTTGCTGAGCGCGAGCCGGCCTTCACCAGAGGCAAGCGCCATCATCCCTTCTGAGAGCGCGGCAAAGCCTTTGGCCTGCCGATTGCGTGCGAAATAGCGGGTAATCGCCGTCTCATCACCATTGAGAAAGTGCCAAACAGCCACCAAAGCACCGAGCGTTTTGAGCAAGAGCCAGAGCGCCAGGACCACCAGGATCAGCGCAATGACAGAGGCGAGGGGTCCAAAGGTATATTCGCTGCCAGCAACGACGACTTGGACGCCGCCTTCACTTTCCAGTAGCAGTGCTGCGCCAAAGGCCAGCGCTGCCACCGCACAAACGAACAAGATAATTTTTGCGAGAGACCACAGCATGGTCGGCCCCCTTTTAATTTTGGGCCAAACGCTGGCTTAGCGCTTCGGCGGCTAAAATAGTATCTAAACGCGAACGGGCTTGGCCTTGCCAGATTTGCAGGGCCTCTTTGGCGGCTAGGGGCAGGGCGTCTGCCTCTTTGAGCGCAGTCTCCAGATCACCGTTGCGTACCGCCCCCTCGACCCGGCTTAGGATGGCGTCGGGATCAGAGCCCTCGCGCGGGACAACGGACCGGACACCGAACTGCCGTGCGATAAAGCCTGCTATCCCCTGATCGTCGCCCGCATTTTCTGCGCGCACAGCGGCCAAAGCGGCACGTGCCGCATCTGGGAGCGATTGTTGCAAATCAGCGAGAGAAGGCACACCCGTCTCAGCGGTGTTCAACAGGATCGACGGAATTTCCACCGATGTGTGTTTGCGCAACTCGGTTAGCGCAGGCGCGAACGGTGACCCGGACACAACAGCAGCGAACAGGCGATTTACCGCCGTCTGCGCTTCGGTACGGCTGGCTTCGGTGGCTGCACGGGCGCGCAAAGCATCAATCTGCGCCTGTTGTGCTGAGAGGGTTTCGTTTAGCGGCCTCAGATCAACTGTAGGAGCGGCAGGTGCAGTTGAAGCTGGCTGGGCCTCAATTTTTGCAATCCGTTCTTCAAGTTGTGCAAGACCGGTGCGCAGCGGCGTAACGGTGTCCGAGGTATCAGCGATCTGTAGGTCCGCAATCTGGGCCTCAATCTCGGCGAGCGCGCCATTTAGATCGTTGATTGTGCTCGTCAGTGTCGCAATTTCGGCGTCATAACTCACGCTGCGCCAGCTTGGCGGCAATGCGGGGTCAAAGATATCACTGCGCGCTGCGATAAAGCCAAGAGTTCCTGCAATCAGACCGCCTAACATCAGCGGCAAAATGGCAGTTTTTGTACGTGCAACCTCAGAAGGCTCATTGAGTGTTTCGGTAACCTCTTCTGGTGCTTCAGGTTCATTCCTGACTGCTCCTTCATCCGGTACCTCATGCGTTAGATCGCCTTCAGCTTCCGCTTTTAACGTTTCTGAATTCGCGTCAGTGTCCGTTTTAACCTCGGGCGTGTCTGTCTCTTGTTTAGGCGGTGCACCATCGGGTGCTTCAGAATTTGCCACGACAGATACCTTCCGATTCTCGCAGGGCGTGCGTATTTGCCTGTCAAACTTACGCGGGCAGAGCCGTTGCGTTCAACCTGTTTGGGGTGAACCGCGACGCTGAAGCGCATTCTGTATATGATTTGCCGTGATATTTTGCATGGCTTGGGCGTCAGGTGTTTCAGCAAGCGCGACTTTTTTTGGGGAAATGCCTGCAATAGGTTCCGCAACAGCAGGGCTGAGCGCAATGATTTGCGAATGCTCAAGGCTCAAACTCTGCGCGAGTATTTCATCGGCAAACTGTCGTGCAGTACGTTGTGAGAACAACGGTACGATAACTGGGCTCTGGTCTGAAAGGGCTGAAATCGCAGCGGCTGACAGCGGCCGGCGTATTTGATCATAAACAACCACGTTTTCGGCGCTAATCCCCGCCTCTGTCAAAGTCGCACATATGTCTCCGTGCGTGTGGACCCCCGAAAAATGCGTGAATTGGGCCTCTGGATGCTCTGATATCATATAAGATTTGAGCGCTTGCGCATCCGGCGCAGTAAACGACACTTGCCATCCGCGCGTTTGCGCCAGCTCTGCCGTGCGCTTGCCAACACAGAAAGCCATCCTCTCCGCCCCCTCTGGTGCATAAATGACGCCGTTCACTGACGTAAATATAGCAGCTTGAACGGCCTCGTGTTGCTCCATGGGAACAGGCTGAATTTCAATCAGAGGCGAAAAAACGAGCCGCACCTGCGCCACCAGATCCGCAGGCAGTTGTGCCACGAAACGCTGGTTTGCCCCCTCTGGGCGGGTCAACAACAGGCTTGGTGACACTGCGGCGTCCTTTGGTTGTTTGCGCTGACCCCAAGTGATACGCCTGACGCACCTTTGGCGCAACGGAGAGGCCATGCAATCCGCCCCCACCATCCTTGGCATTGAGAGTAGCTGTGACGATACGGCCGCCGCAGTGGTTAAAGGCCAAACTGTTTTGTCGTCGGTTGTGGTGGGTCAAACGGATCTTCACGCAGATTTTGGGGGTGTTGTGCCAGAAATCGCAGCGCGTGCCCACGCCGAAAAGCTGGACGGTGCTGTGCGTGATGCCTTGGCACAGGCCAACATGAGCCTCAGGCATTTGGACGCCATTGCAGTGACTTGCGGGCCGGGCCTGATCGGGGGTGTCGTGTCCGGCGTTATGCTGGCTAAGGGCCTAAGCGCTGCGACGGGCCTGCCGCTTTATGGGGTGAACCATTTGGCGGGCCATGCGCTGACCCCGCGACTCACGGATAACGTAGCGTATCCGTATTTGATGCTCCTCGTCTCTGGTGGGCATTGCCAGTTTTTGAAGGTGTCCGGCCCAATGTCTTTCCTGCGCTTGGGTGGGACGATTGACGATGCACCAGGCGAAGCGTTCGACAAAGTCGCGCGGCTGATCGGCCTGGCCCAACCGGGGGGTCCCGCGATTGAGGATTGTGCACAGAATGGCGATCCAAAACGGTTTGCATTGCCAAGACCGTTGCTGGATCGACCGGGCTGCGACATGTCCTTTTCAGGGTTGAAAACGGCAGCTTTGCGGGCGCGAGATAGCGTTATCGCTGCAAATGGTGGGCTGACCTCGCAGGATCAGGCGGATCTGTCTGCGGGTTTCCAGGCGGCGGTCAGCGATGTTTTGGCAACAAAGACTTCGCGCGCTTTGCGCGCGAGTGGTGAGGTCTCAACCCTCTGTGTGGCAGGTGGCGTTGCCGCAAATATGACCATCCGCGACGGGTTAGAGAGGGTTGCACGGGCTGCGGATGTAGCTTTTGTCGCGCCCCCTCTTTCGCTTTGTACGGACAATGCTGCGATGATTGCTTATGCCGCGTCCGAGCAGATGAAGGAACGCGCGCCGGATGGCATGGGTTTAATCGCGCGGCCTCGCATGCCGCTGGACACGCAAAGCGCTCCGATGATTGGCATCGGTAAAAAGGGTGCTAAAGCATGACGGTCGCCGTTCTGGGGGCTGGGGCCTTCGGCACTGCGCTGGCGATAACGCTTGCCCAAAATGGACCGGTTCAATTGTGGGGACGACGGCCAGAACAGATGGTTGCCATGCAACGTACTGGCGAAAACCAAGATCATCTGCCGGGTATTAAGCTTCCCCAAAATGTGTCTCTAAATAGCAGTTTAGAGAATGTTTTGTCGGTCCAAACGATATTACTCTGTGTGCCGATGCAGCAACTCGCACAGTTTCTCGATGCTTATGTACCAATCAACACAACGGCGCATCTGGTCGCTTGCTGCAAAGGCGTGGACATCGAGATGGGACGGGGACCTAGCAAAGTACTCCGCCAACATGCGCCGGACGCTCAGATTGGGGTTTTGACGGGTCCAAGCTTTGCGAGCGACATTGCAAAAGGGCTCCCAACGGCTCTTACCCTTGCCTGCGCGGATGATACGGTGGGGACTGCCTTACAACAACAGTTGTCGACACCAACGCTGCGCCTTTACCGCACAACAGATGTAAAAGGTGCCGAGCTAGGCGGTGCTTTGAAAAATGTGGTGGCGATTGCCTGCGGTGCTGCGATGGGTGCCGGTTTGGGCGAAAGCGCGCGTGCCGCCGTTATGACCCGTGGGTTTGCGGAAATGAGCCTTTTTGCGCAACATTTGGGCGCTTCTTCTGCAACTCTTGCGGGTTTATCCGGCTTTGGCGATCTGGTCCTTACCTGCACGTCTGCGCAGTCGCGAAATTATCGGCTTGGCTTTGCGCTGGGCGCTGGCCAGGATTTCGATCCGAAGATTACTGTTGAAGGGGCCGCCACCGCGCAGGCCGTTTACCAGATGACGCAGGACATGCATCTTGATATGCCAATCACAGAAACCGTGGCGCAGGTTTTGGCCGGTTTGGTTGATTTTGAAACAGCCATGACCCGCCTTTTGGCCCGACCTTTGAAGGAAGAATAAAATGTTGATTGCCCTAATTGCGCGCGACAAACCTGAAGCATTGGAGGTGCGCAAAGCCAATCGTGAGGCGCATTTGGCCTACCTCAACGCATCTGGTGAGATGATTGCCCAAGCGGGCCCATTGTTGGAAAATGAGGCGATGACCGGCTCTCTCATTATCTTGTCGGTTGAGACGATGGCCGAGGCAGAGGCTTGGGCCGCCCAGGATCCCTACGCGATAGCGGGTTTATTTGCGTCGGTGGAGCTGATCCACTGGAACCGTGTCATAGGCGGATAATGGCGTTTTGGCTGTTCAAATCTGAACCTTCAACTTGGTCCTGGGATGACCAAGTGGCCAAGGGTGCAGTTGGCGAGGAATGGGACGGTGTGCGCAACTACCAAGCGCGCAATTTTATGCGTGAGATGGCCGTTGGCGACCTTGGGTTTTTCTATCATTCGCAATCGGAAAAGGCTGTTGTGGGAGTGGTCGAGGTTTGTGCCGCCGCACATCAAGACAGTACAACCGACGATCCACGGTGGGAATGCGTTAACATCAAAGCGGTACGCGCGCTGCCAAAGCCCGTGGGCCTCGATGTCATCAAATCCGACGTCCGGTTAGAGACTATGCTTTTGGCGCGCAATCCGCGTCTGTCGGTCCAGCCAGTAACAGATGAAGAGTGGCATGTGATCTGCGCGCTGGGCGGACTGGACCTGTGACGGCCGGGTGATATGCAAGTAATTACACCTCTATAATCTTACCTAAATTTGACCACTTTGCGGTCATCACCGCTGAAATGTGCCGCATCTCCCTTTGCAAATTCATGCAGAGGTTGAAATGATACCAGCATATTTAAAGGTATTTTATTATGCAGATTGAAACGCTGGCGCTTGCCGGTTTGCGGGTCTTAACGCCCCAGAAACACTCGGACGCGCGCGGCCATTTTTCTGAGACTTGGAACCGCGCCACCCTGCGCGATCTTGGGATAGATTTAGATTTTGTCCAAGACAATCACTCATGGTCCGCGCGGCGTGGAACTCTGCGGGGATTGCACGCGCAACGCCCACCGCATGCCCAGACCAAGCTGATCAGATGCACGCGTGGAGCGATTTTTGATGTGGCCGTAGATATGCGCGCAGGGTCCCTGACCTATGGGCATTGGACCGGGGTTGAGTTGAGCGCAGAAAATGGACAGCAGCTATTGGTACCATCTGGGTTTCTACACGGGTTCATTACACTCACAGACGGTGCGGAAGTTGCTTATAAATGCACCCACCGCTATGAGCCTACCGCTGCGGTTACGGTGCGCTGGGATGACCCGGGAATTGCCGTCCTTTGGCCAGAATGCGTGACTGAGATCTCGCAAACTGATGCACACGCACCGCCCTTGCGCGAGGTCGTCAGAGCTTTTTCAGCACAGGTGATTTCATGAGGCTCCTGGTGACAGGGGGCGCTGGCTTTATCGGATCTGCGGTTGTGCGGCAGGCACTTTGGCACGGCCACCAGGTCTTAAACATTGATGCAATGACCTATGCAGCCAGTCCGGAGACACTGCGTGCGGTGGAAAAAAACCCAAACTACTGCTTTGCTCAAGCGAACGTCTGTGATCGTTCAGCCCTCGATAGAGCTTTTGAAGGGTTTCAGCCGGATGCTGTAATACACCTAGCTGCCGAGAGCCATGTTGACCGATCAATTGCCGTCCCTGAAGCATTTCTAGACACGAATATTCGCGGTACCTTCAACATCCTGGAGGCCGGGCACAGCTTCTGGCTGGAGCAAGGCAGGCCCGCTGGGTTTCGTTTCGTGCACACCTCAACGGATGAGGTTCTTGGCAGCTTGGGGCCGCAAGGCCGGTTTACTGAAACAAGTGCCTATGCACCTAACAGTCCCTATTCAGCGACTAAGGCAAGCAGTGATCATCTGGTGCGGGCGTGGCACCGGACCTACGGTTTGCCCACGGTGATCTGTAACGGGTCGAACACCTACGGTCCCTATCAGTTTCCTGAAAAGCTGGTGCCCGTAATTATCTTGAATGCATTAGTGGGACAGCGGGTTCCAATCTACGGATGTGGTGAAAATCGGCGTGATTGGATGTTTGTGGAGGATCATGCCGCCGCCCTATTGCTTTTGGCGCGTCGCGGGCGGCCGGGGCGGCGTTATATCATTGGGTCGGATTGCGAGCGGTCAAATATGGCGCTTGTGGCACACATTTGCGCGATCCTCGACGAGATGTGTCCAAAGACTGCACCACATGCGCGCTTGTTGGCCCATGTCGCTGATCGACCTGGGCATGATGCGCGCTACGCCGTTGATGCCACGCGCTTGCGGCAAGAGACCGGATGGCGACCAGAGACGACACTTGATGATGGGCTGCGCCAGACGGTCCGGTGGTATTTGGACAACCGCGCATGGTGGGCGCCTTTGCGAAGCGATGAAAGCGATACCACGCGACTGGGAACAAATGCATGATACTGGTGTTTGGGAAATCCGGGAAATTGGCAAAAGCCTTGGCGCAACAGGACGCGACGTGTTTGGGCCGTGCAAATGGTAATTTCACCGTAGCAAGTGAGGTTCGTGCGGCATTAGCGGAGTTTCAACCCGATGGGGTCATCAATGCTGCCGGATTTACGGATGTAGACGGGGCAGAGCGTCAACAGGAGGCCGCCTTTCGCGTAAATGCACAGTTGCCGGAGGTATTGGCACAGGCCTGCGCTTCTGAGGACCTGCCATTCGTAAATGTGTCCACGGACTATGTTTTTGACGGATCTGGGCAAAAAGCGTGGACTCCGCAGGATAGGCCGAACCCCATAAACACCTACGGCGCGTCAAAGTGGTCTGGGGAACAGGCTGTCAGCGCGCATGGTGGTAGCGCTGTTAATTTACGAACGGCTTGGTTGTTTTCGAAGGAGGGGCCTGATTTTGTCTCCGCTATTTTGCGCGCCGCAGCGGGGCAGTCTGAGCTGCCCGTTGTGGCGGATCAAAGAGGCGGTCCGACTTATGTGGGTGATTTAGCCCACGCGTGTTTGAAGATTGTGAATCATTTGAAGTCCTCGCCTGAGGCGCGTGGCACCTATCATTTCACAGGAAAGCTTGATGTGAGCCGCGCCGAATTCGCGCGTCAGATCCTCTGGTACGCGGGGCGGACCTGCACAGTCCAAGAAATGGCATCTTTACTGTCCCCGCGAACCGCGGCGCGGCCTAAAAATAGTGTGCTGGATATGGCGGCGACGACGGCCATGTTCGATCTTCAGCCCTGTGATTGGCGTCAGAGGTTGGCGGAAATATTGGGTGAGGGCGCGAAATGACGCGCAAGGGTATCGTGTTGGCAGGTGGCTCTGGATCGCGGCTGTACCCGGTGACCTTTGCGATGTCGAAGCAGTTGGTGCCGGTTTACGACAAACCGATGATCTATTACCCGCTGTCGATCCTTATGCTTGCAGGCATACAGGACATTGCCGTCATCACGACCCCTCAGGATGCGGGGCAGTTTCAACGTGCGCTGGGCGATGGGTCCCAATGGGGCGTGCACCTTCACTATATTAAGCAGCCGGCGCCGGAGGGGCTGGCGCAGGCCTACACATTGGCAGAGGCGTTTTTGGACGGTGCGCCCAGTGCGATGGTCTTGGGCGACAATATATTTTTTGGCAACGATCTAAGGGCTTTACTATCAGAGGCCAATCGAAATACGGCCGGTGCAACGGTCTTTGGATATCGTGTGAAAGATCCGGAACGCTATGGTGTTTTGGCCTATGGCGAGCATGGCCGCCTCGCCGATATCGTGGAAAAGCCCAAGGCGCCGCCATCGTCCTACGCTGTTACGGGGCTGTATTTCCTCGATGCAACCGCGCCAGAGCGCTCGCGTGATTTACGCCCTTCACCACGTGGAGAGTTGGAAATGACGGACCTCTTGCGCAGTTATCTGCGTCAGGACGCGTTGCGTGTGGCCCGCATGGGAAGAGGTTTTGCATGGTTGGACACGGGCACGCATGACTCGTTGCTAGATGCGGGAAATTTCGTCCGAGCACTGCAAAACCGGCAGGGCCTTCAAAGTGGTTGTTTGGAAGAGATCGCTTTGTCCCAAGGGTGGATTACAGCGGACGTGGTGGCGGCACAGGCGCAGCGGTACGGCCACAACGCCTACGGAGATTATCTGCGCCGTCTTCTGGATTAGAAATCCAAATTCTCAACGCTCAGCGCATTCTGTTGGATGAATTGACGCCGGGGCTCAACGACATCGCCCATAAGCTTGGTGAACAAATCGTCGGCCTCGGCCATGTCTTGAACTTGCACTTGTAACAGGGTCCGTGCATCAGGATCGAGCGTCGTTTCCCACAGCTGATCTGGGTTCATCTCGCCCAAACCCTTGTACCGCTGTAACGAAAGACCTTTTTCCCCTTCGGCGAGGATCGCGTTCAAAAGGTCCATGGGGCCATAGATCATCTGATTGCGGTCTTTGCGGACCAGCTGCGCGGGCATGCTGTACACATCCTGCAAATGCTGGGTGAAGCTGCCGGTTTTACGCGCTTCGCCACCGCGCAGGATGCGACCGTCAAGGGTGCGGACCTCTTCGACGCCGCGCAGAATACGAGCGAGCCGAATACCGTGGTCTTGGGTGATGCGCCCCTGCCAGCCCTGCTCATATTCCAAAGCAATCAGGTTCAAACGTGCAGCAACCTTATCGGCCGTACCTTGTAAATCGCGGTCAACAACACCCTCGGCGAAAGCACCTGCGATGGCTGCTTGTTCAAGAATGTGGCGCGGATAGTGGGTTGGAAATGCCTCGAGCACCCGGCGCATCTGGCGCGCATGATCAATCACACGGGCTAGATCAGCACCACTGATTTCCTCGCCGTTGCCTTGTCGCAGCATGGCACCGTCGATGCCCTGCTGGATCAGGTAATCTTCCATTGTGGCTTGGTCTTTCAGATAGACTTCAGATTTGCCGCGGCTGACCTTATAGAGCGGTGGCTGCGCAATATAGAGGTGACCCCGTTCGATCAGCTCTGGCATCTGGCGGTAAAAGAACGTGAGCAACAGCGTTCGGATGTGTGCGCCGTCCACGTCAGCGTCCGTCATAATGACGATTTTATGATACCGCAGCTTGTCGATGTTGAACTCATCCCGGCCGATACCTGTGCCCAGCGCCATCACAAGGTTGCCAATTTCTTGGCTGCCCAGCATACGGTCAAAACGCGCGCGCTCCACGTTCAGGATCTTCCCCTTCAGAGGTAGAATTGCCTGTGTTTGGCGGTCGCGTCCCGTCTGGGCAGAGCCGCCAGCGCTGTCACCCTCAACGAGGAACACTTCGGTTTTGGCGGGGTCTTTTTCCGAACAATCCTTGAGCTTGCCCGCAAGGAAATTCACATCCATCGCTGTCTTGCGGCGGGTCAGGTCGCGCGCTTTGCGGGCGGCTTCTCGCGCCAGCGCGGCCTCAACGATTTTACCGACAACGAGGCGGGCCTCATTCGGGTTTTCCTCAAACCATTCAGCCAGCTTTTCGTTCACGAGGCCCTCAACCGCGGGGCGCACCTCTGAGCTCACCAATTTGTCTTTGGTTTGGGACGAGAATTTGGGGTCTGGTACTTTCACCGACAGCACACAGGTTAGCCCTTCACGGGCATCGTCGCCGGTAAAGCTGACCTTTTCCTTTTTGGCGATGCCGGAGGTTTGCGCATAGTTATTGATGGTACGCGTCAACGCCCCGCGAAAGCCCGCCATGTGTGTGCCACCATCGCGCTGCGGGATGTTGTTTGTGAACGGCAGGACGTTCTCGTGATAGCTGTCGTTCCACCACATCGCGACTTCAACGCCGATATCGTCCCGCTCGCCGGTGATGAAAATCGGATCGGTCATCACAGAAGTCTTCGAGCGGTCCAGGTATTTTACAAACTCTTTGACGCCACCTTCGTAGAAAAGCTCGGAATACAAATGCTCTGCGGGGCGTTCGTCGCGCAGGATAATGCGCACGCCAGAGTTCAAAAACGCCAGCTCGCGCAGCCTCTTTTCCAGCGTTTCAAACGAATATTCGAGGTTGCTGAACGTCTCGGTGGAGGCCATGAACCGCACCTCGGTGCCGCTGCGGTCCGGTGTGTCGCCCACGACTTTAAGGTGTTCAGTGGTAAAGCCTCCCTCAAAGCGGGCCACGTGTTCTTTGCCATCCCGCCAGATGCGAAGCTCCAGCCAATCCGACAAGGCGTTCACAACGGACACGCCCACTCCGTGTAGACCGCCCGAAACCTTGTAGGAATTGCTGTCGAATTTACCGCCTGCGTGTAGTTGGGTCATGATGACTTCGGCGGCAGAAACGCCTTCTTCTTCGTGGATGCCCACTGGGATGCCACGGCCATTGTCGCTGACGGAAACGCTGGAATCCGCGTGGATTGTGACGGTTACAGCGTCCGCATGACCGGCGAGCGCTTCGTCAATGCCGTTGTCCACGACCTCATAGACCATGTGATGCAAACCAGAGCCGTCATCGGTGTCCCCGATGTACATTCCTGGACGCTTGCGAACAGCCTCCAAGCCTTTGAGAACTTTGATAGAATCAGCGCCGTACTCTTCAGGAGTGTGCTCGGAATTCGACATTGCTTACCGCCTTATATTTTTCTTTTTTTATAGGGGAGACAGCAGGATTTGTCACGTCTGTGACATAAGAATTCTACTTCAGGTGAAGGGGATTACGAACCCGACAAGAATCAGCATCATGCCCGCACCGATATTGATGCGCACCATCGCCTCGCCCTGCGCGATGACTTTACGGACTTTGCCAACAAAGGCCGCCAATATCAGGTTGCCCACGAAGGGAATGGCCGTCGATACGCCGATGATCAGGGCCACATCGATCCATGTAATTGTGCGCAGATCGAAAAACCCCGGCAGGACCCCCATGTAGAATAATACAGCCTTTGGATTGCCCAAAATCGCCAGCATACCGGCGGTGAATCCCGCCCACATGCCGGGCCGCATGAGCCGGTTGTCGGTATCCACCGTGGCGCGGGCATGCCGGATTAGCATTGCACCCATGGCGATGAAGACCCCGCAGGCAACCCAGCGTAGGACCAACATGAACGTGTCAAAAACGCTCAGGATCCAGCTGATGCCCAATACAGCGACGAGCGGCCACAAAACATCGCCAATTGCGACCCCGGCCGCCAAAGGCCACGCGGCGGTGAACCCGCCGGACATGCAGCGCGCGATGAGCGCCAGCCACACTGGGCCTGGCGTTAGGAAAAGGACGATCAAAGCACCGCAATAGAGGAGCAGCTGGGGCCATTCGATGGTCATAACGCCGTCACCTGTGAAATGCCGCCTTGCTCTGTCACGGTTAAATATTGCGCACGCTCCCCCAGCGCATCAAAGAGGTTCGCGTCGGTCCCTGTCATCCACGCTTGTGCGCCAAGAGCTGTGATTTCATCATAGAGTGCTGCCCTGCGGTTAGCATCCAAATGGGCGGCCACCTCATCCAGTATCAACAACGGTGGCGCGCCAAAGCTTTGCGCCAAAGCGCGGCCATTCGCGAGGATAAGCGAAACTAACAAGGCCTTTTGCTCACCTGTGGAGCAGTCTTTAGCCGCAATGCCCTTGGCTGTGTAGGTGCCAATTAAATCTGCGCGGTGCGGCCCAATGAGGCTGCGGCCAGCGGCCATGTCACGGCTTCGGTTATCTTCGAGCGCACGGGCCAGTCCTTCGTCGGTTTCTGGCATGTCGTGATCTGGATGTACCAGCGCCAGATCAGCCGCTGGGAACGCCGTCTGTGCCCCTGTCTGCGCTTCTTTCAATGCCTCAAGTGCACTGTTGCGGTTGTGGTGGATTGCGGCGCCGGCTTGCGCCATCTGACCTTCCAGCGCGCCGTACCAAGCCGGATCGCGCACCAGATCCTTGAGCAAGCGGTTCCGTTCGCGCATCGCCTTTTCATAGGTCAGAGAAAGCTCTGCGTGATCTGGGAAAAAGCTGAGCGTCATCCGGTCTAAAAAGCGCCGCCGACCTTCGGCTCCCTCAATCCAAAGTCGGTCCATGGAAGGGATCAGCCATAGGACACGTGCAAAACGGCCGAGCGCCGTTTGAGGGGCCGGTTTGCCGTCGATCCGCACGGTCCGTGCCGCCCCCGCATCTGAGGCGATTTCTACTTCATGGACTTGGCGCAAAGATTTCAGGACGGCGCTGACTTTCCACCCCAAAGCCTCCGGCCGCCGCGCCATATCCAGCGCACTCGCTCGGCGTAGCCCACGCCCGGGAGACAGCAGCGATACAGCTTCTAGGATATTGGTTTTGCCAGCGCCGTTTGGGCCGAATATTGCAACGGGGCGCGGATCGACTTCGATCCGTGCAACATGGTGTGACCGGAAATGCGAGAGGGTTAAGGCAGAAAGAAACAGCGCCATGCTGGCACCTTTTCTTTTGCTCTAAAATATTCCCAAAGGTGCGCCAAAACAATCAGACGCGCATTGGCATGACAACGTAAACGGCCGACTGGTCATTGCCTTCGCGCATCAAGGTGGGATCACCAGAGGAGTTAAATAGGAACACAGCGTTTTCGCGGTCAACTTGGCTGGCAATTTCCAGCAAGTATTTGGCGTTGAACCCAATTTCGAGCCGCTCGTCGCCATAAGCAACGGCTAATTCTTCTTCCGCGGCACCGCTGTCTGGTGCGTTGACAGATAGGATCAGACGGTCTTCGTCCAGTTGCAGCTTCACGGCTCGTGAGCGCTCGGACGACACGGTCGCCACGCGGTCCACCGCTTTGGCAAAATCGCTCGCGTCGACTTCCAACTTGCGCGTGTTTCCTTGTGGGATCACACGGGTGTAATCTGGGAAGGTGCCATCGATCACTTTGGAGGTTAGGGTGATATCTGGCGTGGCAAAGCGCACCTTTGTCTCGGATACAGAGACGGCGATTGCCAAGTCATCATCGTCGAGCAGTTTGCGTAATTCGCCTACGGTTTTGCGCGGCACGATCACGCCCGGCATTTCTGAGGCTCCATCGGGCAGGTCCGCATCGATCCGTGCCAACCGGTGACCGTCTGTTGCGACGCAGCGCAGCACTTTGCCGCCATCCGCGTCTGAGACATGCATGTAGACACCATTCAAATAGTAGCGCGTTTCCTCAGTGGAAATGGCAAATTTGGACTTGTCAAACAGGCGCCGCAAACGCGCGGCCGGCACCGAAAAGTTTGAGGCATATTCGGAGGACGCCATGACCGGGAAGTCCTCTTTCGGCAGGGTCGCCAAAGAGAAGTTGGACCGCCCAGCCTCAACCGTGAGGCGGCCCGCCGCGCTGTCGCTGGTCAAAGTGACCAAGGCGCCATCCGGCAGTTTGCGCACGATTTCATGCAATGTGGTGGCCGCGACCGTCGTGGCGCCGGCGCGTTCCACTTGGGCGGCGGCTTTGTCTACAACTTCGATGTCGAGGTCGGTCGCGCGGAACTGAACGTCAGCCCCTTCGGCTTCGATCAAAACGTTTGCAAGGATCGGGATGGTATTGCGGCGTTCGACGACGGATTGTGCTTGGCTGACCGCTTTCAAAAGGGTCGCGCGTTCAATGCTGAATCTCATTTGTCCCTCTCCATCGGACCGCCGGGATAGGCAAGTTACCCTGTTCCCGCAACTTCGCAAGCGTTTTTCCTGTTGTCGGGCGCTTTGTGGAGAAGGTCAAGCACGCCCAAGGAAAACGCCGAACTAATGCTGCACCTGCGGCACTTACGCCTCGAGCGTGCGGCGCAGCATTTCCAAATCTTCGGCGATCTGACCGTCTAGCTGTTTCAGCTCTTCGATCCGTTTTACGCCGTGCATAACGGTTGTATGATCCCGTCCACCGAAGCGGCGCCCAATCTCGGGCAAGGACCTGCTGGTCATTTTCTTAGCTAAATACATCGCAACTTGCCGTGGGCGGGCGTAGCTGCGCACCCGTTTGGGGCCGATCATGTCGGCAAGACGGATGTTGTAATGTTCAGATACTTTGCGCTGGATTTCTTCGACCGTGATTTTGCGCTCCGAGGCGCGCAAAACATCGGCCAAGCAATCTTGGGTCAGCTCCATGTCAATTTCGCGCCCCACCAAAGAGGCGAAAGCGAATAGACGGGTCAGTGCGCCTTCCAGCACGCGGACATTGGTCGAGATGCGGTGCGCGAGGAATTCCAGAACACCATCTGCGACATCAAAGCCGGGGTAATTCACGCGCTGCATTTCAACTTTGCTTTGCAAAATGCCCAAGCGCAATTCGTAGTCCGTGGGGTGCAGATCAACGACAAGGCCACATTGTAGACGCGATTTTACGCGGTCTTCCATGTCCTTAATCTCGCCTGGGGCGCGATCTGCGGAAATGATGATCTGTTTGTTTTGATCCACAAGCGCGTTGAATGTGTGAAAGAACTCGTCCTGCGTGCTGTCTTTGCCGGCAATAAATTGCACGTCGTCGACCATCAACACATCAACGGCGCGGAAAATCTCTTTGAAATCCATCATCTTACGGTC
This sequence comes from uncultured Pseudosulfitobacter sp., assembly GCA_965656435.1. GTDB lineage: Bacteria > Pseudomonadota > Alphaproteobacteria > Rhodobacterales > Rhodobacteraceae > Pseudosulfitobacter. The sequence goes on along the minus strand of CBFHKQ010000001.1, from coordinate 7,485 downwards.
GCGTAGGGCTTGGACGAACCGGTACATGAATTGCTCTGCTGATAGGTACAGAACGCTCAGATCCGGGCGCGATTGTTGCAGCTCCCAAGCAATCGCATGCATGAGGTGCGTCTTACCCAAGCCGACCCCGCCATAAAGAAAGAGGGGGTTAAAGGTAACCGGCCCGCCTTCTGCCACGCGTTTCGCAGCGGCATGAGCCAATTCGTTAGGTTTGCCCACAACGAAGCTGTCAAAGGTAAAGCGGCGGTCCAGCGGCGCGGTGTTCAGCACGGATGATGGCGTGCGCTTTGGCGCAGGGGTGGCAGCAGCGGAGATAGGTTTGGGTTGCGCTGTCATGTTTGCAGCAACGGCGAAATTCAGGCGGTTGATGCTGGCGTCATGGCTGCGAATCTCGTGCAGGATCAGGTCAGAGAAATTTTGTCCGACGTAGTTGCCGAAAAAGTTGGTGGGCACGGAAAAGGTAACGATGCCATCCTCAATGGTGCGCAGCTCGAGGGGTTTGATCCAAGTCGTGTAGTTGTTCTGACCGACAGTTTTTTGCAGGCGCTCGCGCAGCTGCCCCCATTGTTCTTGCGTCATATTTCCGTCCCGAGCCTTTCATTCCTGCGGCACAAACGCGCCGTGTGCGCGCTTGCTTATTTCCCAAGGGTGACCGATCAAAAAAACCGTGCCGACTGCACAGTTTCAATCGCCCAAAATTCATCCACCACCGAGGTAAGCCCAGTGGAGCCCCTTTCAAATAAAAGAGGTATGAACTGCCGAAGCCGTTCAAGTTTTCCGATGACAGGTGGTTCGACTTAGTCGTTATCCACGCACACCTTAGGACCTACAGGTCTTTGATGCTCAAACTGGTCACGCCGTGCATCCCCCGCACTGGACCGTTTGATCTGTCCCCCATCGCGACTGCGAGTCGCACGCACAGTGGTACCAAGTTCAACTGGTGTGCAGCAACAAGCCTTTAATCTTGACTCGAGAATAACGGAAACGAATCTAATGGGATTTTAGAAACTATAAATAAAAACGGCACCGCAAATGCGATGCCGTTAAAATTGGTACAGATCCGAATGGTTCTTAGCAGGGCTTAGCCCAGCGCTTTAACCCGTGCGGACAGGCGGGACATTTTCCGCGAGGCTGTGTTTTTGTGATACACACCTTTTGTGACGCCGCGCATCAGCTCCGGCTGTGCGACGCGCAATGCGGCCTCGGAAGCTGCTTTGTCACCGGAGGCGATTGCCTCTTCGACTTTGCGTAGGAATGTCCGGATGCGCGACCGGCGCGCTTTGTTGATCGCGAAACGTGTTTCATTTTGACGGGCCCGTTTCTTGGCCTGAGGCGTATTTGCCATGATTATCTCGTCCCAATAGCTGGTGCGGTAGTAAGAAACAGTGCGAGCACTGTGGTGAAGCCGTGTTTCTAAGCTCGTCTGAACAACGAGTCAACGGTTTTGGCGATGCCCCGCGATGAGCTCGCTTATTTGTCCCGGAACTGCGGTTCGCGCTTTTCCAAAAAGGCGGTCATACCTTCGGTTTGGTCTTCGCTGGCGAAGAGCGAGTGGAAGAGGCGCCGTTCAAACAAAAGACCTTCTTGAAGCGGCGTTTCAAAGGCGCGGTTCACCGCCTCTTTAATCGCGATCACAGAGACCATCGATTTCTCTGATATCTTCTGGGCGGCACTTGTGGCTTCTTCCATCAGCTTTTTGCAAGGCACAACACGGCTGATGAGGCCGCAGCGCTCGGCTTCTTCGGCGTCCATAAACCGGCCAGTCAGGTTCATGTCCATTGCTTTAGATTTACCAACAAAGCGCGCCAACCGTTGGGTGCCGCCGATGCCAGCCATAACGCCTAAGTTGACCTCTGGCTGGCCAAATTTCGCGGTATCCGAGGCGATGATGAAATCACACATCATGGCCAGTTCGCATCCTCCGCCCAGCGCATAGCCGGAGACCGCCGCGATGATTGGCTTGCGCACGCGTACGATCGCTTCGGTTTGCGGCGTGAAGAGATCGCCCATGAACACGTCAACAAAGCTTTGATCGCGCATCATGGCGATGTCAGCCCCGGCGGCGAATGCCTTCTCCGAACCGGTCAAAATCAAACAGCGGACTGTGGGGTTTTGCTGCGCCTCGGTGACCGCTTGCGCCAATTCGTTTAGCAATACGTCGCTGAGGGCGTTCAGCGCGTCGGGTCGGTTCAGGGTAATGCGGCAAATGTGGTCTTCTACGTCAACGATGATCGTTTCAAAGGCCATGTCGGGGCTTTCGCTTGTTGCTCTGGCGGACAGGACTATCACGCGCTGGGCGTGGATCAAGTCACCTTTGGCATTTCGGGCAAAAGAATGAAGAGCGCCCGGATTGCACGATCCTTTGGATGAAACCAGTGCAGTTTTCGCTGCGACAAGGCGCGCCTTCGCGTCCATAAACATCGAATCGGTGTTGGAAATAACCCAACTCGCCATCCGCTTGTTTGAAATCGCGCAAAGATGATCCTCCCGCTTCAATCGCCTCTGACAGCACCGCTCGGATGATCGGCACCAAGGACGCAACCCGCTTTGCGCTGATCCGGCCCGCTTTGCGCGCCGGGTGGATGCCCGCGCGAAAGAGGGCTTCGCACACATAGATGTTGCCCAACCCTGAAATGATCCGTTGATCAAGCAGAGCGGATTTAACGGGGCTATTTTTTTGGGCGAAGGCGTCCACGAGGTGTTGTTCGTGAAAATCATTTCCCAATGGCTCGGGGCCCAAAACGGCCAACAGTTTGTGACAGTCTGCCGTCGCCGTTGTCAGCAAATCCATCGCCCCGAAACGGCGCGGATCATTAAAGGTTACCCGAGCGGCGTTATCCATGTGGAACACTACATGGTCGTGTTTTTCGGGCGCAGGGTGCTCATGCACGAACTGCCCCAATGGATCGCCCGATACCAACATGCGCCCAGACATTCCCAAATGAATAAGGAGTGTCTCGCCGCCAGACAGATCGAGAAGAAGGTATTTTGACCGCCTGCGTAGGGTCAAAACCTTCTGGCCTTGCAAACGTTCTGCCATCTGATCGGGGAACGGCCAGCGCAGATCGGGTCTGTTCACGTCCGCGCGTAGAATGGTTGCGCCCTCCATTGACGGCAGCAACCCCCGACGCACGGTTTCAACCTCGGGCAGCTCAGGCATCTGTGCGGGCTTTTGATGATCTCTGCGCCTGGGTCACTTGTCTCTCGCCTTCATTTTCGCCATGCGGCAATTGGTGGTTTGCTCCTATCTATGTGAGGCTATATTGCCCAGTTAGCAACATGAAGGCGCCTCCACATGACCGACAAGACCACACACTTCGGATTTGAGACAGTGCCAGAGGGTGAGAAGGCCGGCCGCGTGCAGGGTGTGTTTAACTCCGTTGCTTCTAAATATGATATTATGAACGACGTCATGAGCGTTGGCATCCACCGCGTCTGGAAAGAGGCGATGATGGATTGGCTTGCTCCGCGCGCAGGGCAACGCTTGTTGGATGTTGCAGGCGGCACGGGCGACGTGTCGTTTAAATTTTTGGGCCGCGCGGGCCATGGCCATGCTACCGTTCTTGACCTGACAGAGCCGATGTTGATTGAAGGGCGCAAGCGCGCTGAAGCGGCCGAGATGGCCGACAGCCTTGATTGGGTCGTGGGCGATGCGATGGCGCTGCCTTTTGCTGACAACAGCTTTGATGTCTACACGATCTCCTTTGGCATCCGGAACGTGACCCGTCCCCAAGAGGCGCTCAACGAAGCGTTCCGCGTGCTCAAGCCCGGCGGTCGGTTGATGGTGCTGGAATTTAGTCAACTGCCCAACCCGATGATGCAAAAGGCCTATGATCTTTATTCGTTCAACGTCATCCCGCCTTTGGGCAAGCTGATTGCAGGGGACCGTGACAGTTATCAGTATCTGGTCGAATCGATCCGGAATTTTCCAGATCAGGAAACCTTTCTCGGCATGGTTCGTGCGGCAGGGTTCGAGCAGGCCAAATACCGCAACCTGACCATGGGCATTGCGGCGCTTCATTCCGGTTGGAAGTTATAACATGCGTGGACCACACAATATTTGGCGGTTGATCCGGACTGGGGCCACGCTTGAACGCACCGGCGCTATGAACGTCGTTTTGGACGCCTTTGAGGCGCCGCCGCTTCTGCGTTTCGTGGCCAAAGCGCTGGGCAAACCCTTTATGTGGTTGGGCTATAAAGGCGACCCAAGCATGCCGCCTGCTACCCGTGCGCTGACTGCCTTAGGACCTGCCTACATCAAGTTTGGGCAGGTTTTGTCCACCCGCCCCGATGTGGTGGGCGATGAGCTGGCGGTGCAGTTGCGCGTACTTCAAGACAAGCTGCCACCGTTCAGCATTGAGGCCGCCAAAGCCGCCGTTGCCCAAGAGCTGCGCGTGCCGGTGGATGAGGTATTTTCAGAGTTTAGCGAGCCTGTTGCTGCGGCCTCGATTGCTCAGGTACACAAAGCGCGCTTGCAGGATGGCGGTGCTGAGGTCGCGGTCAAGGTACTGCGCCCCGGTATTGAACGCGCCTTTTCCAAGGATGTGGACGCCTTCTATCTTGCCGCGCGCATGGTTGAGATATTTGCCCCCGGTGCGCGCCGGTTGCGTCCGATGGACGTGATTGAACATTTTGATGGCGTGGTGCAGGGCGAGTTGGACCTGCGCCTTGAAAGCAGTGCTGCCTCTGAGTTTGCGGCCAACACGGCCAAGGACGAAGGCTTTTCCCTGCCGGATATCAAGTGGGAATATTCCGGCCGTCGCGTTATGACCCTATCTTGGGTCGATGGGGCGCCGATGGGCGATAACGACGCCATTGATGCTGCGGGTCACGACCGAGTGGCGCTGTCGAACCGTGTGCTGACACTCTTTTTGAACCATGCACTGCGTGATGGTTATTTCCATGCGGATATGCACCAAGGTAACCTCAAGGTGGGCGCCAATGGGGATATCATCGCCTATGATTTTGGCATCATGGGGCATATCGATGAGTACACCCGCCGCGTCTATGCCGAAATCCTGTTTGGCTTTATCCGCAAGGATTACAAGCGGGTGGCAGAGGTTCATTTCGAAGCGGGCTACGTCCCTGCGGACAAAGATGTAGACGAATTCGCCCGCGCATTGCGCGCTGTAGGAGAGCCGATCTTTGGCATGGACGCAACGCGCATCTCAATGGCGCGTCTGTTGTCGTATCTGTTCGAGGTGACCGAGCGTTTCGGCATGGAAACCCGCACCGAGCTTATCTTGTTGCAGCGCACCATGGTTGTGGTCGAAGGGGTCGCACGGTCTCTTAATCCGCATATCAACATCTGGCAGGTCGCGAGCCCAGTTGTGACCGGCTACATTAGCAAATCTGTGGGCCCCCGCGCGATCTTAGCGGATTTGGGAAAAACAGCGCTTGTTCTGACGCGTTTTGGTCCGCGTTTGCCGGCCTTGGTTGAGGCCGCTTTGATCAAGCAGGGCAATCCAACACCGGAGCCGAAACGGCCCTTTAAGCGGTGGATCACCTTGGCATTTTTCGTAGGGATCGTGATTGGCAGCGCGTTGGCTGCTGTTATAGACGTGCTGGCCTAGCAGTCTGCCCAAAGGGTGGGACGGAGGCGTGTTGCCTCCGCCGCAATGTTTTAAGCGAGGCGTTCGATGGCCAGCGCAATGCCTTGGCCACCACCGATGCACATTGTGATCAGCGCACGTTTGCCGCCAATACGCTCCAATTCGTACAGCGCTTTTACCGTGATGATGGCCCCCGTGGCTCCAACCGGGTGCCCAAGCGCAATCGCGCCGCCGTTGGGGTTCACTTTTTCCGGATCAAACCCGAGGTCTTTGGAAACTGCGAGGGCTTGGGCGGCAAAAGCTTCATTGCTTTCGATGACGTCAAAATCCTCTGCGCGCAGGCCTGTACGCGCCATCAGGTTTTGTACAGCGGGTACCGGTCCGATCCCCATCACCTCAGGGCGCACGCCGGCATGAGCATAGCCCAAGACGCGGGCGCGAGGCTTGAGGCCTGCTTTTTCGGCGGCCTCAGCGGTAGCAAGCACAACGGCAGCGGCGCCATCATTGATGCCGGAGGCATTCCCCGCTGTTACTGTTCCGTCTTTTTGGAACACGGTGCGCAGACCGGCGAGGGCTTCCATGCTCGTGGCTTTGGGGTGTTCATCGACATCAAAAGCAATCGTTTCGCGGCGTTTTTTCACCTCGACTGGTGTGATTTGGCTGGCAAAGCGGCCTTCGGCAATGGCGCGGGCCGCGCGTTCCTGCGAGGCAAGGGCAAAAGCGTCTTGGGCTGTGCGGCTGATATCATGCTCTGCCGCTACATTTTCAGCAGTGACACCCATGTGCCCTGTGCCAAAGGGGCAATTCAGCGCGCCGAGCATCATGTCGCGGGTTGTAACATCGCCCATTTTCGCGCCCCAGCGTTGATCGGGGATGATGAACGGGCTGCGCGACATGTTTTCGGAGCCACCGGCGAGGCCAAATTCTGCATCTCCCAGCATGAGCGATTGAATGACCGAAACGATTGCCTGAACGCCAGAACCGCACAGCCGGTTCACGTTCATCGCAGGTGTGGAATCGGGGATGCCCGCGCTCATCGCAGCAACGCGGCTGAGGTACATATCGCGTGGCTCAGTGTTAATCACATGGCCGAAGGCGACATGGCCAATTTGTCCGCCTTCAACGCTGGCGCGGCTTAGCGCGGCCTTTGCAGCGGTTGTGCCCAAATCGATAGGTGTTGTGCCTGCCAAAGCGCCGCCAAATGTGCCGATTGCCGTACGCGCGCCGTCCAAAATCACGATGTCTTGCATGATATCTCCTCCGTTTGGGAAATATATGCCGTGCCCGTTCGCGCGGTACCAGCCCTGATCCATCGGCTCTTTACCATTAGACGCGCTGTCACGAGCATTGTGACCGTTATGCCGGTGACAATACCTCGCGCCCCGCAGGGGTCAGGTGCCACACACCGTCTTGGTCAAAAACGGCAGCGCTCAGCGGTTTGCCGTAGCCAGCGCCAGTATCTAGGTTCACGCGGTTGCCGTAATGCATGACAGTGTCCACAGGCGTATGCCCATGTACGATCAGTTTTGGGTGTGGCGTTGTGTGGGTGTGAAACTCTTGACGGATCCACACCAGGTCCTCTTCGTCCTGTTGATCCAGCGGCACGTTTGGCCGGATACCCGCATGACAAAAGAAGAGATCATCGGTTTCGTAAGACAAGCGCAGATCACGCAGAAAGGCGACATGGTCCGCGGGCACCGCAGCACGCGCATCGGTGTGAACGTCCCGCAATCTGCGCCGTGGGCCGGCATCCACACCATAAGACGCCATCGTGGTATCGCCGCCTAGCCTTGGGTGCAGCCATGACAGCTCCACCATCATATGTGGGTCTGGACGGGGCGCATCCTCCATGAACCATTCAAACATCCGGTCATGGTTGCCCTTCAAAAAGACCCAATTGCGCCCTGCTTTTCGCCCCTCTGACAAAAGCGCT